>DATKVC010000024.1:0-225130 GCA_035530275.1 Rectinemataceae bacterium | reverse complement strand
AGCGCCGTCTCGCCGCTCGCTCGCCACTTATCCACCAACGCTCGCCGTTCCGAATCTGTTCGCTGCTTCATGCCTACCTCCGTAGACGCGAAGCTACACCGAGAGGTCAAAAACGCAAGATGGGGCGATGGCACCGCTTACAGATCACTGCCGCTTCTTTTAGCGACGATGACTACCCAACCATCCTGGGTCATACGACTGCAAATATTGCTTCCCAAGAAACCCGTGGCACCGGTTATAAAGACAGTCTTAGCCATGCAAACTACCGAAAGTCCTATCTCACGTCTTTGGCATACTGGCTAATTTGATCTCTAACCAACTCTACTATAGTTTTGGCATTTTCATAGAAGCGCCTATACACAGCAATAGAGCTCCTGATGGCTTCGACTGTGGTCATATGAGACGCCCACTTCAACTTTGTCCTAGCCTTGCTAACGTCGAGCTTTAGGACAGTTGCCTCATGCAGATCGGGGTTTGCGATGACCTCATAATGGCCACTCCCCCAAGCCTTGACAGTTTCTGTTACCACCGCTTCAACGGTCCATACTCCGTCATCATTAGGACCAAAATTCCAGCCTTCACTACTATGAATTGGATCTTCCACCATCTTTTGTGCAAGACATAGGTAACCGGACAATGGCTCCAAAACGTGTTGCCAAGGCCGAGTCGCAGTCGGGTTTCTGATAAAGATTGTTTCGCCTTTAGATAAGAAGCGAACACAATCTGGAATCAGGCGATCAAGGGCCCAATCACCACCACCGATTACATTGCCCGCCCTTGCTGTGGCTAATGCGACTTGATGCGTCCTTCCATACAACTCGGAATTAAAGAAAGAGCGGCGATATGCCGCAGACAGGATTTCGGCGCAACCTTTGCTTGAACTATAGGGATCGTAGCCGCCCATTGCATCATTCTCGCGATAACCCCATACCCATTCGCGATTCTCGTAACACTTGTCGGTCGTGATTGATACCACAACCTGAACAGACTGGCACGTTCGCACAGCCTCATACACATTGAGGGTCCCCATGACATTTGTCTCGTAGGTAAGTCGTGGTTCTTTATATGATAGTCTGACGAGAGGCTGGGCAGCGAGATGGAATACTATCTCTGGCTTGAAGTTCTTCATCGCGCTTTCGAGGGCTTCGGCATTGCGTATATCCCCCAAGCAATGGTCCAATTCACCTGCCAACCCGAGAGCGACAAAGAGGCTGGGCTCGGTGGGCGGATCGAGCGCATAGCCTCGAACTTCGGCTCCCAACATGAGAAGCCACTGACTCAGCCAACTACCCTTAAATCCGGTATGTCCTGTGATAAACACACGCTTTTTGCGCCAAAAGGAAGGATCGATCATTCCCATATTTTCCAGGGCGAGCTGCCACCGCTCCATAGCCTTTCGAGTTCGTTCTTGTCTCGAAGTGTATCCATCGGTTGCCAAAATCCTTCGTGCTTAAAAGCACCCAGCTGTCCATCACGGGCGAGATCTTCGAGTGGGCCGCGTTCCCATATCGTCTCGTCGCCGTCACGGATGTAATTGAAAACCCCTGGCTCACAGACAAAAAATCCACCATTGATCCAAGCTCCATCCCCCTTGGGCTTTTCCTGAAAAGCCCTAATTGCTGAATCTTGATCAATATGCAGAGCTCCGAATTTGCCGGATGTCTGAACCGCCGTTAGGGTCGCGAGCTGCCCGCTGTTCTTGTGGCTTTCCAGGAGCGCACCCATGTCTACATCCGATACACCATCTCCATAGGTGAGCATGAATAGTTCATTCCCGATATAGGGCTGGATTCGCTTGATCCTGCCCCCTGTCATGGTGTTGAGACCCGTATCGACAAGGGTAACCCGCCAGGGTTCAGCGCTAGAATTGTGATATTCGGTTGTATTGGCAGCCAAGTCGATCGTCATGTCCGCCTGGTGCATATAGTAGTGGTGAAAATAGTTCTTTATCGAATACGCCTTGTATCCGCAACAGATCACAAAATCATTGAAGCCGTAGTGCGAATAAATCTTCATGATATGCCAGAGAATAGGCTTCCCTCCGACCTCAATCATGGGCTTGGGCTTGTAATCTGATTCTTCTGAAATCCGCGTTCCGAATCCGCCGGCAAGTATGACTACTTTCATGGCTCAGGCTCCTTTGCGCCCGATGAACTCGGCGATAGTCTTGATCGCGTAGTCGATCTGTTCCCTCGTCAGGCCCGGATAGGTGCCAAGGAAGAAAGTATCGTTCATGATCCTGTCGGTCCGCCAAAGCCCGCCCGGAGCGACTCGGTGAGCGATCTCAGCATAGGCAGGCTGTCTGAGCAGGTTGCCGCCGAAGAGGTTGCGCGTCTCGACAAAGCACCGGTTGAGGTAATCGGTTAGCTCGGTCCGGGTAAAGCCGGCGTCTTCGGCTACGGTAACCGGAAAGGCAAACCATGAAGGATCCGATCCTTCGGTTGCCCTGGGCAATATGAACTTGTTTCCGAATTGGCCAAAACCTTCCGTCCAGGCCCGGAAATTGGCCTTTCGCGAATTGATGAAGGAGGGCAGTTTCTTGAGCTGCTCGACGCCGATGGCGGCTTGCATGTCAGTCACCTTGAGATTGTAGCCGATGTGCGAGTAGACGTATTTATGGTCGTAGCCTTTGGGAAGGCTGCCGTATTGACCGGCAAAGCGCTTGCCGCACGTATTGCTTTCCCCTCCGGCGCAGTAGCAATCGCGACCCCAATCCCTGAGTGCGCGGGTTGCACGGGCCAGGGTTTCGTCGTTGGTAAACACGGCCCCGCCTTCGCCCATGGTGATATGATGGGCGGGGTAGAATGAACAGGTTGCGATATGGCCGAAGCTGCCGACCATCCTGCCTTTGTATTTCGAACCGAGGGCGTCGCAGCAGTCTTCCACCAGCCACAGCTCATGCTTTTCGACAAGCCGCATGACGGCATCAAGGTCGTAGGGATTCCCGAGGGTATGGGCGAGAAAGATTGCCTTGGTCTTGGGTCCGATCGCCTTCTCGAGTTCCGCTACGTCTATGTTATAGGTGCCGATGTCGACATCGACGAATACCGGAATCATCCCGTTCTGTATGATAGGGTTCACCGTCGTCGGGAATCCTGCCGCCACCGAGATCACTTCATCGCCGGCTTTGAGACGACGGACTCCCAAGAGAGGGCTCATGAGGCTGCTGAAGGCCAGGAGATTCGCCGAAGAGCCCGAGTTGACGAGAAAGCTATATTCCGCGCCTGTAAAAGCGGAAAAAGCCGACTCGAATTCCTCAGAATAACGCCCGGAGGTCAGCCAAAAATCGAGGGATGAATCGACGAGGCTCACGAGCTCCTTTTCGTCGAAAACGCGCCCGGCATAGCGAACGGGAGTCTTGCCGGGCTCGAAATTCTTGGATGAGAACTTCACGCCGTAGTATTCGCTTACTAGTGCTGCAATTTCTTGCCTTAAGTCTTTTTCGCTCTTCGCCATCGCCTACTCCCACTCGTCTATCTTGATGTTTTCGAAATTCGTCCCTCGTTCGATGATGCGGTCCCTGAAAGCGACAATCATCTGCGGCGGTCCTGACAGAAAATAGAGCGGCTTCGCCAATTCACTGCACTCATCCATGATTCTGTCGATATCGAGGCGACCGCGCTCCGCCCGCACTGCCGAAGGAAGCGCGAGCCGCGCCTCCTCGTTTTCCACGAAAATATTTGCTTCGATCGAGCTTCCGGTTGCTCGGTCGCCGATCATGCTGCCATGGAGTAGCATGTCATTTTCTCGTATCCCATAATAGAGTCGGACCCGCGGCCTTCGCTCACGTCCTCCCCCAAGGTTCTCCATATAGGCAAGAAAGGGTGAAATGCCTGTGCCGCCCGCAACAAGAACCACATCTTGGCCTGTACGAGCTGTGGAATCGATGGTAAAGGACCCATAAGGAAGCTTGAGCCATACCGAGCGACCAGCCCTAATTTCCTCTTCCATGCGTCGCGTGTACCGGCCCTTCACGCTATAAACGATTTCCAACTCTGGCATGCCGGAAGCAGACGCGATGGAGAAAACCCGAGACTCGGGCCAGAACCCATCCGAAGGATTGAAATCCTCTAGAGTCAGGTGTAGAAATTGCCCAGCTTTGAATCGAGGAACGCTTACCGATGGTTGAAATGTTACCGCGTAGGTCCCCTTGCCAAAGGGGATGACACCTGTCACTTCAGCTCTAAGCTTGATTGGATTTGCCATTCATATCCTGTAATATGCATGTAGTTGTAGACAGTGAGGAGTCTTTCGCTCGCAAGGACGACCGACTTTGGGGCAACGCCGTAACGGATGATCTGCAACCCGGAAATTCGTCCGCATCGATCGGAATGGCTCCAAGTAGTCCCAGCCGCCGTAATGCCTGATCGCCGTGGCAGCCACCAGAGATTCCGGAGCTCCTATTCACTCGTTCCCCTGTCCGGGATTACTGGATGCGCTCTCGAAAAACACTCTTTCCGTCCTCGAAAACTAGCCATGCCGACCTCAAAATTCACTCTTTCCGCCCGGAATATCTACCTTCGGAAGGCGCCTCTTCTTGTCATCGCCCTCGCCTGCCTCACCGGCACCTGCCGGTGCCCTTGTACCGGCACATGCCGTCGGGCAAAGCGCAATCATTCGAGGCCCTTCCAAGCGTTATGCGGGGCGAGGGCCCCCCTGGCGGGGCCCATGTCGAGAAGCGCCCGAGCGAAAGCCGGCTTCGCAAGGGCGCCCAAGGAGTTGCCCATGTCTCTCAAGATCATGGTTCTCAAGAACCACCTGGCCACCTGCAAAGACCCCTACATCGTGCGATCCGGCACGCCGGTCGTCACGGTGGAATTCGACGAATTCCTCACAATCATGGCCCGTGGCCGCACGACCCTGACGAAAACGGAAGTCAGCGGCGCGATGCAGCTCTACAAGGAAGAGCTCATCCGCCTTCTCTCGGAAGGCCAGGCGGTCAAGACCCCCACCGGCACCTTCTATTTCGGCGCCTCGGGCAGCCTGGCTTCCATCGACGATTCGTTCCTCCCCGGCTCCTCCGCGACCAACCACGGCATCAGGCTCCATCACAAGCCCGACCGCGCCTTCGAGGATGCGGCCAAACTCGAACTGAGCACCGAGCGCGACGAGCGTCCCGACCTCTCCATCCCCGTGCTCAACACGGTGATCGCCGCGGGCGAAGGACAGCCCGACTCGCCCCTCCACGTCGCCGACACGGCAGAGATCAAGGGCCTCCGCCTTCGCTTTGACGCGGCCGATGCCACCCAGGGCCTCTTCTTCGTCGACCAAGGAGGAGCCGAATCCCGCTCGCCGCGATATTCCCTCATCCTTCCCGGAACGGTGCACGCCCTCGTTCCGGCCGGCCTCGCGCCGGGCGACTACAAGGTCAAACTCCGCGCCGCCGTCAACGGCAAGGACGTGACCGAAGGCGTCTACAAGGGAGTGGTGCGCGTCGAAGCCTAGGAGCTCGAGACCGGGGCGATCCTGCGATCACACGACATCGTAGGTCGCCCCTATCTCGAAGAGCTGCCTCGAGCCCGCGATGCCGAGTTTCTTGTAGACGTGGCTCATCGCGTCACGCACGGTGGAATCCTCTACCTTGCAGTCGATCGCGATTTCCTTCTGTGACTTTCCGGCGAGCAGTTGGCGGGTGAAGTCTATCTCCCTCGGCGTGAGCCCGTGTTTGGCGAGATTGAAGACCTCTCGTCTTCTTCCTCGTCGACACGACAGGGCGTCGGCCAGGAGCCACGCGGACGCGAGAACGAGCATGACCGCGCCCGCGTGGGGATGGGAAAACTCGCCCTCGGCCCCAAGCACCGCCACCGAAAGGACGGCGAAGGCGACCTTCGTGATGGACGGGAACTCTTTCGCAGTTAGTTGGTTCATATCGTTCCTTATCGGAACGATCGGGCCCTGCCGAAACCGGCAATTCCCCGACGCTTGCAACCTCGACCTTCGGAAAAAAGAAAGGAGTCCTCTATGGCAATTTTAGGAACGCCCTATTGGAACGATCGCAAAAGGGCCTATTTCAGACAGGAGAACAACTCCTTCGAGCACATGCTTCGCTGCAGCCTGTCCGGGGGTATATCCCCCCTCGAAACCTGCGGCCCCACGGCAGCTCTCAACTGCCTGACCGCGCGCGGCTACGAGGTCGGGGTCCGCTGCCCGGGACTGTATCGCCCCCAGCCCGAAGACGTGCTCACCGCGTTCTTCAACGACCCCGGCAACTTCGCAGCCCTCCGCGCAGCCTGGCCCGGCCTCGATCCGGAACGCCTGCCCGGCAACGAAGTGGCCCAGTGGTATCCCCTCGCCGTAAGGGAAGTGTTCGGAAAGCCCTGCGAGTTCGCCGGCGAAATGTCCTTCTACGAGGCGATGGCCCACCTCGCCAACGGCCGGCCGCTGCAAGTCTGCCTGCGCAAGCCCGGCCACTTCGTCGCCCTGGTCGCCTACGACGAGGAAAAGGAGGAGTTTATCCTCAACGACAGTTGGGGAGGCCGATGGCCCGACGGCGACGGCTTCAACAAACGCCTCTCCAAGGCGGAGTACGGGGCCAACGTAAAACCCCTGAGCCTCATTTACTGGTAGGGGAGGCCACGATGAATCAGCGATTCGAAACCAAAGGCCAAGGCCTCTTGCGCGGCCCCGACGGCAAGATCCAGGACCGCAAACTCGCCGCCTGGACCAGCTTTATCCTGGGCGTCCTCCTCCTCGTGCAGGGAACCTTCCTGCCCCTCAGCGCGAGCATCGAGGCAAAGGTGGTGCCCGCCATCGTCGCCCTCTGCTTTTCACTCCTCTTCTGGGGTCTCGTGACCGTCCAGAACGTCTTCCAGCTTGTCGCCCTCCTTAAGGGCCAGGCCGCCGACATCGCGAAGGAGGCCGGCGAAACGCATACAACCAAGGAGCTAGGCAATGAACGCTAAAAAACGAAAGGGCCGGGCGGCCTATATCCTCGCCATCCTTGCCGCAAGCCTCGGCTTCGATTGGGGCTTCTCGCACATACTCGACGCGCACCGCAGCCCCCAAAGGGAGCCCGACCTCCGCCGCTCCCCCCGCAGAAAGCCTTAGCCTCAACGGCCTATCCTGTCTGATTCTATAAGCGAAGAGAAGAAGACAGGATAGCGAGATTTTCTGATTGACCGGGAAAATATGGACAATAGGTATAATCTTTTCGTCTCTTCAAGTGTCTCCCGTGTCGATTCTTGACAGTTGACCCCTGGTATTTCCCGTATCCAGCCGATCCGGTCGGATCAGTCCTATTTAATGACTGCGGTCTGGGTCATGCTGGCATCTCCTGCGTAAATGAATGGCCACCGAAACGCAACAATTTCAAAAGTACCCTTTTGGTACTCCCCGATAGTCGCAGCGACGGAAAAGGCCAGACCCTAAAGGCCCGCCCCCTTCATTGTTCTTGCCTTCCTTGCTTTCTAATCTGCGAAATCTGCGGCTAATTCTTCTCTCCCCCTAAGACCCTTAGCCCTTATCCAGTCGCTATCGCGACGACCTGGGGATATAGAGAGCGGCGCTCGAGGCCGCTCATACGCAGCAGCCATTGCCGTACTACCACCTCGGTGGTATCTTTCTCGTATGAAAGTCAAGACCTCGATTACCCTCTCCTCCGACCTTCTCACAGAACTTGACAAAATCGCGCCGGAAGGGGGCAGATCCGACCTCATCGAAAAGGCCGTATGGAGATACCTCGAACTTGCAAACCGGGAACTCAGGAATCGTAGAGACCTGGAACTTCTCAATGCTTCCGCGGAACTGCTCAATTCGGAAGCCTTGGAGTCATTGGGCTTTCAGGCGCCGATGTGAAGAGAGGCGAACTCTATAGAGTCTACAAAGGCTCGAAGAACGACCCCAAGGATTTCAGAGTCTTCATCGTTGTCAGCAGACAAGTCGTCATTGATTCGAAATTCTCGACTGTCACCTGTGCTCCGATCTATTCATTGCACAATTACCTCTCCACCCAAGTTGAAGTGGGAACGGAGGAAGGGCTGAAGCATGACAGTTCGATCCATTGTGACGAACTGATCAGCATCCCGAAATCGATGCTCACGGACTTTGTAGGGGAATTACCGGAAGAGAAGATCCGAAGACTCGATGCGGCCTTGCGTATCGCTCTTGATGTCGAATACTAAAGCTGCTTGTCCATTTCTAATCTGCGTAAATCGGCGAAATCCGCGGCCTTTCTTCCTCTCTCTATAACCCGAGGAGACGAGGTGCCGGAGAATCGCCACCACCAAGACGGCTCATATCGTATTGCCTTACCGGCCGATTCTCCACATTTGCTTTTGCGCGCCCGTGCCTCGCGCTCTTGGCGCGTTCGCAACAGAAGGGATCGACATTCGCCTCCCACGACGCGGTCGAAACGCGCTGCCGGCTTTGACGAAATATTTTGTTGGGTAATTTACATTTACAAGCTAATTCCCAACCCACGTTTTTCTTATCCACGCCAGAATATCCAAGCGATCGCCCGAATACAAGCCAAAAAACCTTCGCAAATGGCATACGCTGAGTCCCCGACCCGACCCTCCGTGCCCCCATAGGTTTACTCCCCCATGCACCCTTTCGTTGCGAGAATCTCAGTAGATTTGGGGAAAATCGCCGTAGAGCTACCATCGCGCTTTCTTGCTTTTCTTTCTTTTCTTATCGGAGAAATCTGCGCAATCTGCGGCTAAAATGTCTTCATCGATTCCCGGCCGCCAACTTGTTCAGCTTCTTGTCAAAACTGAACACCTGTCCATCCCCTCGAAAGGCACTCGAGGCGAGGAGACAATCAATATAGTCCAGACTTTCCCGACCATACAATTCTAGACTTTGGTCGAGAAGCTCCTGTTCGGCGGCCACAAGACCCTTATAGGCCAATAGACCGCGCAGCCTCTCTGCGATCGCTGCTCGAGGCACCTTATAGAAGCGCTGCAGAACATACACACATTCAAGGAGCACAGCCTCGCGCAAAAATGCTATGCGCCTGCCTTCGCGAACGCCTTCCCAAAATTCGGTCGCCTTAGCAGAAAGATCGGCATCGTCGCCGAGGAGATAGCGCAGGATAGTATTCGCGTCCGGAAGCCATCGCTCAGTTCCCGGCATCGGCGCTGCCCCAGGTGGCCTGTCGTGCTTCCTCCATGGTTGCTCCAACCTTGGCATATTCGGAAAAAGCTCCCGCGACACTCTCGACAGGACGGAGCTCGATTCTTCCACCTTCGGCGACGAACTCCACAACCCTGCTACCCAGCTGGTCACGAACGGCTTTTGGAAGGGTGATTTGGCCTTTCGAAGTGATCGTCGCGGTAGCACGCATTGAAGCCTCCTTACAATACTTGAATGTAATGCGTTTCCACCGCGAAAGCAATTTTCGCGCTGATAGTCTATTTCTAATCGGCATAAAATCTTCCCGAGGCTGCTCGTAGAGACTCGCAGCGCCCTTTGCCTCAATACCACCTCGGAAGGGGGCAAATCCGACCTCTATAGAGTCTACAAAGGCTCGAAAAGCGACCCCAAGGACTTCAGGGTCTTCGTCATGGTAACGAACTGATCAGCATCCCAAAATCGATGCTCACGGACTTTGTAGGGAAATTATCGATAGCGAAGTCTGCGGCTCATTCTTCAATCGAAGAGAAGAGGACAGGATAACAGGATTTTCAGGATGAACAGGAAAGAAGAATATGAACAATAGGTATAATCTCCTCACCCTCTTTACTTCTCCTCCTGTTAATCCTGCCGTTCCTGTTATCCTGTCTGATTCTTTAACGAAGAGAAGAGGACAGGATGAACAGGATGAACAGGAAAAAAGAACATGGAGAATAGGTAGAATCTCTTCTCTTTTTCGTTCAACCGTACATCACGGGACATCTATACCCAGCTGAATACGAGTGCTTCCTTTAGGGTTATTCTCAATGTTTCTTCGAGTGTCTCCCGTGACGATTCTTGACAGTTGACCCCTGGTATTTCTTCTATCCAGCCAATCCAGTCGGATCCGTCCTGTTTGATGACTGCGGTATAAGTCATGCTTGTATTTCCTATAGTTCGAGCCACCCAGTGCCTCCGAACCTGGCCCACGACTCGGGCAAGCTCGCGGCCTTGGTATGTACTGACCGTCAGGATTGTAGGAAGCTACACTTTGGTTTCCAGGACCCTGACCCGCCATCATCCTGTATTTCCTGTTATCCTGTCTGATTCTTCAATCGAAGAGAAGAGGACGGGATTTTCAGGATGAACAGGAAAGAAGAATATGGACAATAGGTAGAATCTCTTCTCCCTCTCCCTCTTTATTTCTCCTCCTGTTAATCCTGCCGTTCCTGTTATCCTGTCTGATTCCTCTTAACAATTCGAAGAGGACAGGATGATATGATCCTTCAAATTCCTCAAACTGGCGACCGATTCTATAATGCCGCGGCGTATCTTTCTGAGCTCTTCTCTCCCGATCGTCCGGGATAAGATGGCGAGGTCGATATCGCCCCCCCCGCTTCGAGTCATCGACCCGGGACCCGAAAAGCCAGACCTTGGCGTTAGGACCGCAAGTCGCGATGTTCTCCACGAAGATATGCCGCTCTTCCTTCGTTATTCGCATGCCAGCCTCGTTCTTTGGGGACAATCCCCCCAGTTACGTAGACCCTCGGATCGTGCTTTTATCTGCGAAATCCCCGGCTCATCTTTCCTCTCTCTGCCCGACGTGACGCCCGAATATCTCCCGCCCGACCCTGTCGATATGATCTCGCAAAGCCTCGTTATCGATCGTGTTGTAGTCGACGACGTCGAATTGATAGGGAAGCATCTTCTCTTCGTTCAGCGAATACCCTATTTCAAGCACATCCTCATGATGCACGCCGCGACCCTTGAGGCAAATGTCCACATCGCTGCCCGCGCGATAGTTGCCCTTGGCCCTGCTCCCGAAAATCACGGCCGATTCCACCATTTTTCTTGCGGAAATAACCGCGACTATCTCGGCCAGCTCGGTCTCGAGAAGGCCCAATTCAGCTTTCCTCATGGCTCAGTTCGACGAGGCTTCTTTCGAGCGAATGGATCAGCGGCGCATACAAGTCCCGGATCATGGTTTCGACTTCCCGGGCGACCTCTTCGTTGTACATATGCGAAGTCAGATTCCGGTCCTCGAGACCCTTGAGCCACGTCGCACCATCCTGTATGAGCCCGATCTGAAAAGCCTTTTTCAGACTCGCTCGCGGCGATTTCAGATCGCCAAAGCCCTGCGCCTCCAGATAGTCTTTGACCGTGTTCCACGAGAGTTCGAAGCACATCTCGAAGAACTGGACCATACCTGCCCTTTGCACGACATCGGGATTCTCGATCGCCAAGGCGATGTCCAGGTTCTTCAGCGCGCTCCGCAAATTCGAAAGCCGTTGGATCCAGCGAATATCAGGTTCCAACTGGACCCTCCTTGCAACCACGCGGGGTCTGACCCCGCCGTCGCATAAAAGCAACTTTCATCCGTGACAGAAATCTTAAGCTGTCCTTCTTATCTGCGTAATCTGCGAAATCTGCGGCTACTTCTTCTCTGGCGTTTAGCCAACGGTAACCTCGAGACTTGTCAGCCAAGCCTCTCCATGCTCTCTGCCCTCGATCTCGGAAAGGTCTGCGGTTTCAAAAAAGAGTTCGACGGCTTCGATCAGATTCGCCTTGGCGATCTCCATTGTCTCGCCCTGACTCGCGATATCAAGTTCCGGGCAAAGCGCCACATACATGGTGTCTTCTCGCTCGATAATTGCGGAGTAATGCTTTGTCATCTCCCCTCCAATTCCCTTTCCTGTTGCGACACCCTTGGGGTCTGACCTCGATAGGCGGGTAGTAACGGATTTCGTTACCTTGTGCCATACCTCCCGCAGTACGACGCGATTCGCGCGGCAGTCTTCAAAACCAAGGGAGTTGCGGATAATACCGCGGCGAACAGGCTTCTCAAGTCGTCGGTTTCATACTCATGGGCAATGTCGTTCCGTAGATCCTTCAAATCCCTCAAACTACCTACCGATTCTATGATGCCTCTCTTTTCGGCTCGATTCGCGGCATCGATAGCGCTTCCGGGTTCGAGAAACTCGACTGCGTCGATGCTTCGCAAGACTTTGTTGGTTATGAGATCCGTCGTTCGCGCGTACCGCGACGTAAGGTTCTCGAAATCATCGAAGTCCTCGTCGGAATAGCTCTCCTTTAGTCCGATACGCGAGCACTTCCCGAAGGACCGCTCCAGCCACTTGAGACTTTTCTCGAGATTGGCCAAATTCTCGGCCAGGACTTCAAGGGCGGTCGTTCGCATAGAGAGGCACTCCGCCTTCCACTGCAAGCCTGAAAAAGGCATCGCGACCATCGGACGAAGCTATAATGTCGAGATGTTGTTCGCCTATCCGATCCATAATGTCTCGGCGTATCTTTCTGAGCTCTTCTCTCCCGATCGTCCGGGATAAGATGGCCAGATCGATATCGCCCCCCCGCTTCGAGTCGTCAACCCGTGACCCGAAAAGCCAGACCTTCGCGTTAGGATCGCAAGTCGCGATGCTATCGACGAAGATATCCCGCTCTTCCTTCGTTATTCGCATGCCAGCCTCGTTCTTTGAGGACAATCCCTCATTTGCGTAAGGCCATGTCCAGGTTCTTCAGCGCGCTCTGTAAATTCGAAAGCCGTTGGATCCAGCGAATATCAGGTTCCAACTAGGCCCTCCTTGCTGCGACGCAGGGACTGACCCCGCGGTCGCTCTTTGGCGTCGGACCTCAAAACGTATTCCGCCTGCAGTCCGCCCCTCACACCATCCACCACGGTATCGCCATGATCCTCTCATCCAAGGCGAGCACGTAGGGACATCGCGAGACGATGTAGCCGCGCGTGCAGCGATTCGAATGCTCTATGATGAAAGCCTTGAGGTGGCGGGCGTCCTTCAAGGAAGGGTTCTCGCTCCATTTCACCTCGATCGGAGTGAGCTCTCCCCCCTGTTCGAGCACGAAGTCCACCTCGGCACCATCGGTCGTGCGGTAGTAAGAAAGACCGCCCGAGCCCTGGTACGAAAGCTTGCTCATCAGCTGGACCCCGACCCAGTGTTCGAAGAGAAGGCCGGGGGCCGCGTTGACCGTCGCCTCGACCAGGGGGAGACCCGCCGCGGCGTTTCGGACGCCGAGGTCGAAGAAAAAGAAACGCGGGCTCGAGAGCGCGCTCTTGCGTGCGCTGCCCGAGAAGGCCGGAACGCTGAAGCCGATGAACATGTCTTCGAGGAGCTGGTAGTAGGCCTTGATCGTCTGCGCCGCGACGCCCGTCTCCCGGGACACCGCGGCCAGATTGACGATCCCGCCCGAATCGCCCGCGGCGAACTTGAGAAAGCGAAGGAAATGGCCCCAATCCTTGACGAGAGTCTCCCGCCGTATCTCCTCTTCGAGATAGGCCGTCGCGTAGGTGGTCAGAATGTCTGCGCGTTCCCCGTCGTCATCCAACAGCGCGATGCCGGGAAGGTCCCCGAAAACGAGGCGGCTCTCGATGCCGCGACCGGGAAAACGTGGAACCGCCTGCGCATCGAAAGACTCGAGTG
This sequence comes from Rectinemataceae bacterium, assembly GCA_035530275.1. Lineage (GTDB taxonomy): Bacteria > Spirochaetota > Spirochaetia > Treponematales > Rectinemataceae > CAIJMU01. The sequence goes on along the minus strand of DATKVC010000024.1, from coordinate 211,625 downwards.
AAACGAGAGAGGCTCCTGCCGACGTCGACAAAGGTTTCGCAGCTTCGTATTCTTCCGTCACAAGCGGATGAAGGACATGGCGCATGCTCCTACCCGGCAGAAGATTGGCGCCCGAGACCCGGAGCCGTCTCGCGGAGCTCCCGCAAAGGACGAATCGCCACCTTTCCTTGTCGCTATCATAGAGATTCTGAACCGCGTCGAAGAGCGCCGGCACCGATTGCGCCTCGTCGACGAATACCGTCCAGCCGTTCTCCCGCAAGGGCAGGGAGCGGCAAAGATCGATGAACAGCCCCGGGTTGGCGGCGAACCGTGCTCGCTCTCGCGGATCCGAGAGATCGAGCCTGGTCGACTGCTCCGGTAGAATGCTCCGCAGCAAGGTCGACTTGCCCGTCTGTCTGGCGCCAAAGAGAATGTGGACGAAGGGCTTTCGAAGCTTCCTTTCAAGAGTGGGTCCGAGAATGCGCGACTTCGTGACCATACATCCACGAATACCCTAAACCTGCCAGTTTTACAATGCACAGCATCAAAAACTGGCAGAAATCAGCATCTTCGGACATTTGCACTACTCCGGCAGATCCCCCGCGATACCCTCGAGGTAGGGGAAAGAAGATCTTTCCCTTCTCCCTTTTTGTTTTCCTTCCTGTTGATCCTGCCCATCCTGTTATCCTGTCTGATTCCTCTCAAGAACTCGAAGAGGACAGGATAACAGGATTTTCAGGATGAACAGGAAAAGAAAGGAATAAGTAATAAGGAATAGGGAAGAAGAAGAAGGCTCTTTCCCTTCTCCCTTTTTGTTTTCCTTCCTGTTGATCCTGCCCATCCTGTTATCCTGTCTGATTCCTCTCAACAATTCGAAGAGGACAGGATGACTTTCAATGGCCTCACCGCGAGCGCATTCCTTCCGCAACCTTGCCGAAGAACCCTCCGAATCCGCGTATCTCCTCGTAGAGTGCGACGAAATGCGATTTGTTGTAGACATGGCTCAAGCTGTTGCGAATATCAAGGGCCCGCAGCAGCCGATCGCATTTCTCGTAGTCCACATACCCGAGCTCAAAATACTTTTTCACCACGTTCTTGGGGCTGCTCAGATCGAAACCGTGTTCGGAATAGAGAAATACCTTTACGGCCTTCCAGAAGAGCTCGGTGGTAAATTCGAACTTTTGCGCCTGGCCATTGTGGACGGCATCGACGACGATCGGGTCGAGGCCGCGATCTTCGATCGAGAGGGCGCCCTCGAAATCCGCGATCGCCGATTCGAGTTCCGCAAGGATCAGCCTTAGGCGCTCTTCCATATCACCTTTTCCCTATCGGCTATCGCGACAAAAACCTCGTCAGCCCTGTCGAAATCGACTACGTCGACTCCGTGGGGAATTCGGCTTTCCTCGACGGCTTCCTCGATTCGGCTCTTGAGTGCACCGAACTCCCTTGTGGACAGCCCACGCACCCCTATGTCGAAGTCCGAGGCCCTGCCTGCCGTCCTTCGAGCGCGTGACCCGAACAGAAAAATCTCGCAGTTCGCGCCGCCCGCGATCGCGATTACCAACGAGCGGAGCTCTTCCTCGAATTCGCTTTCGCGCGCCTCGTCGAAATCTCCCATCGCCCTCTTCTTTCCCTTTCTTATCCGCGGCTCCCTCTTCTCCCTCTCATCTCCCCTCTCTCATCGCCACCGTCATGATGGTCTTGAAGAAGATCGACAAATCCAGGAGCGGCGACATATTCTTGAGGTAATAGAGATCATATTGCAGCTTCTTGTTCGTGTCCTCGATCGAAGGCGAATGGTACTCCCCCGATACTTGATCCCAGCCCGTGATGCCCGGCTTTACGAGGTGCCGCTGACTGTAGTAAGGGATGGCGGCCGCGAGTCCGAGCGCAATCTCCGGGCGCTCGGGGCGCGGCCCGACAAAGCTCATGTCGCCCCTTAGTATGTTCAGCACCTGGGGAATCTCGTCCAGCCGCGACGAGCGGAGCAATTTCCCGAATTTCGTGATCCGCGAATCCTTGACTCCCGTCGGCGATTGATCGTTTCCCGCTGTCCGCATCGTCCTGAACTTGATCATGGTAAAATGCTTGTCGAATCGTCCCAGCCTTTTTTGGGTAAAGAACACGGGCCCCTTGCTTTCGAGCTTGATCGCCAGCGCGATCAAGGGCCAGAGCGGCAGGCTGATCGCGAATACCACTACGGCCACCACGACGTCCGTCAGCCGCTTGAACCATTCATAGGCCAGCTTGGCCTTGAGGTCGATGTTCTCGAGGAACCAGGTCTCGTTGATCGCCCCGATGGGCACACGGCGCAGGATGAGCTCGTAGAAATCCGGCAACCGAATGTAGCGCACGCGGAGCTCCAGCAGGCCGAACAACACCCGCGCGAGGTCGTGAGGCAGCTCCCTGTCGCTGGCGATCACGAGGAGGTCCGCGTCGGTGTCGGCGACGAAGTGGCGAATCATCGGCGAATAGGCGATCACCGGCACCTCCTCGCCCGAAGCCTGCGCGTTTTCATCGTAGAAGAATCGGGTGTCGTAGCCGAGATTGGGCCTTTCGGAAAGGGCCTTGGCCATCGCCAAGGTCTCGGCCGTCATGCCGATGAAGCCGACGCCTATCCGCTGTCGCTTTCCTCTCCAGACGGCCCCGTAGAAATAGCGCCAGCCCCAGAACAGGAGCCCGAAGACCACCACCACGAGAAAGAGGAGGGTCTTGGGATTAATCGATTCGTCGGGGATGAGGTAGAAATACAAGGCTCCGAGGAGGCCGCCGATCGAAAGGGATATCGCCATCCGTCTGACGAAGGCGAGGTTGTCCGTCGCCATCTCCAGCCGATACATGCCGAGCGTATAAAAGACGACGATCCACATCGCGAAGATGATCGTAAAATGGTAGAGGTGCGTTTGCAGACCCTGGCCCGAGGGCAGGGACCCGTGCCTGATGAGATAGGAAAGGATAAGAGCCGCGTACATCAGGAGCGCGTCGACGAAGAGTAGTCTGAATTGTCTGCGTTTCAGGTTTTTTTGCATATTGCTTCAGCACCTTGCCTTCGATAGGGAATGTTTCCAGCCGGCCTTCATGCCATTCTCACGGCTTTCGGAGCCCCATAAGCGATCGGTACAGCCCGAGATAGCTCCCCCACATCGCCTCGCCTGAGAACGAAGCCTCGTAGCGCCGCCTCGCCGCCTCGCCCGCCTTCGTCGCCCGCACCGGCAGCATAAGTCGTCTCAGGGCCGCCTCGACCGAGCCGGCATCGTTGTCCACGAGCTCGCCGCAGTCTTCGCCGATCGCCTCAGGCAGCCCTCCCACCTTCGAGGCCAGCACCGGCTTCCCGCAGGAGAGGGCCTCGAGAACCGACATCGGCAGGCCTTCGTAGTCGGATAGCAAGAGAAAGATATCGCAATAGTTAGCGTAATTCCCGGCCTCGGGCAGCTCGCCGAGGAGCCTGACATTGGCCGGCAAGCCTGTGGCGTCGGCATCGGCAGGATTGCCGATCCAGAAGAACAGGGCCTCCGATTCGTCGAAACGGCGGGCCGTCTCGACGAAAAGATCGAAGCGTTTGGGTTTCGCGAGCCGGGCCACGCTCAGCATCACCTGCGCTCCCCTCGCCTTGGCTCCCTCGAGGGCCGCCACCGCTCCCTGGTCGCCCCCCCGTCGCCCCCGCCTGTCGCTCACCCCGTTCCGGATGAGTTCATGGCGTCCGCCTATCCCCGCGGCCGCGAGATTGCGCGCATCGTAAGCGGATACGGGCACGAGGGCCCCGGTCCGCCCGGCGAGCATCCTTTCGAGGGGCAGGAAGACTCGATAACTCTTCAGTATCGTGTCAAAACCGTGGATCGTGTACACGACCCTCGATGCAAGCCTGCCCGCGGCGAGCCTCCCGAGGACGCCGACCTTCGACGAGTGAAGGTGGATGATGTCCGGCTTCCAACTCTCGAAGAGCCGCTTGAGCTCGAACCAGGCCCTGATTTCCGCCATGGGCGCGATCTCGCGACGAAGCCAGAGGAGGCGTACCTTTTCGACGCTGGGGAGGAGACCCTCCCACAGGGGTCCTTCCGGCACCGATGCCACCGCGCAGACATGGCCGTCGCGGGCCGCCCTGTTCGCGAGTTCCGTGACCACCCGTGGCGCCCCGCCAAGATCGGCGTTGGTGACGACGTGGAGGATTCTCATGCTCATCCGCAGCGACTATCGCGGCCCGCGCGGCGCGAGTATCTCGTCCACCGCCTTGGGCAATTCGCCGGGCGCCACCATGACGGGCTTGCAGCCGGCGGCCCGGCCCGCGCCCATGTCGCGTTCGTCGTCGCCCAGCATGAAGGACGCGGAAAGGTCTATGTTGTACTTTTCGGCGGCGGCCAGGAGCATGCCCGGTTTGGGCTTTCGGCACTCGCATTCGATCTTGTACTCGGGAAGCTCTCCGGGAAATCCCCCGTCCGGGTGATGGGGACAAAAGAAGAGATCGTCGAGGTAGGCACCCTCGGCGCCGAGGAGGGTCTCCATCTTGTCGTGGATGGCCCGCAGCCCCTCGAGGCTGCATTCGCCGCGCGCGATCACCGGCTGGTTGGTCACGACGATCGCGAGGTAGCCGCTCTCGTTGATCGCCCGCAGCGCCCGGGCGGCTCCCGGGAGGAGCTCGAAGTCTTCGGGCCGGCTGACAAAGCCCTTCGAGCGGTTCAGTGTCCCGTCGCGGTCCAGGAATACTGCCTTCTGGCGATTGGCGAGGTTGCGCGATTCCACGAAGCCGCTGCCGATGTCCCGCTCGACATCGCGGTATCTTTCGGGCGTGCCCATGTCCTTGATGTACTCCGGCGTGTCGTAGGCGTAGATGCGGGCCGTCGGTACGAGGGGCTTCAAAATGTCCCTGTCCAGGTCAGCCTTTTCCGATGCCAGGCCCCGCCGCGCCGCGTCGAGGAGCCGCCTCGAAAGGAGATGGATGCCCGCGTTGACTCGGTTCCGGTAATAGAGGCGCGGGTCTTCCTTGGCGAGCCAGCCCGTGAGCCTGTCCTCGGCATCCGTCACGAGGAGGGAGCTGTCGGCCGGATGGCCGCTCGGGTGGGAGACAAGGGTCGCGTCACCTCCCTTTTCTTTATGAAAGGAAAGGAGTCGTCCCAGATTCATGTCAAAGACGACATCGCCGTTCAAGAGGAGAAAGTCCTCGCCGAGCCCGTCGTAGATCTTGTAGAGGGCACCCGCCGTGCCCAGTGGGGCGCTCTCGTCGTAATAGGAGATAGCAACGCCGAACTTCGCGCCGTTGCCGAAGTGGGTCTTGATCGCCTGACCGAGGTACCCCGTTACAATTGTGATATCCTTCAGGCCATTGCGCGCCAGAACTTCGACTTGATATTCCAGGATCGGCTTCCCGAGTATGGGGATCATGGGCTTGGGCACTTCCGAGGCGACGCTCCGGATCCTTGTGCCCTTGCCCCCGGCCATGATCACCGTCTTCATCCGAAGAAGCTCCGCTCGAGGGCCAGGCAGAGGGCGTGATAGATCGGCAGGTGCAGTTCCTGGATCTTGTAGGTTTCCTCTTCGGGTGCCACCACGCAGACGTCGACGAGGCTCTTTATCCGCCCGCCGTCCCTGCCGGTCAGCGCCACGGTGCCAAGGCCCTTGGCCTTGGCGACGATCGCCGCATAGATGACGTTCTTCGAATTGCCTGAGGTCGTGATGCCGAGGAAGACGTCGCCCTTTGCTCCCAGGCCCAGGACCTGCTGGGCAAAGGTGACGTCGGCCGAGTTGTCGTTGATGCAGGCGAAGTTCAGGGCAGCGTGCTGCGTCAGGGCGATGGCCGGCAGGGCGCCGTTCAGGTTGCCCACGAGGCCGGCGCCGATGGCGCCTTCATCGGGGTACAGCTCGGCGGCGACCCCTTCGATCTCCGCCTTCAGCTCCGGATCGAGTCCCCGCTTCACGACGAAGTTCTTCATGAGCTCGCCGACGATGTGGTCGGAGTCCGCGGCGCTGCCCCCGTTTCCGCAAACCAGGAGCTTGCCGCCGCGACGATAGGCCGCCGCGATGGCCTCGTAGGCCTTCGCAATGTCGCTTCGACAGGAAAGGAGCTTCGGATACCGATGTATCAGGTCGTCGAGATGTTCGTCCATGTCTTCATTCCGCCCGGTCCGCCGGATCGTGTTTTTCCGGCATGTAGTGGAGCACCCGCGTGCCTCCGGTCTCGAACTCGAAGGGCACGTAGAGGAGCTTCTTGAGCGCCTCGCGCACGGCCGCCTGCCTTTCCTTTTCGGCATAAAGAAGGATGAAGCCGCCCCCGCCCGCGCCCAGGAGCTTGCCGCCGGCCGCTCCGGCGGCGATCGCCGCGGCATAGAGCTCGTCGATCGAACCCGTGGAGATCTTGTCCGTCAAGCCCCGCTTGAGCTTCCAGCCCCGATCGAGGAGCTTGCCGAACTCGCCAAGGTCAGTCTTCGAGACCAGGATCTTTTCCGCCTCGTCGACGAGGGCCAGGGTATCGAGGAGGCGGCCGTTCCCTTCCTTCTTCCCGATCGCCTCTCCGGTGTGGTCCTGGATGTCCGACGAAAAACGGGAAAAGCCCGTGAAGAACAGCATCAACCTGTCGTTGAGTTCCCGCTTTCGCTCCGGCGAGATGATGAGGGGACTGACGGTATATCCGTCGGCCGAGAAATCGATGCGGTTCATGCCGCCGAAACTCGCCGCGATCTGGTCCTGCACGCCGCCGCTTTCCTTGCAGAGCGTCCGCTCGAGATAGATCGCGTCGTCGGCGAGGCGACGCTTGTCTACGTATTTGCCCTTGAGCGCGTAGAAGGCCTGGAGCATGCCCACGGCGAAGGAGCTGCTCGTCCCCAGCCCCGAGCGGGCCGGAAGATCCGCCTCATAGGTCAGCCGTATTTCGCGCATGTCGAGGAATCGCATTGCCTCGCGGATGGCCGGATGCCTGATCTCGTCGACCGACCGCACCCGCTCAGTTGCCGAATAGGCGAGCTCCGTGCTGTAGTCGAAGAAGGGGGGCAGGTGCCTGACGTTGACGTAGCAGTACTTGTCGAAGGTCGTCGAGATCACCGCCCCGCCGTGGGTCTCGTAGAATCCGGGAAAATCCGTGCCGCCCCCGAAAAAGGACATGCGGAAGGGTGTCTGAGTGATGATCATGTCGTCCTGCCCTACTTCTTGAGCACGCCGTTCGCGAGCTCGTCGCGCCAATGCGGCTGGTCCTTGTAGAGAACCCGCGAATAGCGGCGCTTGAATCGGAAGAATTGCCCGTAGTCCACCTCGACCTCACGGTACGGAACGGCGGGATCGGCGGCGCGGCACTCGTTGATTGCCTCGGTATAGGCCCGCGGGCCGGTCATGGCATGGCTGTCGTGGGGAAAGAGGTTGCTTTCGATGTTCGCGACCATCTTGTCGATCGTGCGCGCGAGAAAGGGATGGCCGGGCGCGTAAACGAGGGCCCATTGAACATACCAATCGGGGTTGCCTTCGTGCGCGATGATCGCGACGTCGTCGGGCCGGATGAGCCGGCCGAGATTGGCCGAGATTTCGCTGTCGACGTCGAGATAGACCCCGCCGTATTTGTAGAGCACCGCGTAGCGGAAGAAATCCGCCTTGGCCGCGCCGATGGCGAGCTTGTCGTAGGCGGAGAAGACCTCGCCGCCGTATTCGCTTTTGAGGAATTCCGCGATCCGCTCGTCGTCGTAGAACTCGAAGCGCCAGCCCAGGCAATGAACACGCTGGAGCAGCATCGCCGATTTTACGAAAAGCGGTATGCGTTCGTAGGTCTTGTAGGTCTGATAGAGAATCTTAGGTATTGCCATATTTCCCTTTCCAAGGCCTGAGCTCGCCAGGCCCGCTCATCTCAATCTCTCCATGAATTTTCTTCTGACGATGGGGGGCAGCAATCCATAAAGAAAGCCCGCGAAAATAAAGAATACGTCCGACTTTCTCCGCGAGAAGCTTCGATGGAAGCGCAGTTTCACCACCATCGATTGGACGAGGACGTTGAAACGGTTCTTGCCTTCGAAGAACTGCCCTTCGTGGATTCTCTTGAAGACGAGGGCCGAGTCGAGCTTGTAAAAGACAGAGCCCGCCGTGGCCAATCGATACCACAGGTCATAGTCGAACAGGCACTTCCTCGTGGCGTCGTAGCCGTCCACCTTGAGGAGGGCATCCCTGCGCATCATGACGCTCGAATGGGAGACGACGTTCCGCCTGATGAATTCGTCGGTTTCGATCTTTCGGTACGCTTCGGTGGCGCCCTCACCGGGGCTGGCCGAATTGATCATGTTATTGCCGCACAGCACCTGGCAGTCGGGATGGGCGTCCAGAAAGTCCACCTGCCGACGAAGGCGATAGTTGAAGGCGATGTCGTCCGCGTCCAAGACGGCCACGTATTCCCCTTGGGCCATGCGGATCGCCGTGTTCAACGCCACCCCTCTGCCGCTTCGATTCAGGCGAATAGAGACGATGCGAGGGTCCCTGAAGCTCGCGACGATGTCGCCCGTGTCGTCGGTGGAGCCGTCATCCACGATGAGATATTCATAATCCCCATATTCCTGGTCGAGGATGCTTTGTATGGCTTCCCGGAGATGCCTTGAGCCGTTATACACGGTCGTGATGACCGAAACCTTTGGCATCTAGAATACCTCGACCCTGTGTTTATCGAGCCATAGTTCCAAGACGATCAGCTTCCAGAAGAATTCGTAGGGGATTTTGTTCGCCTTGAACGCGGCATGATAGCCGCCCAGCTGTTCGGAGGAAAACAGCCCCCTCGACCGCAGTTTCTCCGGGGAGAGGACCGATTCCACCAGCGGCGCCAATTCCGTCAGCAGCCATTCGCGCATGGGGAGGGCAAAGCCCTGCTTGGGACGATTCAGGACAAAGTCCGGCAGCTGGTCTTTCAAGGCACCGACGAGAAGTTTCTTCGGATACCCGAATTTCCTTTTCACGTTCGCTGGAAGGGATCGCACGTGATCGACCACCTGATGGTCGATCAGGGGAACGCGCACTTCCAGGGAATTGGCCATGCTCATGGCATCGGTATCCTGGAGCAGCCTCCACGACATGTAGTTTTCCATCTCCAGCGTCTGGAGATCGTCCCATAGGGTAGTACCAGGAAGCCGGATGCCGCGCAGGCTGGCGAAGGGATCCGAATTCATCGGGTTGGCCGAAAGATAGTCTCGGGAAAGCAGGCCCTCGTTTTCGTTCATCCAGCCGTTGAAGCGAATCATGGCATACAAGGAGACGAAATCGTCGACCTCGGGCCACCGCCTGAGCTTCCCGCCGAGGGCCGGGGCCAGCATCCCGGCCACGGCCTTCTTGATGACTCGGGGTAACTTTTCCGTGTGTCGCAAGTAAGGATAGGCTTTGGGAAGAAAGCCGAATATTCCATAGCCTCCGAACAGCTCGTCGCCGCCCAGCCCGGAAAGGGCGACGGTGATTCCCGCCTTCTTGGTCAACTCGCTGACGATATAGGTGTTGATGCCATCGAAACTCGGAAGTCCCTGTCCCTCGATGATCTTGTCCAGGCGGCTTTCGATGTCCTTCCCCGTGGCCACCAGTTCTATGTGCCTGGTCCCGAAATGCCCGGCGATCTTTCGGGCTATACCGCTTTCGTCGAGATGCGAGGGCCCGTCGCTGAAGCCGATGGACAGGGTGGTGATCGGCCCGGTGGACACTTCCTTGGCCAAGGCAAGTACGGAAGTGGAGTCGATGCCGCCCGAGAGAAAAATGCCCAGGGGCACGTCGCTTTGCAGATGCGAGCTTACGGCTTCGCGGAGAAGGTCCCTGGTCCGCGCAAGGCATTCCTCCTCGCTCATGGCAGGTATGGGTTCCGGGAAGGGTCGCCACAGCGAAGACAGCTCCACCTTCCCCGCCTTGAATTTCAGCTGGTGCCCCGCCGGCAAGTTGTGCAGTCCCGCTATGAACTCCAGGTCCTGCGGCACGTAGCCGTAAAGGAGATAGCCGTAGATTCCCTGGGGCTTCGCCTTTCGCGCGATACCGGGAATTTCCAGGAGGGACCTCTGGTCGGAGGCAAAATACAGATCATTGTCGATGATCGTGTAGCACAGCGGCTTGATGCCCTGCCGATCCCTCACCAGATAGGTGGTGTCGCTCTTCCCATCGTAGAGGGCGAAGGCGAACATGCCGCGAATCTTGGTGAAGATCGCCTCGCCCCACTCCGCATAGCCGTGAAGAATGACCTCCGAATCCGAATCGGATCGGAAGCGATGCCCGCGGCCGCGGAGCTCCTCCGCCAGACTCCGGTAATTGTATATTTCTCCGTTCACTACCAGCATGAGCTCCCGGGCCTGGTCGACGAATGGCTGTCGTCCGTTGTCCGAGGTGTCGATGATGCTCAAGCGCCGGTGCCCGAAGAAAGACGACTTCAAGATGGCCGTGCCGACGGCATCGGGTCCTCTGAGGGCCATGGAGTCGCACATGGCGGACACGGCTCTTTCGACCTGATCGCGATTCTTCATCAGGCCGGAGTAGCCCGTTATTCCACACATAGTGAGCTCCGGTGAACGAAATATTTCGACTCTGGATGGGTGGGATTCATTCGACTGCCATCCTTGTCCAGCGCGGTGGCACGATGTCGGCGTAACCGAGCCGGTAGCCCCAGGCTCCCCGGCCCGCGCGCGCCCAGAGCGCAGGAGCGAGGACCCTGCCGCCCCCGGCTTCGCCGAGCCAGGCCCCCCACCACGAAAATGAGCTGTTGGCGATGACGTGATGCTCGCAGGCCGCCATCAGGGCGAGGTCCTGCCAACTCTCCGCCCCCCGGTTCCAGTCGACGATCCGCAGGCTGCTTCCTTCGAAGACAAGCCACTCGCGGCACCAGGCCGGATCGTCGGAAAAGACGACAAGGCTCGCACAGCTCGGCGCGAGCTCCGCGATCGCGCGCCGGTAATAGTCGAGGCCGCAGACCGCAAGGTGGGTGTTCTCGGGCCTGAGATAGTCCCCCCGCCGCACATGAACGGCGCAGGCCGGCCTTGGGAGGCCGGCGAGAAAGTCCTCGTTGCGGGGCGAGAGGGCGGGAAAGACGAGGTCGCGACGGAGCTCCGCCGCTACGCCTTCGAAATAACGCTCGCTCTGCCAGTAGCCTTCGTAGTAGCGGTCGCCGGCAAGGGTGAATACGTCCCCGTGGTAGGAGGTATCGCGATCGATAAAGTGGCTCTTCTTCGGAAAGAAACGTCGCCTGGCGCGAGTGAGCGGATTCGTAGGCTCGGTGCAAAGTTGCCTCGCCGTCTGCACCTTGATGCGTTGGAGACTGAGCCCGAAAACCCTCTCGAGTTCGAGTCCGTTGTGGAGCCGATATCGATCGAAGGCGGAAGTGTCGGTGAAGACGGGCTCTTCCGCTCGGCGCTCGAGCTCTCGCGAAAAAGCGTACTGGAAGAGCTGATTGCCGAGTCCGCCGAGGATGCGGACGACCTTCATCGTCGACGCCTTAAACTTCTTCGCAGAATCGGCTCAAGTCTTTTCCAGAAGATGACGCGCTTGACGAAGCGCTTGGCCGCGACGATCAGGTTCGTCTCCTTGTCCTGCCAACTCACCTCCCAGTAATGGATGGCGAGAGCCTCCTCCCGGTGATATCTCCGCTTGATCTCTTCCGAACTCTCGTAGCGCCGGTAGCGGGCCTGGGAGGGAAAGGGATAGAAGACCTTCGTCGGAAGCACGATATCGAAATCGCCGCTCGCGGCCCGGCATTCGAAGAATTCCCTACTGAGAAAAAAGGGCCCAGTTGAATGGAGCACATCCCTGCCCTTGTCGCTCCTCAAGGGTTCTTCCAGCGATTCGAGGAGGGCACGCAAGAAAGGATGTCCGGCCGACGCGCCCATGATGCTGTTCATGATCTGCGGCGAGGTATCCACGGTGACGCCGGCGAAAAAGCTCGTTCTCTCCGCGAGGGGGCCGATCGGTTTCAGGCATTCAAAGTCCGTGTCGGCGTAAACCCCGCCGAATTTCTCCAGGATCGCGTAGCGGGCGATATCGGACTTCGCGCCGAAGTTCACCGTCTTTTCGAAAATGCCGGCAACTCGTTCGTCCAGCATGTTTGCGATCGCCGCCTCGTTCCAGAGTCGGTACTCGAAATCGGGGTTCAGCGCGACCCAGCTCCGCGCGAAGCCTTCGTACTTGGCCGGCAGCTCCCCTCCTATCCAGATTTGGTGGACAGTCTTGGGAATGGCGGTCTTCGGCGTATCTTTTCGGTCCAACCATGATTCATACCGGGCGGAAAGTTCGAGCCAACGACCTACGTCCTCAATCTCGGAACGGAAGCGGCTCCCCATTTCGCAAGCGGCGAAAAACCTGCTCGAAAGGAAGGAGTCGAGTTCCTCAGGCGCCATTTCGCGCACCACGAAGCCCGTCCCGGAGCAGGTCTTTGAATAGATTGAGCGGATAGGGAAGCATGCCGACGTTCCTGATCCTGATGCGGCGTTCGGCCTCGTCGCAGGCGGAATCGATGAGCATGTGATCGGGATGGCGCAGCGGAAACTCCAGCTCCTCCGCCGCTAGTTTTGCGTAGAGAGAACCGGCTGTCGTATGTGTCGCGTCATCGGCGAAACCGATGTTGCGTACGAGGTTCCGCTCGGGGACCGCGCAGAGCCCCGATTCCTTGAAGATGCTGTAGACCCACTGGTAGTCCCAGGTGTCGAGATGCCCGCTATAGACATAATTAAACATTGATTTCCAATAATAGCGTTCCGAGGTCTTCCCGAAATACTGGTCGAAGCCCCTCTCCTTCCTGATCGTCGGCCACGCGGACATCGAAAGGTCGAACTTCGCCCAGGCCCGCCGCCAGGTCGCCCAACCCCAGATGTTCGGATAGCGGCTGAAGTAGTAGCTCGCCTTCGGATCGCGCCCCCCATAGAGCCTGTTGTCTCCGGAGACCAGCATGACCCGCTCGTCCTCCGCGTAGCGCTCCAGCATCTCGTCGCAAAAGCGGAAAAAGGACGGCGAGGGAAGGCAGTCATCCTCGAGGATGATGGCCCGCTCCACGAGCGAAAAGGCCCAGTCGATGCCCGACGACACGCGTCTCTTGCATCCCTGGTTGGCCTCGGCGAAATCGCCGACTACTTCGCAGTCCCAATCCACCCGCGACACGATGTCCCGAACCTCCGCGCATCGTTCGGCCTCCCCGGCCTTCGATTGCCTCGGGCCGTCGGCGACGACGAGGAGCTTCCTCGGTCGTGCCGCGCGGACGGCATCGAAGACCCGCCTGGTCGTGTCTGGTCGGTTGAAGACGATGAGTACGACGGGCGAACCTGTGGCATAGGATGTCATTCGGGGCCTTCCGTCTCAGATCCTCTGCCATTCGGGAGGGCAGGCAAATAGCTTCCATTGGGCCGGGGCTATGACGATGCGCCCTTCGGGCTCCCCGAGAAAGGCTCCCCACCAGCTGAAGGTCGAATTGGCGATGATGTTGTGTCGGCAGGCCCGCATGAGAAAGAGATGAAAGCCCGGATCCTCGTCGAAGGCCCCCTTTACCACAGTCATCAGCGACCTGAGGCCGACGGGAAGCATCGACAGGGCGAAGCTCTCGTCATTGGTAAAGAGGAAATAGCGGGGCGCTTCGACCGCCTTGTCGACAAGGGCGACGGCCCCCTCGTAATAGCCCGCGTCGCAGACATCCCCCCACCCATGAAAGGCGGAGGGCGTCAGATAGTCCCCGCCCCGCACATGGACGGCCACCGCGTTTGACGCGACGATCTCCGCGTACAGGGAATTTCGCCGGTACGCGTCGTCCCGCCGAAAGACGAGTCTTTCGCGGATCGAGGCATGCGGAAGCCTGTCCTGGAAAAAACCATTCGCGAAACGGCGGGCGACGAAACGGGCGTAGCCCTTCCACGCGGCCAGCACGAGGCGGTTCCCGCTCTCCAGCAGCTCGGATGGCGGCAGATCGAAAGCCTCCACGAGCTCCCTCGCCCTTGCGTCGACGATATAGCGGGGCTCGAGGCCCTCCGGCCTCTTTCCCTGGCCGTAGGCATACTGGAAAATCTGGTTGCCCAGTCCGCCGAAAACCTTGATATAAAGCCGTGGGGTCCTTCGAGCTCCCCTCAAAAATAGTCCCTCTTGATGTTCCTGGCGATTCCGACGAGGCTCGATCGCGCCGGCCGCCCCCCCCTCCGCTTATGGTCGAGACAATTGAGAAGACCTTCCATCGGGGCGTCGACGACGAAGTTCGAGACCCGCCTGCGTTCCTCCTCGAGGAGGGCGCGATAACGATCGGGGTCCCTGTCGAACTCGGTGATCCTGGCCTCGATGTCTGCCTGGCCGTGTATCCAGGCATCCTTCGGAAGAAGGAGTCCACCCATCGCGTCCTTGGGGTCCATGAGGACGAGGGTACCGGCCGATATCGCCTCTATGATGGAATTGCCCCGAATCTTCCTGCCGCCCAGCTTGACGAAGTACTTGCTCGTCGCGACGCGCTGGAGATTGGTGACGATGTCTTGATGGTGGAGGACCAATTCATGGCCAAGCTTCCCCACGAACTCGAGCTGGGGCGCCCGGACGACGGGTCGCTCAAGCGTGGAATTGATCTCGGCATAGACGCCCCGTTTTTCCGAAGGAATCGCGCAGAAGCTCCTCGCTATCCCTTCGAGGCAGCTTGGTCCCAGGAAAGTATAGGGAAAATCCACGGGTCCCAGGCCTCCAGCCACATTGCCCGTGATGTCCTGGCTGAGCCTCGCGTCGTAGCCGTACTCGACGAAGGGTCCGCCGCCCACCGCCTCGCCCATCATGTAGCACCAGAGGGTCTTCGGGTAGCTTCGAACGATGCTCGTCGGTACGCTCACGTTGATGGAGATGACAATGTCGTATCTGCCCCAGTCGACAGATTCCGCCTCGACAGAGAAATCGGCATGCGAGAGCGTCGAGCGAGGTTCGAGGTAATCGAAAACCTCGCCGGTTATCTCCTTGATGGGCCGTGTCCGCAATTGCCTGAGCACCTCGCGGGGAGGACTGTAGTTCCGCCTGTAGGCCCCGCACTCGCGCTCCCCCCTCATTTTGACGATGAAAAAGTCGCTCCCGAACAGGGTAAAGAGGCCGAGCGGTCCTATCCTCATTATGGTCGACTCGAGCATGGCCTCAGGCGCCGTTCCCGATCCGCAGACGTAGAGGTCCTGATAGATGTCCTGCTTGACGAGGGCTATTTTCATCGATCTCTTCTTCGGCGGGGCCCTTCTCGCCCTGCCAGCGTGGTCCAAAGACTTCGCGTCTTCTTGTAGTGATGGCGGACGATCGATCGCCCTCGCTTGGCGAGATACAGCGCGAAATGGCGACGCGGCCTATATGTGGGAAGCGGTTCTTCGAAAAATCGAAGCATTTCGGGCAAGGCGGCCAGCCATGCTTCGTGGGCTTTTTTGCCAAGGTCCGCCGCCTTCTTCCCCATCGCCTCAGCGCCGAAAAATGAGAGGGGCTTGGGAAGGGCGGGATCATACAGGATCCCGTTGACCCCGTCCTCGATGTACTCGTTCATGGTCGGCGCGTTGGGCGCCACTACACAGAGCCCCATCGCCAGGGCCTCAATGAAGGAGAGGCCGATCCCCTCCGATTCCCTCGGCGCGATATAGACCGTGCAGCTCGCCAGTGCCTCGATATAGGACGCCCTCGAGTCGAACCAATCGGAGAAGACGATATGGTAGCGTTCCACATCCTGCTCTCCAGGCAATTCCCCGAGCCCCGATTCGATGTTGCTGGATCTGTGATAATGAAACGCCTCGACCTTCGATTCGCCGAGCAGGGCCCTGACGCATGCCCAATCGATGAGCCTGCTCCGTTCCCAAAAGAAAATACGCAGTCCCTTCTCCCGGGGCGGAGCTGGGAGTGCGGACGGAGGCGCGCTGAAGTAACGCACATGATGGCTGCGGAAGGACCTGCCTTCGAGAAACTCATGGAGAGTCCTCGAAAAGCAAAGGACCTTATACGCCCTGTACCTATTCCAAAATTCTTCCGTATGCGGACAGGCATCGTACATCGGCACGAGAACGACATTCCTTGTCCCGAAGCATTCGAGTTCTTCCGGCGAAAATAGCCTCTGATACACGATGAGGAGATCCGGCTTGAGCCGCGGGATCTCGTACCATGCGTCCCCGTCCGCCACGACGTGGAAGTCGTCGAAGGCGGACCTGAGAACATTGATGAAAAATAGCGACGATTTCGTGTTTTCGAGATGGAAGGCGAGGGCGACCAGCGCAACCCTCATTCCCTCCCTCCCGCCGTCGCCCGATGTTCGTCGGCGATCCGCGTCCTCCGCGCCCCGATCAAGCCTGCCCAGAACGGCATGAAGAGAGCGTTTCTCTTCGTCTCGGCCATAAGCCGAGCATAGTCTTCGGCAAGGCTTTTTTCGGTCCAGGAGGCGACCTCGTCCCAGTCCTTGACCAGTAACAGGGGCAGACCAAGGCCCTTGAAATAGCGATGCATCGAGTTATCCTCGACGATCGGCACCCCTCCCAGATACATCGTCTCCCAGGTCCTATGGCAATCCGCGCCATTCCCCGGCGGCGAAGCCACGAACATATAGTCGCGTACCAGGCGTCGGTACAGACTGCTGTTGAGTGGCTGAGGGAGCTCCGTGGCCACCCCGCTCCTCGACAGGGCGAGGTAACAGGGCACCCGCCTTTCGACATTGGTTCCCAGCGTAAAAGCGTATGCCACGCGCGGCCTTCCCGGCCTGTTGTTCCCGGAAAGTCTCCTGAAGTCCGCGAGGGCCCCATTGTTGTGCCGCCATCTATCCTCGAGGCCGATGGGCAATGGCGTCACCTTGGGGTGTTCGAAGAGGCAATTCTTGGCGAACCAGTGCCCAATCATGGGATGATCGGCCAGACTCGCGAGGTCTTCGCCTATGTTCAGGTCCTCTTGATGCGAGAGGAGTACCACGGGCTCCCTCAAAGCCGGCAGGGCTCGCTCGACGAACTCCCCCATTCTGCTGGTGCCCAGGAATACGATCGATCCGGCCTTCGCCAGTCCGGCTTCGAAGTCCCCGGTCTCGTCGAAGACATGGTCGGCCGCTGCCCTAAAGGAATCTCCGCTCAAAAAAGGCGCGCTTGACGGCCGCCTGCCCAGGAGCGAATTCACCTTCGAGAAGGCGACCCTCTCGAACTCGAAGGGAAGCATCCCGAGCAGTAGGGACAGATTCAAGCAAGCAGGCCCTTGAAGTAGGCGATCGTGCCGCGAAGACCCTCGTCCAGCGACACCTGCGGTTCCCAGCCCAATGTCTTCTTCGCCACTCCTATATCCGGCCGCCTCTGCCGCGGATCGTCAGCGGGTAGAACCCGATGCGCGATTCGCGACTTCGAACCCGTCATCTCAAGAACCTTTTCGGCCAGCTCCAACATGGTGAATTCTCCGGGGTTGCCGAGATTCGCCGGCCCCGTCACCTCGTCGGGACTGTCCATCATCGCGATAAAGCCGCGAACCAAGTCATCGACATAGCAAAAGGAACGTGTCTGCGTACCCTCGCCGTAGATGGTGAGATCCTCTCCCCGCAAAGCCTGGACGATGAAGTTGCTCACCACCCTCCCGTCTTCCGGATTCATGTTCGGTCCATAAGTGTTGAAAATGCGAACTACCTTTATCCTCGCCCCGAACATCCGATGATAGTCGAAGAAGAGGGTTTCAGCTCCGCGCTTTCCCTCGTCGTAACAACTGCGAATGCCGATTGGGTTGACATGGCCCCAATACGACTCAGGTTGCGGATGGACAAGAGGGTCGCCATAGACCTCGGAAGTCGAGGCTTGGAATACTTTCGCCTTCCATTTGACTCCGAGATCAAGTGCGTGCATCGCCCCAAGCACGCTCGTTTTGTAGGTTGCCACCGGGTCGCGCTGGTAATCGGGAGGGCTCGCAGGGCAGGCCAGATTGTAGATCTCGTCGACATACATCGAGTAGGGAAGGGTGACGTCGTGACGCATTACATGAAATCGGGGGTTGCCGATCAGAACCTCGATATTCCCCGTCGAGCCCGTATAGAAATTGTCCAAGCAGATCACCTCGTCGCCCTTCTCCAGGAGTCGGGCGCACAGGTGCGAGCCGAGAAAGCCGGCGCCGCCGGTGACGAGGATGGTCTTGCCTTCTCTCATTGATGTTTCCGCCTTGTTACTTCCCCGAGGACCTCATCCATCCGGGATTCCCAGGCCTCCTGGGAAAAGTGACTTTCATACTTTTTCCGGGCCGCCCGCCCCATCGATTCACGTAGATCCCGGTTTTCGACGAGCCGCGACAAGGCCGCGAGGTACTGTTCGACCGAAGAAATGTCGCAGACATATCCCTCTACCCCGTCGCTCACAGACTCCGGCAGGCCCCCGGCCGAAGAAACGACGCAGGGTAGGGAGGCTGCCAGCGCGTCGACGACAGCCATGCCCTGGCTTTCCGCGAGACTCGGCTGAAAGTAGATATCCGCCGATCGATAAAGTGTCCGCGTGTCCTTGACGAAGCCGGGGAAATCGATTCCCGATTCGGGGCCGGCCTCTTTTCGAAGCTCGCCCAGAAGCGTGCCATCCCCGGCCCAGACGAAGCGGACCCTGTCCTTGAAGCGGTTTCGCGCTTCTTTGGCAACGGCCATCCACAGGTGGGGGTTCTTATAGTCGACGAGATAGCCCATCGTGAGCACGACGACCGCCCCCGTACCCCCCGACGACCTGTCAAAAGCGAAATTTTCGCCGTAATTAGGAATGCAGGTGACGATCGCGGAAAGCCTGGGCGAGTGGATGTTTCGCTGAAAAAGGGACTGCGCCGCCTTCGATACGGTGCAAATCCTCTTCGTTCCCTCCTCCGCCTTCCCGAAAAACCTGGCATACATCCCGCCCGCCAGATGTGTCCGTATCGAATCGCTGAAGAGGGAATGGGTCATCATCACGACGGGCCGCTTCGAAGTGAGGAAAGCGAAATGGCTGTAGCCGTTGCCCTGGGAGATGACGATCAACCGAGGTCGATGCCTGATTTCGAGATAGCGCCCGACCAGAGAATCCCGGCAATATTGGTAGAATATGCCGATCCTCAGTCGCCTGAAGAATCGTGCCAAAAAGTCCTCTAGGCCAGCCCCAAGGCCCCCATCGCGCGAAAAGGAGCATCCGAGCCGGGAAAGCAGCTCCCCCATCTCCCGGTCGAAACTGCCGGGCCGGAAGGCAAAGTGGACCTCATAACGCGGAGCGAGATAGCCGAGCAGCCGCCTCAGGAAGGTACCCGTCCCCCCTTGAACGTCGAAATCCGCTACGACCAGGACCCTGTTATTGGGCATTTCTTCCGATGCAGTGATACTCGAAGGCAAGGCTCTTCATCATGGAAGGATCGTATTGATTCCTCCCGTCGAAAATGATCGCTCCCTTTAAATTCCCTCGAATGATTTCGAAATCCGGCTGCCTGAACTGCTTCCATTCGGTCACGAGGATGAGAGCGTCAGCCCCTTCCAACACCTCGTATTGATCTTCCACATATTCGATCGCGTCCTTGGCCTGCCCCAGGTAGACGGCCGCTTGGGCGAATGCTTCCGGATCGTAGGCCTTGATCCGCGCTCCTCGAGCCACAAGTTCGTTGATGATTACGACGGCCGGCGCCTCGCGCATGTCGTCGGTTTGGGGCTTGAAGGCGAGGCCCCATATCGCGAAGGTCCGTCCGTCGAGCCTTTCCCCAAAGTGCTCGATTACCTGGCGGACGAGGGTGAATTTCTGCCTCTCGTTGACCGCCTCCACGGCGCGGATTATCTCCATATCCACGCCGTTCCGGGCCCCGACGGCGACCAGCTCCTTCACGTCCTTGGGAAAGCATGAACCGCCATAGCCCGTGCCCGCGTAAAGGAAGGACATGCCGATCCTTGCGTCGCTGCCGATTCCGAGCCTGATGTTGTTGATGTCGCCGCCCACCTTGTCGCAGAGCTCCGCGATCTCGTTCATGAAGCTTATCCTCGTGGCGAGCATCGCATTGGCCGCGTACTTGGTGATCTCGGCCGACTTGATATCCATGAAGAGGATCGGATGCTGATTTCTGATGAAGGGCTCGTAGAGTTCGCGCATCTTGCGCTCGGCCCGGGGACTGTCGCACCCGACCACGACCCGGTCCGGCCTGAGGAAGTCCTCGATCGCCACCCCTTCCTTGAGGAATTCCGGGTTGGATACCACGTCGAACTCATGGGCGACGGCGCGTTTCGCGAGTTCGGCGGCCATTGTCGCGCGCACGACCTCGGAAGTGCCGACCGGCACGGTCGACTTGTCGACGACAACGGTATACCCGCTCATCTCCCTGGCTATGCTCGCGGCCGCCGACAGCACGTATCGCGTGTCCGCGCTACCGTCTTCCCCCGGAGGCGTCCCGACGGCGATAAAGCAAATATCGGCGCCGGGAATAGCCTCGGAGAAATTGGTCGTGAACTTGAGCCGCCCTTCCTTGGCGTTCCTGTGCACCATCTCCTCGAGCCCCGGCTCGTAGATCGGCAGCACGCCCTTCTTCAGCCCCTCTATCTTTTTGGCGTCGACATCGATGCACCAGACGCTGTTCCCCATTTCGGCAAAACAAGTTCCGCTGACGAGGCCCACGTAGCCCGTTCCTATCATGGCAATATGCATGGGGAGACTCCTTTTCCATTGCTCCGCGGCGTGCCGTCAGCGCCCGATCTTCACGCCCGCTTCGACATGCCAATTGTTTACCGAACCGGGAACGAAGTTGTGATTCCAATTGGTTACGAAGGCGATCGCCGAGGAGAGTTCCACCGAATCGGCCAGCCTGATCCCCGCGCGGAAGGTGGTTGTCAAATAGAGGTTGTAGCTCAAATTGGTAATGTGGACAGTGGTATAGGAGTAGTCGGCGTCCATGAGCAATCTTTGCATGCCAATTCCGACAAACCATGGATTCCCGAGAAAATACACATTCACTTCCTGGGCGTTCGATCCAGGACCCATTGGGGAGCCGAAAATCTGGCCGTCGTTGGTATACCCGCCATCCACTCCATTATTGTCCACGAGGGAATGCCGATACCACGAGCCGGTCGGCCTGATTGTCGACCCGATGGTGTTACCCAAGTCGGAGAATTCCGCGGATACGAGGAGTTGCCCTATATCCCCCGCGGCAATCCGCTGCTGCAACCCGATCACATAGCCTTGACTGTGGTCCGGCTGCATCAGGAAGTCCATGATGTCTCCCGCGTGGTCGTTTCGGGCCCATTCGACATAGGCCCGCGAGCCGGTTTCCGGAACCCTCCACTCCCATGTCAAACTCAGGACTTGGTCGATATCGTCTTCGCCGTTCGATTGCAGGGGAACGTCCTTGCGAAAATTCTTCATGAATGAATCATCGAAAAACTCGAAAACCTTCCACCCGTCGAGGGTGCTCCAGGGCGAGTGGAAGGCGCGGACGAATCCAAAGCTCATCGAATCGAGGAAGGGGGGAGAATAGCTCAATGCCCCGCCGCACCACAGGAACTCCCTGGTCGATGGGTCAGAATCGTACCATGAAGAGAGCGTCGTCTGTCCCCAGAAGAAGCGTGCGTCCAAGGCACCTAACCCAGTCTTTATGGGACCGTCGGTACCTATGTCCAGCATCGGAAATCCCGCCGCATTGTCTGAGAGGATTATGTTCTGGATTTCCGCCGGGCCGAGCTTTATGTTTTCGGTCCCGAACCCGAGGGTAAAGCCGTGAAATACGAGGCGGGCCTCGCTTTGGCCCCATTCGAAGTTTTGGTAGTAGCCGGTACCGTAGGACTGCAATCTGTCGAGCCCCGGTCCATAGTCCCCGGTCGTCGCCCCTCCGGCGCGGCTAAAATCCTGATTCTGCGCGAACCACCATTCGGGGTTGAAACTGACCATACCCCAATCCCATGTCGCTGCAATTCCGGCCCGCGTCAGCCCGCTCAGCCCTCGCCCCTGCCAGAGGGCGCCATCCCCATCGCCGTTGGGGTAGGCCGAATTGAAAGACTCGAATGTGCTCGCGGGAAGATAGCCGATCTGGACTCCCTCGGGATTGGCCAGCGGGGGGATTTTCGCGCTCCCCTGGTGATAGACGTGACGGAATATCCCTTCGCTCGTGGGGCTTCCGAGATCGGCCATCGTCTTTTCCAAGTCCGATAGGAACGTGAACCTTTGGGAAAATGCGGGGGCGGCGGCCACGAATAGAACCGCGATGAACGCCAAAGATCGACCGATCTTTCTTTCTTTTTCCATTGTCGCCTATTTCCTTCTCGCCGCATTCTTCAAAAGCCTCAAGGGTCTCGTGAGCCGCCAGGATAATGAGCTTTCATATTCACGCTTGGCGGCTTCCCGTATGAATTGATAGGGGTTATCTGCGATGGTGCGCCTGAGACCGGCGAGCAGATCCCTGCTTTCCTCTATCGCCTTATTCGCCCAGTCTTCCCCAATCTCTTTCCAGACCCCTTCGTAATGAGCCAGCATCGCATAAGCCTTATACTCGAACTCGAGCCTGTAGTCGGGATGGTCCCCGGCAATTTCGAGAAGTCGTTTGACGACCAAGACGATGTCGGCCGTTCTTCTGTTGGGCTTGAGGCCAGTGGTGCTCGCGGCATGACGCCTGTAGTGGTACAGACAGGCCTCGAGATTGACTATGGTGTCGCAGTGCAGAAGCAGACGAAAGATTTCCGCCTCGTCTTCGTGGAAGAAACCAGGGAATGAAAGCCTGGCGGCCTGGAGGCAGGAACGGCGGAAAAGGTACAGGGGCGGGCAGGCCTCGAAGCCCATGAGGGCACGCCTCGGCCCGGTCTTCTCTTCGCGCGCCGCGCCAATACTTTCCGACCGGGGAATTTCTCCGTTGGAGAAATTGCGGTAACGGCAGTACACGGCATCGGCATCGTGTGCTGCCTGCGTCTTCATGAGGGTCGAAAGATAGGAGGGGTGCAAGATATCGTCACTGTCGACAAAGGCGGTAAATTGGCCTTGGGCATGGGCGAAACCCATATTTCGAGCTATGCCTTGGCCCTCGTTTTTCTTGGTCAGTATGCGCACTCGCCTGTCGCGCCCCGAGAAATCCGAGAGTATCGTCGGGGACTCGTCGTCCGAGCCGTCATCGACAGCGATGAGTTCGAAGTCTGTCCAGTCCTGGTTGAGCACAGACTCGAGGCAAGAAGAAAGATAGGGCGCGGTGTTGTACACCGGCATGATCAAGGATACGACCGGTTTTGAGTCGACTGCTTTCACGGAGTCCTCTGCCTTGACGCGATGCCCCCTGCCAGGGGCTTTCCGAGAGGCGCCAAGGCATCCTCGAGCCTTTCGCGCAGGGTCTGTAGTCGCTCATGAACATAATCGACCGCTTCGGGTCGAAGAGGAACTCGTTGACGGAAACAAGCGAATGCCGCGGGATCGCGATCGAGCTCCCGAATCCTGGCGATGAGTTCCTCGTTCGATTCGCCCTCCCGCCAATATAGGATGGCATCTTTATCGATGACACGAGGCTCCGGATTGTCGGAACTCCCGTTATAAATAGGAATGCATCCGGCCTCGAAAGCCTGAAAGAGTTTTTCCGTGACGTAGCCCTCGCCTCGAGCGTTCTCTGGACAGATAGTGAACCTGTATTGCCGCAAAAAGGCGATCTTATCGTCCGCGAAAACCGCGCTCAGGCTATCGTCGTCGTGCCGCCAGGGACCCGCGGAGTCGATCTTGCCGAGGGAGGCCAACGCGTCGACCATCTGCCCGCGTATACCACTCCGGTCATGGCGGCAAACCACCGCGCAAAACTTGCTCTTCGGCGGCAACTGGCCATTGATGGCCGCAACCTTCCCGGCGATCTCGTCCCTGGTATCAAAGGGCGAAAAATAATACAGAATCCACAGGGGGAAGCGCATATACGATGCCGCGCCCACCGACGGTTCGGGCTCCAGGCCCAATGACAGATCGTAGGAGCCGGCTCGATGGTCGGCGTAAGCCTCGAGTTCCGGAGCGCTCGGAGATCGAAGACACTCGCCGGAAAAAAAAACTCGGACATCGGCGTCCGCTCTGTCGACATTCTCGGGATCGCCAAGCACCGAGGCGATCACGACATGGGGGCGAAACTCGGAAACGCGGCAGGAGCGGCCCACGCCGACTTTGCCGAGGATGTCCTGGACCAGGGGGAAAAACCACAAATCCCGCGCGGCTTGCCCCGAAATCCAGAAGTTCACGAATCGGACCCGATATCCGTGTTCAAATACACTGAGGACCCAATCACTTGCGATCGCGAAGATATCTTTGGTCTTGCGCAACAGCCTGCCTGCGAGACTCATCCACGCCCTCGATTCGTGCGCAAGAAGGGAAGTCGCCTCGCGAAAAAAGAGTATACCCGCAGAAGGAAATCGAGGACCTTCGAGTTGCCGAACAATCCGACAAGATGTCCGAAGCTCGAGGAGCGGTAGGATGCCAACTCCCGCATCGCGGGTGCCAATGCGCCGAAGGCGTCTTCGAAGCCTCGTTCGTGCTCTTTGCGCCTAACCGAGGCCAGGCCCGGGTCGCTGCCGATGCCGCCTGGCTCCATCACGGCTATCCGCGTATCGATCCATCGAAAAGACGCCCGAAGACGCAAGGATGCGTCGAGGAAAAAAAACCAATCCGAAGCGATGCGAAAATCCTCCCGGTAGCAGCCAGCCTCGAGCAAGAGCCCGCGCCTGATAAGCGAATTCTGATGACTGATCGTGGAGGTGATGAAGAAATCAGGGGAGATTGAATGGGGATAGCTTATCTGCGAGCTTTTGGTCCCATCGGCTATTAAAAGATCCGCGTAGTAGATGTCGGCCCCGGAATCGAGAATGCCAAGCAAGTTCCCGACCGTATCATGCGAGGCCAATCGATCCCCGGAGTTGAGAAAGAGGAGATACTCGCCTCGCGATAGGCCGATTCCCTTGTTCATCGCCGCGTAGATTCCCGAATCCGGCTCCGAGACCCAGCGAGCCCTGCCGGCACCGCCCGAACGAAGTAGCTCTGCGCTGCCATCCGACGAAGCGCCGTCTATGACAATGAACTCGAGACTGTTGGACTCCTGGGCCTCCACACTCTCGACAGTGCGCAACAGACCTTCGCGGTTGTCGCGATTCACCGTAACGATGGATATCCTGAGGGTGGCGATTCCTGTATCGCTCATTTCTTCAGGAGAGGCCACGATAGCATTCCAAGGTAAGGGCGCGGCAGCGATCCCAGGAAAAGTATCTCGCCCGTTCCCGTCCTTTCGAGACGAGATCCGAACGAAGCGACTCGCTGCTTGCGAGCTCCTTCGTCGCATCGAGCAGCGACTGAGGATTCTTGGGCTCGAAATAGAAAGCCGCGTCCTGCGCTACCTCCGGGAAGCTGCTCGCGCGAGCAAGCAGGACGGGACATCCCGCCTCGAAGGCCTCCAGGATCGGAAGGCCAAACCCTTCGTAATACGAAGGAAAGACAAAGAAAAGCGCTCTTGCGTAAAGTTCGAACAATTCGAAATCGCTCGCCAAGCGGTGGATTACCTGCGAGGAGATGCCCATTTCGGCAAGCCAGGCGATTTCAGCCTCGGAGAAGGGAGCACCAGTACAGACGACAGAAATTTTGTCTTCCGAGCGCAACCAGGGGGCGAGAACCTCGATCAAAAAATGGAAGTTCTTGTAGCCCGATCGCGAACCGGTAAAAAGGATATACCTTTCGGGAAGATCGATCCGAACTGCACCATCCCGTCGAAGACCTCCGCCGGGATGGATAACCCGGATGATCCGCGGATCGATATCGAAAAACGATACAAGATCTTTCTTGGTAGATTCAGATACGGCTATGACCGCGGATGCTCTGGCCATCAATTCGCGCTTCCATCGGCGCACGGGATCGTCGAGAGGGAAAAGTTCGGGAAATGTCTCGTGGATCATGTCGTGGAAGGTTGCGACAATAGGTTTCTCCCCGACCGCGGCCAGGAAATACGTATCGTAGTATGTCGGATGGAAGATATCGAATTGCCCGGCCTTCAAAGCCTCGAGTGAAACCTGTCTGTTGTCCACCGCCTCCGTGTTCGTCAACTTCGAATATATGCCGCGAAGTCGATGAGCCCCCCTGAATGAAAATCCGTTCACCAAGCGACTTATCTTCCCAAGCGTGGGTCTTGGCTTCACTCCGGCGATTCCGCTCTCAAGCAAGTTAACGTTGTCGGTCTCGCTGACTGAAATTTTGGCTTCAGGATTGCCTTTAGCGAGTTCGACGAATTGGCGAGAAATACCACCGATTCTTTGAATATCAAATATCTGGTGATCGTAAAGGATACGCATCTTGGCTCAAACCCTCACCAGTCGCTTGAGGCCCCGCAGGACCCGGCTTGCGATCCTTTTTATACCGAGTAGGAGGATTTGTCTTCCTGAGGGGAATGGGTCATCGAGCGAAATTCCGCAATGATCAGTATAGGTGAAACGATCTGCGTCCATATCCGCAAGGAGGAAACGCGGGTGAATCAAGTTATCGACATCTAGGGCTTGGGAATGGTTTTCGCCAACGCTCCCACTTTCCTGCGTAGTGTGCGTGGCCAGCCCGTTGAAGCCGATATTGTGTACGAGATTGACGTTGGGAACGATGGAAAGCGAATCGCGCTTGAAATTGCAATATGACCACTGATAATCCCAGGTGTCGAGGAGCCCCGCGTGAACGGCATCGAGGCTGCCTTGCCAATATGTCGCAATTCGGGGATTGAAGAACGCGTTCCTCATCCCCCCCACTTCTTTGAATTCCTCGTAATCATCCATGGAAACCGAATACTTCTTCCAAGCTCGTCGCCAGGTCGCCCATCCCCAAACATGGAAGTATCGCGAAAAATAATACGAGGCTGGGCCACGGACAGTCCCTCGCTGGCAGTTGAAGCCCCCAATGTGGGAAATTCGCGGCTCATCCCTGTATTTCTCCAATAGCGCCTGGGCATAGGGGAAAAAACTCGGGTCGGGGACGCAATCATCCTCGAGAATGATTCCCTCCTCGACCTCATTGAAAAACCAGCCTATCGCGGAGGAAATGGCCTGTTTGCATCCCAGATTTTGCTCGCTGAATTTTGTCTCGACGTCGCAGGACCAATCGATGCGAGCGAGAATCTCCCGGCGAACCCGCGCGCAAAGCTCCGCCTCTTCGCTCCTGCCCTCCCTGGGTCCATCGCCAGAAATGAAAAGCCTTCGCGGCCGGGCACCCCTGATCCTCTCGAGTACCTGCAGGGATTCCTCGAGTCGATTGAAGACCATGAAAAGCACCGGAGTATCGAGAGGGCCGCTCAAGTAATTGCACCTTTTGCCGGGTCGAGACTCTCCCATGGCAATACGGGTGAGACAACCGTAGCCCGCCGCGTCGTCCAATAAGGGGAATCGCTC
This sequence comes from Rectinemataceae bacterium, assembly GCA_035530275.1. Classification (GTDB taxonomy): domain Bacteria; phylum Spirochaetota; class Spirochaetia; order Treponematales; family Rectinemataceae; genus CAIJMU01. Next base: position 184,426 of record DATKVC010000024.1, on the reverse strand, counting down.
ATGTCTCCTTTTATGGAAAGATAGAGGGAAATGGGGGTCGTATTGGGCTCGAATATCCAGGCTCGCTGATACAACGAAACGACGATTCGGATGGTGTACTCCCCTTCGGATAGCAGCCTCTTGGGAAGTTTTGTCCTGAATAGGTTGTCGCCGATTCTAACAGTAGGCCAACGCGCGATCTCTGTATCGGTGTCTTGTGAATAATAGACGAAGTCGCCATCGGCGGAATTGAGGTAATAGGCGATCTCGAGGGCCGAGTCGAGTTCCTGGCTGCTGAAGCGGATGTAGAGCCATGTATCCGAATTATTGCCGATCGGCATCTCGACCAACTCTCCGCCTTCGTTGCCGAGGTAGACTTCGCTCGGCCTGAAATGTGCGGATCCCAGCGATCCATCCCCCCGCCATCGCGCGACGTTGGTGGATTGGTGGCCACTGAGGAGGTAATCGCGAATCAGTGTGGAAGAATCATCGTAGATCCCAGAAATCACACCTTTGGTCAACATGATGCCCGACTGGCATAGCTGCTTTACCGCCCCCATGTTGTGGCTCACGAAAAGCACTGTCCGTCCCTCGTTCTTGCTGACGTTCTCCATCTTGCCGATGCATTTCTTTTGGAACGCCGCATCCCCAACGGCGAGAACTTCGTCCGCGAGCAAGATATCCGAGTCGAGATGCGCCGCGACGGCGAAGGCCAGGCGAACATACATCCCGCTCGAATACCTCTTTACGGGAGTATCGATGAATTGCTGGATTTCGGAAAACGCGATGATCTCATCGAGTTTTTGAGACACCGCCCGATTCTTCATTCCCAAAATTGCGCCATTGAGATAGATATTTTCCCTTCCGGTGAGCTCCGGATGGAATCCGGTACCGACTTCGAGCAGGCTCACTATCCTTCCCTTGATTTTGACGGTTCCTTCGGTAGGCGCGGTTATTCTCGACAATATTTTTAGTAAGGTGCTCTTTCCCGCCCCGTTTTTGCCGACTATTCCGACCCTGTCTCCCTGCTCGATCTCGAAGTTGAGGTCCTTGAGGGCCCAGAAGCGATCTTTCTGATCGGCGAAATGGTCCGCCCCAATCTGCGCGTGAGGATCTCCCTTGCCGGTCTTCCGCGCGATCCAGCTCTGGATGTCCTTGTAAAGCATCCCATGGTTGATCGCCCCGAGACGGTATTCTTTTGAAAGATGTTCAGCGCGTACGGCTATGCCCATTGATCTCTCGCTCCGGCTCGTGACGGTGCCGACGGCCATGTCCTAATCACTACCACACCCTCCACGAGTCATAGTCGACAGCCCTGCACCTCTCCTTTTCCATGATCATTCCGAGAAACATGCCGGGGTTGGTGCTGAAAGTACCGATGAAGACCATCGCCTCCGAGAGGATGCGTATGGAAGCAAGCAATCGCAAGGTCGCTTCGAATTTTTCATGCATGCTCAACTGGGAAAATACCAGATGGTCATATCCATGCTCTTCGGGTTGACAAAGAGTCGCGACAGTCCATTCGGCATACCGCTTGCCCAACTCGCCGACAGTCCCATAATCATCCGTCAGCACAAAACAGGTGCGTTCGGCGGAAATCGTCGCCGCTACATCCATATATGACGAAAGATCCAGAAGTGCGTGCTCGCGAATTTTGTCGCCCGATCGAATATGGATACCGATATACCCGCGAGGCAGTTTCAATTCATTTTTATGGGCTCGAATCCTCTCCTCGACTTCGGGATTGAAATGGAAAACCATCATCGCGAACGCGCCCGCCACGGACCGAAGATCCCCGCGAAGGCCGAGCTCTGGAAAATTATAATCTGCCTCATTGGATTGCGACCGAATCTGGTACCACAGATCATGGGTGAAGTAGTCAATTCCGAGCAATATTTTAATCGCACGGTACTTCAACTTGCTCTTGAGAGACAAAATCTCCCGTTCAGACAGCCACCGCTTGTTGAATCGGTGATGGATGGACTGATGAACCTCCGTGCAAAAGGGTTGGAAAATATCGGTCCAACCCTGTCCTTTCCCGAAATTTGCATCCGCTGAATAGAGCAGGAATTGGATCTTATGATTCATGCAATAGACGAGCGCCAACGCCATGTTGTTGATTTCCGAGAACAACCCGGCGTCGTAGCCGACATGAAAGACCAGTTTCTTTCGGAAATGGCTGTTTGCAGAACGCCATCGTTCGAACAAATCAACCGTCCGCTCTTCCATCGCGCTACACGACATCGACGAACGTACGCTCGTTACGATTGAAGAGAATGAGTCCTAGGAAAAGAATGACGAGAGTGGCGGCAATACTCCCCGCCAAGGCTCCCAGGCTCGTACCGCCCACTCCGTAGAAGGCGGCACGGAAGGCCTCGATCGGCGCGCTCACCGGATTGAGCTCCATCAGCCACTTGTACTTCGCCGGCACCTGCGAGAGCGGATAGACGATCGGCGTCGCATACATCCATAGCGAGATGCCGAAACCAATGAGCTGGCGCAGATCGCGATACTTGGTGGTGAGCGAGGAGATGATCATGCCGAAACCCGTGCCGAGGGCCGCGAGCTGGAGAAAGATGAGGGGAAAGAGCAAAGCCGCCCAGGTGGGCCTCACGGAAGCGCCTGTCAGCACATAGAATACATAGAAGACGATGAGCGTGGCGAACTGGATTCCTGCCGAGATCAGGTTTGAGAACACCTTGCTGATCGGTACCGTCAAGCGTGGGAAATAGACCTTCGAAAAGAGCGACGAATTGCCCGAAAAGGTGTCGGAGGCCGAGTTGAGACAAGTGGAGAAATACCCCCACAGCATCGAACCGCCATAATAGAACAGCGTCTGAGGCACCCCGTCGGTCGGTATCTTTGCGAGCTGCCCGAACACGAAGGAGTACATGATCGTCGTGAAAAGGGGGTTGAGAATGAACCAGAGGGGCCCGAGTATCGTCTGCTTGTAGACCGTGACGAAGTCGCGGTTGACGAACATCCAGATGAGATCGCGATAGCGATAGATCTCCCGGAGATCGATGTCGAGCCAGCCCCGTTTGGGCTTGAGGACGAGCGTCCAGTCGGCCTGATCGTCGGTTGAATTATCGGTCATGAGGTTTTGCTCTTTTTGAAGTCTTCATACGCCGCGGTGATTCCCTCATCCAGCCCGATCGTCGGTTTCCAGCCGAGCCCGAAGAGCCGGGAGCTGTCCATGAGTTTTCGCGGCGTGCCATTGGGCTTGCTCGCATCCCAATTGACCCGCCCCGCATAGCCGACGGCTCGGGCCACCTTTTCGGCGAGCTCGCGTATCGTGAGCTCGCTCTGCGAACCCACATTGATGAATTCGCCTATATCCTTCGCGTCGAAGCGCTCGAGGAGGGTGACCACGGCATCCGCGAGATCGTCGGAATGGAGGAACTCCCGATAAGGACTTCCGTCGCCCCAGAGGGTCACTTCGCCGCCCGAGACCTTCGCCTCGTGGAACTTGCGGATCATCGCGGGCAGCACGTGCGAACCCTGAAGATCGTAATTGTCGCCGGGGCCGTAGAGATTGGTGGGCATGGCCGAGAGGAAATTCGTGCCGTATTGTTCATTATAATGCTTGCAAAGTCGGATCGCGGCGATCTTCGCGACGGCGTAGGCCTCGTTCGTCGGCTCCAGGGGCCCGCTGAGGAGGTATTCCTCCTTGAGCGGCTGTGGCGCCATCTTGGGATAGATGCAGGATGATCCGAGATTGAGGAGCTTCTTGACGGCGTAGCGATGGGCCGAATGGATGACATTGGTCGCAATTGCGAGATTCTCGTAGATGAATTCGGCGGGCAGGCTCGAGTTCGCGCCGATGCCCCCAACCTTCGCCGCCGCGAGAATGACGACGGCGGGTCTCTCGGCCTCGAAGAAAGCCTCGACATCGGCCTGGCGCGTGAGGTCGAGCTCTGCGTGCGTCCTCGTCACTATATTGCGATAACCCGCGGACCCGAGTCTCCGCATGATCGCCGAACCCACGAGTCCGCCATGGCCAGCGAGGTAGATCTTGTCGTCTTTGGTCATTCGCGGACTCATTCCTTGAACTCGTGCACCTTGTAGCCGTTCTGCTTCATATGGGCGTCGCGCTCCGCCTCGGAGAGATCGTTCCTCATCATGTCCTTCACGAGATCCTCAAGGCTCGAGGTCGCCGCCCAGCCGAGCTTGACGCGGGCCTTCGTCGGATCGCCGAGGAGGAGTTCCACCTCGGTCGGCCGGAAATAGCGCTTGTCCACCTCGACGAGGACCGCCCCCGTCTTCGCGTCGCGGCCCTTTTCGTCGACACCCTCTCCCGACCAGGCGAGCTCGATGCCGGCCTCGCGGAAGGCCATGCCCACGAACTCGCGGATGGTCGTCGTCCTGCCGGTCGCGAGGACGTAGTCATCCGGCTTGTCCTGCTGGAGGATTCGCCACATACCCTCGACGTAGTCCTTGGCATGGCCCCAGTCGCGCTTCGAGTCGAGGTTGCCGAGATAGAGCCTTTGCTCGAGCCCGTGCTTGATGCGGGAGGCCGCCCGGGTGATCTTCCTGGTTACGAAGGTTTCGCCGCGCACCGGCGACTCATGGTTGAAAAGGATGCCGTTGCAGGCGAAGATCCCGTAGGCCTCGCGGTAGTTCACCGTGATCCAGTAGGCGTAAAGCTTGGCCACCGCGTAGGGGCTGCGGGGATAGAAGGGCGTCGTTTCCTTCTGCGGCGTTTCCTGCACGAGGCCGTAGAGCTCGGAGGTCGAGGCCTGATAGATCCTCGTCTTTTTCTCGAGCTTCAGGATGCGGATCGCCTCGAGAAGCCGGAGCGTGCCGATCCCGTCGGCGTTCGCCGTGTATTCCGGCTCGTCGAAGGACACCTTTACGTGGCTTTGGGCGGCCAGGTTGTAGATTTCGTCGGGCTGCACTTCCTGGATGATGCGGATCAGGTTGCTCGAGTCCGTCATGTCCCCATAATGCAGATGAAATCGGGAGCCCTTCGCGTGGGGGTCCTGGTAGAGATGATCGATCCTCTGCGTGTTGAAGCTCGAGGCTCTTCTCTTTATGCCGTGTACCTCGTAGCCCTTTTCCAGCAGCAGCTCCCCGAGATACGCCCCGTCCTGCCCCGTGATGCCCGTTATCAGCGCAATCTTCATACCTGTTCCCTGTTCCTTTCTCCGATTCGATTCCACCGCGTTATCCGCCAATCGCCTTCATCGCCGCCCCGAAGAATGCCCCGATCCTCCCCATGAAGGAATCCTCGAGGCGACCTCTGAACGCGCCGAAGAGATCGAAGGCCTTGACGCCGCCGGCCCCGTAGAACCAAAGCCAGCCGTCCTTCTCGAAGGCATAGACGGACCAGGCCATGTCGCCGGGACCCGCAGCCTTGAAATTCTGATAGCTGTAGACGAGGGGTCCCTCGTTGACGAAGGAGAACTCGAGCTCGTTCCCCCTGCGCGCGATCCTGTAGCTCGCCCGATACGCGGCGAAGGGTTCCATGTGCTGTACCACCGTCACCGTCGTGGCGCCGCCCGAGCTCGAGCTTTCGCTCACGTCCATTCGGTCGAAAAGATCGTAGACCGCATTGTTCCTTTTCGACCGGTAGGGCAGCCCGACGAAATGCCTGGGGTCCGAGAGGTATTTCTCGAGACCGTCGAGGAGGACGGGATCGAAGCGCCGTACGTAGAGGAATTCCCCATAATAGTTGGGATTGAGTTTACCGAATCGATCGCGCAAGGCCGCGGCGGTCGCGGAATTGCCGACCAGGGCCGAGGCCCGGGGATGGGCCGAGGTTCTGATCACCGGCTGCCCATCGGAAAGCAGGGACTTTTCGGCCGCATCGAGACCGATGAAAACCCGATCTATCTCCACGGCCGTCGGCCCCGTCTCCGCGAAGCTCGCCAGGGCCGCGAGTATGAGGAACAGGGCCGCAAGCGACCTCATGACTCGCATGCCCATCAGTACAGGAGCCCCAACCCGAAGAAGATCTCGTACGGAATGTAGCCGTCCGCCGTCTTTTCGGTGAGCGAATGCGTCTTAAGGAAATTCTTGAGATCGAAGCCGAGGCTGCCCCTGATGATGAAACTCCGCATCCTGAGCGGAAACACATAGCCCTCGAGCCCGCCCGAGGCCCAGGTAGTCGAGGTCGAGAAACTCGACCCGAAGTCGGGCAGCACCTCGCCGAGATCCAGGAAGGGCGCGATCTGCGCCTGGAAGTCCAGCCAGTCCTTGCCGATGAGGAGATGGGTCGGGAAATCGAAGAGCTTTATCGGCAGGTCGCCGTTGAAGAAGGCGCCCGCGACGCCGTTGATCCGGCCGTCGAGGATGCCTCGCATGCTCCCGCCGAGGGTAGTGCGCTGACCGCCGGTCGGTTGGTCGAAGATCTGGAATCTCGCCTTCATCGCGAGGGGTCCGATCAGGGGCTGGTAGTAGCCCACCGAGGCGTCGAGTCCGATCGAGTTCGACAGGGATTGGAAATTGTAGCTATCGGTATTGGAGAGGCTGAACTGTGCCCCCTTCTCCCTATTGCCAACCCAGTCCACCCGCCCCCAGGTCAGGCCATGGGAGAAGCTTGCCACCGGGCCCTGTCGATCCGAACGCACCGGCGACTCGAAGCGCCACATTTGCGAGAACGTAAGACTCGGCGTGTAAACAAGCTCACCCAGAGCGCCGAAGCCATCATCCAACACGAAGCTCGTGCTCACCGAGGCCGAGTCGCTGAGATAATAGGGATCGCTGTCGTTCGAGACAGCGTCGGGATTCGTCGTCAGCCCTTGGCTTACCGAATACGTGAGCGGAAAGCCGAAGCGCCTGTCGGTGAGAGAAAAGCTCAGGCTCGTCGAACTCGCCATGGGCGTCCCGTCCGCATAGATGGTCAGCGAACTGCTCGCGCCCACCGAGGCCTGGAAGGAACCCAGAACGAAAGGCACGGAGAAACTCGTCGCGCCGCCGAAGCCCGAACGGCCGAATTGGTCGTAAGTGTAGTTGAGGTCCAGGCTCAAGGTCTGCATTGAGCCAACGAAGTCGTAATCCCTGGCCCGCACGCTCAAGAGCAGACCCGAGTTCGAATCGTAGGTGGGCTTCGGCAGGGCGATGAGGTTCCAGCTTTCCTTCACCTTGAAATGCACGGCGACAGGAACCGAACCATCGGCCCCGGCCGCCCCAGCGTCGTAGCCGACTGTAACGCTCTGGAGGGTGCGCTCGTTGAGGAGGAGCTGCCTTCGGTCCGCGAGGTAAGCGTCGAGGCTGGGCTTGTCGGCGAAACCCTTGTCCTCGGGAATGTTCACCTTGTCGCGGAGCACGAAGGCGAGGGGGCGCCCATCCACGACGAAGTCGACCGATGCGATCCTAAAGGCGAAAGCCTGGTCGGGAAGGGCCTGAGCCTCAAGGTTCCGCGCGCCGACAAGCATCGCAATAAAAACCAGGGCGGAAGAAATCCTACGAAAAACAGCCACTCAACGCTCCACGAACCCGCCCTCGTCCTGCGAGGCAAGGTTGAAATGCATACGATTGTCGCGCGGGGGCCTGACCCCCGAAACGGCCCGCTCTCCCCAGACGACGGCAAGGTCGGGCTTTTGCGTGGCGAGCCACCTTTCGGCGTCCGCGCTCTTGATGAAGACCAGCTTGTGCGTGTCACAGAGCCTTTCGATGATGAAATCGGCCGCGCTCGAACCGACGAGGACCAGGGTCCGCGCTCCGTTGAACTTGGCGCTCACGATAAAGGCTTCGATCTGGTCGCTCTTCGCGCCTACAATGCGGGCAGCCCTTTCGAAATAGCCGCCGCTTCGTCTGGCCACCTCCGCCACGCCTTCGGGCGTAAGGAGATAGCTGATGCTCTTGGCCGAGTGGCGGCGCAGGGCCAGCCATCCCCGGCCCACCAGGCGCCGCACCAGAATGTTCGTCATGCCGAGCGACAAGCCCGATGCCCGCGCCAGTTCCCTCTGGGTAAGCCGTTCCTCGGCCGACGACGCCGCCTTCACCCTTTCGAGAAGGGCGAATTCGGAATCCGTGGCAGCGGTGAGACCGACAAGACTGTTGATGGTGGTTTCGGACAAGACAACGCCTTCGCGCCGAAAAGCGCGATCGAAAAAGGACCGTGACGATCCGGACTCGGGATGCCGTCGAAACAGGCTCGCCTTCGCGCCGGATCTCTGTCGCCCCGGCGCAACCAGGCTTCCATTGATGCGAATGGAAATTCCGGCGCTACGGCGGGCAAGATTGTTCAATTCGTGAACAAGAACCTAGCACGCGGGTTTGCGAATATCAAGGCAAAAGGCCCGGGATTGTCAACTTGTAGGGAGGGACGACTTCACGTGGATAAGGGAGTCCTATACGGTTGTATAGGTAGGTGAAACCTTGCAGTTCCGGGGGCATAGACCCCCGTTTGAGCCCTATTCTCTCGCGAGCGCGATCCGGATCAACTCCCGAAAATCGGGAAAATCCCGACCGACGATGGCCTCGACGATCGCGAAATCGAGGGCGCGATAATCATGCACCGCGACATTGCGGAACCCGACCATCTTCTTGAGCGAATCGGCGAGTTCCTTCGAGATTTTTCCCTCGGCGTAGAGCAGCTAGACGACATCGATATCGGGCCATCCGAAGCCCCCTGCATCGAGGGCATCCTCGAAACGTCGACGCAACTCCTGACGCTCCGGACCGTCGAGCCGCCTTTCGGCCGCCACGGCGAAGTCGAAATCGCTCTCCTCGTTCTCGGTGCCGCTCGCCCGCGAGCCGTAGAGCCAGACGGCGTAGGGAGGCAAGGCCAATCCCTTTAGCGCGGTATCTGCAACCTCGCGAAGCCGTGCCCAATCCTCCGCTTTCATGAAGCGGCTGCCTTGACGTAACCGAGGTATTCCTTAACCTCCGGAAGCATATCGAGGATTTCCCTGCGCAGCTCGAAGGATCTGGCGTCGTTCAATATGACGAGATCTATGTCTCGCTTGAATATTTTGGCCAACCTATGATGAAAGGACAGGCGTTCCCTCATGGAAGGCGCGAGCCCCGAAAACATCACTGCGACATCGATATCGCTCATCGCCCCGAATCCGCCTTCGGCCATCGAGCCGAATAGGTAGGCGAAGGCGACCCCCGGCTCAGCCGCGAAGGCATCCCGAAGGGCAGTCGCCGTCACTTCTTCCTGTTCTTGAGTAGTTCGGCGAAGGGATTATAGGTCGTCCCGTCGTCATCCTTGCCCGGCTGCTCGCGTCGCGGTTCCCAGCTCTTTTCCGGCCTGGGGCCGCGAGGACCAGACCCGCCGCCGCCCTCTCGCGGGCGCGGTGGAGCGCCCCGCCCATCGAAGCCCGGCCGATCTCCGCGGCCCCCCGCCAGGGCTGTCTGTCTCTCCGGCGCTCCTCGACTGCCGCCCTGAGGAGCTCGCCCGCTCTCCCCGGCGCGTTCGCCGCGCTGGCTGCCCGCAGCGCCGCCCTCGCTCTTCAGGCTCAGCCCGATCCGCTTCCTCGCGATATCGAGACTAATTATGCGGAACTCCTTCACGTCGCCGACCTTGAGCACCTCGAGGGGATCCTTTACGAAGCGATCGCTCATCTCCGAAACGTGAATGAGGGCCGACTCCTTGATGCCGATGTCGACGAAGGCGCCGAAGTCGACCACGTTCTTCACCTTGCCCGTGATTTTCATCCCCTCCTGCAGGTCTTCGAACTTGACGACACCTTTGGAAAGGATGGGCTTGGGGAAGCCGTCGCGGGGATCGCGGTTGGGCTTCTTGAGCTCGAGGAGGATGTCGTCGATGGTGGTGTCACCGACATTGTATTTCTGCTTGAGGCTTGCGCGCTGCTCGTGGCTTGGATCGGCCCCCGCCTTGACGATGGGGAGAATTTCCTCGGCCAGCGGATAGTTCTCCGGATGCACCCAGCTGTTGTCGAGGGGATTGCCGCTCTCCGGAATCTTAAGGAAGCCCGCGCACTGTTCGAAGGTCTTGTCGCCGAGGCCGGGGATCGAGCGGAGCTGGTCGCGCCCCGTGATTTTCCCCTTCTCGTCGCGGTACTTCACGATCTTCTTCGCCAAGCCCCCGTTGATGCCCGACACGAAGCGCAGGATCGAATGGCTCGCCGTGTTGAGATTGACGCCGACATTGTTGACCACCGAGCCCACGACCTCGTCGAGCTGCTCCGATAGTTTCTTTTGATTGACGTCATGCTGGTAGAGGCCGACGCCGATCGACTTCGGGTCGATCTTCACGAGCTCCGCCAGAGGGTCCTGGAGTCGGCGGCCGATGGAGATGGCGCCGCGGACCGTGAGGTCGAGGTCGGGGAACTCCTCGCGGGCGATATCGCTGGCCGAGTACACGGAGGCTCCGTCCTCGTCGACCACCGTGAACTCGCAGGCCAGGGAATTCTCGCTGATCGTCGAGGCGACGAGCTCCCTCACCTCGTGGCTCGCCGTGCCGTTGCCCACAGCGATCAGCGCGATGTTGTGCTTCTTCACCGCCGCGGCGATGGCCTTCTTCGCCTCGTCGGGCTTTTGCTCCTGCATGATGAGGAAGTAGTCGAGATATTTGCCCGTCTCGTCGAGAACGGCGCACTTCGTGCCCGTGCGGATGCCCGGATCGACGCCGAGAACCCGCGTGCCCTTGATCGGCGGCTGCATCAGGAGATTCTTGAGATTCTCCGAGAAGACCTCGATGCCGTGGCCGTCGGCCGCCTCGAAGGCGTCCGAGCGGATCTCGCGGAGAACCGCGGGCGACAGCAGACGCCTGAGCCCCTCGTCGATCGCTTCCTTATGGTACCTATTGTGAATGAAGGCTCGATGGCAGAGCTCCTCGACTGCCCCATCCTCGTCGACCTCGATCTTCACCTCGAGCTCGCCCTCCCTCTCGCCGCGGTTGACCGCGAGGGTCCGGTGGGGCCTGAGCTGGTTGAGGGGCTCGGAATAGTCCCAATACATCTGATAGGTCGAAGTCTCTTTCTTCGCCTCGTCGCCCACGCCCTTCGTCACCAGATGCCCCGTCTTGAGATAGAAGGACTTCACCGCGGCGCGGTTTTCCGGGTCCTGCGACATCCTTTCGGCGACGATGTCCATCGCCCCCTGGATTGCGTCGCGGGGCGTCGCCACCGTGAGCTCCGGCTTTTCGGGGACCTCGCGCACGAAGCCCGGTGCCGCAGCCTCGACGGCCGCCTCGTCCTTCGCGAGCATCAGCTCCGCCAGGGGCCCGAGCCCCTTCTCCTCCGCGAGCATGCCCCGTGTCTTCTTCTTCTTCTTATACGGACCCCATATATCCTCGATCTCCGCCAGGGTGGCGGCCTTCTTCAAGTTGCCGAAGAGCTCCTCCGAAAGCTTGCCGAGGGCGAAAATGCCCTTGATCACCTCGATGCGCCGTTCCTCGAGATTCTTGTAGCTCTCGAAGTGATGCGCCGAATCCCGCACCTGCACCTCGTCGAGGCTGCCGGTGCGTTCCTTGCGGTAACGACTGATAAAGGGAATCGTGCAGCCCTCCGCCACGAGTGCGATCACCGCCGACACCTGCTCGGTCCGGATCGAAAGCTCCGTCGCGATGCGCCTCAAGACGCCGACCTCGTCGACCGCGAGGGCCGAAATGAATTCTTCGTTCAGTTCCATGGGGCCACGGTACGGGAAGCCGAGGCGAAATTCAAGCCGCCTCGAAACCGCCACAGGCCCTCGACTCGATCGCTTTTACTCGACAGATACGACCTGATGGTCTACCCTCCCAACATCCCGCCATCGACAAGGAGGGTCCCGTGGACAAGGAGCAAATCACCCGAAGCGCTCGATCCGCCCTCCATACAATCGTCCAGGGACGCGTCCAAGGCGTCGGCTTTCGCTACTCGGCCAGCCACAAGGCCCACTCCCTCGGCCTGACCGGCTGGGTGCGCAACCTCGACAACGGCGATGTCGAAACCTGGGCCGAAGGCAGCACCGACGCCCTGGCCGATTTCGAAGACTGGCTCGCGAGCGGCCCCCCCGGCGCCCGGGTCGACCGCGTCATCGCCCAGAAGCGCGAACCCACGGGCAACTTCGCCGACTTCGAGATTGAAGGCTGGTAAGAAAGAAGCACCGCGGTGGTGCCTTAGGCGAGGCCGGTCGCCGGCGTCTCCCTCCGCAGCTGCCCCTGCGCCACGGACCAGAGGTCCGCCAAGGCCGCCCGAACGAATAAAGGGCCAACGACTAGCGCATGATCATATGGACGCATGAACATATGAACAACCAAACATATGATTAGGCCTGCTTCGCGCCAGGCCAAAAAACCCAAGGCTCCGGCTCCCAGGCATCGGCTGCGATCCACGGGGCGGCTTCGCCGACCCCGCTCCGGGCCGGGGCTTGCGTTTTCGCGCGCATCCCTGCGCGCTCACACCGATCGTCCTCAAACAATCGGACGATCGGAGCCACGCAAGCCCTTCGAGGCTGACAATCGCCAGCCCCCGTCGACGCTTATTAACGCAAAAGCCCGGCGCAGGGCCGGGCTTTTGCGTCGAGCGATCGACGGGAGTCGAACCCGCTTCACGAGCTTGGGAAGCTCGGGTAATACCGGTATACGACGATCGCGCTGAACGGTTCCACTATAGCGGGGGCAATAAAAGTGCGTCAATAAGAACCAGCCCCGGCGGAGGTTCCTGAACATTGGCGAAAATTGAATTTGCACTGAAAAAGTGCTACTGTGCAACTTGCAGGGGTTCACATGACTAAGAATGTCACCTTGAGACTCGATGAAGAAATCCTCATACGTTGCCGGTATGAAGCAGTGGAGGCAGGGGTTTCCCTTTCGCAATGGATAGCCGACACGGTGAGCGAAAAGGTCGGGGCCCGGCAATTCCAGGAAGCGCTGCGAAAACACGCGCTCTCGATTCTGGATTCCGGGATCTCCCTCGGTGGTGAGCCCCTCGGCCGGGAAGAGGCCCATGGATCCTGAGCTGGTATTTTTCGATACCAACATTCTCTTTTACGCGCTCGATCATTCCGCGGGAGAAAAGAACGAGAGGTCTTCGGCTTGGGTCAGAAAAGCCTGGAGAGCCGAGATCGTTCCCCTGATCAGCGCCCAGGTTCTCCAGGAGCTTTTCGTCAATCTCGCGAGGAAATTGCCGGCTGCCGGCGAGGCGAAAAGCATCGTCATGGATTACCTCGCGTGGCATGTCGTAGAAAACGATAGAAGACTCTTCATCGATGCCCTTGAGGTCAAAGAACGATTCCAGCTTTCGTTCTGGGATGCCTCGATTGTCGCCGCCGCCTTAAAGGCCAAGGCGACGCTATTGATGACCGAGGACCTGACCCACGGCCAGGCTTTCGGCCCGCTGAAAGTCATGAATCCCTTTCAATAAGAACCAGCCCCGGCGGAGGGTCCGGGGCTGGGAAGTGGGGAGGGGATCGACTGAAAGGGAGGAGGGGTCCCTCGCCGAGCAGGGCCCGGCATCGATCCGATCATAGAAGTAACAACGCCAGGAGGCGCTGGTTACGCCACGTAGCTCGCCAACACCTCTGCCCTGTTCGAGAGGGTGAGTCGGCGAAGGGCCGCCTTTTCGATCTGGCGGATCCTTTCCTTGGTGAGGCTGAAGCGGGTGCCGATTTCCTTGAGGCTGAGGGGATTGCGTCCGTTGAGCCCGAAGCGCCACTCGATGACCTCGCGCTCCTTGGCCGACAGGGTCTCGAGGACGGAGTTGATGTCTTCCTTGAGATTCTGGGCGACGACATGCTCTTCGGGCGAGGTGTAGGCCGAATTCTCGATAAAATCGCCGACGGTGGAGGAGTCGCGCTCGTCGAAGACCGGGGACTCGAGCGACACGAGGTCGCGGCTCACCGCCACGAGGTCGGCCACGTGCTCGGGCTCCATCTCGAGGAGACGGGCGATCTCGCGGATCTCCTCGTCCTCGCTGCGTGCCCCCTCGAGGGTCTTGCGAGCCTTGTCTATCTGCACGAGTTCGTTGGCCCGGTTGAGGGGGAGGCGGATCATCCGCGACTTCTCGCAGATCGCCTTGAGGATGGCCTGTCGGATCCACCACACCGCGTAGGAAATGAAGTGATATCCCTTGTCGACGTCATAGCGCTCGATCGCGTTGATCAGGCCGATGTTCCCCTCGGAAACGAGATCGACGAGGGGAAGACCCTGATTCTGATAGCGCTTGGCGACATTGACGACAAAGCGGAGATTCGAGGTGACCAGTTTGTCCTTGGCGGACTTGTCGCCCGTCGCGGCGGCCCTGGCGTAGCGATCCTCTTCCTCGCGGGAGAGGAGGGGAATGCGGTTTATCTCTTTCAGATAGATGGAAAGGACATTGTCATCTGAAGGGCTCGAAGAACTGCGATTAGCGGAGCGGATCATTGGAACCTCCAATCGCTCTATACAAAGCAGGTTCCGTGCCAATCGCTAGAAAAACGAGAGCGATCCACTCGACCCCTCGCGATCCCCTCGACTACTAGGCTACTATTTACTTATTTGCCAATCATTTACAATTTTACGCTCGGTGAACTTGAGTGCGTCGTGAATCGCCGTTCCGCTCCCCATCAATCTTCACCTGCCGACCTGAACGCCCGCTTTTTCGGGAGGGCCGCATCCATTTCGCCCACCTGGCGGCGTCGAGCCCCTATGACTGCCTCATTTTGAAACAGTCTGCGCCCAGCCAGCTCGAATTGTGTCGAATTGCCTCAATCGCCGAGTTCGAGGGGGCTTTTAGTCCTCCCGCAACACTTGCAATAGGGGAGACCGGAGCCGCAGGGGCAGCGATCCGTCGCCTTGACCCGCTTCCCTCGCTTGAAATCCACCCTCATCGGGTCGGAGCAACTCGAGGAGGCGGGACCGCCGGGCCCGAAGGCGGCCCGCTCCGAGGCGGGGAAGGCTCGTCCTCCGAGGCCGACGGGTCGCGGGAAGGCCAGCTTCGAGGCCTTGAAAAGCGCAAGTCGTTCCTCGACGTCGAGCTCCTCGAGGCGCCCCGAATGCCTAATATCCACCCAGGCCGCGGCGATGGTCCTTGTCACGAGATCCTTTTCCGTCGCTGCCGCGAATCGCCGCCCCGGCCGCGAGGCGAGGTAGGTGCAGGCTTGTATCGAATAAAAGGCCCAAAAATCGTCGAGCTCCCGCGTCGCCCGCCTCGGCATCCCATAGGCGTTCACGCGCCGCACATAGACGTCACGAGCCAGACCGCGGGGCCTGAGCTTTTGCGCCGAGGCGAGGCTCTTGATGGCGAGATCGCTGCGGTCGAGTTGAAGGAGGGCGACGGCCAGCCAATACAGGCGCCGGGCCAGCTCCACCTTGTCGAGGGCGGGACAGCCCTGCACGGCCTCCCGCAGGGGCTCCAGAGCCCTGTCCGGCCGGTGCCGTGCCAACTCCCGCAAACCGGCCTTGATCGCCGCGTCGCGGGTCGCGGGAACCTGCCCGCTCATCCTCCTCGCCATGGGTTCAAGGTAGCCAGCAAGGGCCGCAAAGGCAAATTTAACAAGGATTTAATGACCTGCGTCAGGCCTCCTTCGACATGAGGAGGACGAAGCTCCGCCCCGCCAGGAGATAGGAGTTCTGTGGGCTCAGGAATTCCTCCTTCCCCTGGCTCGCTATGTCGAGGGGGCTCGGCAGGGAGCTGTCGATCACGCGGGCCCAATGCTTGCCCCGCGCGGGGGCGTGGAGGACGAAGTGCCGCGACTCGGGCCAGGCGTTGCAGAGGACGAGAAAGTCGTTGTCGTCGCGATCGGCTACGATGTCCGCTCGGGCCCCGTCGATGCGCCAGGCGAGGAGTCGCTCGATGCGCGCCCAGTCGGGGCTCTGCCCCTTGTCGTCATACCAGACGATGTCGGGTATCGCGTTGTAGTCGCCGTCCTTCCCGGTGAAAAACTCGGGGCGACGGAAGGCGGGATGCCGCAACCTGAAGGCCACGAGCTCCCGGACGAAGCGGAGAAAGCCGAAATTGCGCTCGGCGAGCCCGAAATCATACCAACTGATTTCGTTATCCTGGCAATAGGCGTTGTTGTTGCCGCCCTGGCTCCGGAGGAACTCGTCGCCCCCGAGGAGCATCGGCGTGCCGATCGACAGGAGGAGGGTCGCCGCGAAATTCCGCGCCTGCCTCTCCCGAAGCTCCTCGGTTGACGCGGGGGCCCCATCGCCCTCGAAGCCGTGGTTCCAGCTCAGGTTCGCGTCGTGTCCGTCACGATCGCCCTCGCCGTTCCGCGCGTTGTGCTTCCTGTCGTAGGAAAGGAGGTCGCGCAGGGTGAAGCCGTCATGGCTCGTGATGTAGTTGATCGAATGGAAGGGCTTGCGCCCGTCGCGGAGGTAGAGGTCGCTCGAGCCGGTGACCCTCGTGGCGAGACCCTGGACTGCCCGCTCGTCGCCTCGCCAAAAACGCCGGAGATCGTCGCGATAGCGGTCGTTCCATTCCGCCCAGCGACCGCCGGGAAACCAGCCCACCTGGTAGGCTCCGCCCGCGTCCCAGGCCTCCGCGATGATCTTCGTATGTCTGAGTAGCGGGTCCTCGGCGATCTCCTCGAGGACCGGCGGATTCTCGAGGAGCTTTCCGTTCTGGTCCCGCCCGAGGATCGAGCCCAGGTCGAATCGAAAGCCGTCGACGTGCATCTCGGCGACCCAATAGCGGAGACAGTCCATGATGAGGGAACGCACCACCGGATGATTGCAATTGAGCGTATTTCCGCAACCCGAGTAATTGCGATAGAAACGCTTGTTCTCGTCCAGGATGTAGTAGATCGAGTTGTCGAGACCGCGAAAGGAAAGGGTCGGCCCCTGCTCGTTCCCCTCGGCGGAGTGGTTGAAGACGATGTCGAGGATGAGCTCGATGCCCGCGGCGTGAAGCTCCCTCACCATGTACTTGAATTCGGCGACGGGCGCCCCCGCCTCGGTCCTCGAGGCATAGCCCGCCTTGGGCGCGAAAAAGGCCAGGCTCGAATAGCCCCAGTAATTCCTGAGCCTCTCGCCGGTCTCCGGATCGCGGCGCATCAACTCGTGCTCGTTGAACTCCTGCACGGGCAGGAGCTCGAGGCTCGTGATCCCGAGGGACTTCAGGTAGGGAATCGATTCGACGACGCCCCGGAAGCTCCCCGGATGCTCGACCCGCGAACTCAGATGCCGCGACAGCCCCTTAACGTGGGTTTCGTAGATCACGCAGTGCCGGAGCGGATAATTGAGGGGACGATCGCCCTTCCAATCGAATTCGTCGGAGATGACCACGCATTTGGGTATCGAATCCGAATTCTCGGCATCGGACCAGGAAAGGTCGAGCTCAGGCGATTCCGGATCGAAGGCCCTCGCCGCGGCGAAATTCCAGGCGGGTGTCGCCGAAAGGGCCTTGGCATAGGGATCGATGAGGGACTTGTGGCGGTTGAAGCGAAGCCCCCGCATCGGAATGTAGGGCCCCTCCGCCTTCCAGAGGTAAAGGGCCCCCGCCCGCAGACCGGCGACGAAAACATGCCAGATATCGCCCGTTCGGTTGTGCTTGGGATCGAGGCGAAACTCGAGCTCGGGCTCCCCATCTTCCGCCCTCGCGTAGATCGTGAGGATCAGCGATTCGGCGTTGCGGGAGAAGATCGCGAAATTCACCCCCTCGGTCGAGGGACGGGCCCCGAGGGGAAGGGGTGAACCGGGAAGAAGTACGTAGAGGTGCGACGACACAGTGCAACTATAGCCGCCAGCCCGCCCTGCGTCACGCTCCCCCTACATCGCCATGCCGCCGTCGACCTTCAGTACCTCGCCGGTGACATAAGAGGCGAGATCGCTCGCGAGGAAGAGGGCCGCCTTGGCGATCTCCTCCGGGCTTCCCGAACGGCCGAGGGGAATGCTTTCCATCAGCTTGACGCGGGCCTCGGCGCCGATCTGGTCGGTCATCGAGGTATCGATGAAACCGGGAGCGATGGCGTTCACGCGCACGCCCCGGCTCGCCACCTCCCGCGCGAGACTCTTGGTAAAGCCGATGAGTCCCGCCTTGGAGGCCGAATAGTTCGTCTGCCCCCCGTTGCCCGTGATGCCAACGACGCTCGACAGGTTGATGATCGAGCCCGTACGCGCCTTGATCATGTGCCGCGCCGCCACCCGGCAGACCAGGAAGGCGCTCGTGAGGTTCGTCGCCATGACCGTCTCCCAGTCCTCGAGCTTCATCCTGAACACCAAACCATCGCGGGTCACGCCGGCATTGTTCACGACGACGGCAGGAACCCCGCCCTCGGCGACGACCTTCGCGATGGCCGCCTCTACCTCGGCTTCCTTGGCGACATCGCAGGCGATCCAGCGCACCGAGCCCCCCGCGCCCGCCCCTGCCGCAAGCCCGGCCGAATCTTCGGCCTCGCTCCGCGAAAGATAGAAGACCTTCCCGCCCTGGGCCGCGAAGAGGGCCACGATCGCTCGACCGATGCCCTTGGAGCCGCCGGTCACCACGCAGACCTTGTCCTTCAACATAGCTTCCATATTTCAGCTCCTCACAGCGAAACAGCGGCGATTTCGGCAAGCTTGCCGAGGGGCTCGCAGGGAATGTCCGGATTGACGGCCTTCCACAAACCGGCGAGAACCGTGCCTGGGCCCGTCTCGAAACACTGGTCGAAGCCTGCCTCGACGATCGAAGCCTCCTCGGCGATCCAGCGCACGGGACTCACCACCTGCTCGACACAGAGCTTCTTCGCCTCCGCCCCGCTTTCGATTCGCCGCCCCGTCACATTCGAAAAGACGGGGATCTTCGGATCGGAAAAGACCACATCCGACACGAGCTCGGCGAAACCGTCGCGGGCATAACCCATTATGGGCGAATGGAAGGCCCCGGACACCTTGAGCCTGATCGCCCGCTTCGCGCCCGCTTCCTTGCAGGCAGTCTCCGCGGCGGCCACATCGGCCTCCGTGCCGGAAATCACGCACTGGGACGGGCTGTTGTAATTCGCCACCCATACCTGCTTGAGGCCTGCCCCGGCTATGGCCTTTTCGATGCCCTCGGGGGCCAAGGCAAGGATTGCGCTCATGGTCGAGCCGCCCGAGCGGAGTCCCGCCTCGTCCATCAGCCTGCCTCGCTCCGCGACAAGGCGGAACATGTCGGCGAGCCCGACGACCCCCGCCTCGGCGAGAGCCGGCCATTCGCCGACCGAAAAGCCCGCGCAGCCCAAAGGCAGGATCGCGTGCTCCCGAGCCGAAAGGGCCGCCGCCGCCTCGACGACGGCCATGGCTATCTGCGTATTGCGCGTCTGCTTGAGCTCGTCCTCGCTACCCTCGAAAATCAGCTGCCGAAGGTCGATCTTCGCCGCATCCGAAGCGAGTTCGAAGAGCTCGCGGACGGCCTTGCTCGTCTCGTAAAAGTCCTTTCCCATGCCGATGTACTGGGCACCCTGGCCGGGAAAGAGAAAGCAGGTCTTCATGAGTTCCTCCTCGCATCATGCGATTTTAAGTATGATTTACAAAATCACGAAAAATGTAAAGCCACGGTAGTGTTACAATGGATTACTTCATGGACAAGAAAAAAGGTAGAGAAACAAGCCGCCGTATCGCGGCTGCTCTCAGAGACATCCCCTCCGGCGAAGTTTCGACCTACGGCGATGTCGCTCATGCCGCGGGCCTTGCCAACGGAGCCAGGCAGGTAGTCCGCCTTCTGCATAGCAGCGCCGAAAGGGAAGACCTGCCCTGGCATAGAATTGTGCGCAAGGATGGAAGCATCGCCCTCCCGGAGGGCGGTGGCTTCGAGCTGCAGAAGGCCTTGCTGACAAGCGAAGGAGTAGAAGTAGACGCCTCAGGCCGCGTCGACCTCGGTCAATTCGGCCATCGGTTCCTGTCCGGCTCGGCCTCAGGCCGCGCTTAGCCTCTTCGCCAAGCCCTCGCTCCGAAGGCAGTAAAGCCGGAACTGAAAAGGGACTTTTCGAAAGGGCCATAGAGCAGGGGCAGGTCGACTATGATGAGGGCCCCCTCGTTGCCGCCGAGTTCCGACGTAAGTCTTTCGATCAACGACCGCGCGAGGCCCATGGCTCGGAACTCCGGGTCGACAGCCAGGAAGAATATCCGTCCTACGGCCTGACCGGCTTCGAATTCACGTCGGCCGGCGGCTCCCCCGATGGCTCCGCCCTCCCCATCCTCAACCCAGACGCCCATCCAGTCGTCACCCTCGAGTTCGGCTCGCGCAAGACGCATCTCCCTTGCCGCAATCGCAGCCGGCGCATCGGGGGCTATTTCTGCCCCAACCTCGCCGAGGAGACCGAGCATGGCCTCGCGGGCGGCCGAAGCCAAACCCGACGAGTAGCCGAGGTCGCTCGCGACAAGGTCCGTCGAATCTTCGGGTTCGGCGCCGAGCCGCTCGAATCCCTTGGCTTCGCGAAGCTCGTCATACCATTCGCGTATGACTCGTCCCATGACGCTCGCCTTGTTTTCGCGAAAGGATTTTTCGATATCGGGATAGGGGACGAGTGCCGCCTTGAAAGCCTTGAAGACACCCCGGCCATGGGCGAGGGACTCATGAAGCGCGCGCCTGGCCGTTGGCTGCCTGACACGGCTTGCGAAGGCCTCCATCATTTTGAAACCCTCGCGCGGACTCCAATCGGGCACAGGCGCCGTCTCGGGCTTTGGAACATCGACCTGATCGCCGTCTTCGCAGGCTTCGGCGCGAGCGATAAGGTGGCCGGTCTCCACCTCCACCATCCAGGCCCCATCCTGGTCTTCCATCGCGAATATGATGTCATCGACGACATCCCGGGTTAGTTCGAACATGCAGCCCTCCGACAAGCGCGAAGTTTCGGTCCTCTCCGCGCCTTGCCCCTAAGATCGCTCAGCGAAGGCCAACAATCAAACGAAGAGCAACGCCGCGGCTTTGCCGGTCATGGTGTCTCCTGGCCCTCGGGCGGGTTTCGCCGAAAAGGCCCGTCGGTATATCATCGAGGTCGACCAAACCTTCAGCTACCGGAGCAGCCAATGGCGCATTGCCTCGTACCCTCCGCCGAGGAAATCCTCGATCGTGAATACCCCGTGCTCGACCACGGCTTTGTCCGTCTTGTCGACTACCTCGGCGGGGACGCCCGCATCGTGCAAGCTGCCCGTGTCTCGTATGGCGAGGGAACGAAAAGTTATCGCGAGGACCAAGGGCTCATCGACTACCTTCTCCGCAACGAGCATACCTCGCCTTTCGAGCAGGTCATCCTCACCTTCCACGTCAAGCTGCCCATCTTCGTCGCCCGCCAATGGGTTCGGCACCGAACGGCGCGCTTGAACGAGGTCTCGGGCCGCTACTCGGTGATGAAGGACGAGTTCTACCGCCCTGCCCCCGAAGATCTCGCCAAACAGAGCTCGAACAACAAACAGGGAAGAGACCCAAGCCCCCTCGATTCGGCCGAAGCGGCCGCGGTTCTCGCACGCTTCGAAGAAGGCCAAAAGACGGCCTACGGCGAATACGCCTCGCTTATCGAAGACGGACTCGCCCGCGAGTTGGCGCGCATCAACCTTCCCCTCTCGCTCTATACGGAATGGTACTGGCAGATCGACCTTCACAATCTCTTCCGCTTCCTTTCACTTCGTCTTGATCCCCATGCCCAGCTCGAAATCCGCAAGTACGCCGAAGTCATGCTCGATATCACGCGCCGCGTGGCCCCAGCCGCCTGTGCGAGCTTCGAGAATCACCTGCTCGGCGGCCTGCGTTTTTCGAGGTCCGAATTGGCGGAACTGAGAAGAAGGCTCGGAACCATTGCTCCGGAGGAGTCGGACGACATGAAGCGTGAAAGGAACGACTCGCTCGCCGGTCGCGATCTCGAACGCTTCGAAACAAAGCTCAATACAGGGCGGCAATCCTGATCTGGTGTTAGGAACGCAGATACTTCTCTTCGCCCATCGCGTTCAGAATACCGGCGTCGATTGTCTCACCTTCGCCGTTCTTCACGCTCCCCTTGAAGGTCCCGAAGGGCCCGTGCCAGTCGCTTTCGAGGATGCCCACGTGGAAGCTGATGTCGTTGTGGGCGCGGGGCGTGAAGACGAGGTCGACGAGGCCTTCCGTGTCCTGAATCACCCAATCGTTCTTATACCCCTCGGCCCGCGAGATGCGCACCTGCGGAAGGGCGAAAAGGCGATTGCCGATCCAGAGGCTGTTCTCGTTGAAGCGGGAACTTTCTTTGGCGGGGTTGGCGGCGAGGCTGAGGCCGATTCTCCTGCCCTTGGCGTCGAAGCCAAAGCCTCCAACCGAATCGTAATGCAGGCCGAAGGGATAATAGCCTTTATGATCGTCGAAGAGGGCCGAAGCCTTCGCGCCGTCGAAGCGATGGACGGCTCCCGACGTTTCGAAGAAGCCTTCCATCGGCGTGAGCGCCTTTGTCGTATACATCGCGCGATTGCGGCCCAGGGGTAGCACGGCCGTGCTCGGCGCTATGACTTTCGCGGAACAACCTAAGAGGAATTCGCCGTGAAAACCGGGATTCCCCTTGCCGGGTTTCCAATTCACGGTCACGGAGGCCTTTTCCTGGGGTAAGTCGAAGTCGATGTCGAGCCGCGCATGCCTTCCGTGATAGGCGCTATGTGATACTCCGAGCTTTTCGCCGATATGGATGACGGAGCCCGGCATGATCCTAAGAAAGCCCTGGCGCTCTCCCGTCTCGCGGTTCCAGACGCGGAAAAAGGCGATTGAGAAGAGTTTTGCGTTGTAGAGGGCGGCAATGAAGGACCAGCTCGCGTCGCCCATCAGCACGGCCCGCCATTCCTTGAGCCGCCAGGTCTTCACCCAGCGAGGGAGTTCGACGCGCCAGAGTTTCCGCGCGTCGAGGAAATTGATCTTCTCGAATATCCCGCCGAAGCGTCCCACCGCGAAGGCGCCGTCCGTGACGGCCTCCTTGGGCGCTCCGGGAAGGCTCTGCCCCATCAGCGGGCTTTGCCCGGCATAAGTCCGCGTTCGTAGAGTAGCCACAGAGCCTGGGTTCCCTTGTCCGCGAAACCCTCCGCCTGGAGGATTTCGAAGAGGCCCTCGGCAAGCCTGAGGCCCGGGAGGTCGAGTTGCATGGCCGCCGCCGATTCAAGGGCGATGCGAAGGTCTTTGAGGAAGTGCTTTATGTAGAATCCGGGCTCGAAGTTGCCGTCGAGCATTTTGGGTACGAGGTTGGCGAGCTGCCAGGAGCCTGCCGATCCCGATCCGATGCTTTCAAGGACCCTGCGCGGATCGAGGCCGGCCCTCTTGGCGTAGCTTATCGACTCGACGGCGCCGAGGAGGCTCGCCGCGATGGCGATCTGGTTCGCCATCTTCGTATGCTGGCCCGAACCGGGCCCGCCCTGGAGCACTATGGTCTTGCCTAGATGGCCGAAGAGGGGCTTGGCCGCCTCGAAATCGCCTATCTCGCCGCCCACCATGATGGTAAGCGTCGCGTTCTTTGCGCCGATGTCGCCGCCGGAGACAGGGGCGTCGAGGGCGCCGAGCCCCTTCGCCTTGGCTGCCGCGGCGATACGTGCCGCGAGATCGGGTCTCGAGGTGGTCATGTCGACGAGAATGGCTCCGGGTAAGGCGTTTTCGATGATGCCCCGAGGGCCGAAGTAGACTTCCTCGACGTCGCTCGGATAGCCGACCATGGTGATGAGGATCTCGCATTTTCTCGCGACCGCCACGCGATCGTCTTCCCAAACCGCCCCGGCGGCGACGAGGTCATCGGCCCGCGATCTCGTGCGCGTATGTACATGGACCTCATAGCCGGCCTTGAGCAAGTGTCCCGCCATGCTGCCGCCCATGACGCCTGTGCCGATGAATCCCACAGCTTTCTTTCCAGCCATGTCTTTCTCCTCGCTTCTAAGGTTTCCTAGTATCTCCTATCCGCCCGTCTTGCGCGAGGGGGAAGGGCAAGTCTATCTTGATCCTACCTGTGGAGGTGCTTCGGCCCGGCGTCGCCGGGCTAAAGCGAAAAGGGAAGGCGGTGAGAATCCGCTGCAGCCCCCGCTACTGTATGCGCCTCGCTCGAATGCCGTAATCACGGCGCGAGACGAGGCTCGGAACATGACCACTGGGCTCGGGCCCGGGAAGGGTTCCGCCCGCGACTGTCGGTCGCGCGCAAGCCAGGAGACCTGCCTCCGCTCCATTCTTGCATCCGACTTCTCGGAGGGAGGAGGAGGGCCATGCGGTCACGTCCTGCACGGTTCCTATGCGGCGTCTTGCTTATCGCCGCTTCGTTCGCGTCGGCGGCCCAAGCTCAGCCGAAGGCTCTGCGCCATTTCGGTCTCGCGAGCGCCGCGACCTTTTCGATCGTTTATTACCAGGGATTCAAACTCGTCACCGTCCCCAAACCCTGGCCTGGGGCGACCTCGGGCTTCTCGTATCTTCTGTACAAAAAGGGTGGGCCGATCCCGGCCCCTTCCCTGTTCCCGCAAGCCCGTCGCATCGCGACGCCTGTTAGCCGCGTCGTTTCCTTTTCGACGAGCTACATCCCTTCGATCGTCACCCTCGGCGAAACGGATAGCATCGTCGGGCTCGATTCCGCCGCCTGGGTCTACGATCCGACGGTGAGGGCTCGGGTCGCGGCCGGCTCCGTCATCGAGGTAGCCCGCAACGCCGTGCCCGATGTCGAGAAAATCATCGCCCTGACGCCGGACGCCGTCTTCACCTACGGCATGGGCAACGAGTGGGACAGCCACCCCAAGCTCGTCGAGGCAGGTCTGCCTGTCGTCATCGACGGGGAGTGGAACGAAAACGATCCCCTCGCGCGAGCCGAATGGAGCGTCTTCATCGCCGCCTTCTACGACAAGGAAGAGCAGGCGGAAGCCCGTTTTCTCAAGGTTCGAGCCAACTATCTCGCCCTCAAGGCCAAGGCGGCCGCAGCAGCATCCACGTCGCCGAAGGTGATCAATAACGGGCCCTTCCAGGGGACCTGGTACGTTTCCGCGGGCGACAGCTTCATGGCCCGAATGCTCGCCGACGCCGGCGCTTCCTATGCGTGGGCCGATAGCCGCGGCACCGGCTCCCTCGCCCTCACGGTGGAGGCCGTCTACCAAAAGGCCCTGTCCGCCGATGTTTGGCTCAACCCCTCGCTCGAGGCCAAGAGCGTTGCCGACGTGATCGCCCTCGATCCTCGGTTCGCCAGCCTCCCACTCGTTAAAGCCGGCAAGGTGTGGAACTCCAATCTCAGGATGAGTCCCTCGGGGGGCAATGACTACTTCGAATCGGCGGTAATCCGCCCCGACGAGGCCCTGGCCGATCTCGTGACGATCTTCCATCCGGAGCTCCTCCCGAATCACGTCTTCGTCTGGTACAGGAAGCTGGGCGAGTGACGAGGCAGAGATCGGCATGAGTATGGGCAGTACGGTGGCGGCGCACGAGGAGGCGGCACGCGAGGAGGCGGCGCGCTCCAAACGTATACTCCTCACGGCCTTGGGTATCCTTTGCCTTGCTCTTTTCGTCGTCGATCTTGCGGCCGGATCGGTCCGCATTCCTCCCCTTCGTATTCCCGCCATACTCTTCGGCGGCGATGACAATCCGGCCTGGGTCGCAATCGTTCGTATCTTTCGACTCCCTAAGGCCATCACCGCCCTGGTCGGCGGCGCCTCCCTCGCGGTCTCCGGGCTCATGCTCCAAACCCTCTTTCGCAACCCTCTCGCAGGTCCCGACTCCCTCGGCATCGGCGCCGGCGCCAGCGTCGGTGCCGGTATCGTGGTAATTCTCGCGGGCGGAGCCGGATCGGCCTTTCTCGGAGAACTCGGACTCGCCGGCTATTCGGCCCTCGCCCTCGCCTCAGCCCTCGGAGCGACCCTCGTCCTCCTCGTCATTCTCGCCATTTCGCGGCGCTTGGCAGGGACCGCGTCCCTGCTGATCACAGGGATTCTGGTCGGCTATTTCGCCGGCTCCATCCTCGCCCTCATGGTCTTCTTCGCCTCGCCGCAGAAGGTCCAGGTCTATCTCGGTTGGACCTACGGTTCCTTCGCCGGCGTCACGATGGGCAGAATTCCCGTCCTCATCGGAGGCTGCCTCCTCGGTTTTATCGCCCTCGGGACCTCGCCCAAGGCCTTCGACGCCCTCGTCCTCGGCGACCGCGGGGCCGAAAGCGTCGGCATCGACGTGCGGCGTCTCCGGCGCAGGATCATCGTGGCCTCGGCCATCCTGGCTGGCGTCGTCACCGCCTTCTGCGGCCCGATCGCCTTCCTCGGAATCGCCGCGCCACAGGGGGCCCGGCGTCTGTTCCGCTCGAGCGCCCACCGAATACTTCTGCCCGGCTCCGCCTTCCTCGGCGCCTTTTTCGCCCTCCTCGCCGACATCTTGTCGCAGGCCGCGCCGGGCGGCATCGTCCTGCCCCTCAATCCCCTTCTCGCCCTCCTCGGCGCCCCCCTCATCCTTTCCATCGTCCTTCGTTCCCGATCATCGGAGGGGCGCTCATGAGCCTCCTCGCGGCTACCTCCCTCGATGTCGGCTACCCCGCCGGCCGCGGCTCTCGCGCAGGTCGGAGGTCATTCGGCGATCGGATCGTCTTCGCGAATCTCAACCTGAACGTGCCCGCCGATCGCTTCATCGTCCTCCTCGGTCCCAACGGCTCCGGCAAGTCCACCCTCATTCGGAGCCTTTCGGGGATGCAGCCGATCATGGGAGGCTCGGTCGAAGTGCAGGGCAGGCCCCTGTGGAGGCTCGCTCCGAGCGAGAGAGCGAGGCTTCTCGCCTTGGTCCTCACCGAGCGCTTCGATTCGGGCTGGTTCGACGTCTTCGATATCGTCGCCTTCGGACGCTTGCCATATGAGGGGCTTGGCGAGGAAGTCGGCCCGGAAGACAGCCGCATCGTCCGCGAAAGCCTCGAGGAGGTCGGCATGGCCGACTTCGAAAAGAGGCTCTTCGCCGAGCTGTCGGATGGAGAGCGGCAGAAGATCCTCATCGCCAGGGCCCTTGCCCAGGCGACCCCCCTCCTCATCCTCGACGAACCGACGGCCTTCCTCGACGCCCCGGCCCGGAGCGAAATCTTTCATCTCCTGCGAAAACAGGCCCGAAGCGGCAAGGGCGTCCTCATGTCCACCCATGAGGTCGATCTGGCCCTCCGCGAAGCCGACGAAGTCTGGCTCGTCGACCGCAACAAGGGGCTCGTCATCGGCTCTCCGGAGGAACTCGTGCTTTCGGGGGCAATCGGCGCCGCCTTCGACGGCCCCGAGCTCAGTTTCGACGCCGCCACCGCCCGTTTCGTGGCGCCCTCGGCCGCCCCTCGCTCCTCGGTCGCCGTTTCCGGCGACGACGCGGTGGGCCTCGCCTGGACCGTCAGGCTCGTCGAACGCCTCGGCATGAGTCTCGACGAAGGGCCCCGTGGCTACGATGCCGAACTGCACATCAAGACTATCGGCCCCGCCCATGCCGACGCTCGCTTAAAGCAGGCCCACCGAAGGCTTGATCGCCAATTCGTCTGGAAAGCCTTCACCCGAGACGACGAAAGGGAAATATCCCTCTCGACCCTGGCTGAAGTGGAAGCCTTTCTCCGAGCCCTCGTCAGCCCAGCTCCATGACCGAATCGAGGCCCCGGTGGAGACCGCGGAGACCCCCGACCTTGCGAATCGCGAGGAGGGCTCCCTCGACATAGGGCTCGGCCCCGCTCCCCGCGTCATGGCGAATCGACAGCCTTTGATCGGGCATTCCGAAGATGATTTCCGCCGAGATGGAATAACCGGGCAGCCGAATCGAATGAATCTGCGAACCCGAAAGCCTCGCTCCCCTCGCCTCGATTGACCCCTGGGTCACTTCCAAGGGAACGGTAAGCGACGATGGCCCACACCGCTCGAGCCTCGAGGCAAGTTCTCTCGTCGTTCCGCTCGGCGCATCGGGCTTCGAATCGCTCGCATAGTCGATAATTTCCCACTGCGGGATGTAGCGGGCCGCCATCTCGGCGAATTTCTGGAGGAGGACGACGGTGAGGGCGAAATTGCCCACGGCCAGGACGGCCTTCCCGGTCTTCGAGGCGCGATCGGCGATTTCCGCATAATCGGCTTCCGTCAACCCGGAGGTGCCAATGACAACCGACGCTCCATGGTCGAGGGCGATAAGGCAATTGGCCTTGGCAACCTCCGGGCTTGTGTAATCGAAATAGACTTCGCAGCCTTCGGCAAGGGCCTCTTCGACCCCGGCGTAAACCGAAACATCCAAGCCTCGCGATCCGCCCGTCCCCTCAGCCCCATCTCCCCCGCCCAATACCTCGCCCAGCCTTCGCCCGGCGTGACTGCGGGAAACAGCGGCCGCAAGCTTGAGATCATCGGATCGGCCGATCCCCTTCGCCAATGCGGAACCCGCCCAGCCCGTCGCCCCGGCGAGACACACACGAATAGCCATCACCTTCTCCTCGCACAGGCCTCGAATGAAATCCTCATCCGAATTTGTAGCCGAAGCGCCGCAACATCGCTTGACGATCGGCCTTGTCGGCCTCCGCCTCGACGCCGAGGGGCGAATTGCCGTCGATGACGCCGAGAATTCCCGCCGAGGCTCCTTCACCCTCCCCTTCGCGAGCGACGATCAGCGAAAGTGGGTTCGCCGTCGCCGCGAAAATGTGGCAGACCTCGGGGCATGCCTTGATCCGGTCGAGAACATTGATCGGATAGGCGCCTGGCCCGATAATGAGATAGAAGGTATGGCCGGCTCCGCTCGCCTTCGCGCAGGCTATGGCCTCCTGTACAATCTTCGTATCGCTGCCTTCATGGCGAATGAGCCGTACGCCGGAGGCCTCGTTGAAGGCCAACCCCCATTTTGCCCCCGGCACCGAGGAGGCCATGATCTCCCCGATATCCTCCACGGTCTTGATGAAGTGCGACTGGCCCACGATGATGTTGGATCCCTCGCTCCACAAAAGCTTCACGATGTCGATAGTCATAGTGCTTCCTTTCTATACGCTCGATGTGCCGATCAATGACCGTAGCCCCGCGCTGCCGCGACGGCCCTGTCCCAACGCGCCAATATCCTCTCCCGCGTGGTTCCGTCCATAGCCGGCTCGAAGGAACGCCTGCGCCTCCAGTTGCGCGCCACATCAGCCTGCCCCGCCCAAAAGCCCGCGGCGATGCCCGCGAGGTAGGCCGCGCCAAGGGCTGTCGTCTCCTGCACCTCGGGCAAGACCACCGACCGTCCCGTCACGTCAGCCTGGAATTGCATGAGGAAGGAATTGGCCGAGGCCCCGCCGTCGGCCCGTATCGATGCGATGTCGCGGCCGAAGTCCTTCTGCATGGCGACCAGAAGATCGCGCGATTGGAAGGCGATCGACTCGAGGGCGGCTCGCGCGATATGGGCCCGCGAGCTTCCCCGGGTCAGGCCGACGATGGCGCCGCGGGCCTCGGCGTCCCAGTAGGGCGCCCCAAGGCCGACGAAGGCCGGAACGACGACGACCTCGCCCGAATCGGGCACCGAAAGAGCGAGGGCCTCGCTTTCGGCGGCGTCCTGAATCAGGCCGAGTTGATCGCGGAGCCATTGGATCACGGCCCCCGCTACAAAGACCGATCCCTCGAGGGCGTAGGTATAGCCGCCCGATCCGGCCCCCGGTCCGAGATCCCAAGCTACCGTCGTGAGCAACTTGTTTGCAGAAGGCACGGGAAAGGCCCCCGTGTTCATCAGGGCGAAACAACCCGTTCCGTAGGTAACCTTGGCCTCGCCCGGCTCGAAGCAGGCTTGGCCGAAGAGGGCCGCCTGCTGGTCTCCAGCCACCCCGGTCACGGGGATCTCGATGCCGAAGAGTTCCTTCTTCGTCCTCCCGTAGCCCGTCGCGGATGAACTCGGCACCACTTCGGGAAGGATGGAAGCCGGAATCCCAAAAGCCTCGAGGAGTTCCTCGTCCCAGCGGCCCTGTCTAATATTGAAGAGAAGGGTTCTGCTCGCGTTCGTCGGGTCGGTGCGATGGAGGCCGGTTAAATTCCAGATCAGCCATGAATCGACCGTGCCGAAAAGGAGCTCGCCCCTTTCGGCCCGCACGCGGAGCTGGGGATCATTTTCGAAAAGCCACATGAGTTTCGTCGCCGAGAAATAGGGGTCGAGGACGAGGCCTGTCTTCTGCGCGACCTTGTCGGAGAGCCCCTCTTCGCGAAGGCGTTTGCAGATATCGGCGGAACGCCTGCATTGCCATACGATGGCCCGATGCACGGGGCGGCCACTGGCCTTTTCCCAAAGGACCGTGGTCTCCCTCTGGTTCGTGATGCCGATCGCCGCGATTTGCGAAGCCTCGATCTGTGCCGCCGCTATGGCACCCTTCGCGGTTTCGTACTGGCTCTTCCAGATATCCTCGGGCTCATGTTCGACCCAACCGGGTCTCGGGAAATGCTGCTCGAAAGGTTGTTGTTTCGCCGCTATCACGGTTCCGGCATGGTTGAAGACGATGGCCCTCGAGGAAGTCGTCCCTTGATCGAGGGCGAGCACATAGTTCTCTTTGGCCGACATGGGCTTCCTTTCGCGCCCGGCTTCGAGGGCGGCTTTCGATCAGATGAGAATTCTCGATTCGAGATAGAGGCCGAATCTTAGGCTCGCCGCCAGGTCGCTCTGGGTATCCGTTGGCTGGCCCGCCGCGGCGACATAGCGATTCCAGTCGAGGGTACCGACGAGGCGCCAGTCATCCTGCCCCAATTTGAACTCGAAGGGGGCCCAGGCAATGCCCGCGCTGCCAAGGACTCCACCTTCCGCCGTGTAGCTTCGCGTGCCCGACGAGACGCTCAGCCTCGGCTGTCCCAGGGTGAAGACCGGCCCCGCGTAAAAGCGAAGGTGGCGGTCTATGCCGAAGGAAAGTTGGAAGGGCAGGCGAAAGACGCCGAGGGAAACGTCCCAGCTCGGGGCGACCTGGATTCCCGGTTCGACGCCCCAGATAGGATAGACAAGATTGGCGGAAAGCCCGAAGCCGCGACCGAGATTGTCGGCGCCGAAGAGGGGCCCTCCGCCGAGGCCGAGAAGCAAGCCGAGATAGCCCGCGGGGGTAATGAGGCGGCCCCCGCCCGCGTAGGCCTCGGCCCAATATGGATCGTCGAGGGAGGATTTGATGACGCCCGTGCGCTGACCTTCGGAGGCCGCGTTGATAAAAATATCGTCCCCGGCGTAAATTCCGACATGGGCGAGCGGTCCCGTCGTATTGAAGAAGACGAGGTCGCCGGGTTCGAGTCGCTCTCGATTGACCCTCTCCGAAAAGTCATAGAGGGTCTTGGTCGTGCGAGGAACCCCGAGCCCAAGCACGTCCTTAAAGACGCGGTAGACCAGCCCGGAACAGTCGATGCCCTTGGTGGAAATCCCGCCGTATTCGTAGGGCACGCCGAGGTAGCTCTCGGCATCGCTGACGATGCGCGAGCGGATGTCGCGAGCCTTCGCCACAGTGAGCGGAGCCTCTGCGTATAGCGGCACGACCAGGGTGGCCAGGCCGAGAACCGAGAGCAGTGCCGCTTTTCGAAAAGACCCTCGAGTCGACATGGCCATAGAGTATATCCCAGCCTGGCCTTTCCCGCCTCTTGATTAGGACGAACCGAAGCGGCATATTCAGTCCACGGGCCCCCGGGACCCACGGCCCCGAGGGCCGTCATTCATACCGCCGAGTTGCACCATATTGCGGGGCGGTCTAGAAATCCCGCTAAAAAGGAGGCATCCTTGCGTACTTCCAACTGGCTCTTCACGTCCGAATCGGTGTCGGAGGGCCATCCCGACAAGCTCTGCGACCAGATTTCCGACGCCGTCCTCGACGCCTGCATCGCCAAGGATCCTGAAAGTCATGTCGCCTGCGAGACCTACGCGACGACGGGCATGGTCCTCATCGGCGGCGAAATCACAACGGATACCTATGTCGACATCCAGACCCTCGCCCGCGAGGTGGTCAAGGACATCGGCTACACGAATCCCGACTACGGCATCGACTACGAGTCCATGGCCATTCTCAACACCATCCATTCCCAGTCCCAGGACATCAATCAAGGCGTCGCTGGCCACGGCCTCAAGGAATATGAAGGTCAGCAGGGCGCCGGCGACCAGGGCATGATGTTCGGCTTCGCCTGCCGCGAAACCCCCGAACTCATGCCCGCCCCCATCATGTACGCCCATCGCATCCTCGAGCGCGCCGCGGAACTCCGCAAGTCGGGCGCGATAAAGTGGCTGCGTCCGGACGCCAAGAGCCAGGTCACCCTCGAATACGAAGGCCACAAACCCGTGCGCGTCGACACCGTCGTCGTCTCCCACCAGCACGATCCCGACGTGAAATACGAAGATATCAAAGAGACGATCATCGACACCGTGATCAGGCCCATCCTCGAACCCACAGGCCTCCTCGGCAAGGACGTGAAGTACTTCGTCAATCCGACCGGCCGCTTCGTCATCGGCGGCCCCATGGGCGACACCGGCCTCACCGGACGCAAGATCATCGTCGACAGCTATGGCGGCATGGGTCGTCATGGGGGCGGCGCCTTCTCCGGCAAGGATCCCTCCAAGGTCGACCGCTCGGCCGCCTACATGGCCCGTTATGTCGCCAAGAACATCGTCGCCGCCGGCCTCGCCGAGCGCTGCGAGATCGAGCTGGCCTACGCCATCGGCGTGCCCTTCCCCATTTCGGTCTTCGTCGACAGCTTCGGCACGGGAGCCGTGCCCGATGAGCGGATCGCCGCCGCGGTGACCAAGGTCTTCGACCTCTCGCCCGCGGGCATCATCCGAACCCTCGACCTCAAAAAGCCCGTCTACCGCGCCACGGCTGCCTACGGCCACTTCGGCCGCAATGGCTTCAGCTGGGAGCGCACCGACAAGGCTGACGAGCTCAAAAAGGCGGTCGGCTGATCCCGAGGAGGCGTGATGCGTGAACTCGAACCCTTCTTCACGGTCCTCCGTTCGACGCCCGCGAAGATAGCGACCTCGCGCCTCCTCAACACCGCCGATCGCGACCTCGGCGCCATTCTCCGTTACGCGGAGGAGGCTGAGGTCGGCGAAGTCCTCGCCCTCCTGAGCGAAGCCAAGCGCGAACGCATCCTCGCCGAGATTGACCGCATGCGCCGCGTACGACTCCCTCCCGAGACGATCGGCCGCATCGCCCGGCATCTCGCGGCACACCTCGGCGGCGATCGACCCCTCGGACCCGCATCCCGCTATTTCAAACCTATAACCTGAGCTTGCGGCCTCCGCGAAGGGGGACTAGGCTTCACTATGACCTATGAATAAAAAACCTCTTCTCACACCCCTTCTGCGCATTTTCCTCGTCGCGATGATCCTCGCCAACATCGGCGGGCAGATGTTCTATCCCCTCCAAGCCCTCTACCTAAAACAGCTCGGCGCTGACGTCGAGCAGATCGGGCTCTTCTTTACCCTGCTCATGATCGTGCCCATTGCCTCGCAGATCTTCGGCGGCTGGGTAAGCGATCGCATCGGCAGGCTCAGGGCAATGGCGATCGGTTCACTGATAGGCGTTGTCGGCAACGTCTCTATGCTCCTGGCGCCGGACTGGAAATGGCTCCTCGCCGCCGAAAGCTTCGGGGCAATCACGGGGGCCTTCATCGCGCCGAGCTTCGACGCCTTCATCGCCGAACAATCCGACGAAGAGAACCGCGGCAAGGTCTTCGCGACCAGTCAGGCCATCTTCCAGATTGTCTCCGTGGCTGGGCCGATCCTGGGAGGTTTCGCCGCCAGGAGCTACGGCTTCTTCTTCGTTCTCCTCGTCTCGGCCATACTCTATGTCATCGCGACGGCAATCAGGATATCCCTCGCCCTCAAGCATCCGAAAAAGTCGGGGCCTGCCGCCGTCGAGGCGCAAAGCCTCGGTGGCTCCCTCAAGGCCATCGGCCTCATGGCTCTTGCCGGGGGAGTCGTCACCTGGCTCATCATCTCCGACGGAGCACGCGATATCGCCATGGGATTCTCCGGTAACCTCATCCCCCTCTTTCTCCAGGAGGCGAAGGGCTTTGACACTGCCGGTATCGGCAGCCTCGAATCCCTCTTCGGTCTCGCGATGATGCTGATGATGATTCCGGCAGGCCATTTCTCCGACCGCTTCGGCGAGCGAAAGGCCATCGCCCTCGGCTACTTCGGTGCCTTTCTCGCCTTCATGGCCCTCATATTCATTCCAGGTCAGCCGGCTGCCTTTCTCGCCTATGGCGCCTTCGGCTGCACCATCGGCCTTATCACCCCGGCTTACCAGAGCCTCATATCGAAGACCTTCCCCGACAATCTCCGCGGAACGGCCTTCGGCCTTCTGTCGACGAGCAACGGCATCGTCTCCCTGCCCGCTCCCTTCCTCGGCGCCCTCATGTGGAAGAGCTTCGGTCCGACAAGCCCCTTCCTCATCACCGCCTTCATGATGCTCTTCATCATCATCCCCGTCTGGCTGAAGTTCCGTCCCCCGGAAGGAGGGGCGGCCGCGCCACGCCCGGCAGATGCTTCTAATGCGAACTAATCGCCCGAAAGCCCTCCTCCGCGCCGATCTTCCCGACCCCTTCACCCACGGCCTTTATCGCCTCGCTCCTTATAGGGGTTGCGCCCATGGTTGTCGCTACTGCGACGGCCGCGCCGAGCGTTACTATGTCCTGGGGGATTTCGAAAAGGACATAATCATCCGGAAAGACATACCGGAGGCCCTCGCCGAAGAGCTTCCACGCATGAGGGAAGAAGGGATGGTCGTCTTCGGTTCGGGAACCACCGACCCCTATCAGCCTTGTGAACTTGTGGAAGACATCAGCGGAAGGGCAGCCCGCCTTTTGGCGACGCCCCCCGCAGGCACACCACGGCTTTCGGCCTCGGTCCTGACGAAGGCGAGCCTTGCGGAGCGGGACATCGAAGCCTGGGCAGGTGTCAATTCGAAAAGCGGCTTTCTGATTCTTGCTTCGATTACCAGCCTCGATGAGAGTCTCCGTGAGCTCATGGAACCGGGAAGCGCCCCCTTCGCCGAACGCTTTCGAATGCTCAAGCGCTTCAAAGAGGCGGGCTGCGCCACGGGAATCCTCGCGATGCCCCTCCTCCCCGGGCTTTCCGACTCGCGACAGTCCATAGCAAGCCTCTACGAAGCGGCCGTCGAAGCAGGCGTCGATTTCCTCATGCCCGGCGGGCTGACGCTGCGGCCTGGCCGCCAAAAGGAGCTCTACATAAAGACGCTCGCCGCCGCCCGTCCCGAACTCCTCGATTTCACCCTCGAACTCTTTCGGGAAGAACGGCCCTCGGGAGCCCCATCGCGGAGCTATAGAAAGGGTCTCGAAGCCCTAGCCATAGGCGTCGCAAACGAATACGACCTTCCCTTTCTGCTACCGCATCGGGTCCACGCAGGGCTTCTTCCGGCCCATGATTCCTTCAGGGTCCTCCTCAGAGACATGGTAGAGCTCTATCGGCTAAAAGGAATCGGTACTCGGCCCCTCGAAGCCGCGGCGGATCGATACGATGCCTGGCTCGTCGGGTTGAGACGCTACTTCCGAAGGCAGCGGAGCCTCCCTTCTTCATGGCTCCCGGAACGTTTCGAGTCTGCAGTCGCCGACGATGAACTCGATCGGGTCCTCGACAACCCTCGCCTCTCGGCCTTCGCCCGTGCGGTTCTCGTCGAAGGAGCGATACTGGATTACCGGAATCTGCGCCTCGGCTGATCTTGACGCGGGAGCCTCGTCTAGCCCGGATTTCTCACAGGCAAAATCGGGCTTAGCGCAAGGAGCGAAGGAAGCGAGGAGCGGAGCATGCTTTGCTGCATGTGAGCACCGGAGCGACTGAGCGACGCCGCGATCAGCCTGATTTTGCGAATTTGGCGCAGGTATAGCCATAGCCAGCGGATTTATCACTTTCCTAAGATCTCGTGAGAAATCCGGGCTAGCGAAGGATCGCGTAAATGCCTGCTGCAACGAGCGTTACGGCAACCGTGCTCGCAAAGTTCACCAGATCATTGGTAAACCATCGTAGCCCGCGGGTGAGCATATTGGGTCTGCCGTCGGTGCTTGGCCTCTCGGTATAGAGGCCCGTGACGACGCATCGATATTGGGCTTGGAAGGCAGCGCCGAGCAGCGAATCGATCACCGAACCGGCAAAGCCTCCAAGCGACGCGATCAGCGCGATCAACCCCCACTCGACACCGGCCTCCGAGAGCCCCGCATAACTTGCCGCAAAGAGGAGGCCGATAAAGGCGGCACCCAGGGCAGAGGCCAGAAAGCCCAGGGGCGTCACCCCGCCCGAGGCGCCGGCCGGCACTTCCTTGCCCGTCAGAATGGAACGAGGCAGGCTGCGATAAAGGACGCCGAGTTCGCTTGCCCAGGTGTCGGCATTGGCAGCGGCGAAACTCGTGGCAAAGGCGGCGAGCCACAGGCTGTCACGCGTGAGTCCGTAAAGCACCGATGCCGCCGCGGCAGCCCCGGCGTTCGCGAGCACCTGCAGGGCATCGCGACGGCTTCCCTTTTCCTCTACCTGGCTGGGACCGCGCTTCCTGCCGGCTATCCTTCCGAGAGCGGTCGAAGAGAGAAAAAAGCCCGCGAGGAGGCCGTAGGCCGCAATACCGGCCGCGGTGAGTATGACCGTGCCGACGGCAGCCCCAATCACGGCTCCGCTCGCGTCCACGGCTTCCTTTTTCCAGGCGCCGATGCCGACGATGGCGTTGAGCGCGAGGGCAGCGGCAAAGAGGCCCGCCAGCGGCCCCGAGGCGATGAACACGTAGAAAAGCGTCGTCAGGATCGGCACGCTCAGATTGTCCACGCCAAAGGGCGTCGCAAGCTCCACCCAGGCCGCGAACATCGCCGTCGAAGCGGCACGGAGCGCGATATCCCAGGCCGAAAGCCCCGGCACGAAAATCATCGTCATCACGGCAGTCGCGATGAAGGAGAAGAAGAGGAGGGCGAAGGTACCAATTGCACTCTTTTTCGAGCCGAAGACGAGGACGGGTCGCTTCGAAAAGCGCTGCCCGATCACCGCCGCCATCCCGTCGCCCCAGCCCATGATGAGAACACCCACACCGGCCTGCCACCGCGTCACGAGCCCAAGCATCTCGAGGCCGATCAAGACTGCCAGGGATATAGGAAACCAAATCGTGCCAAGATTTCGGCCGGGCTCAGGGTCCTCCATCGCTTTAAAAACGTGGAGGCGGTAGGAGAGCGTATTTATCACTACAAAGGCCAGAGCACCCGCCATGCCTGCCAGGGGCGAGACGATGAAGGCCATATAGAGCAACCACCAGTGGGCCACCCCGATATGGACGACCTTCCTCGTCATCGCCGGGCCAAGGAGGCCGAAGCGTAAAAAGAGGGTCGCCGCGCCAATAAAGGCAAAAATGAAAATGAAGGATTCGCCGAGGGCGATTACGTCTTTCATGCCTAGTCCTCTCGAAGAGGCATACTACAACCTAAGGGAAGTTCCGCCCACTGCCGCCGCGGAAAATCACTTCCCCGGATTTCTCACACCTTGCATTTTGCTGTAAGAAACCCGGGCTAGGAAGGCCGAAGGAAGGGGCATCAATGTTTCACGTGAAACATTCGAATTGGAAGACCCGGTCAGACCGCCTTCCCTGAAACAGAAAAGGGGCTGCCAAGAATCGCTTCTCGGTCAGCCCCTTGTTTCACGTGAAACAATCCTATTCTTCCGTTATCTCCGAATCAGACTGAGCCTCACCCGCGCCGCTCTCATCTGTCTCATCGCCCGTGGCAGGCTCTTCGAGCTTGCTGAGTTCTTCCGAGGCCATTTCCGATTCGGCCGCGACTTCTGCAAGAACGGCCGCATCCTCTTCGCGGGCAACCTTGTCGAGGCCGATGACGAAGTCCGGCTTGTCGATATTGACGACGCGCACACCCTTGGCGCCCTTCCCCTGGTCCGCGACCGATTCGGCGCTGATCTTGAGGGTCTTTCCCTGGGAGGTGATGACAACGACGTCATCGTTCGGGCCGACCGTAATGGCGTCAACGATTTCGCCGGTCTTTTCGTCGGGGCTGTAGATCATCTGGCCGCCCGTGGCGCGGCCATGGGGGTTGAAGTACTCGAAGTCGACGCGTTTTCCGTAGCCATACTCGGAAAGGATGAACATCTTTTCTTCGGAGCTGACGCGGAGCATGCTCGCCAGCTCATCGGCGTCGCGAAGCTTGATGCCCGTCACACCGCGGGTAGCTCGTCCGAGAACGCGGACATCTTCCTCGCTGATGCGGAGGGCCTGGCCCTTCTTCGTGATGAGGACGACCTCGTCCTTGCCCTTAGTGAGGCAGGCGGACACGAGGCGATCGCCCTCATCGAGCTTGATGGCGATGATGCCGCGGGTCTTGGCGTTGATGAACTCGCTGGTCGCGACCTTCTTCACGACACCGCGGAGGGTGCCCATGAAGATGTACTCGACCTCCGAGAAGTCGCCGAAATCGACGATAGTCGTGATCTCTTCGTTCGGGCTGATCGCGAGGAGCCCCTTGAGATGGGTTCCACGCGCGGCCCTGCTGGCCTCGGGGATCTCGTGGACCTTGAGCCAATAGCCCTTGCCGACGCTCGATATGAAAAGGATGTAGTCATGGGTATTGGCGACGAAGAGCTGCTCGACAAAGTCCTCTTCCAACAGGTTGGTCGAGTTCGAACCCTTGCCGCCTCGTCCCTGGTTCCTATAGGCGGAGGCGGGCACGCGCTTCACGAAGCCCTTATTGGAGATGAGGATGATCATCTCCTCGCGCATGATGAGGTCTTCGATATTGAATTGCTCGATCTCGTCGGGAACGATTTCCGTGCGGCGCTTGTCGCCGTAGCGTTTTGCGAGGTCGAGAGTCTCGTCCTTGACGACGGCGAGAAGCTTGGCATCGCTGGCAAGGAGATCCTTGAGGAAGGCAATTCTGGCTTCGATTTCGGCGAGTTCTGCCTGCACCTTCTCGATTTCGAGGGAGGTGAGTCGGGCAAGGCGCATGTCGAGAATGGCCTTGGCCTGAATCTCGTCAAGGCTGAAGCGCTCCATCAACCTGGTCGCCGCATTCTCGGTATCCCGCGACGAGCGGATGATCTGGACGACCTCGTCGATGTTCGAGAGGGCGATGACGAGGCCGCGGAGGATATGGGCCTTTTCCTCGGCCTTTCTGAGCTCGAAGCGGGAGCGGCGGGTCACCACCTCGACTCTATGCTTCACGAAGTGGTGGATGAGTTCCTTGAGGCTGAGCTGCTTCGGCCGGCCTTCGACCAGGGCCAGGTTGGTGACGCCAAAGCTGGACTGGAGGGGGGTGTGGGCAAAGAGGCGATTCAGGACGAGCTTGGGAATGGCTCCCTTCTTGAGCTCGAGGACGATGCGAAGCCCGTCGCGGTCCGACTCGTCGCGGAGGTCGGAAACGCCCTCCATGGCCTTGTCGCGAATGAGGTCGGCGATGCGGGTAATGAGGGTCGTCTTGTTGACCGCATAGGGAATCTCGGTGAAGACGATCTGCTCGCGGCCGCCCTTCATCGTCTCGATGGTGAACTTGCCGCGGACGATGATCTTGCCGCGCCCCGTGACATAGGCCTCGCGAATGCCCCTTAGACCGAAGACGATGCCTCCCGTGGGGAAGTCGGGACCCTTGATATGGCGCATCAGGCCATCGATCGTGATCTCGGGGTCTTCGATATAGGCTGCGATAGCCTCGGAGGTTTCGACGAGGTTATGCGGCGCCATATTCGTCGCCATACCGACGGCGATGCCCGAAGAACCATTTACGATGAGGTTGGGCAGGGCCGAGGGCAGGACAGAAGGCTCTTTGAGGCTCTCGTCGTAGTTGGGAGTGAAATCGACGGTGTCCTTGTCGAGATCGACGAGCATCTCCTCGCCAGGTCGCGAAAGCTTGGCCTCGGTATAGCGGCTGGCCGCCGGCGGATCGCCGTCGATGGAGCCGAAGTTGCCCTGGCCATGGACCAAGGGATAGCGGAGCGAGAAATCCTGGGCCATGCGCACGAGGGCGTCGTAAAGTGAGAGATCGCCATGTGGGTGGTACTTACCCATGGCATCGCCCGTGATGCGCGCCGATTTCTTGGTCGCAGCGCCGGGCCTGAGGCCGAGCTCATCCATCGCGAATAGGAGTCGGCGATGGACCGGTTTGAGGCCGTCGCGGACATCGGGCAGGGCACGAGCCACGATGACGGACATCGCATAGTTAAGATAGGCGGTCTTGACCTCGTCCTCGATTGGGACGGAAATCACCTTGCCAGTGAGTTCAGCCATTTATTCCGTTCCTCTGCATGCCGCGGCTTTATACATCGAGATTGGAGACCGCAAGGGCGTTCTCCTCGATAAAACGGCGGCGGGGTTCCACCTGCTCGCCCATCAGGGTCGTAAAGATGTCTTCGGCCTGGACGGCATCTTCCATCGTGATCCGCGTGATATTCCGTACCGCGGGGTTCATCGTCGTTTCCCAGAGCTGGTCGGGGTTCATCTCACCCAAGCCCTTGTAGCGCTGGATGGCGACCTTTTCCGGATCCTTGCCCGACTCTTTGAGGAGGCGGTCCTTCTCCGTGTCGTCGTAGGCGTAATGGATCTGCTTGTCGAAGGTGACTTTATAGAGGGGGGGCATGGCCAGGTAGACATGGCCCTTTTCGATGAGTTCGGTCATGTATCTATAGAAGAAGGTGAGAAGAAGGGTGCGGATATGCGAGCCATCGACATCGGCATCGGCCATGATGATGACCTTGTGATAGCGGAGCTTGGAGACATCGAATTCCGTGCCTATGTTCGCGCCGAGGCTTTGGATGATGGGCTGGAGCTTGTCGTTGCCGATGACCTTGTCGATACGGGTCTTTTCGACATTGAGCATCTTGCCCCAAAGGGGAAGGATGGCCTGGAATGTCCGATCGCGGCCCATTTTGGCCGACCCGCCTGCCGAATCTCCCTCGACGATGTAGATCTCGCACTTCGTCGGATCCTTCTCCGAACAGTCGGCAAGCTTGCCTGGAAGGCCCGAGGATTCGAGAAAGGACTTGCGCCGCGTAAGTTCGCGGGCCTGTCGGGCGGCGATACGGGCCTTGGCCGCCACGATGGACTTTTCGAGGATGGCGTTGATGACCTCGGGGTATTTCTGGAAGAAGAGGTCGAATTGGTCGACGCTGAAGCCCTCGACGATGCCCTTTACCTCGGAATTGCCGAGCTTTCCCTTCGTCTGCCCCTCGAATTGGGGTTCCATGACCTTTACCGAAAGAACGGCAGTGAGTCCCTCGCGAACATCGTCTCCTGAAAGACCTTCCTCGAGTTTCTTCGCGAGCTTCGATTTCTTCAGGAAGTCGTTGATGGTCTTCGTGAGGGCAGCCCTGAAACCGATGAGGTGGGTGCCACCTTCCCTCGTGTTAATGCCGTTGACGAAGGAAAACATCGTTTCGTTGAAGCCGTCATTGTACTGGAGGCCGACCTCTACCTCGACGTCGTCACGGGAACCGGTGAAGTAGATTGGCTCTTTATGGAGGACGGTCTTGTTCTTGTTGAGGTGCTCGACGAACTCACGAAGGCCCCCGTCGAACTTGAAATCGCTCTGCCGGGGCTGGGAAAGCCTCTCGTCGAGCAGGATGATTCGGATACCCTTGTTGAGGAAAGCCAATTCTCGAAGGCGATTGGCGAGGACATCGAAGGAGTAGATCGTCTCCTCGAAAATCGTCGCGTCGGCCTGGAATCGAATGATCGTACCGCGCTTGGCGGTCTCGCCTACTATCTGGACCGGGGCTTCGGGAATCCCGCAGAGGTACTTCTGGTAATGGACCTTTCCGTCGATGTGGACGAAGGCCTCGCACCAGGTCGAAAGGGCGTTGACGACGGAGACGCCGACGCCGTGGAGGCCGCCTGACACCTTGTAGCTCTTCTTGTCGAACTTGCCGCCGGCGTGGAGCTTGGTCATGACCAGTTCAAGGGCCGAAACCCCCTCTTCGGGATGGATACCGACAGGGATGCCTCGGCCGTTGTCCTCGACGCGCACGATGTCGTTGCGTTCGAGGACGACGAGTATGTCGTCGCAATGGCCCTGGAGAGCCTCGTCGATGGAGTTATCGACGACCTCATAGACGAGATGGTGAAGGCCGTCGATGCCCGTCGAACCGATATACATGCCGGGGCGCTTGCGGACCGCCTCGAGCCCCTTGAGTACCTGAATGCTCTCCGCAGAATATGTGGATTCCATAGACCTGCCCCGTGTAGAAATGGAGCCCGGATGACCGGCATCAGGCTGTACCCGTCCAGGAAAAACGCAGGCGACGATTCTCGCCGCACAGCGCTCGCCGACATCGAAGCTGCGCAAAAAAGACAAATCCGGCATGTGGACGAAGGTAAAGGATTATACTCGGCATAGGCTCAAAAAGTAAAGAAGAGCGGATGTAGCGGCCCCGCTTGAAAGCTGTGGATAAGATGTTGATAGTTTAGCAGCTAATTCCTTATCCGTAATCATAAA
The DNA here is from genome assembly GCA_035530275.1 of Rectinemataceae bacterium. Lineage (GTDB taxonomy): Bacteria > Spirochaetota > Spirochaetia > Treponematales > Rectinemataceae > CAIJMU01. The sequence continues at coordinate 142,359 of DATKVC010000024.1, read as the reverse complement.
GCTAGTCGCTTCGGAGCCCTCAATTAGTGATAATTTGGTAATCTCTAACTAAATCTTTTTGGGATAATAAAATATTCAGTTTTCCTGATAGTAGGGAAACAAGTGAAGCAATAGTAACAAGGGATACTATACGCGCATACAAAGGAATTCCCCGGAAAAATCCTTGCATGCCTGTGGATAACTTGTGTATACCAGAGTTGGAAGAGGGATCAATGGCACAGTGGGATTACAAAGTTTTCTGGGACGAGGCCTTGAGCCAGATACATGAAGAACTTGGCGAACACGAGTTCTCCATGTGGTTTAATCTCAGCTATGAATCGGCGACCGAAGACTCGATTCTCGTGCGCGTTCCCTCTTCCTTTTATCGAGACCAGGTTTCTCGACAATACCAGAGCCGCATCGAATCGAAGCTCCTAGAGGTGTCAGGCAAGAGCCTCTCCCTCGAATTTATCATCATAAAACCGAATCCCGCAATCCAAGAAGCCCGACCCGCCCCCAGAAATGAAGGCTCAGAAACCGAAATTGTGCCGCAAAAGCCTGTTCGATCCGCGCTTCCCTCGAAGAGCAAGCATCCGCAGCTTAGGTTGGATTACAACTTCGACTCCTTCGTCATCGGAGAGAACAACAAGTTCGCGGCCAACGCGGCAATGGCGATTTCGATGAACCCGGGACTCAACTACAATCCTTTTCTGATCTACGGTGGAGTCGGCCTCGGCAAGACCCATCTCATGCAATCAATCGGCAACAGAATTTGGATCCAGAACGAAAAGTCCAAGATCATCTGCGTGTCGGCCGAGGAATTCACCAACGAATTCATCAACTCGATCCACGACAAATCAGCATCGACACAGAGCTTCAAGAACAAATACCGTTTCGTCGACATACTCCTGATCGACGATATCCATTTTCTCCAGGACAAGTTCGGCGTTCAAGAAGAGCTCTTCCATACCTTCAATGCCCTCTACGATGCGGGCAAACAGATGGTCTTTACCTGCGATCGACCCGTTTCGGAACTAAAAAAATTGAACGATCGCCTGAGGAGCCGTTTCGAACGAGGACTCAACGTCGATCTTCAGCCTCCGAATTACGAAACAAGGGCCGCGATACTTAAAAAGAAGGTAGAGACACGAAAGGTCCATGTTCCAGACGCCGTGATCGAAGTCGTCGCAAAAAACATTTCGACCAATGTTCGAGACCTTGAAGGGGCCCTCGAAAAGCTCATTGCCTACGCCGAATTGGTCCATAAGGATATCACTCTTGAAGTGGCCCAAAACCAGCTCAAGGACATCTTTTCGCAAGCCAAACACGGCAATGTCACGATCGACAACATCCTTCGTGTCGTTTCGGAGCATTTCAAACTTTCCTATATGGATCTGAAGGGAAAGAAGCGAACACGCAATATCGCCTTTCCTCGGCAAATCGCGATGTACATAGCGAGGGAGATTACCGAATACTCGACAACCGAACTCGGTTTCGAATTTGGGGGAAGGGACCACACGACCGTCATGCACGCCTGTCAAAAGATTGATGAACGACTAAAGCTCGATCCAAATCTCGAATCAACAATCCAAACCCTCGTGCGACAAATAAAGGAAGTGAGTTCAAAAGCCTGATTTCGCGAACCTGGACCTGGTGCATAAGTTGGGAGCTCTCTGTGGACGAACTCCATGTCTGTGGAAATGTGCATATCGATGTCGTTCCGAAACAAGGTTATCCACAACAGATTATTATTTCTATAGTAAGAAGTAAACTGATATCTTAACATTAGGATAGCCCTTATTATTGTTGCTACTGTTTATATACAAACATTAAAAATAGAAAGACACGAGAACCTGATTGCCTCATTCTCATCGCATTCGATGCTCGCCAGAGTCTGTCCTATTCGCTATACTGGACGCGAAGGGGGCCTTGCATGAAATTCTCCTGCGAGAAAACAACGCTTCTCCATGAAATAGCCATTGCCCAAGAAATCGTGGCATCGAAAAATGCCCTCTCCATCATGTCGAACGTCCTCTTGGATGCTACCGAAGGAAGCCTTGTCATTCGCGCAACGGATATCAAGGTCGCTTTCGAAACCAGAATTCCCGTCGAGGTCTCCGAAGCAGGAACGTCTACCGTCTTTTGTGACAAGCTCTCTGGAGTTCTTTCCTCCCTTCCCGACGGCGAAATTGAAATCGATCATGACGACCAGAAAGTCATCATCAAGCCGACCTTCAAGAAAGTACGGTTCCAGATAAAGACGATTTCGAGCGAAAAGTTCCCCGAACTGCCAGTCGCCCCCGAAGACGCTTGGTTCTCGATTCCCGCTCGCGAGCTCAAAGAAATGATTGTTCAAACGGTATTCGCCGTTTCCGACGATGAGACACGCTATTTCATGAACGGCGTCTTCCTCGAGCGTCACCAGGATGGCCTCGTCATGGTAGCCACCGACGGTCGGCGCCTCGCTTATGTTCGAAAAGACATCGATGGGGGACTGCCGGAGTTCAAAGGCGTCATCGTCCCGCCGAAGCTTCTTGCCATTGTAGCTCGCCGAGCGCCCGACGAAGGGATGATCGACCTAGCCGTTACCGATAAAAACCTCTTTGTAAGGTTCGGCAACTACCACCTTTCAACGGTTCTTATCGAAGGGCAGTTTCCGAACTATCAAAAGGTCATTCCTGAGTCTCAAAAGAATTCAATTTTCGTTCGACGCGCCGATCTCATCGAGGCTCTCAAACGCGTATCCATTTTCGTCGAGCAAAAATCTCACCGGACCTATTTCGGGCTTACCCCTGGTGTTCTGTCCCTTTTCTCGGAGGAAAGCGAACTTGGCGCCGCACGGGAAGAAGTGCCCTGTCGCTACGATGGAGACGAAGTCACGATCGCTCTCAATTACAAATATGTCGAAGATCCTCTCAAGGCTATGAATGCCGAAGAGGTAAATATCCAGTTCACCGAAGCGTCGAAGGCGATAACTCTGTCCCCGGAACCTCATGGCGATTATTTCCATATCGTCATGCCGATGCAGCTGGAATAATAAGACTCCACCTCTACGAGAAAGCGCCGGTGCCCCTCACATCAATCCGTCTGTCGGCTTGGCGAAACCTGGCCGATGGACAGATTGACCTTTCGGCGTCGCGAATATTTCTCATCGGTGAAAATGGCCAGGGAAAGACCAATCTTCTCGAGGCAATCTACTACCTTTCCTACGGAACTTCGTTCCGGGGGCAGGTGGATGGAGATATTGCCCGTCGGGGAGAAGGGGCTTTTGCCGCCGAGGGAACGATTCTTCGCGATCTGAAAGACAAGGTTCTGCCGGAAAGGATTTCCGTCGTCTGGAAAAACAGGGCGAAAGAAATACGGCGCGAAGGAAAGCCGGTAAGAGATCGCAAGGAACTCGTCGATCTCAATCCCGCCGTCGTCTATTGTCATGACGACTTTTCCTTCGCCGCGGGAGAGCCCGAGCGGCGACGTTTTTTTTTCGACCAGACCGCGGGGCTCGTTTCGCTCGGCTATATCGACCTTCTCCGCGACTACCGCAAGATCCTTCTGCAGAGGAATGCAGCGCTTAAAGAGGCGCGCGAGGGACTTCTAGACGTTCTCGACCAGCAGCTCGCCGCGAAGGGCTTGGATCTTGTAGCCGAGCGCAGAGCCCTGGCTTCCGCCTTTTCCGAGCCCTTTTCGAAGGTATTCGAGGAGGTTGCCCGACTGGGCCTGGAGGTCCAGCTGCGCTATCTGCCCAATTGGAAGGAAGGCGAAGCCGGCAGCATCGATGCCGTCGTCCAAAGACTGGCCTCCCGAAGACGCGAAGAACTCATCATGAAGACGAGCCTTTCGGGGCCGCATCGCGATCGCTGGGGTTTTGTCGCCGAGGGCAGGGATTTTTCGGCGACCGCCTCCACGGGGCAGTTGCGGCTTCTTTCGCTAGTGCTGAGATCGAGCCAGGCGCGTCACTTTTATGCCCAAACAGGGCGTGAACCGCTGCTTTTGCTCGATGATGTTCTTCTCGAACTCGACCCGGATCGAAGGAAGCGCTTCTTCTCCACCTTGCCGCCCTCATCGCAGGCTATCTTCACCTTCCTTCCGGGCGAGGATTGGGAGGGCTATCGACTGGACGGTTCTCTGGTATACCGTGTCGTTGATGGACGATTCACGCATCAAGACGGCCCGTGAGGTTCTCTCGGCCTTTTTCGATGAGGAGAAACTGAGACGTGGCGGTCGCTACGCCGAGTTTTTCGCGAGCTGGAAATTTCTCGTGGGCGAACAGCTAGCCGCCCATTCCCATATTGCGGATATAAATAACGGCGTGCTTCTCATTGAGGCAGAACATCCGGGCTGGATTCAGCTCCTCCAACTCAGGCAAACGGCCATCCTCGACGGTATCGCGACGAGGTTTCCGGAATTCAACTTGCGCTCGATTGCCTTCAAGCTTGGTATGCCGAGACCCTCGCCAGGCTCCGGCAACTCCGCGCATTCAGCCCAGAAGCCTGGTTCGCAAGAAATAGCGATAAGCGCATCAAATGCCGACGTAGCAGACTCCGACGTGGGAGGATCGGCGACGGCAGAAAAAAGAAATCTTGACGATATTGCGGATCCCGCCCTCAAAGCCCTTCTTGTGAGTCTTAAGGACACGCTTCAGTCGGGAAAATAGCATTTCTGGGAGCTCAAAGGGCTCTACCACCCATGGTGGAGGGATGCGGAAAATTCCCTCTACCTGTGGTGTATCTCCTCATGGGCAAAGGATTCTTACCTCTTCAATACCGCATCGGCATTGACCAAAGCTCGTTCTCTGCCTATACTCGGCGAACCTTTCCCCGAACGGATCGTCTTCGTTTCGCTCCCGTGGAACGTCGACGTCTACCATATGCCAAGGAGTCCTGAACATGAAACGCACCTACCAGCCCAGCAAGGTTCGCCGCAATCGCAAGTTCGGTTTTCGCGCGCGCATGGCGACCAAGGGCGGTCGCCTCGTGCTGAAGCGCCGTCGCGCCAAGGGAAGGCTCAAGCTCACCGCCTCCGACGAGAAGAAGAAGTACTGAGCCCGTCGATACGGGCGGAGGCAGCACCATTGCCCGCCAAGACTTTCCGAAAAGCGATCGCGTCAGGACGAAGCCGGAGATCGACAAAGTCTTCGAATCCGGTCGCCGCTATTCCTGCAAAGGCATGCGGCTTCACGCCCTCCCCAATGGGCGGACGACGAGCAGGATCGTGATAGTTCCCGTGAAGTCCTTTTCCGGCGCTATCGCGAGGAATCGGATCAAGCGACTTTTGCGGGAAATTTGGCGGCTCTCAAAGGCGGGATTCGGCAGCGTTGGGCAGGACTGTGTCGTCGTCGTCTATCCAGGCGCTGACGATTATGTCGAACGTTCGGATCAGCTGTCTCGCCTCCTTCGACAGGCCGGAATACTTGGCACTCGATGATTAAGAAGATCTTGTCCTTTCCGCTTCTTTTCCTCATTTCCGTTTACAGGAAACTCATTTCTCCGATGCTGCCTCCCTCGTGCCGGTTCTATCCGACCTGCTCGGCCTATGCCTATGAAGCCATATCCAAGTATGGTCCAGGGAAGGGCTCCTGGCTGGCAATAAGGCGCATCCTCCGCTGTCATCCACTCAATCCGGGAGGCTTTGACCCAGTACCATGAGCATCATCAACAACGACTCAGACGACAACAAAAGGACGATTATCGCAGTCGCCCTTTCCGTCATCGTGATTACCGCCGGCTTCTGGATTCAAGGGACTTTCTTCCCTCAAAGCCAGAGAGCCCCCCAAGCGGCAGAAACACAAACCCAGACGGCTCCGACCGCGCAGGCGACGGGCCCCGTTTCCGGCGGCGCGACCATCCTCGCCGAGGCTCCCTCGGCGACGACGAGCAAGCCCGTCGCGAAGCAGGCAGCGCCCAAGCCCCTTCCCCCCGTCGAGGCCCCCGCGGCCGAGCAGACCTACGAAATCGATACGGATCTCCTTGCGGCGACCTTTACCAACAAGGGCGGTGAGCTCATTTCGCTCAAGCTGAAGAAGCACAAGGATCTTAATTCCTTGGTCGACATCTTCCCGCCAGGCACCCCTGACGTAAGGGGCTTCTCGGTGGCCTTTGGGGACGTCAATGCCGCTCCGATGAGCGATCTGATGAACGTCCGCATGATCAATCCGAAGACCATCGAGTTCTCTCGGACCCTCTTCGCGGCCGTTCCTGGAAACCCGAATCCGGTGCCCTTCACCTACAAGAAGGTCTACTCCTTCCATGACGGGGAATATCTTTTCGGCCTCGCGGTCGAACTCGAAAACTCGGAGAACGCCCCCCTTCCCCTCAACCAGAACGGTGAAGCCTATACCCTATCCTTCGGCCCGCGAATCGGACCGACCATTACGCAGACCGGTTCGGGCGGAGATGTCCGCAAGATCCTTGTCTTCGCGGCAGGCAAGCGCACCGAAGAAAAGCAGAAGAATCAGCCCTGGAACCCGAACGTCCAGCCCCTGTGGTCCGCCATTACGGGCAAGTATTTTACCTTCATCGCCATTCCCCAGTTGGTGAGCTACAAGACCACCTTCACCGAATCGGCGCCGAGCACTACGCAGACGACGGCCATGGCCTTCTCGCGTCCTGCAATTCCCGCCAGTTCGCAGACGGATACCTGGTATTTCTACTTCGGCCCGAACCTCAACTCCGATCTCTCGAAGTACGACTATAGCGACCGCAACGGCTTCCAGCTCAAGGATCTTCAGCTCGAGAACGTCCTCGACAACGCGAACATCCTCAAGCCCCTCGAAGACCTCATGAAGTTCATCATGGGCCTGTTCTACAAGGTCATTCCGAACCATGGCGTCTCGATCATCCTCCTCACTATACTCGTCAAGGTTCTATTCTTCCCCCTGTCGCGAAAGAGCTCGATGGCTTCCGCGCGGATGGCCGAACTGCAGCCGAAAATGGCGGAAATCCAGGCCAAGTACAAGAACAACCCGCAAAAGCTCAACCAGGAGCTGGCCGAGTTCTATAAGAAGGAAGGCTACAACCCGATGTCGGGCTGTCTGCCCCTCCTCATTCAATTCCCCCTCTTCATCGCGATGTACAACCTGTTCAACACCCAATTCGACCTTCGCGGCGCGGGCTTCATCCCCGGATGGATTCCCGATCTCTCGATGCCCGAGTCGGTTTGGCATTTCGGCGGGTTCCAGATTCCCCTTCTCGGTTGGACCGACCTCCGTCTCCTTCCGATCATCTATGTCGGAAGTCAGCTCCTCTACGGCAAGTTCACGCAGATGCCCCAGACCGGCCAGAGTGCGAGCCAGATGAAGATCATGATGTACGGCATGCCGATCATGTTCTTCTTCGTCCTGTACAACGTACCCTCGGGCCTCTTGGTTTACTGGATCGCCAACAATCTCCTGACGATCGTGCAGCAATTGGTCATCAATGATTACATCAAGGTCCACAAGGCCAAGGCCGCAGCCGCGCGCCTCGGTAAGTGAGGGAGATACATATGGTCCACGAGTTTGAAGGAAGGACGGAAAAGGAAGCGATAGACGCGGCTATTCGCGAACTCGGGCTCGAGCGGGATGGATTCGACGTGGAAATCCTCGAATCGGAGGCTGGAGGCATTTTCCGCAAGGGACATGTGAAAATTCGCGTCCACAGTTCTGAGACACCGGCCCCGGTATCTTCTGGAGCCCGGAACGAAAGGGCTGAGCCTGCGCGTGAGGAAGCCCCAGCCATTCCTATTTCCGGCGAGTTCGAGGATGCCGTCGTCGGCTTCACGAAGAAGGTCATCGAGGGCATGGGCTACGACGCGGAGGTTTCCGTCGTCTTTCGCGAGGACAGGAAGCTCGGGCTTCGCATCGATAGCGAGCACGCGTCGATCATTATCGGGAAGAAGGGCAAGAACCTGGATGCACTCCAACTTCTCGTCAACGTCTATGCCGGCCGGGCCGGCAGGGACGACGTCCGGGTGATCCTCGATTCGGAGAATTACAGGATTCGTCGCGAGGAGTCCCTCGTCCGGCTCGCCTACGACACGGCCGAGGAGGTTCGGAAGACGAGGCAGTCGATTCTTCTCGAACCCATGAATCCCTTTGAGCGCCGAATCGTCCACACGACCCTCAACGACATCGTCGACGTGACGACGAAGAGCGAGGGCGAGGGACTGTACAAGCAGGTCAGGGTCCATTTTCGGGGTCGGCCATAAGTTTTGTCGACCAGCCATAAGGGCCGCCCCTTCAGATCGAAGGCGGCGGCTTTTTTTTCGAGGGAGTTGCATCCGATCGCACTGGCGGCCCGAAGGTCCGGGCACTAGAATTCCAGGTATGGGCGCCGTCGAGCGAATGGCTGCCCGAGGAGGTCGTCATGACAACGAAGGAGAAGCTCGAACTCGTGGGTAGCTTCGAGAATGCCTACGGAGGCATCGCGATGATCCTGGCTTCCTTGCCCGACGAGGCTCTTACCTACATACCTCCCATTCCCGACGCCTGGTGCACGAATGATCACCTGGTGCATCTTCTCGATGCCGATCTTTCAGTCTGTTTTCGGTTGAGGGTGGCGGTCGCCCAGCCGGGTTTCCATATCCCCGTTTGGGAAGAAGAGGATTGGCACGAGCGCCTGCATTACGAGGTCCAGCCGGGTCGGACCTGCTTCGGCTTGGCCCAGGGGCTTCGTACGATGGCATGTGCGAGCCTCAAGGCCGTGGTCGATAAGGACTGGAACGAGTTCTTCGTCATGCATCCGAAACACGGCAAGATGGGCGTCGTCGACCTTCTCGCCTTTTACCGGGATCACGGCAAGACCCATGAGGGCTTCATCAAGAGGAATAAAGAGGCCTGGGAACACCGCTAGGACTTTTCCCGATCAGGGCTTTCGCAAGGCCGGACCGGATTCTGGTCCGGCTTTTTCTGCTTTGAGCTTTTGGTACTCGGCGTTGAGCCTTACGGTCCGGACATTGAGCCGGGCAAGCCTTTGAGCGAGAAGGCGGGCGAGGAAGATGCCGTAATGGGGATTCTCCTTGATCATGTTGACGAAATCTTGCTTGGATATTTTAACGAGCGAAGCGGGTCCGCGGGCGACGACCGTCGCCGAGCGGCGGTTGGAGAGGAGAAAACTCATCTCGCCGAGGAAGATGTCGTCGGGGCTGAGCGAGGACACAAGCTTGCCGCGCGAATAGACATAGAAGGTTCCTGATACGATGTAGTAGAGGAAATCGGATTCTTCGCCTTCCTGGCAGACGTACTGGCCATCCTTGACCTTGATTTCCTCGGACTGGGCGAATATCCGGGGCATAGTGTTGGTCTCCGCCTTCCTGTGTTCGATCGAAAATGAGACGCGATTTCCCCTTTCGCTGTAGGTGAGATTCTCGACGTAATGCCGGGCCATGCCGATGCCCATGCCGTGGAGCCCCGGTTCGTCGGCCTTCTTCGCGAATTGGGCTCTCCAATTAAAGCCTTCGCCCTCATCCTCGATCGAAAAGGACGAGCGATCTGGAGCGATAGTGTATTCGACCTTGACCTTGCGCGCCTTGATCGCCGGATCCACATTTTTTTTGCGAATGAGCTCCATGATGTCCTTGCCCGATTCGAGCCAGGCCGTCTTTTCCTCGAAACCGATGCGGCAGTTGCCGTGCTCCACCGCGTTGATCAAAAGTTCGAGAAGGGTGACGTGGAGCCTCTCCTTTTCTTCCTTTCCTATCAGGTTGGCGTTATAGAGATAATTGGTGATGAGATTCGCATAGGTGGTGATGTCCAAGGGATCATTGTCCATGATGAGCTCGCCGGACATGGACTTGAGGAGATGGAGCTGGAATCCTCGTTGAAACAGGATTTGCTTGTTCTGTCGGATGACGCGGAGAAGCCTGCCGAGATTCTTGATGAATTCCCGACGAGGCAGGACGGCGACGATGTTCGCGTCGCGAATCCTGTCGAGTACCGACTTGTCGGCGTTGTCATCGTGGACCGCGATAATAGATCCGTAGTGGAGCCAGGGATCATCCTGTATCTCCTTGAGCACCTGCATGCAGTCGATGGCCCTATCGGAAAAATTGAGAATTTTGAGATCGGGCAATTCGTATTTGACGAATTCGAGTATCGGCTCGACCGCGCGGAAGAATACGGGCGAAAAATCGCTGCCAAAGCGCGCGCATTCCGTCCGGACTATCGCGTTGATGCCTTCGTCGCTCGATACGACAGGTATCTGTCTCATCTCCACCCCTTCGCCTGCCGTCCCGTCTCATAATCGCGCGGACGGTCCATTTTGCGGCTTTTCCGCCACCCAGATTATACCGCCGATTGACATTTTCCGCCCCGCCCGCTATTCATTCAACTGCTATTTGTGAAGGCTGAAGATGCGCATTGCGCATCTTCTCGTGATTGAATGGAAGGGCTTTGTCTTTCCATTCAATCACGAGGGCCCTTAGCTCAGCGGTTAGAGCTGCGGACTCATAATCCGTAGGTCGCTGGTTCAATCCCAGCAGGGCCCAGAAAGAGCCGTCCTTCGGGACGGCTCTTTCCATAAGGCCCTGCTGGGATTGAAGCGGAGCGGCGCGCCGAGAGAAGCGAGGGAGAGGCGGCAAGGATGCCGCCGGAAGCGCCGCGAAGCCGGCCCGGAGCGAGCGAGACAGGAGGTCGAGCGAGCGGAGGGCAATCAAACCAGGGCCCAGAAAGAGCCGTCCTTCGGGACGGCTCTTTCCATAAGGCCCTGCTGGGATTGAAGCGGAGCGGCGCGCCGAGCGGAGGGCAATCACACTGATAGCCTGATGTATCGCTTTGACCGGAATTCATAAAGTCGCTTGCAGGCGCTTCGAGCCGATACGATAGTTTTGGCAGGAGGCACTCATGAACCAGAAGGCTTTCCGTATTCTTGTTGTCGCGGCCATCCTGCTAGCCATTCTCATCCTGCCGCTTTCGGCCCAAAATAAGCCGGATACCAGGGTTCAGACCCTCCTCGACAAGATCGATCAAGAATACACGGTAACCAAGGCCGGTAATTACCAGGTTGAACTTGACACGAAGGACGATCGGACGCAGTTCGTGTACATCTCGTCGGCGACCGAGAAATATAGTGGCATCGAAATTCGGGAGATCTGGTCCAACGCCGGCACGTTTCCGGAGGAGCCGGATCAGGCGACCCTCCTTGACCTCATGACCGAGAGCGGATCGAACAAGATCGGTTGCTGGGCCCTCGAAAAACAGGATGATGGCTCCTATCTTCTCTACTACACGATCAAACTTCCCATCTCCTTCACGGCCAGCGATCTCAAGATGATGATCGCCTTCTCGGCGACAATCGCGGATGCTCGTGAGGAGCAATTCTTCGGCACCGACGACGACTGAGCGTGAGAAGATCGATGAAGCCTCGCAACCCTCTGGCAATAAAACGCGTCCAATTGCCGCGATTATGCGCGACTGCCGGTCCCTTGGGCCGCAGAAGGTTTGGTATGAGGGTATGACACAAGGGTCGGTCTTTGGCCCTTTCTGCCCGGCGAGGGGAAAATGTCCGTTTCAATTCGATCCATCGGCGTCGGCATTCCGGAGCGCCGTATCACAAACGAAGAACTCGCGCTGCGCGTCGACACTACCGACGAGTGGATCCGATCGCATACCGGGATCGGTGCGCGGCACTACGCCGCCGATGGCGAGCTGACGAGCGACCTTGCGGCCGCCGCGGCTCGAGAAGCCCTCACAAGGGCTGGAATTGCGGCGGCCGATATCGATTTTCTCGTCGTCGCGACGGCGACGCCGGACTACTTCGGTTTTCCTTCGACGGCCTGTATCGTACAGGAGAAAATCGGGGCTATCGGTTGCCCGGCCCTCGACCTGACCGCAGGATGCACGGGATTCATTTACGCCCTCGATGTGGCCAGAGGTCTTCTCGAGGTGAACCAGGGAAGGTACGCCCTCGTGATCGGCGCAGAGACCCTTTCGCGGGTCCTCAATTGGGAAGATCGGGGCACGAATGTCCTCCTTGGCGATGGGGCGGGAGCGGCTGTCCTCGAGCGCGGTGATGGGGCCTTCGGCATTGAGCGGGCGAAACTCAGAGCCGATGGGGCGGGCGCGCATACGCTCAAGTTGGTGCAAGCGGAGCGTTCGAAGACTTTCGAGAGGGCGGCGCCGATGGTTCCCTATCTCGCGATGGACGGTCGCAGCGTTTACAACTTTGCGGTTGGCGAGATCAGCAAGCTCGTGGAAAGTCTCTTGCGAGAGACAGGGCTTGCGATAGGGGATTTCGCCTGGATCGTGCCGCATCAGGCCAACGCGCGGATCATCAAGGCCGCGGCGAAGAGGCTGGGCTTGCCGGAGGATCGCTTCTACATGAACATCGAGGAATACGCCAACACTTCTTCGGCGAGCATTCCGATTGCCTTGCACGAAATGCTGGAGAAGGGGCTGCTCAAGTCGGGAGATCTCCTGATGCTCCTCGCCTTCGGCTCGGGACTTACTTCCGGGGGGATGGTGCTTCGCTGGAGTTAGGGAAATCGGGCAGCCGGGAAGATCAAAGATTTTGCAGGTAGGCTTCCACAATTTTCGGATCGCGAGCGAGGGCGGTCGCTTCGCCTTCGAGCATGACCCGTCCCGCTTCGAGAACATAGGCGCGGTCGGCGGCTTCCAAGGCTCGCTTGGCGTTTTGCTCGGCTAAAAGGATTGTCTTGCCCCGGGCGCGCATGTCAGCAAGGACTTCGAATAGTTTGTCGACGACGATCGGCGCGAGGCCGAGCGAGATCTCGTCGGCGATGATCAGGCTGGGATCGAGGGCAAGGGCTCGGGCGAAGGCGAGCATCTGCTGTTCGCCGCCGCTGAGGCTGCCCGCCGCCTGGGATCGCCTTTCGCCGAGGCGGGGAAAGAGGCTGTAGCTTCTTTCGAGCAATTCTTCCCGTCGCGCGGAACGATTGCGGGTCGCCGTGACGAGGATGTTCTCCTCGACGCTGAGTTCGGGAAAAACATGACGGCCTTCGGGAATGTAACCGATGCCAAGGCCGACTCGCCGATGCGCCGGGAGTCCGAGGATCGACCGGCCATGGAGGCTCATTTCGCCCTTGGCGCGGACCAGTCCCATGAGGCACTTAAGAAGAGTCGATTTGCCCGCCCCGTTGGCCCCGACGATGGTGACGAAACCGCCTTCCGACACCTCGAGCGAAACGCCGTGGAGCACGCGTATCTTGCCGTAACCGGCTTCGAGCTTATCTATCTTGAGCAGCGTGTCGCCTTTCACGCGGGGTCCCCCTGCGAACGATTCGGGAGTCTTCGAGGCGTCTCTTTGCCCAGATAGGCCGCGATAACACGCTCGTCGTTGCGAACCTGATCGGGCTTCCCTTGGGCGATCATCTTTCCCTCGTCGAGAACGAAAATTCGGTCTGAAAGCGAGAGGGCGAGGCCGACGTAGTGTTCGACGAGCATGACGGTTAGGCCCTTTCGGTGGACCGAACGGATGAGCTCGGCGAGCTCGCCGATGCCGTCGGCTCCGATGCCCGCCGCCGGCTCGTCGAGGAGGAGAAGCGAGGGCCTTCCCGCGAGGGCCCTCGCGATTTCGAGGCGGCGCAGCTCGCCCATTGTCAGTTCGCCGGCCGAACGCTCCGCCGATTTCGCCAGTCCCAGCTCCGCGATAATGCCGTCGACGAACTCAGTGCGTTCACGGTCGCGGTGCCTGAGGCCGAGGCTCTTGAGGCTTTCGAGGATGGGCTTGCCCGCGGAGGCCAGGAGGATGTTTTCGCGGACGCTCATCGAGGCGAAGGGGCGGGCGACTTGGAAGCTCCGTCGGACGCCGAGATTGCTCATGTGCGCGGCCCGGAAGCCCTGCACCTCGCGCCCTTCGAAGCGAACGGAACCTGAGGAGGGTGTTACGGCACCGGCTATGACGTTGAACAGGGTTGTCTTACCGGCGCCGTTCGGGCCGATGACTGAGACGAATTCGCCTTTTTGAACGGAGAGGTCGAGGGAGTCGAGGGCGACGAGGCCGCCGAAGCGGATGGTCAGGCCGGCGATTTCAAGCTGGGCCATGGCCGTTCCTTGTTCCTGTCTTGTGGCCACCGCGAAACATACGCCCCACAATTTTCGAGGCGAGGCTCGCGTCGCCGAGGAGGCCCTGGGGCTGGAAGCGCAGCATGAGGAGGAGTATGGCGCCGTAAGTGAGAAGCCTGAAATTGGATATAAAGCGGAAAGCCTCGGGAAGGGCCCCGAGGATCAAGGCTCCGACGATGGCGCCGCGGATCTTGCCTATGCCGCCGAAAATGAGCATCGAGAGCACGACCACCGATTCGGTGAAGCCGAAGCTGGTGGGGGTGACGGCGCTGATGAAGGGGGCGTAGACGCTTCCCGCCATGCCGGCGAGTGCGGCGCTGAGGGTGAAGGCGGCTACCTTGTAGGACGCGATCGGAATGCCGATCGAAGCGGAGGCTTCTTCGTCGTCGCGTATCGCCACGAGGGAGGCGCCGAACCAGCTTCGCTCGAGGTAGGCGCTGATAGCCACGGTGAGGAGGAGCATAACGAGGGCCACGACGAGGAAATCGACATTTCCGAACTGGCGGCTCCCGATCGTCGGCAGGGGTATGGAAGAGATGCCGACGGCCCCCCCGAAAAACGGCACGTACTGAAAGAGGGCCACCATGACGAAGTTGAGTCCAATCGTCGTAATTGCGAGGAAATCTTCGCGCAGTCTCAGGCTGATGGCGCCGAGGATAAAGCCGGCGAGGCCCGCGACGCCGAAGGCTATCGGGATGGTCCACCAGAATCCGATGCCGTAGCGGGTCGCCATGATGGCAGCGAAATAGGCACCCAGGCCGAAAAAGGCGCTCTGCGCCAGGTTGGGTTGGCCCGCGTAGCCCACCACGATGTTGAGCGCCACCGCCAGGATGGCGAAGATGGCTATGGTGACGAGGACGACGACGAGGTAGCTCATCGCGAGGCCTTCGCCTTCCCGAGGAGCCCCTGGGGCCGCGCGAGGAGGATTATGATCAGTACTATGAAGGCGATCGCGTCGCGCGGAAGGACGAAGCCGGCGTAGGAGACCACGAAGGTTTCGACAAGGCCGATGAGCATGGCCGCGGCGATGGTGCCGAGAGGATTGCCGAGGCCCCCGAGCACGATGATGGCCAGCATCTTGTAGGCGGGGATGTCGCCCATAGTCGGATAGACAGTGTTGTAATTGATGCCGAGGAGGACTCCGGAGACCGCGGCGAGGGCGTAGCCGATGGCGAAGATGGCGGCGATGACGCCGCCCGTGTCGATGCCCATGGCCTCGGCCGTCGGCCTGTCCTGCGAAGTCGCCCGCCAATAGAGGCCGAGCCTGCTTCGTTTGAGGGCGAACCAGGTGCCGAGGAGGACGATGAGCCCGGTGACGAGGATGATGATCTGGACGCCGGTTATGAAGGCTCCGCCGAATCGGAGGGTGTGGATCGGAATCTTGGCGGGAAAGGTCTGGGGATAAGGCCCGAATACGAGCCTGAATACCTCTTCCATCGCTATGAAGGTACCGATGCTGGCGATAAGGGGAATGAGGGGACCGCGATTGAGAATGGGGCGATAGAGGAAGCGCTGGAGGATAAGGCCGAAGATGGCCGAGGCGAGAACCGCCGCCAGGAGACCGAGGGCGAGCGATCCCGTGAGTTTGAAGACCTTCAGCCCGACATAGGCGCCGAGGGTGAGGCCGGCGGCGTTGGCTATGTCGAGGATGCGCAGGATGCCATAGATGAGTGAGGGCCCGAGCGCGATCAGGGCGTAAAGGGATCCCGTGGAAATGCCGTTGACGAGGCTAAGCAGGAACATCCTTCTCCCTTTCCTTGACCCGATCGCGTTCGGATCAGGCCATCACTTGGGCGTTATGATCGCCGCGTCGTCGACGATGCCGTAATGATGGGGCAGCCCGTCCTTGACGATCTGGAGCTCTACGGCCTTTATGACGGCTCCGGTTGCATTGTAGCGCATGATCGTTCCGGTGACGCCCACGAAGTTCTTTGTCGCGGCGATGCCGTCGCGGATCTGGTTCGCGGAGACGCCCTTGGCCATGGCCTGCTTGAGCACGAGGAAGGAATCATAGGTCGTGGCGCCCACCATGTCGGGGGCGTAGTTGTAGGCCGCGGTGAAGCCCTTCACGAAATTGAGGACGACGGGTTCGGTGCTGTCGCGGTTGAAGGGCGTCGTGAACACGAGGCCGTTGGCCTGGGCTCCGACCGGCTGGAAGAACTGCGTCGTCGAATCGATGCCCTCGGTGCCGACGAGGGGCAGGGTGAGGCCGATCTGGTTCCAGTTATTGAGAAACTGTTGGCTCTCCGAATAGTACTGTGCCATGAAGAATCCGTCGGCGCCCTTGCTCGAGTCGCGCATCAGGATCGGGGTGAAATCCTTCTCCCCGAACTGATTGTAGTCGGTGGCGACGATGGTGGCGCCGAGGGCCTGGGCCTCCTCGGTGAAACCCTGGACCAGGGAGGTACCGAAATCGTTCTTGATGGCGATGATGGCTATCTTCTTGGCGCCGAGGTTCTTGACCATGGCCACGGCAGCGGCTTTTCCTTCGACCACACCGTCGAAATCCTGCTGGAAGATGAAGTTGCCCGTGGCGGGGATGCCGGGATTGACCGCGTAGGCGGCGAGCATGGGCACGCCGTTGCGCTGGAAGATTGGGGCCGCGGCGAGGGTCTGGTCGCTATAAGAACCGCTGACGACGGCCACGACCTTGTCCTGCGTGACGAGGCGGGTCGCGATGCTGACCGCCTGCTTGGTGTCGCTCGCATCGTCATAATTGACAAGTTCAAGCTGGCGACCTTTGATGCCGCCCGCCTTGTTGATGTCGGCCACCGCGAGTTTAGCGGCGTCGTAGGCGCTCTGGCCGTCGGCGGCCGCCCAGCCCGATTCCGGGGCGAAGAAGCCGATTTTCAGGGTGCCGGATTGGGCCGAAAGGATTCCGAGGGGAAGGAGAATCCCGAAGGACATCGCGGCCGCGATCCTTGTAAGAACGGTGTTCCGTTTCATCATTTCTCGCTACCTCCTTGGTAGGTTGGCACGATCAGAGGCATTATAGTTTTGTTACTTATTGCGATTATTGCTGACGTCCTCGTCGCGTGCGGTAATTCATTTGTGAGGCTACCTCCGGTCGGAGGAGCTGTCAAGTTTGGCCGCGGTTCGGCGACTCTGAGGATTTTTTGGCATCTTTCGCTTGGCCCGAGACTTCTCAGGCCGACTGGCCTATCCTGCCGCGGTTAGATTACCTTGAAACCGACCGATTTCAATAGGATGATGTGTCGAGTCGAAACGCCAGGAGGGGATGTGATGAGCTCACGTGTGACGCTAGTAAAGGAAGTTCTTGGGGTTCCCACCGCGGCATCTAGCTCGGGCGAAGGAATCGGACTTTGGTGGATGGGACAGGCGGGGTTTTTGATCGAGTCGAAGGAGACGCGCCTACTCGTCGATCCCTATCTCTCCGACAGCCTCGAGCGTCAATTCGGTCTTTTGCCCCTATCGCATCGACGCATGTCGCCCGCGCCGGTTCGCGCCGAAGAATTGCGGGACATCGATGTCATCCTCGTTACCCATGACCATGGGGACCATCTCGATCCCGACACACTTCTTCCAATCACCCGCGCCAATCCGGATTGCCGCCTCGTCCTGCCCGGTTCGGCCATGGAGTCGGCCCTCGGAGCGGGCTTGCCCCGATCGCAACTCCTTCCGATCGAAGTGTTCCAAGGCATCGATGTGGGCGCCCTTCGCGTCTCGGCGATTCCCTCGGCCCATGAGGAATTGGCCATCGATCAGCATGGACGATCCCTCTTTCTCGGCTACGTCTTCGAACTCGACGGGATTCGCTTCTATCATTCCGGGGACTGCGCGCCCTATGCCGGCCTCCTCGACAACCTTGCGCCGTACAAGATCGATGTGGGTCTTCTTCCCGTAAACGGACGCGACGCGAAACGGAGATCGCAGGGAATTCTCGGCAACTTCAACCTCGCCGAGGCCCTCGCCCTTGCTGAAGGGGCCGGTTTCGGCTTTTGCCTCGGTCATCATTTCGGCCTTTTCGATTTCAATACGATCGACGAGGGAAAGGCGAGGGAACTCCTTCGGAGAGACGGGAAGGGTCGATTCGAACTCGTTTCGCCCGAGGTGGCCTACAAGATCGGCAAGAATCTCTAGACCTGCGTTTCCGCCGCGGATGGACGCCCGGACACGATGAGTTTGTCGATGCGATTTCCATCCATGTCGACGATCTCGATTTCACAGTCCTTCCATTGGCATCGGTCTCCGGGTCTCGGTATGACCCCCATCACATTGAGCACGAGACCGGCGACAGTCTCGTAGTCGCCTTTGTCAGGGAAATCGCCGATGCCGAGGGTTTCCGCGAAACTGCCGATGGAAAGGGCACCATCGACGAGCCAGGAGCCGTCGGAGCGCTGGGTTATCTCGGGCTCTTCGTCTCCGCCCGTGAGAGGAATGTCGCCAACGACCGATTCGATGAGGTCGCCGAGAGTGACGAGACCGGCCACCCCGCCGTATTCGTCGAGGAGGAGAGCCGTCTTGATGCCGCTCTCTTTGATGGCAGCAAAGGCGCGCAGGGCGCTCGTGGTTTCGGGAATGATCACCGGCTTTCTGAGAAAGGACCGGATGTCCAGGAAGCGCCCCGCGACCAGGGCGGCGAGGGCGTCTTTCACCGGTAGCATGCCGACGACCTCGTCCGGATTGCCTTCGATGACGGGAAGGTAGGCGTAGCGGCTGTGCTCGAGGATTTTCGCCTTTGCCGCCTTGATCCCGTCCTCGAGATCGATCC
Organism: Rectinemataceae bacterium; assembly: GCA_035530275.1. Classification (GTDB taxonomy): domain Bacteria; phylum Spirochaetota; class Spirochaetia; order Treponematales; family Rectinemataceae; genus CAIJMU01. The sequence goes on along the minus strand of DATKVC010000024.1, from coordinate 123,655 downwards.
ACTCGATTTCGGTACGAGGCGTCATCAAGGACATGACGCGCCTGTCGTCGAGGGAGAGAACGCCTTCGACCATTTCGCGTTCGCGATCCTCGAATACTCCCGCTTCGGCGCCTTGGGCGATGAGGACTTTTACTTCCTCCTCCGTGACCGAGGGCTCGGGATCGGCATGGATGCCTAAGGCGCGGATGACGAGGTCGGTGACAGCAGATAGGAATCGGGCCAGCGGCGAAAAGAGGAAGGCGAAGGCTCGGAGCGGCCTGATGACGAGGGCTGCGATGCGCTCCGGACGAGAAAGCGCGAGGTTTTTCGGCACCAATTCGCCCAGGACGACCGAAACGAAGGTGGTGACGAGAACGACGAGACCGAGCGAGAGGGGCTCCGCGATCCCTTTGAATAACGGCATGGTTGCGAGCAAAGCCTGGAGACTTTTCGCGACGGTTGCGCCGCCGATCGCTCCGGTGAGGGTGCCGATCAGGGTTATGACGATCTGGATGGTGGAGAGGAACTGCGAAGGGTTCTTGGCGATTTGCAGCGCTAGGGCGTAGGACTTGTGCCCAAGATCGGCTTCATGGCGCAACCTTGCCTTTCGCGAGGCGACGATGGCCATCTCCGCCAGGGCGAAAAAGCCGTTTGCGAGGATGAGAAACAGAATAAGGGCGATTTCGACCATCATGACGCCGAAACGAAGGCGCCGGCTTTGAACAGGCTGTCGGGTGAATGCATCTCTTCCTCAAATGTACCACGGTTGCCGAGGCGGGATAAAGGGCGAGTTAGAGGCGATGCGCTATACTTCGGGCATGTGGTCAAAGGCGCGGCATCCGGCGCTCGCTATCCCTTGGGTTGTCCTCGCAGCTGTTTTGGTCGCGTCCTGCGCCACTTCGCGCGGCAGCACCTATGCTGAAGGCGCATCGAACGAATCCTCGGCGGCAGCCGCGAGCGCCAAGGCTAAGCAAGAGGAGACGAAGCGAAACCCTCCGCCTTCCAGCCCTCCATCTACCCAGGCACCGAGCTCGACTCTATACGGTGCCGCGATAGTCGTGGCGCCTGCGCCCCCGCCCCCGCCCCTGCCCAAGGGCAGACTGGTGATCGAGGATCTTCCCGACGATGCGAGCGTTACCGTCGATGGGCTTCCGGGTTTTTTCGGCCGCGGCGCATTTGCCTCGGCGGCTTTCGAACTCGACCCTGGCGCCCATGGCATCGAGATCAGAAGATTCGGTTACAAGGACTGGCAAACGGACATCATCATCTCGGATAGGCAAATCCTTCGTATTTCGCCATCCTTCGAGGTTGCGGATTTTGGGCTCAGGTCTCTCGAAACCTGGCCTAGTAATTTTAATCCCGATGACCCTGGCTATTACGGAACCACGCTCATAGCTCTTGAGGCGACGGCTCAAGGTACTTGCGATATTCGAGTGGAGTCCGATTCCGGAAGGACGGTACGCGACCTCGGCGATATCCGGATCGGACGCTCGGGCTGGAACTGGCGCTGGGATGGAAGGGATGCGAGGGGAAAACCCGTCGCAGATGGCGACTATGCGATTGTCGCTACGGAGAGCGGGGGGATAGAACTCGCCAGGACGATGGTGCGGGTAGACCGTTCGCTCATGGGGCGATCTTCCGTTCTTGCCTCGGGGGCAGGAGGGACCTTGTTCGCGCCCGCCGCCCGTCCCATGGCGAGCGGCGGCGTGGAAATCTCTTCCTTCTTGCTTGGCCATGTCCTATCTTCCACGGGTCCGACGAACGGACGCATCTTAAGCGGATTCGGCAGCAGGATTGCCTTTCCCGCTGCAGACTCGGGGGAATCGGGAGCTGCTTCGCAGGCTGTCGAAGTGGACCTATCCTTCGTCGGCATCTTTCACCCGGGCGAAACGGCATCGGTTTCGAGCGATGCCTATGAGCTTACCGCTTCGGTCCTCGTGCCTGTCGCAAGCGAGGCCTTCCATGCCTCGCTCCTCGGCAAATTCAGCTACGGAAGCTTTCTCGAGGCGGGGGATTGGCCAAGTCCCTATGACGGCCTCGCGCGCTTTCCCGGACTATCCCTGGCTTTGGCCCTCGAATACGACGTCGAGAATCTCAGGGCCTTCGCCGCTCCGGAAATCGAGGTCAGCACCTTTTACCCGAACTATGATCCGGCCATCGTGCCCGGATTCTTTGCCTGGGGCTATTTGCGAGGCGGCCTCGAGTCGAAGCTTGGCCCCTTCAGCCTTGCCCTATCAGGGGCAGTCCGCAGCCTTCCCTTCAATTATGGTCTGTCAGTCGCCTGGCCCTTGTCCGCCGGCGTCGAAATCCGGTGGCACGGGCGCGAAAGGCCTCTCGTCCTTTCCTTCCTCGCAACTGGGGAATTCGATTCGAGGGCGGCTTGGTACCTGAACTCGGGGATTTCCGTGGGGTATCGGCTCTAGGGGCGAATTGCTTTTTCTCTTGTCGCCCCGAGTTCCAATCCGTATCCTTCCGCAATGGAACGATGCCCTTGGTGCGGCGACGACCCGCTCTATGTCGAGTATCACGATCGCGAATGGGGCAGCCCGCTCCACGACGAAGATAAGCACTTCGAATTCCTCCTTCTGGAGACGCAACAAGCCGGGCTGTCCTGGATCACCATTCTGCGCAAGCGCGAAGCCTATCGCAGGGCCTTCGCCGGCTTCGATCCGGAGAAGGTCGCTCGTTTCGGCCAGGCCAAGGTAGAGACTCTTCTCGCCGACCCGGGCATTATCAAGAACCGCCTCAAGATCGAAGCTGCAGTGAAGAACGCGAAGGCCTTTCTCGAAATTCGCGAAGAGCGAGGCAGTTTTGACGCCTGGCTTTGGGATTTCGTCGATGGGCGCCCGATCGACGGCAAGCGGAGGTCGCCTGCCGATGTCCCGGCTACCACAGAACTTTCGGACAAGGTCGCGAAGGAAATGAAGTCCCGCGGCTTTTCCTTCGTCGGCTCGACCACGATCTACGCGCATCTGCAGGCGATAGGCCTCGTGAATGACCATCTGCTTTCCTGTTTCCGGCACAGGGAAGTCGCTGTTCAAGCCGCTGCTCGATCCTAAATCAGGAGTGACCCGATGGATTTCAGTCTCGAAGTAATGGCTGCGCGCGGCTCCGTGCGCAGCTTCGACGGTCGACCTATCGTCCGAGAGAAGACCCGAGCCCTTATCGATGCAATGGAAGCCTGCGCGTCAGGTCCATTCGGCGGCACGGCGCGTTTCGCCTTGGTTTCGGCGGAGGCCGAGCGTTCCGATGGTGAAGGCGGTGACGGGGTACTCGCAAAGAACGGCAAGATCGGCACCTATGGACTAATCAGCAAGGTGCCCGCGTTCATCGTGGGTGCGATTTCTCGGGGTCCTAAAGCCCTCGAGGATTTCGGCTATTCGATGGAAGGCCTCGTCCTCAAGGCTACCGAACTGGGACTTGGGAGCTGCTGGATCGGCGGATTGTTCGATCGAGGCGCGGCGGCCAAGGCCCTTGGCCGAAGGGAAGACGAATTGCTGCCTGCCGTCGTGGCCATCGGCATGCCCGCGGAAAGAAGATCGCTTGCCGAATCCCTGACCAGACGCCTTGCCCGCGCGGATAGTAGAAAAGCGCCATCTGTACTGTTTTTCGATGAAGTGGCAGGAAGGCCTCTGTCGCTCGCGGACTCTCCGTGGCTCGGGGTCTTCGAAGCCTTGCGTATGGGACCCTCGGCTTCGAACAAACAGCCCTGGCGCATCGTTGCGAGGGGGACGGAGTCCAAGCCTCGATTTGATCTCTACCTCGATGAGGATCGCGCCTATAATTCCGCCCTTGGTGAGATCCACATCCAGAACATAGACATGGGTATAGCGATGAGGCATTTCGAATCGGCGGCACGGAGCCTGGGGCTTCCGGGCGGCTGGTCGAGAACGGAAAAGGCAAACGAAGGGATGGCGGCGCACCTCATCTATATCTCTTCTTGGGTTTGATGAGGAATTCAAGACATCGCCACTCCCTCGCGGCACTACACGGATGCCGGCGACGAGGGTAGTATCTCCTTGTCGCTCCAATCGTCCGACAAGGAGTATCGATCTTCCATGCTGTTGAGAAGCACGCGTTCTGCCGCCCGGCCTGTCAGTGCGGATGAGGCCCTCCTCGCAGGTCTCGCCCCCGACGGGGGACTCTATGTGCCGGAATTCTTCCCTTTGCTCGATCCTGCACTCGGCGAGAGGGGATTTCTTGCGTACGCCGATATCGCCTATCGGATGATTGCTCCTTTCTTCGAAGAGCTCCCGGCGCAGGAACTCAAGGCTGCGATCGAACGGGCGGCGGCGACCTTTGAGGATCCGCGCGTGGCTCCGCTTGTCCAGGCCGGCGACCTTCCGGTGCTCGAGCTATTTCGCGGGCCGACCCTCGCATTCAAGGATCTTGCCCTCACCCTTTTCGGGGACTTGCTCGCGATGGCGCGAAAGAAGGCGGGGCTCGAGGATGAGCTTCTTGTCATCGTCGCGACGTCGGGCGATACGGGTTCGGCGGCGCTTTCGGGCCTGGAAGGCCGGGAGGGCATCAGGATTGTCGTGCTCTATCCCGCCCAGGGCGTAAGCGAGGTGCAAAGGCGCCAGATGACGTCCCGCAATGCCTCCAATTGTCTCGTTCTTGGCATCGAGGGCAATTTCGACGACGCGCAGCGAATCGCGAAGCGGCTTCTCACCGATCCCGGGAGTCGTCAGGCCTTCGCCGAGCATGGCAATTCTCCCTGTTCTGCCAACTCGATCAATATCGGCCGTCTTACCCCTCAGATCGCCTATTATGTGCACGCTCACCGCGAGCTCAAGTCCCTCGGGCTCCTCGATGCCGAAGGTCGCTTCGATGTCGCGGTTCCTTCGGGCAACTTCGGCAATGTCCTCGCGGCGCGTTATGCGAAAGAGATGGGCCTCCCCATCGGCGGGTTTCTCGTAGCGACCAACAGGAACCGTGTGCTGGCCGACTTTCTGGCCACAGGCATCTACGATCGCAATCGCCCCTTCCTTATAACCACAAGCCCCTCGATGGACATCCTCGTTTCGAGCAACCTGGAGCGGCTCCTTTTCGAGGCTTGCGGTCGCGATCCCGGTCGCACCTCCAATCTGATGGCCGAACTCGCCTCGAAAGGGCGCTATGAATTGACCGAAGGCGAAAGGCGCGCCTTCGCCGATTTCAGGGGAGCGTCGGCGGACGAGGGAGCCTCGGCCGCGGAAATCAGGCGTCTGTTCGAGACGACAGGCTATCTTCTCGACCCCCACACGGCGACGGCGGCGGCCGCCCTTCGCGAGGCGGGAGCCCTCCGCCCCACGCTTCTCGTGGCGACCGCGAGTCCCTTCAAGTTCGCGGGTACGGTTTCGGCTGCCCTCGGACTCAAGGAAAGAAAGGACGAGTTCGACGCAATCGAGGCTCTCGCGGACAAGGCTCGACTTCCTGTACCAGCCCAGCTTTCGGGCCTGCGCGGCGCCGTGGAAAAGCATGATCACAAGGTCGCCCCCGAGGCGGTCGAAGCGGCAATCCTTTCTTGGCTATCGGGAAAAGCATGATCGTCAGCGTTCCGGCAACCAGCGCCAACCTCGGCCCGGGCTTCGACGCCCTCGGCCTCGCCCTCGCTCTTCGCAACAGCTTTATCGTCGAGGAAGCAGCTCGCGACGAGATCCTGGGTTGCGAGACAGCGTACTGCGGATCGGACAACCTCTTTTTGGCTTCGGCCAGGAAAGCGGCCCTTGCCGTCGGGAAGCGACTGCCGCCTCTTCGCGTTCGCTTCGATAGCCCCGTGCCCGTGGCGCGCGGCCTCGGTTCGAGCGCGACGCTCATAATTGGTGGTATTCTGGCGGCGAAGCGATTGTTGGGTTCGCCTGCGTCCGAAGCCCTGGATGAACAGGGCATTCTCGACCTTGGGGCGAGCATCGAGGGTCATCCCGACAACACGACTCCCGCCATGCTCGGCGGCTTCGCGGTCGCCGTGAGCGAAGACGGAAGGATCGTTTCGATCCGGAGGCCCCTTGGCGGGAGTATCTCTTTCTCGGCCCTCGTGCCGCCCTTCCCCCTTGAAACCTCCATTGCTCGAGCGGCCCTGCCCAAAAGCGTCTCGTTCGCCGATGCGGCCGGCAATGCTGGTCGAGCGGCCCTCGTTACGGCGGCATTCTTGACCGGGGATTGGGAAAAGCTTGGGGCGGCGATGCACGATCGCCTGCATGAACCCTGGAGAGCTCCCCTCATTCCCGGCTTCGAGGAAATGCGACGGGGAGCCCGGGATGCAGGAGCCCTTGCCGTGTGGCTTTCCGGAGCAGGGCCCACCGTGATCGCCGTATCGAGGAGGGGAGACCTCGCCTTTGCTTCTCGCATGGACGCTCTATGCGCTGCCGCGCAGCCTCAGGCCTGGAAACACCTCCTTCTCGCGGCGGACGATGCGGGAGCCACCGTAAGCGATTGAGGAACCAGGCGAGGACGAAGCGGTCCTTCTCACAAAATCTACCTTGTTATAGGATCAGCCCATGCTCATCGCGCTGCGAAGTAATAACTGTTCAAAATTCGTTCCGCTCACCCTCCTCCTGTTCGCGCTCTTCCCCTTGTCGACCTTCGCGAAGGCTACCTATCCCGCCCTCCTCGAGGGCAAGGTCGTCGGGGTTCATGACGGCGACACGATCACTATTCTCCAGGCGAAGAAGCAATACAAAATCCGCCTCGACGGCATCGACGCGCCCGAGCTCAGCCAAGCCTATGGCCAGGTCGCGAAGCGTTTCGCTTCGGAATTCGCCTTCGGCAAGATCGCCCGCGTCGAGGTCCATGGCATCGATCGTTACGGGCGTTATCTCGGCGAGGTCTTCGTAAACGGCCAGTCCTTGAATAAGGCTATTCTCGCCGCCGGCCTCGCCTGGCACTATAAGCAGTACTCGAAGGATCCTGTACTTGCCTCCCTCGAGGCCCAAGCGCGTTTCAAGAGAATCGGTCTCTGGAAGGATCCTTCTCCCATCCCGCCTTGGGAATATAGGAAGCGCAAGAAATGAGCGGATGGCACAAGAATCGGGTGGTCAATGCGTTCGTCCTCGTCGTGGTATACTCCCCGATACGGGCAGGGCGTTTGCCCGGAGGAATCCAATGGCCCTTCTCGAAAGACTGATCCTTTATCTCCTTCTCTTCATCGGCCTGCCGACGGTTGTCTTTTTTTTCGTTCGCGCCATCCAGCGCGACAAGTCCGAGGTCGAGCGTTTGAAGGCGCGCAAGGAAGTCCTCGAGCTCGAAGCGAAGGTCGAAGAGGCGAGGGCGAAATCCTTGGCCGAGGAAAATCGCAAATACGATAGGATCATCGAGGAAGCGGACAAGGGCAGGGGCGAGAACGAGACGCCCGGGCCGCTATCCGGTAACTAAAACGGGCGCGTGGCACCCATTGTATTCGAGGCCGGACAGATCCCGGCCCTTTGCGCAGGAGCATCATGGAGAGGACCGTTTACGTCATTGGACACAAGAATCCCGATACCGATTCGGTTGTGGCGGCGACCGCCTATGCCGAACTCAAGCGTAGCCTGGGCATGGCCGAGGTTCGCGCGGCCAGGGCCGGCGCGGCCAATCCGCAGACCGAGTACATTTTTCAGCGCTTCGGCGTCCACCTGCCCGAATTCGTACCCGATCTCCTCCCCAAGGTCGAATACTGGCTGGGCGATCCCGTGCCGACTGTCCTCGAGACCTCGCCGCTCTGGGAGGCTCTCGCCTTGATGGGAAAGGCCGAGAATCGAGTCCTCCCGATCGTGGACGCCGAAGGTCGCTACAAGGCCCTCCTCCATTACGGCGCCTTCGCGGAGAACATCCTCGCCAAGATCAATCCCCACAAGAAGGCCGTCATCACGACGAGCGTAGCCCACCTCGTCACGACGGCGAAGGCTCAACCCTTGGTCATCTTCGACGAGCATACATTCTTCAAGGCGAGGATGCTCGTCGCCGCCCTCGAGACGGCATCCTTCGTGACACACCTGAAGAGCGAGCCCGTCGACAACACGATCATACTCGTCGGCGATCGCGAGGATGTGCAGCGAATCTCCATCGAGTCGGGCGTGCGTGCCCTCATCGTGACGAACGGCAATGTGGTTTCGAAGGCGGTGAGGGAGCTCGCCGAGGAAAAGAGGGTTTCCATTCTCGTCTCGCCCTACGACACCTCGAGCACATCACTCCTCGTCCTTTACTCGACGCCCGTGGGCTCGATGGGCGACTCGTCGATCCAGCCCCTCCAGAAGAAGGATCTCATCAAGAGCGCGAGGAAGGCCCTCGCGGCTTCGCCCAGCCGCTCGGTACCCGTTGTCGACGAGGCAGGCAAGGTGGTCGGCATCTTCGCCGAGGGCGATCTCGCGCGCGATCCCCACGTCGACATCATTCTCGTGGATCACAACGAATTGTCGCAGGCCGTCGAGGGGGCGGAGAACTACCATGTGCTCGAAGTGATCGACCATCACCGGCTCGGGACTTTCTCGACGCGCTATCCCATCAATTTCATCAACAGGACGGTGGGGGCGACGAGCACGATCGTCGCCTCGATGTACCGCGACGCGAGGGTTCCGCTGCCCAAGAAGATGGCCTCCATACTTCTCTGCGGCGTCCTCTCCGATACCTTAATTCTCCGCTCGGCAACGACGACCGACGTCGACCGCGACATGGCCGAGTATCTGTCGAACATTACCGATCTCGACATCGAGTCCCTCGGGGCAGACATCATGGGGGCCGCCTCGGCTGTCGCGTCCAAGCCCGCGGCCGAAATCGTCAACCTCGACCTCAAGGAATACGAGACTTCCGGCAGGAAGATCTCCGTGAGCCAGGTCGAGGTCACCGACACGGCGGTGATTATGGAACGCAAGGACGAAATCCTCGCAGCCCTCGCGAAGGTGCGTTCCGAGCGGCAATGCTGGCTTTCCGCCCTCATGGTCACGGACATCACGGAGCTGACGAGTCTCCTCCTCCTCGACGGCGAGAAGGAGCTCATCGGTCTCGTCAACTATCCGCGAAGCGACGAGGGAGTCTACGTGCTCAAGGACATCCTCTCGCGAAAGAAACAGCTGATGCCCGCGATTTTCGAGCTGGTCGAAAGGGCGAACGAGGCCTGAAGCGGACCGGCCGGCCTAGCCGATCTGCGCCAACGCCGGCCTTGATCCTACCGACCGTGGCACTGTTTGTATTTTTTGCCGCTTCCGCAGGGGCAGGGATCGTTACGGCCGACCTTGGGCGTCGCGCGCACAATCGTTTCCGGAACGATCTCGCCTTCTTCGTAAAGCCAGAGTTCGTCTTTTTTCAGGAACTTCGCCTTTTCGTGGTGCTTGTCCTTGAGACCGCCCTGCACGTAATCGGCGATGAATTCGACGCTGCCCTTCTCGTCGGAGGGCCCGCCTTTGTCCGTCGATACGATACGCAGGCCGAGCCATTCGGATTCCTCCGCCCATTTGCGTGTCGCCTCGAGGTCGACACCCTCGTCTCCCCCGACGCAGCTTTTCATGAGCCAGTCGATTTCTCGCTTTACGTAGGCGCTGTAGCGACTTCGCATCAGAGTCTCGGCCGTGGCCGCCGGCACTTTGCCCTTTATGACGGGCTCGCAGCAGTCGGAATATGCGCGGCCCGAGCCGCAGGGGCATTCATTCATAGGTACTCCTTCATGCGGAATGGCTCACTTGCCCGACAATGCGCCCGAGGCCAGGAAGGGCAGGGATATGAAGTTGCCGATCATGCCGCCGAGGCTGCTCAGGAAGAAAATGAGCAAGATGCGCGTGACGCGATTTCGGTAAAAGCCCTTGAGATGGGTGACGTCTTCGGCGAGGTTCTCGAAGTCCGATACCCGGGGCTTACGGACGAAGGCCTCGACTACGCCCGCGAACATCCCCACTCCGACGAAGGGATTGAGGGTGGCGATGGGCGCCCCGAAAAATGAAACGAGGATGGTGAGGGGATGGGCCAGGCAGAGCGCCGATCCGATGGCCGCGAGGGAACCGTTGAGGAGGACCCATCGGAGGAGGAGGTCGAGGCTCGCCGTCGTGCCGGACTTGAAGAAGCCGATGAGGATGAAGGCGACGATCGCGGCGGGGATGGCCCATCCGAGGATCTTGCCTGCCTGCGAAGGCTTGGGAAGGGTTTCGAGTTCGGCTACTGATTCGTCGGCCTCGCCCCGCTCGAGACGCTCGAGCCAACTGACGATGCCTTCCAGGTGTCCCGCGCCGACGACCGCCAGGACGGGGGCCGGAGCCTTGAGTTCGCCGGAATCGGGCGATGCCTGATCGACGCTTGCGTTCGTGTTGCCGGTTGTCAGGCTTGCGGCTTTGGCCTCGGTGAAAATGCGCGCGGCGAGATAGCGGTCGCGTTCGTCGATCAGGACTTCTTTGACTGAGGGCAGGAAGTCGGCGAGCTCTCCCATCATTTTTTCGAGTTCGTTCTGCTCTTTGAGCTTCTCGATGTCCTCCGCCGAGAGTTTTTCCCCCGAGACCGCCGAATCGACGAGGCTGGCCAGGAGCTTTGAGCGATTCCAGAGGTTGGAGCGTCCCCAGGCGCGCTTGAGGGTAGTCTGGACGTCGCGGTCGCAAAAGGCGTAGGGAATGCCCAGTTCGTCGGCAGCGGACACCGCGGCAAGCATCTCCTCGCCGGGCTTAACACCGACTTCGCTGCCCATGCGGCGCTGAAAACCGGACAGAGCAAGGTTGGCGAGGAGGAGAAAGCCCCGCCCTTCCTTGAGCACTTTGATGATGTCGAGGTTTTCCCACTTGGATCCCTCGCTCATCGAGCGGTAGCGCCCGGCATCGATTTCGACACAGACGCGGGCAGGACCTTCGGCCCGTATCAGGGAACGAACCTCATCGATGCTTTCTCGGGAAATGTGGGCGGTGCCGACGATGAGGATGGGGCGTCCGGCAATGGTCAGTCTGCGGGTGGTCTGGGGCATCATGTATCCTTTGCGCGCGTTCTCGGCCGAGGGCCGCTCAGTGATTCGCCTGGGAGCCGGAACGAGCGAGCTCGGCGACGATGAGACTGTATTGGATCGCGCCTTGCCGGTTCATGTCGTGGGCGAGTTGGAGGTATTTCGCTCCCAGGTCCGGTTTGCCTCGAATGATCCAATATTCGCCGAGCGAGAAAAGCATCTCCGCGCGGATATCGAGTTTCTGCTCGCTCTGCAGGCCGATTTCGAGGTCGGTGGTGAGATCGTTCATGTCTTCGAAGAGTCGGAGGATCGTCCATCGCGAATGTTCGGCGTCGCGGTCGAGCCTGGCTGCAGCCTTGCCCGCGAGGGCCCTACCTTCGGTGAGCCTACCGGCTCGAAGGAGGGAAATGGCGCCCAGCACCGCATAATCGGACCGCGCGGGTGCGCTCGCAAAGGCTTTTTGGAAGCGTATGCCCGCGTCTTTCCATCGGCCGAGCCTGAAGGCGCAGAGTCCCGCCGATTCGTAGGCATACCAGTATTCGGGCTTGAGCTTGACCACCATGTCGTAGTCGGCGAGAGCTTCCGCGTCATTCCCAAGCTTGACGTATATGGCTGCACGGTAGAGATAGGGAAGGAAGTAGTCCGGCTCGGCCTTGATGGCGTCGCCGAGGTCGGCCTCGGCTTCGGCAAAGCGCTTCGTGTCGATCCTGTAACGCGCACGATCGATATAGGGCCAGGATGCGTTCGGTGCCATGGCGATCGCCTCGCTGAGGTCGGACTCGGAATCGGCATACCTGCCGAGCTGGTATCGCACCTTGCTGCGGTCGGAATAGGTATAAGCGTCGTTCGGGTCGAGGGCGAGGGCCGAATCAAGGGCCTTTTCCGCGTCATCGTATTTACCGAGACGATAGAGGGCCTGCCCCAGCCCTTTGAAAGCATCGGGGTTGGAGCGATTCAAGTCGCTTGCCTTGGAGAAGGCGACCTGGGCTTTGGCCCATTCGTGCTGATCCAGCCAGTATTCCCCTAATGAAACCTGGACCGAGGCCTTGTTGGGTGCGACCGCGACAGCCTTGTTGAGATAGGCTTTCCTGCCATTCGTGTCGTTCTGGAATCGGGCGATTTCGGCCGCCATCGTAAGGGTGTCGGCATCCTGCGGATGCTCGGCGAGAATGCTGTCCAGGAGGGCTCGGGCTTCGGTGAGCTTTCCGGCGGATACCAGGGCCGAAGCTTGCAGACGCTTGATCTCGAGGTCGGAAGGATTCGCCGCCGCCAATTTACCGAGCGAATCGGCCGCGGCAGCGGGATTGCCCGCCGCCAACAAGGCTCCCGCTGATGCGACGCCGGCTACCTTCGGGTTTGGAGCGGGGGTCGGACTGGGTTTTGCCGTCTGGGGCGGCTTAGGCTGGGGGGTCGGTTTGGCTTGCGGTGCTCCCGCGCAGGAAGCCAGGAAGGCAGCCAGTACCGATGCGACGAGGGGCATGGCCAAGAAAGGGTACTTGTGGAGATGCATTGTCCGATTCTCCGGGTACTGCTTCGTGTTCCTGCGAGAGTTACTATTCCTTAAGGAATCTTGCCTCGTCAGGGCCTGGCCCGAGGCTCGCGCAAGGGCTTTGAACGGGCAGGATACTATACTTTCCCTCCGCATTGCACAAGGTTGCCAGGAATCGCACGAATCGATAGAGTCTCGCATGATGAAATCAGGATTTTGGCGTCGCGCGTCGATCGCCGCCCTCGTGTATGCCCTGGCTTTCGTGGCCCTCGTCCTTCTCCAGTATTCCTCGGCCCCGGGCTTTTCGTGGCGATCGGGTATAGTCTCCCTTCATGGCGCCGCGGTGAAGGCTAAGGCTCCCTCGGCCCCCGCCTTCGATCTTTCTATCGACGGATTGAGGATGCGAGTGGATGCGAAACGCCAAGCCATGATCGTCCTCGCCGATGGAACGAAGAATCCCGTCGATTTTCGTTCCATTCAGAAAGGCGATGCGGGGGCGACACTCCTTTTCTCTGGAAAACTTACCCTGTCGATTGCCGCAGCGGGGAATAGCGTTCGCATGACCGTTGCCAGCCCCGACTCGACGGTGAAATTCCTCGAATTGCCCGCGGATCTTCCCCAATCTTCCGCATGGACGAGAAGCGACCGCTCGAGCGTGGTCGTCGCCCAGGGAAATAGCTGGCGCATCTCCCTGCCATCCTCGGCATTTTCCGATTCGAGCGTCGATCTACCGATCGGCACCCCCCTGCTCGTAGAAGCCCTGCCCAAGGTTGTGCCGGGGAAAACTAGTTTTGTCGTCAAAAGCGACGCGGATTTCAGGCAGACTATTCTCGCGTGGCTCGACAAGGCCTGGTCCGGGTTGAGCGATAGCCGCTTCGATCAGGCGGCCTTCAAGTGGAAAATGGCCGATGGAAGTTCGGCTTTTTCCGAACAGGCCCTCGCGGCATGGCTTGCCGAAGCCTTTCGTCGAGGTCAGGGCGAGGCCGCGATCGCCAAGGCGAGACAGGGTCAGGACGTCTTTGCGAAGTCGCTGACCTGGCAGACCGTCCCATACTTCGGAAATACACTCACTCGCATGCCTGATCTCGAAGCCGCCGACGCAAGCGAGTCCAGACAGCTGGCATCGCTGCTCGCAGCCAAGGATCCTTCGATTCTCGAGGTTCCCGATCTTGTTCAGCGCCTGGTCGACAGGAGTCCGAAGCAGCTCTATTCGGATGCGATCGCGTTCTTGGCGACCCTCGACCCGTCCCTGCTTACGCAAAGGCAGAAGGTCGGCCTGATTTCAGCGGCGGCCGCGGCGAGCTCCCTTCTCCGCGGTTCGACCGACGTTCTTCCGAACCATGTGGCAGCCGAGGCTCAGGTGCTCGCGGGCATGGTACAGGCGGGAGATCTTTGGTATTTGGAGACGTCGGCGGATGGGAAGGTCGATGTATCGCTTTCCCTCGATGCCGGATTCGCGCTCATCGCCCTCGGAAAAGCTGAAGGTAAGGATAATCTCCTTGCGGCAGGCCAGACCCTGGTTGATGGAGCCCTATCCCTGGGCGACGACATGGGTTTCCTTCCGGCGAGTCTCGAGATAGCCTCGGGGGCCGTAGCATCGAAAACAGGCTCGATCTCTCCTGAATCGCTCTATGGCGAAATTGCCGACAATCCCTGGTATCCCCACGAAGTCTCCTTCGCCAAGGACCTCGAACAAGGCGTCTGGGCCTGGACCTGCGCACCCCTCCTCACCGTCGACGCCACTTCGGCCAAAAGGGTGTTCTCAGTTACCTACCCCGCTGGCGATACTCATTTTCTCGTCTTATACGGCATCGGACGCTTTTCGAACATCAAGCTGTACGGCATCGATTACAGTCCGGATTCCCAGTTCGAGAGCTACAACGTATCGGGCTACTTCTATCGAGGCTCGGCCTCAGCTCTTTACCTGAAGATGCGCCACAAGGCCGAAATCGAGAAGGTCGAACTGGACTACTGACGTCGAGCCTCGCCGAGGGAGGGCGGTTTCGAAACACCCTCCCTCAGGCAGCGGAAAGCGGATCGCGGCGGAAGAAACGGGCCAGGAGATCATAGACCTCGGGGTATTCCGAGCGGAGCAATTCGGGGCGCTCGAAGAAATATTCGCAGAAGACGGCGAAGAACTCCTCGGGGCTCTCGGCGGCGTAGGAATCGATCCGGGTTGCCCCCCCCTTGCGGAGCTTTCCCCGCCGCGGCTTGCGCGAGGCTGGCGCCGAAAGTTGGCGACGGAAGTCCTCGTAGGCCGCGCTGAAGACCCTTCGCCATTCGGCTATTCCGATGTCGCGGGGCAGTGGCGGCACCCCGTCGAAGTGACCGTCCCTTCCATCGATCTTGTGAGCCATCTCGTGAATGACGACATTGTAGCCGTCACCCCAGCCCGAGGCTTCGATGTCCACGCGGGAGAGGGCTACCGGGCCGAGGTCGAAGGCTTCCCCCGAGAATTCGTCGTCATATTCGTGAACGACGCCCGCCTCGTCATAGTCCTTCTTTTTCACTTCGTATTCGCGGGGCGTCACCATCACGGTCGACCAATCGTCATACCAATCGATATCGAGCCCGACGAGGGGGAGCACGGCCTGGGCGGCTATCGAAAGCTTCAGTTCCTCGTCGATTTTCGCGTCCCCGACGGGATCGAATATCTTCTCCGCGAGAAAGATCGTCGCCAGCTCGCGGAGGCGTTCCCGCTCTTCCTCCCTGAGATAGCGGAAAATGGGGTGTTCCTTCATTACCCAGGCCCACAGCTCGTCGGGGATCGGGCGCTCTGCGAGGATGCGCTTTCTTTTAGCGCGCTTGAAGGGGGTAAAGAGTCCCATGAGGGCAGAGGATAGCCGGGTCGAGACCAAGGCTCAAGGCTCGCGAAAGGGATGGAGGCGCCCCTCGCGTCATTGACACTCACGGCCCCTCTCCGCTTAACTGAAAACCCATGAAGAAGCTTATCTTCGTGACGGGAGGCGTGTGCTCCAGCCTAGGCAAGGGCATAGCCGCCTCTTCGATCGGCGCTCTCATGGAAGCGCGCGGACTCAACGTGCGCATGGTCAAGATCGACCCCTACCTCAATGTCGACGCGGGGACGATGAGCCCCTATCAGCATGGTGAGGTGTATGTCACCGACGACGGGGCCGAAACCGACCTCGATCTCGGCAACTACGGCCGATTCACCAATTCGCCCCTATCCCGCGCTAATTCCATCACGACGGGCCAGGTGTATCAGGCGGTTATCAACAAGGAACGCGAGGGACGTTTCTTGGGGCGTACCGTCCAAGTCATTCCCCACGTCACCGACGAGATCAAATCCAGGATTCTCGCCGTGGGAAAGGACCCCGATGTCGACATCACGATCATCGAGATCGGCGGCACGGTCGGCGACATGGAGTCCATTCCCTTCCTCGAGGCCGCCCGCCAGCTTATCCATGAGTATGGGCGACAAAACGCAGTCTCGGTCCACGTGACCCTCGTTCCCGCGCTTTCCGGCGGGGAGCTCAAGACCAAGCCGACCCAACACGCGGTCAAGGAGCTCCAGGAGGTCGGCATCCAGCCGGACGCCCTCATCCTACGGGCCTCCGAATCGCTGGATGAAGGCATGCGGCGCAAGATCGCCGGTTTCACCAACGTCGAATTCGAGGGCGTCGTCTCCGGCTACGATGTTTCCCACACGATTTACCAGGTGCCCCTCATCTACCACGAACAGGGACTCGATTCCTTCCTTCTGAAAAAAATGAATATCGAAAGCCGCCATGCGGACCTTCGCCCCTGGAAGGAACTGGTGCGCAAGGTCGTCGAGCCGAAGCGACGCGTCAAGGTCGGGGTTGTGGGTAAGTACATGGAGCTCACCGATTCCTACAAGTCGGTTTGGGAGGCTCTTTTTCATGGCGGCATCGCGAACGACACCGGGGTCGACATCATCAAGATCGATTCCGGCAAGCTAGAAGCCTCGGCTGGCTCTACGACCGGTCCGGAAAATCACGAGGTCGACGCCCTCCTCGACGAGGTCGACGGCATCCTCGTGCCCGGCGGCTTCGGCGAGCGCGGCATCGAGGGCATGGTACGCGCCGCTCGCTGGGCGCGCGAACACGGGAAGCCCTATTTCGGCATTTGCCTCGGTATGCAGATCATGGTGATCGAGCACGCCCGCGACGTTCTCGGCTGGGCCAACGCCCATTCCACCGAGTTCGATCCCGATACTGCCTGCCCCGTGATAGGCCTTCTCGAGGACCAGGTCGACGTGCGGAATTACGGCGGCACCATGCGATTGGGCAAGAGCGAGTCGGTGTTGAAGGAAGCGAGCCTCATTCGGCAGGTCTACGGCTCGGAGCGCATCTGGGAGCGGCATCGCCACCGCTATGAATTCTCCAACACGTATCGCACGGATATCGAGAAGAGCGGCCTCAGCATATCGGGGCTGACGCCTGATGGGAGCCTCGTCGAGTCCTGCGAATGGCCGGGGCATCCCTGGGGATTGGGTGTACAGTTCCATCCCGAATTCAAATCGAAGCCGACGGCCGCCTCACCCATCTTCAAGGGCTTCATCGGCGCCTGCGTCGCCTCGGCGGAAAGGCGCGCGGGGGAATCGCGGGATGCGGTTCCGAAGCGCGTCGCCAAGCAAGAAGCCGGGGAGGGGCATGGCCTTCGCTCATAGGCTCCATCTCGCGAGATTCGCCCTCCTTGTCATCTTCGCGACAGCCCTCCTTTCGTGCAGTTTCGACTACGGTTCGGCGAAGAGCACGGCGACCGAGGAGGAACCGACGGCGATATTCGTCGGTTTCGTCCATCGGGTCGTGGACAAGGGGACGGTGATCCTGGAAATCCACGCGGCCCGAGCCGAGTCCTTCGAAAAAAATCACCGCACCGAGCTCGAAGGGGTGACCTTCACCCAGTACGATTCGAAGGGCGCATTGCAGGCATCGGGCACGGCCGACTCGGCCACCGTCTGGACGGATAGCGACAACGCGGAATTTCGTGGGGACGTCGTCCTCGAGTCGAAGCGGGAAAAGGCGACGCTCAAGGCCGAAACCCTCACCTGGACCGATTCCACGAAGGTCCTCGAGGGCGGCCTCGAACGCATCGTCTCCGTCAATCGAGACGACGGCGCCTGGGTACGAGGCGCCGGGTTTCGCGCCGACCTGAAGCGTCGATCCTTTTCCTTTTCCGAAGCCTCCGAGGGCAAGATCGTCTCTTCCTCGAGCGCCGAGACTGCTCCTGACCAAGGAGCCTCGCAATGATGCGTCCCGTTCTCGCCGCGATCCTTGCATGTTCGACCCTTCTCGTCTTCGCCGACAGTTTTACCTTTTCGGCGGATTCGGTGCAAAGCGTCCTCGCCGAGGGCAAACAAAAGACCGTACTTTCCGGCCATGCCAAGGTACTAAGCGACAAGATCAGCGTGAGCGCCGACAAAATCGAAATAAGTGGCAAAGACTATTCCCTCCTCGTGTGCGAAGGGAATGTGATAGCCGACGACAAGAAGAACGGCATCCATCTCGAAGCGCCCCGCCTCAGCTATGACCGGGACAAATCCTTCGCCGTTCTCGACGGACCCGCCATTCTAGAAGACGGCGAAAACCATGTCGTCCTCAAGGCGGAATGGATTCAGGATGACGGAGACCAGGGCATCACGATTGCCCAGGTCAACGTCCGCATCCTGAAGGAAGGCCTCGCCTGCCGATCGGAATACGCGATCTATCGCCGCAAGGAACACCTCCTCGAGTTGAGCGGGGCCCCACGGGTGGTCAAGAACGGCGACGAATACCGAGCGACCCGCATGGTGGTGAACACCGATAGCGAGGAGATCACCCTCGAGGGTTCGGTGAGCGGCTCTGTCCATGCCGCCTCGTCGCAATCACCTTCTCAGGGCGAATCGGCAAGCCCCGACGGAACCGCTTCGCCTTCCGCAAGCACCGCCGCGCCTCCTTCGGGTACCTCCGGTGCCGGTCTTCCGCCCGCGGCAGCCCCAAGCGCGGCCCTGCCGCCACCACCACCCACAGGGGCGGCGCCTTGAGCGACCATATCCTCGAAGTACGGGGCCTCAGAAAAACCTACGGACGCAAGGTCGCCGTCGCCGACGTGTCCTTTTCGATGCGGACAGGTCAGGTCACGGGTCTTCTCGGTCCGAACGGCGCGGGAAAGACCACTGTCTTTTACATGATCGTCGGCTTCATCAAGCCTACGGCCGGCAAGGTCTTTCTCGAGGAGCATGAGATCTCCCGGATGCCGATGTTCCTGCGCGCTCGACACGGGATCGCCTATCTTCCCCAAGAGCCCTCCGTCTTTCGCAAGCTTTCGGTCGAACAAAATATCCTGGCCGTCCTCGAAACGCGCCCCGATCTCGACAGGAACGCCCGAAAGCGCCGCCTCGCCGAGCTCCTGGCCGAATTCGGGATCGAAGGAATCGCTCGGCAACCGGCCTATACCCTATCTGGGGGGGAGCGAAGACGCACCGAAATAGCCCGCGCCCTCGCCATTGATCCCAAGTATCTCCTTCTCGACGAACCATTTGCCGGCATCGATCCCATAGCGGTGCATGAGATCAAGAATATCGTGCGCCGGCTTTCGGCTTCGGGAATCGGGGTCTTGATAACTGATCACAATGTTCGAGACACCTTGGAGATTACCCACGAGGCACACATCATCAACCTCGGCCGAATCCTCGTTTCCGGCGACCGAGATGTGATTCTCGAGAGCGAGCTTGCCCGTGAAATCTATCTTGGAGAAGCCTTTAGGATGTAATTCGCCCCTTTAGGGGACTTATTGACGAAATTGGACACTTAGAGTTATCGTCTGGTCGCTAATAGGTCCCCGCCCGGGGACTCAGCCTCACCTTTTCCCGCCGCGGTCGAGTTGACTGGGCTTAGTGCCCATGTTACATTCGCAAAACCCCGTACGGGATCTCCACGTCATCTCCCTCTGACAACGGAACAACGATGCGCCATTTCGACACTCATGCCCACATCGGGCTCATCTTCGATGACCCGATCGAACAGCTTCTCGTTTGCCAAGAGGCGAAGGCGGCCGGAGTCGCGCGAATCGTCAGCATCTGCAACAGTCTCATCGACTTCAAGCAGGTCTACGACAACCTCAAAACGGCCGAGCACGTCTACCACGCGGTCGGCGTATCTCCCTCCGAGGTGCAATCGCCCGGCAAGGACTGGAAGAAAACCATCGAGGAAGCGATCAAGCTTCCCCGAGTCATCGCCATCGGCGAAATTGGTCTCGATTATTTCCACCGCTATGGCGATCGAAAGAGCCAGATCGAACTCTTCATCGATCAGCTCGACATGGCGGCGCGGATGAACCTTCCTGTCGTCATCCACAATAGAGAAGCCGGGAAGGATGTTTTTGACATTCTCCGCGACCGCCTGCCCCCCGCCGGCGGCGTCCTCCACTGCTATTCCGAAGACGCCGTCTATGCCGAAAAGGCTCTCGAGCTCAACCTCTTCTTTTCCTTCGCGGGGAATCTCACCTACAGAAATGCCCGCAACCTCCATGACACGGTGCGCACGGTCCCCCTCGACCGCATCTTGATAGAGAGCGAAGCTCCCTTCATGGTACCTGCCGATTATCGCGGTAAGCGCAACAAGCCGGAATACCTGCCTTCAACCGCCTATTTCCTGGCCGACATGCTTGAAATGGACCCTGAGGCGGTCTCCGAGCAGCTTTTCCAGAACGCATGCCGTTTCTTCCGAGTTCCGGCCTAAGCGCTGTCGCTTCCCTGCATCGCCCCGTCGCGATCGGACCCTTCACCGCGCGAGGAAATCTCTTTCTCGCGCCGGTGGCGGGCTATTCCGACGCCGCCTACCGGGCGGTTTGCGTCGGGGAAGGAGCCGATCTCTGCTACACGGAGATGGTGAGCTCCGAGGCTTTGACCCGCGGGCATGAGAAGACCAACGCACTCCTCGAACGCGACCCGAGCGAGGGGGAATACGCGATACAGCTCTTCGGGGCAAAGCCCGAGGTGATGGCCGAGGCGGCCAGGGCGCTGGCGTCGTGGAAACCTTCGGTCGTCGACGTGAATTGTGGGTGTCCTGTTCCGAAGATCGTAAAGACGGGCGCAGGTTCGGCCCTGATGCGCGAGCCGGGGAAGATCGGCGAGATAGTCGGCGCCATGCGCCGTGCCCTCGACGAGTCGGGGATGGCTGCCGTGCCCGTCACGGTGAAGTTCCGGCTCGGCTGGGATGAGACGAGCATCAATTATCTCGAGGTGGCTAAAATCGCCGAAGACGCGGGAGCCGCCGCCCTAACTCTCCACGCGCGCACCCGCGCCCAGGGCTATTCGGGAAAGGCCGATTGGTCAGCCATCGCCAGGCTCGTCGCCTCGACATCCCTCCCCGTTTTCGGCTCGGGCGACGCCGCGTCGGGGGCGGAAGCCCGACGCATGTTCGAGGAAACCGGTGTTTCGGGCGTGATGATCGCCCGGGGCGCCATGGGCAATCCCTTTGTCTTTGCCGATGCCCTGGCCGTGTTGGCGGGTCGGAGCCCGGAGCCGCCTTTGAGGGTGCGCCGCATCGAGGTGGCGCGGCGCCATCTTTCCCTTTCGGCCCGGTTCATCGGCGAGAGGCAGGCCTGCCTCGAATTCCGCAAGCATTTCTGCGCCTACACGAAGGGCGAGCCCGGAGGCGCCTCTCTGCGAGCCGATGCCGTCAGGGCAACCGACATTGCCCACTTCGATCTACTCTTCGATAGATGGGCCGACTACCCCTAAGCTTGCGCGCGCCGATTCGATGGTCGTCTATCGGGAAGTCAAATCGGGCGGCGCAAGAACTCAGCCGCCTCTTCCATTTTTTAGCCAATCGGCGAGCTTGGCCCCTAGGTCGGCTCCGGGATTGGCCTGAAGGCTGGGCTTCCCGATAATGTCTTTGAGCCATGGCCCGAGCACCTCGGATTTGATCGCCGGCCATTCGATCGGCAGGGTTTCGGGCATTTTAATCATCGAAGCGGGCGGAATATGGCCCGCAAGGTTGGCCCAGTAGAGAGGGAATACCTGTTCCGTCACGCTGCGGAGCGTGGAAAAGCCCCCAGCGATTCCGAAAGAGCCTTCGAGGGCCCGAGTCCGACGAGCGGCTTCGAGGATCGCCTGTTGCTTCGCGGGATTGAAAAGCCAGGAGATGAAGGCTTCCGAACCGCGCACCGGTTGCCGCGACTTGGGTATGCCGACCAGTACGAGATTCGATAGTACGGGAATCGAAGCGCCTTCGGAGTACCAACGATAGTCGAGAACTGCGCTTTTCTCCTCGGGAACGAGGAAGAGCCTTGAGGAATCGATATAGGCGAAGAGGGCGCGCCCTTCGGCGATCCAGTTGTACTCGGGGGTGAAGAGATATTTGAATTGGAAGTCGTCCGAGGCGCCTGCCGTGGGCGCCGTCGCTCCTCCCCATTCCCCGATGTTTCTGATTGCCTGTCGCAAGCCCGATTCGGACCACGCGAGCGGCTTGCCTTCCCTGAAGCCTGCCCCTTCGGCCGCCGCGGCGATGACGAGAAAATCGGCATTCCAGCGGGGGGAAAAGCCCATGCGGGAATATCCGGCGCCTTGGACTTTGTCGAAGGCTTCGGCGGGAGTGACGAGGTCCGCTAGGCTGAGTGTGCTGTTTTGAGCCGGGACGACATTCGAGTCCTTCCTGAAAAGGATCGCCGGCAAATTGAAGGAAAGAGGCAGGAGGCGCTGCTTCCCGTCGGAGGAACCGAAGGCGAGAAGTGGTCCGTAGAATGCCGATTGGTCCAACGCCAGTTCGCCGAAGAGATAATCGAGGGATCTGAAGCGATCGCGGAGACCCGCGACATTGATTCGCGCCCCGATCGCGAGGTCGGGCTGCGTGCCGCTGTCCCTGAGTTCGCGAGGCAACTCGGCCTTCCACACGACCTCTACACGCCAGCGTTGCTGCTCTTGATTGAAGAGCTCAGCGTAGAGCGCGACTTCCGGCACGTCGGTCCAAATGGTGACGAGTCTCGATTCCGCGAGGCTGCAGGAGGTCGAGAGCATGAAGACTGACATGAGCGCCACTACCCCGAGGATGGCAGCCCAGATGGTCGAGCTTTTCGATGTGCGGATAGGGCGATGAGAATGCCCAAAGGTGTTTCGCATGGCCGCCATAGTGTTACCGGTGACGCCAGGTTTGAACAACCCTCAGCCGCGGCCCTTGACCATACGCGCCTCGATATCGAGAAGGGCCCTCTTTCTCCAAAGACCTCCTCCATAGCCGCCGAGCCCTCCGTCGGCCCCTATGACGCGGTGGCAGGGAACGAGGAGGGCGACGCGGTTCATGCCGTTCGCTCGGGCGACCGCCCTCGTGGCCTTGGGATCGCCGACGGCCTTGGCGAGATCGGCATAGCTCCAGGTGGAGCCGCAGGGGATCGTGCGCAGAGTTTCCCAGACCTTTTCCTGGAAGGCCGTGCCCGGTTCATGGATGGGAATGTCGAAACTGCTTCTTTTCCCGGCGAAGTATTCGGCGAGCTCGTTTTCGAGTCGCTCGAGGTGCTTATTCTTCCCCGGGGATATCGGGAGTTTTACCCGACTCGCGAGGGCTCGCGCCTGGGCTTCCATCATCCTCCTGTCGCTGAATTCCAGGAGGACAATGCCCCGATCGGTCGCTCCCGCAACGAGGGGGCCGAAGGCTGATTCGATCCAGGTGATTCGAATGAAGTCTCCCCCACCCTTGGCCACCGATCCCGGTGTGGACCCGAAGAGCTTCGCGAAAGCTTCGCGGAAGCCCGCGTGGGATTCGTAGCCGTGCTCGAAGACCGCCTCGTCGATGGAAGAGCCATCCTTGATGTCTTCGAAGGCCGCCGCCAATCTGCGGGCCCGCTGATACGCGTTGAACGAAAGTCCGAAGCGGCTCATGAAGCGCCTGCGCACAGTGGCCGGGTCGAGGCCGCGATCCCTGAGTTCGCCTTCTCGTATTTTTCGCGCCGGTTCGGTTTCGATTTCCGCGATGAGCGAAGAGACCCATTCTGGATCTCCGTCGGCGGCGAGGGGGCTGCACCGCTTGCAGGGGCGGTAGCCGGAAAACAAGGCCTCTGATGCGCTGGCATAGTACACGACATTTCCCGGAAGCGGCTTTCGCGCCTTGCATGATGGTCTGCAGAAGATGCCTGTTGTCGTCACTGCCGCGAAAAAAAGCCCATCGTAGCTGGCGTCGCGCGAAAGAAAGGCCCGCTCCATTTCCGCATAAGGAATGGCAGCCTCGTCGAAAAGCGTCTTGTCCATGGGTCACATGATACGCCCGGGAGGGATGGCCCCACCACCGAAAAAGCGACAAGGAATACCCAAAGCCAAACCTGCCGGCGGAGGGACTTGCCTTCCGCTCGCGATCATCCTGATCGCTCGCTCCAGGCCGCCTCGCCGCCCTTCCGTGCGCATCCTGCGCACTTTTCGCCGCTCCGCGGCGCGGGCGGCTCGGTTCAAGTCCCTCCGAAGCCTCAGGTTCGCGCTACATTATGTGCTTTTCAAGTTCGCCTATTCTGCCGGCGGAGGGACTTGAACCCTCATGCCCGTGAGGACAGCGGATTTTGAGTCCGCCGCGTCTGCCGTTCCGCCACGCCGGCTTAAAAGCGGTTCCGCACCGTGCGGGCCGCGCGAAGTCCTTGTACTATGGGGAGGCGCGATCGTCAAGGATGGGGCTAAGGCGGCATCCTCCGATTTATGCAGCTCAGCGATCTGTGCTTGTCCAGCTGTCGGGCCCGCGTTACAGTGGCCGCCTCGCTGGCAGGAGGATGGTATGAACGGGATTTTGTCGTGGGGCCTGGACGTCATACGGGCAGTCCAGGGGATTGGCAGCCCATGGCTGACCGAAATTATGAAGGGAATAACCTTCTTTGGCAGCGAGGGCTTTTTTTTCATCGCCTTGCCCCTCGTGTACTGGGCTGTCGACAGGAAACGGGGAGAACGTCTCGCCCTCGTGTTCCTTTTTTCGGTGTTCGTCAATCTCTGGCTCAAGAACCTCCTGGGACAGCCAAGGCCCTTCGAATTCGCTCCGGCCCTCGCCCTCGTCAAGGAGGTCGGTCATGGCCTTCCCTCGGGACATTCACAGGCGAGCGTCGTGTTCTGGGGCATGATCGCGATGTTGATCGCTCGACCCTGGGGCCTCGTTCTTGCCGTCGCCATGCCCCTCCTCGTTGGCTTTTCGCGGATCTACCTCGGGGCGCATTTCCCGACCGATGTACTTGGCGGATGGGTCGTTGGTCTCCTCTTCGTCCTCGCCGATCGCCTGATGGCTGATCGTTTCGACAAACTACTGGCCTTCCTTGGCGGGAGATGGCGGTTCATCTCCCTGGCTTTCGTCGCCCTCATCATGAATGCCTTTTATCGGAGCGACGTCGCCATGTCGGGAGCTTTTCTCGGCGCGGGCTTGGGGTTCGCCTGGACAGACGACAAGGCGGCGTTTTCTGTCGCCGGCGGTTTGGTGACGAGGGCGGGGCGGGTCCTTCTCGGACTGGCCCTCGCGGTCATCGTCTATTTCTTGTTGAAGTTGATCTCGCCGGATCCGAGCGCCGAGCTCTATGCCCTCGCCCGCTTCCTCCGCTTCGGCATGGTCGGCTTCACTGTCGCCTTTATAGCGCCTTGGGTATTCCTGAAGACAAGGCTCGCGACGCCGGCTTGAAGGGGCGAGTAGTCCCTGGAAATCAGTACAGCGCGGCCTCGCTTGGCGGCTGCTCCTTTGTGTCCGGAGCCTTCAATCACCCCGTGCGCGTCCGATGGTGGTAGGCGCACCGTGGCCGGGAAATACCTTTGTGGAAGGAGGGAGGGAGAAGAGCTTCCAGGCGATGCTTTCGCGCAGTTCTTCGAGGCTGGCGTCGAAGCCGTCCGTCCTGCCGACGCCGTCCCTAAATAGGGTGTCGCCCGAGATGAGAAGACCTGCCCCTTCGTTGTAAAGGCAGATCGACCCTTTCGAATGACCTGGGCTGTGGATAACCTTCCATGGCGAGTCGGGCAGGCTCTGCCCTTCTTCCAGAAGGAGATCGGCCTCGGGAACGTCCGTCCATAATTGTTCGAACATGCTCAGGGCGCCCATGTCTCGAAAGAGCCTTCGGTTGCGCTCTTTCCCTTCGGCGCCGAGATAGGCCGCATCGTCTTTGTGGATGGCGATGGGGAGCTTTACGCCACGCGCCGCAAAAGTCGCGACAAGGGGTCCGATGCCGCAGATATGATCAAGATGCCCATGACTACAAACTATGAGGGAGGGCAGGAGCTTTCTCGCGTCGAGAAAAGAGACGATGCGATCCGCCTCCGCTCCAGGATCAATAAGGATGCAGGGGTTTTGGGCCGTCGCCGATTCTGACTTCGCGGCGAGAGGTAGAATCCAGCAATTGGCGGCAAAGGCGCCTACAGCTATGCGCTCGATCATGCTAGTCTCGAAGCTACTTCCGCAAAAGAGGCGGTGACAAGGCGTGTTCGTGCCTTTCTATGTCGCTCTTGCCGTGGCGACTCTCTTCTACATCCTCCTTCCTGTGATAGGCGGCTACATCGCCCGCAATCAATGGCGACGCTTCAGGGAAAGACTCCTCGATCTGGCCTTATCGCCGAGGCTGCATTTGGGTTCCTGGGCGGCCGCCTGCGAGAGCGGCCAATTGCAGGGGCACTATCGATTTCACGGGGAGATCGAAGCCGTAGAAGGGGAGGATAAGATTTGGTTGCATGGTCGGGACCTCACCGCGGTTGTCGACCTGAGCTCGACTTGGTTTCATATACTGCCCGACGAGGGGAGGGGAGAAGCGCTCGAAGGGCGCTATGCCCTCGTCGAGCGTATGCGTTGGCAAAGGGTCAGGGTCTTTCCGGAATCATCCAGAGTTTTCGTAGGAGGGAGGGTGCGCGTTGAAGACGGCATTCCCGTGTTTTTTAACGATGCCCGCGAACCGCTCATAGTCGTCTCCTACGAAGGGAACGAAGCAAATCTCCTTTCGCGCCTTATCGCCGGCGGCAGGGTGCAAAATGAATACTGGAATCCTCTTTCGCGGGCTTCATTGGCCTTCGGAATGGGTACGCTCGGCATCTTCTTCGCCTTTGTCGGAAGCCACCTCCTGCCCACGATCCTCTTTCTCTCCCTACTCGTGAGCCTCGCTCCCGTGCTGAGTCTCCTCCCCCCGGGCTTGCTCTTCTTTTTCCTTTATCGCCGCTTCTGGCGAAAGGCCCTCGATGAGCGGGTCCTGCGCGATCTCTGCAGACTTCCACTCCGTTTTTCGCGTGCCGCTGATGGGAGTCCCGCGCCTCAGGCTGGGGACGCGCCGCTTCCCGAGGGCGGTTTTTATCGTGTCAGGCGAGGCGATATCCCCGCAGGGGACATCGCAACCTTCGTCCCTTGGGCAGGGGACAAGGGTCCATGGACGATTTTCACCCCCGAAAGCACGGATGACCCTGAAATCAGGCGCATTGCAGTCGCCGGCGATCCAATAGCCCTGGCTCGTCGCTCGGAGAGGCGCGCGCTCACGGCGACACTCCTTTCAGGCGTCTTTCTCGTCGCCGCCTTCATGATCAACCTTATCACCGCAATTCTCCTTTGGCGGAACACATGAGGGCCGGCCGAGCTTGTAATGCTTGGATTCCACCGCTAGAGTGACCATTGTGATCCGCTCCCGAATTTCCATCGCAACCGTCCTGGTTTGCTGCCTCATCTCGGGTCTTCCCGCGCAGGACAAGGCGCCGGTTCCGGGGGATAGCCCCGCCGGGATAGCCGCTCCCGCCCCCCAATCGGCGACGAGCGCGCCCGAGGATACTCCCTCCACGCAGATCCCCGTCCTGCCCGACGACCCCACGGTCTTCCTGGGCAAGACCATCGCCGAGGTAATAGCGGAACGCGGTCCCCCGGTTTCGATGGCTCCGATTCGCGGCCCGGAGTCCTGGCAGGATGATGTCGAGTTTTCGTGGGGAGACGGATGCCGCTTCGATTGGTATTCCAATCATGTATGGCGCATCGACTTCGATGCCGCCTACAAAGGTTCCGTCTTCGGTCTGTTCATCGGGGACGCATCCGACAAGGCCCTGTCCCTTCTCGGACAACCCCATTTCGTCGCCGAAGACGGTCTCGTGTGGCGACTGCCTTGGAGGGGCTATCCGGTGCAGCTCCGCATCGCCGTGAAGAATTCGGTGATCACCGACATAGCCGTCTTCAGGGCCGACCTGTAGGAGGGGAGATGGCCAGGATCTGCCTATCCCTGACGGGTAGGACCATAGCCGAGGATCTCGCTGTCCTCGACCTCTACCGCGGCCAGATCGATCTCGTCGAGCTCCGGGCCGATTTCCTCGAAATGGGGGAGATGCTCAATCTTCGCGCCTTCCCCCAACGCGCGGGCCTACCATGCATCCTTACGGTCCGCCGCAGGGTGGACGGCGGCGATTTCGACGAAGGCGAGGGCGTCAGGCTCGTGATGATGGCCAAGGGGCTGACCCATGCCCGAAGCGACACCTCGGCCAATTTCACCTATGTCGATCTCGAAAGCGATTTCAGGGTTTCGGCCATCGAGGAGGCATGCCGAATTTTCGGCACGAGGATCATCAGATCACAGCATTTTCTGGAAGGCCTGCCGGAGAATCTCGATGCCGTTTGGGAAGAGATAGCGGCAGAACCCGAGGAAATTCCCCAGCTGGCAGCTACCTGCCGCGACGCCAAGGAATTCGCGAGGCTTGCGACTTGGGCGAATACTCTTCCGCCCAGGGAGAAGATTATCATCGGCATGGGACCCTACGGGTTCCCCTCGCGGATCCTCGCCGAACAATTAGGATCGAGCCTGGTCTTCACGAGCGCCATCTCCGCGGGCCTCGTGGGGGCCGGTCCGGGTCATCTCGATCCGGAGGTCCTCATCGATACCTTCCGCTTCAGGAAGATCGGTCCTACTACCTCCGTCTTCGCCCTCGGCGGCGGCGCGTCCTGTCTTGGCTCGCGGCAGCCCGCCCTCCACAACGCGGCCTTCTCCCGGGCAGGCATCGATGCCATCGTACTCCCCGTCCCGGCGGAGGACGCAGAGGGGCTCCTCGCCGCGATAACGGCGGCGAATGTCATAGGGGCAGCGATAACGGTTCCGCACAAGGAATCGATCCTGCCCCTCCTTACGACGATCTCCCCCGAGGCGAGGGATGTCGGAGCCGTGAACACGCTGGCCAGGCTGCCCGAGGGGGGCTGGAGCGGCCACAATACGGACACGATCGGTTTCGAACGCTCCATCCGCGAATTCCTCGGGCGTACCGACCTTCGCGGCCTGCGCGTCACCCTCATCGGCGCGGGGGGGGCGGCCCGCGCGGTCGCCTTGGTCCTCTCCCGGCTCGGCGCTTCTGGCCTGGTCCTTAATCGGACGCTCACGAAGGCGCGGGTTCTCGCCCGGCATCACGATTTCTCCTGGGCCTACAACGACGAGCGCGCCCTCGACCTCGTACTTGACCACTCGGATCTCATCGTCAACGCGACCAGCGTGGGGATGATGGGGGAGGAATCCGGAGATCCTCTCGATTGGTACGAATTTACCGGGAGAGAAGCAGTCTTCGATATCATCAATATACCCGATCGCACCCCCTTTCTTGCGCGGGCGAAGGAAGCGGGTTGCCGAATCTGCAACGGCCTCGGCATGTTGCGCCACCAATCGGCGGAGCAGTTCCGCATCTGGACGGGGCGAGAGCCGCCCTCCGACTATTTCGAGTGAGGCATACATGGCGAAATCGGCATTCGTAGCGGTGGTGGGCAGACCCTCCGCGGGCAAGTCCACCCTCGTGAACGCGTTATGCGGAGGCAAGGTCTCGATCGTCTCGCCCGTGCCGCAGACGACGCGGAACGCGGTGCGCGGCATCGTGAACCGTCCCGAGGGGCAGCTCGTGTTGTTGGACACCCCTGGCTTCCACCTCTCTGAAAAGAAACTCAACAAGCGACTCGGCGACGTGGCTCGCGGGGCCTTCGGCGATGCGGATATCATTCTCTATCTCCTCGACTCGACGAGAACTCCAGGTACGGAAGAGGAAGCGATCGTCGAAGCCCTCAAGGTCGCCTCGAAGCTTGTGGTCGCCGTCATCAACAAGATCGACGCGAAGGAGAGCAAGCCAGCGGAAACTACAGCCTTCCTTTCGGCCCGCCTCCCCGGATCGCCCGTCCTGGCCATCAGCGCCCTCGCGGGCAGCGGTTTGGAGGATCTCCTCGCCCTCCTGTATTCGCGCGCCATCGAGGGTCCAGCATGGTATCCGGATGAATTCTATACCGACCAGGAGCCCGTCTTTCGCATCGCGGAGATCATCCGCGAGAAGGTCATGCTCCATACCCGCGAAGAACTGCCCCATGCGGTGTACGTGGCCTACCAGGATTCGGCGCGAGAGAAGGACGGCTCTCTCGAGGCGGCCTACGACCTCGTCGTCGAGCGCGAGTCGCAAAAAGGCATCCTCATCGGCAAGGCCGGATCGATGATCAAACGCATCCGCGAAGAGGCCGAATCCGATCTCGACGAGATCTTCGATTATCCGATCAGGCTCAGGCTTCGGGTCCGCGTCGATCCCGATTGGCGGAGCGACGACAAGCGCTTGAAGGAGCTCATCTATTGATTTCGTCGACGGCCGTGATTGGAAGGTACGTAGTATGACGAAAGGGAACAAGGCGCCCGGATGACTATCGATTTCGACAGGGTACAAGCCGAGGAATTGCGCGGCCTCCTCGCTTCCGTACTTGTCGGGCGGGGGTTTTCGGAGAAGAGTGCGGCCGATTGCGCCGCACTCTTTGTGGAGGCGACACTCGATGGCGTGTATACCCATGGCCTGGAGCGTTTCCCTCGCTTTATCCGCTGGATCGACGCTGGGTGGGTGAGGCCCATGGCTGTCCCCCGGCTTGTCGCCTCGGCTGGAGCGCTCGAGCGCTGGGACGGGAACCTCGGCCCCGGCAATCTGAACGCCCTCGCGATGGCGGACCGGGCGGTCGAACTCGCTCGAAGCCATGGTGTCGGTTGCGTCGCCCTCGCGAACACCAACCATTGGATGCGAGGCGGTCAGTACGGCCTTCGCATCGCCGAGGCGGGCTTTGCCGCGATGTGCTGGACCAACACGACGCCGAATCTTCCCCCCTGGGGCGGGATCGAAGCGGTTTTGGGCAACAATCCCCTCGTCGTCGCACTCCCTAGATCGGGCGGTCCCGTCCTCCTCGACATGGCGATGTCACAGTTCTCCTACGGAAAGCTGGAGGCCGCGGCCCTTCGCGGCGAGGAGTTGCCGGTCGAGGGGGGCTGGAATGGAGAAGGCCGGTTGACCAGAGACCCCTCCGCCATCCTCGCGACCAGGCGGCCCCTGGCGACGGGCTTTTGGAAGGGCTCGGGGCTTTCCATCGTCCTCGATCTCCTCGCCGCCATGTTGTCCGGGGGCGATTCCGTGGGCGGCGTGGGCAAACGCGAGGGCGAATACGGCCTATCCCAGGTTTTCGTCGCCTTCGACCTCTCCAAGTTTTCGTCTTCCTCCGAACTCGAGGCTGTCGTGGCCGAGATGGAGGAAAGGGTCCACGGATCGACTCCTACCGACGCCTCGCGCGCCGTCCGCTTCCCCGGCGAGAGCCGGCTTTCGATTCGCCGCGAGAACGAGGCGCGAGGCCTGCCCTTGAGAAGGGAATTATTGGAGGAAATCCGCGCCTTCGCGCAGGATCGCCCCGCTTCGTGACAAGCGGGGCGGGCCGAGGACTCGGCCCGTCTTAAGCTATTGTCCCTCGAGCGCGCGTATCTTGGGATACTTCGCGAGGGCCGTCTCGAAGCCCTCCTTGAGGCAGGTATCGAGGGCCCCCGCAGCCTTCGGAAATATCGTGTTTGCCAGGTCCTCCCGCTCTTGCTTGGTGAAATCCGACAGGACATAGCCCGCGATGTCATCATGGTCGGGACGTCCGATGCCGAAGCGAAGTCGCGCGAAGTCGCGGGTCCTGAGTCGCGCCTCGAGGGACCGAAGACCGTTGTGTCCGCCGAGGCCCCCGCCCATCTTGAATCCGAAGGTTCCGAAGGGCAGCTCCAATTCGTCGTGCACGGCGAGAATCTCATCGGCGCCTATCTGGAAAAAGCGCATCAGCTCGGCCGCCGAGTCGCCGGAAAGATTCATGTAGGTCTCCGGCATCAGGAACCAGAGGCGCCCCGCAGGTCCCTCCCATTGCGCATAGCGACCCTTGAATTTGCGCTCCCAGCGAAGGTCGCCGTGCATGGGGAGGCTTTCGAGAAAATGCCAGGCGACATTGTGCCGATTGCCGCGATATTCGCGGCCATGGTTGCCGAGAAAGGCGTACAGACGAATCATGGGAAGGGGATGATATACTGGAATTTCCCTTCATGTTGAGTCTGTCCGCAACGCGTCGGTCGGGGGGTCTGCGTGCTCGTCGATAGTCGATTCAAAGCCTCCATCGGAAAAAAGTTCGCTTCGGGCGAAATCGAATTGACGATCGCCGCCGCCGGGGCCTTCCGGGCTTCCGAGATAGTCGTCGATCTTCTCTCCATCGATTTCGGGGAACTGTCTTCGCTGCTCGGGTTCGACGAGGAGGGACTGCACGCCTTTTCCGATACGCGTTCGCGCTTCGTCTTTTCGAACGGCTGGCAGTCCTGGTCCTTCGCCGGCGAACTGACCGCGAGCGAACGAGTGCCGCCAGCCATTCTGATCGAGGGGCTCAATGCCGAAGATCTGCGTCCCGGTCCACGCGAGGCCAGGGGTGAAGTCCTTTCGCATTTCTTCACACGCATACGCGCGGGAGATGACCGAATCCTCGTAATTTCCCTCGGAGCCGAAGAGCTCGGGAGGGGGGCGCCCGTCGCCTTCAGGATCGACCGACGAACCCTCGCGCTTTCCGTGGAGATCCAGGCGCGGGGTATGGAATTCCGGGAAGGGGAGACCGTCGCGAGACTCGCTGTCGCTCGATGCGCAGGCGTTTTCGCCGAACGCGATCTTTTCGGGCGGCTCTTCGGCGAGGACGACCGTTTCGCGAGGCTGGATTTTCTCGGGTCCTCGGCCGGCCTCGTCCCCGGCGGATACGAGTCCTGGTACAATCATTACACGTCGATCTCAGAAAAGGTGATCCTGTCCGACCTCGATTCCCTCACATCGGGCGATAATCTTATCAATGCTTATTATATCCGGAGGGGCAAACCGGCGATTTTCCAGATCGACGACGGTTGGGAAGAGGCCGTGGGCGACTGGTCGGCTCATCCGGAGAAATTCCCCGGGGGCATGGCGGCCCTGGCACGGGGAATCGAAGCGAGAGGGCTGGTCCCCGGCCTGTGGATTGCCCCGTTTATCGCCGAAAGCGGCAGCCGAGCCGCGGCCGAGCATTCCGATTGGCTCCTCCGCGACGCGAAAGGACGCCCCGTGGTCGCGGGATGGAACAATATGTGGACCGGCGATTTTTACGCCTGGGACCTTTCGAATCGCGATGCCGCCGATTGGATCGAGTCGCTCATCGAGACGATTGTGGAGGAATGGGGCTATCGCTATATCAAGCTCGATTTCCTCTATGCCGGTCTCCTCGAGGGGGAGCGCCGCGAGGGTGGCGCCGCCTGGCAGCATTACGAGCGCATCCTCTCGCGTATAACTCGACATTCGCTCAACCGGAATGGCCTACCCGTCGCCTGGCTCGGTTGCGGTGCTCCCCTCGAATCCTCGTACGGATATCTCCCCTTGATGCGCATTGGAGCGGACACTAAGGAGACCTGGGAATATTGGCTAGCTCGCCTCGTCAGACGACAGGGTCGGCCGGCGGCCAGGGTCAACCTTCTCCATACGATCGGACGCGCTGTTCTCGACGGCTCTGTCTTCGTCAACGACCCCGACGTCATCTTCTGTCGCACGAAGGGAATGGGCTACGGGGGAAAGGAAAAGGAATTGATCGCGGCGGTGGCGAGGATGTTCGCTTCGCAGGTAATGTTCTCGGATGATGCGTCGACGGGCGACGACCCGCAGGCGCTAGCCTTTACGAAAAGGGTCATAGGCCTCTATGACAGGCTGGCGGGACTCGAATTCGGGGCGACGCGGATCGGTCGCAACCTCTTTTCCGTCTTCGAAAGGCAAGGGCGCATGACCGGCTGGATCAATCTCGGCGACAGGCCGAGAAAGGTGACGGATCCCGATGCGGCACTTCGGCGCATCGATCCCGAACTGCCCTTCCATGCCCGTCGCATCTCCGGCGGATGGATTGTCGAAGGCCGATCGATCACCGTTTTTGAAGAAAAATCGCCTTGATCTTGGGGCCGCGGCAATAAAGCTTCTCAATGAAGCTGGCGCATAGCTCTCGTTGCGAGGTATACTCCTGGTGTGATGCTCCTCAAGAACCCCGAGATTTTCGCGAGTGTCGAGAAGATCTCCGAACACTACCACGCCAACATCGCCAATCGATTCACCCGTAGGGCCCTCACCACGATGACCCTCGAGTCGTCGACCTGGACGCAGATCGAGTCCTTCACCGAGCGCCTCGAAGACTATCGGTACCAAGGATATCACCTCGATGAGCTCTATCTGCAGATACTCGCGATGGCTCGGTTTGTCTTCCAGGCCCGGAAGCAGATTCAACCCAATCTTCGCTTTCTGGCCGGGACTGGGGCGCCTGACCGCGTCTCGGAGTCCGATCGAATTCTTCGCGACATGGTCGTCAACAACTTCGCCTCTAACCTCAAGATCCTCGCCGACAAACTGAACGAGCTCTATGTCCGCGTCGCTTCCTTGGACAAGGAACTCGCCGGCGAGCGTCCCCCCGTCTATTCGCGCCTCGCCGAACTCAAGGAAATCGGCCGCTACCTGGTCGAATAAGTCCTTGTGACATAGAAGGAACGAGGCGATGCGACATATTGACAAAGGAAAGCCGTCCTTTTAGGATGTGCCACCACGAATTGTGGAGCGATGGCAGAGCGGTCGAATGCGGCGGTCTTGAAAACCGTTGCGCCGCGAGGCGCCGTGGGTTCGAATCCCACTCGCTCCGGGACAAGTGGTCGCATTGGAGAGGTGCGAGAGCGGCCGAATCGGGCTCCCTGCTAAGGAGTTGTGCCCCTCAAGGGTACCGGGGGTTCGAATCCCCCCCTCTCCGGAATAAGGTCTTTGAATAGTTAGGCAGCGGGGGGATTCGAACCGAGTCCCTCGCCGAACGAAGTGAGGATTAGGCGGCAGGATGCCGCCGGAAGAGGGACGAGGCGGGTCCGAGGAAGCCATCAGGAAGATGGCGACGAGGACCGAATCCCCCCCTCTCCGAAGTATGTAATCAAATTGAGGGGGTGCTGACGAAGAGCCCTCTCCGTCACGAGGCTATAGCTCAGCTGGATAGAGCATCAGATTGCGGATCTGAAGGTCGGTGGTTCGAATCCACTTAGCCTCATTTTCTTTTGGAGAGATGCGAGAGCGGTTGAATCGGGCGGTCTCGAAAACCGTTGAACCCGCGAGGGTTCCGGGGGTTCGAATCCCCCTCTCTCCGAACAAGTTTTAGTCTCTCGGAGAGAGGGGGATTCGAAGCGAGCCCCTCGCCGAGCGGAGCGAGGAAGAGACGGCAGGATGCCGTCGAAAGAGGGGCGAGCCGGGTCCGAGGAAGCCATCAGGAAGATGGCGACGAGGACCGAATCCCGACGCGAACCAGTTTTTGTCTCTCGGAGCGAAAGGGGGATTCATTCGAGTCCCCGTTTTGTCTCAAGGCGCATTGAAAAATGGTTCTTTCTTTTGGAGAGATGTCCGAGTGGTTTAAGGTCCACGCTTGGAAAGCGTGCGTGCCCACAAGGCACCGGGGGTTCGAATCCCCCTCTCTCCGCTACGGCTTCCGATTTTCGAGCAGTGGGGGATTCGAACCGAGTCCCTCGCCGAGCGAAGCGAGGAAGAGGCCGCAGGATGCGGCCGGAAGAGGGACGGACGAAGTCTAGCGGCAGCGTTAGGCGGGTCTGAGGAGTCATCAGGACGATGACGACGAAGACCGAATCCCCCTCTCTCCGCTAGGCGTTCCTTCGAACGCCCGAAGCCGGGCACTGCGCTCGTGGCCGCCGCCCAACCCCGCCAGGTCCGGAAGGAAGCAACGGTAAGCGGAAGGCGCGGTGATGCAGAGCGCCCGGCTTCGGGCGTTCGAGTCTTTACCCACCCCCCTGTTCATGCTACTTTCCACCCCATGCCCTACGAGATAACCGCGACGCGGAAGCGCCCGCAAGGCTTCGAGGAACTTGCCGGCCAGGACTTCGTGTCGGCGACCCTCGAGGCATCCCTTGCCAGCGGCCGCATAGCTCACGCCTACCTCTTTTCCGGGCCCCGCGGTTGCGGCAAGACGAGTACCGCGCGGATTCTCGCCAAGGCCCTGAATTGCGAAAAGGGTCCGACCGCGACGCCTTGCGGGACCTGCTCCAATTGCCGCTCCATCGCCGCGGGCTCATCCCTCGATGTCATCGAAATCGATGGCGCTTCGAACACCTCGGTTGAGGGTGTCCGGCAGATCAAGGACGAGGTGCTCTTTCCGCCGAATAGCGCTCGCTACAAGGTCTATATCATCGATGAAGTCCACATGCTTTCGATGAGCGCCTTCAACGCCTTGCTCAAAACCATCGAGGAACCGCCCCCCTACGTAATCTTCATATTTGCCACGACGGAACTTCACAAGGTCCCAGCCACGATCAAGAGCCGGTGCCAGCAGTTCGCCTTCAGGCTCATCCCCATCGACACGATACGCGAGCGCCTCGCCTCAGCTGCCGCCGATCTTTCGGTGAGCGCCGAGGACGCGGCCCTGCTCTGGATCGCGAAGGAATCCGGCGGTTCGCTGCGCGATGCCTACACCCTCTTCGATCAGGTAGTCGCCTTCTCGGAAGGCGGAATTACGGTGGCGGGCATTCGCGAAAAGCTGGGCCTTATCGGTCTCGAGGCGATGAACGGTCTTTTCGAGGCGGTCGTCGACGAGCAGTCCGGGGGCACAGCCCGAGCGCTCGAGGCCCTCGACGCTCTTCTCTCTTCCGGAGTCTCGCCGGAGCAGTTCGCGATCGACGCCATCGACTATCTTCGGGCCCTCCTCCTCATCGGAAACGGCATGGGCCGAGAGAGCCTCATCGGCGCCCCTGCCACCTCCTACTCGAGCCTCGTGCTTGCCGCCCTGGATTCGGAGCGGATCGAACGCGGCTTGGGGCTTTTCCTGGAGCTGCACAGGAATCTCCGTGCCAGCCCTAATCCGCGCTTCGAGCTCGAACTCGCGGTCGCGCGCCTCGGTCGCCTCAAGGACTTCGTTTCGCCTTCCAGCCTTGCTAGGGCGGTCGCTGCCCTTCGTGCCGGCGCCTTGCCTGCCGCGCCTTCGCTACAGAAGCCGTCACGGCTTGGGGCCAGTCCTGAAAGCCCTGCGGCGGTCACCACGCCTCAGGCGGAAAAAAAAAAGCCTGATTTGATCGAGGGCTTGCCGCCTTCGCTTTCGAACGCCTTTTCGAGTTTGGCCGGGGCGGTCTTGGGAGAAAAAGCGGCGGCGGGTTTCAAGGCCCAGGCATCCATCCCGACGGCCCCGGTTCAGCCGACCGTCGAACGAACTGCGCGAGTCGAAGTCGAACCGGTCATAGCATCGCATCGCGACCCCGAGGCGTCGGATTCTCCGGCCCCGCCCTCTTCCGCTCCCGAGGAGCGGCCCTCCGACCCCGAGCCCTCGTTCGTCGCGAGGATCGATCCGGATCTCGCCGCCTTTCGTCGCGACCTGATCGCGAAGGTCGGTCGATCCAATCCCCTTCTCGGATCGGGGCTCGCGGCTTCTCTCGGCTGGAACTTGGAAGGCGACCGCCTCGTCATCTCCTTCCGCAACGCGATGGAGGAGGGCGTGGTCAGGGCGGAACTGGGAATCCTGGCGAACACGGTCAAGGAATCGATGGGCCGAGAACTCACGGTCGAGCTCAAGGTGAGCGATGGAGCGGAATCAAAAAGACGACAGGCATCGAGCGTTCACGATCACTCCGATCCGGTGGCGATCGTCGAGAGGATGTTCAGGGGCCAACGCCTCGAACAGAGACAACGGGGAGGACAGGATGAACTTCGCTGATCTTATGGAAGCCCTGCGCAATCCGCAGGCCATTGCGGCCAAGGCGGAGGAGTTCAAGCGCAAGACCGAGGCCATGCTCGCGACGGGAAGCTCCGGAGGCGGAATGGTTCGCATTACGATAGACGGCACGATGGCCGTGAAATCCTGCGTTATAGCTCCGGAAGCCGTCGATCCATCCGA
This sequence comes from Rectinemataceae bacterium, assembly GCA_035530275.1. GTDB lineage: Bacteria > Spirochaetota > Spirochaetia > Treponematales > Rectinemataceae > CAIJMU01. The sequence goes on along the minus strand of DATKVC010000024.1, from coordinate 86,208 downwards.
CGTCACCATGCTCCAGGATTTGATCGTCGCCGCCTACAACGACGCCCAGTCGAAGATTCGGGAATCGCTGCAGCGAGAGCTGTCCGAGGGCATGGGGGGCTTGGGCGGGCTCGGGATACCGCCGGGGCTTTTCGGAGGTCAGCAGTGAAGTCCCTCGAGGAGCTCGTCGGGCTCCTCACCCGACTGCCGGGGATCGGAAAGAAAAGCGCCCAAAGGGTAGCCTGGCACCTCCTCCGCACGGACCAGGCCTTTGCCGATGCCCTCGCCGATTCGATTCGCGGCCTTCGCGAATCGATCGTCTTTTGCGGTATTTGCGGCTCCTGGGCCGAGGAAGATCCCTGCCCGGTGTGCAGCTCCCCCCTTCGCGATCGGAGCGTCATCTGCGTCGTCGAACAGCCACAGGACGTGATGACCATCGAGGCCTCACATGAGTACCGGGGCCTTTACCATGTATTGGGCGGGGTTATCTCTCCCATCGACGGTGTCGGGCCCGAGGACATCAGGCTCGATGCCTTGGTGGCCCGGCTGAGTCAAGGCGGCATCAGCGAGGTGGTCATCGCCACCAACCCGACGGTCGAGGGCGATACGACAGCTTTGTATGTAAAACGCGTGATCGAGAGGCAGGACATCGAGGTGACGAGGCTGGCCACGGGCATTCCCGTCGGCGGCGATCTTGAGTATGCGGACCGACTGACTCTTGCGCGTTCGTTTCGGGGGCGCCAGAGACTGTGAGGGTCGATTAGGGCGTCGAAGCCTAGAGTCTCCGGTAGCAGTCTTCGATTATCCCGTCCAGCCGGGGCATCGGGAATCCGAGCGATTCGACGAGGGCCCTTTCGCGAGAGGTTTCCCAATCCATGAAGGGATCGTCGTAATGGGCGAGGATGAAGCCGAAAAGGGCGTCTTCGGCCTCGTTTGCGCTGGTGTCGAAGATTCCCCTCTGTCGTGTCCTCGTCGCGAGGAGGATCCTGTGTATCGAGGCGCGCACCTTTTCCAGGAAGATGTTCCGATAGACATCGTACTGTCGACCCGAAAGCCTCCTGATCCGGTCGGAAATCGAGCCCGAAGATCTGCGCTCGAGCGAGGGGACGGCCTTCTCGCTCTCTCGCGGTCTCGCCGGCGCCAGGGCCGAAGAGCTGGCTCGTCTGAGCTTCGGCTTCTCCCCGCGCGCCGGCTGCTCTATTGCCCTGTCCGTGGGCGGCGGAGAGGCTTCTACTACGAGCTTTTCGATTTCCGCTCCCGGCGTTAGGACCTCGCCGAAGAGACCCGCCTTGACCGCCCTCCATCGACGCTGCATGTAGAGATCGCCTGAAACCGAATAGGCATAGCCTGTCGACAAGAGGCTCGACATCCCCGTGAGCATCTCATCGTCGCTTCGTCTGCTGAGACGGGCGAGGCGAAGCTCGCGGAAGATTTCGAAATGTCGTGTCCTGTATTTGCTCGAGTAGAGGAAGACGCTCTTTTCGAAACGGGGATCCAAGGCGAGCCGCCAATACTTCGCGCACCAGGCGACGACGAGATCCTCGAGGCGTTTCGGCGGATTCGCGATTTCGATGGCGGCGATTTCCGCCTTCGTGAAGCGAATGCGATCGAGATCGAAGAAGCGGGACGGACGCGCTTCCTTGGCGTCGCGCTGTCTCGTCCGGCTTCGCGCGACGAAGTCGGTGGACTCGTCGCTGTAAGCCGCTGACGATCGAGGACGAGAACCGGCGCGTCGCTTCTCCTCGAGTTTCCGACTTCGAGCGACGAAATCCTGCTCCGCGGAATTTTCTTGGGTCGCGAGCGCGGCATATTCCTCGAGCAGCCTCAGCGAGTATTCCAGGCCCTTCACGAGTTGCTTCCATTGGTCGGCAGCTTCGGCGAGGACACGGGCCAGCTTGATATGCCGCTGGAGGGTGGAGATCGCGACTTCGACGGAGTCCGGCGATCCAAGGCTCGAAAGCAAGGCGTTGACCGCCTTGAGCGAGCTCCAGGCATCGCGCGATCCGGTGGGGGCGGCCGCCTGTACGATGGTCGAGATGTTTTTTCCGAGACGAATCTCGAGCCGAGCGGCGAGGCTGTCGAGGAGCCGTCGCTGGAGTTCGACCCAACGGGGATCGCGCGATCTTTTCAGCGCTATCAAGGTCGCCCGGTCCGTGTCGGTGGGGTATCGGCCGCGAAGGGCGCCATTGTAGACGGCGAGGGCGTCGGCTATCCGGCCATCCTTGCGAAGTTCGAGGTAGCGATCGATATCGGGATCGTCACCATACTTCAACTCGGGGAAGACCGCTGCCAGCAGCCTTTGGCGAGTTTCCAGCGACATCCCGATGTTTTCGCGCCCAAGACTCACACAACCTCGATTCGGCGGGGAGAAATGTCGCGGCGTTTGCCGTCCGCGCTTCCTTCCGCTTCAGTATTAAAAAAGGCCGACCCAAGGGTCGGCCTTCAGTTCACTTTTCGATCCCGACGCGCGGCCGCGCGCTGATCGATTAGGGCGGCTACTGCAGAAGCTGCAACACTTGCTGGTTCTTCTGGTTGGCCTGCGCGAGCATCGCATTGCCCGCCTGCGCCAGTATTCGATCCTTGGTATAATTCACCATCTCCGAGGCCATGTCAACGTCGCGGATTCGGCTCTCGGCCGCCTGCATGTTCTCCGCACCCACATCGATGCCCTTGACCGCATGCTCGAGCCTATTCTGGTAGGCGCCGAGGTCGGCCCTCTCTTTGGATACGCGCTTGAGGGCGACATCGAGGGTCCCGATCGCCCTGTTCGAACTGTCGGGATCGGAGAGCGAAATGATCGAATCGTCGCCCACATTCCTGAGCCCGAGACCCTTGGCCGTCATGGTGCCGATATAGACGCGCGTTCGTTGATCCATATTGGCGCCGATCTGGAACCACATCGATCCGGTCACCGTGTTGGACCCGTCCGCGCGGGCAAAGCGACCGGTAAGGAGGCTGAGTCCGTTGAACTGGGCGTGGCTCGCGATGCGATCTATTTCTGAAACAAGCTGGCTAACTTCGACCTGCATTTGTGTCCTGTCTTCGGAGGTGTAGATGCCGTTAGCCGACTGGACGGCAAGTTCGCGAACCCTTTGAATTATGTCCTGGGATTCCTGAAGATAGCCCTCGGTCGTCTGGATGAGGGAAATGCCATCGGCGGCGTTCTTGGATGCGCGCTGGAGACCGCGGATCTGACTTCTCATCTTCTCCGAGACCGCGAGTCCCGAGGCGTCGTCGCCCGCCCGGTTGATACGGAGTCCCGAGGAGAGTTTTTCCATGCTCTTTTCCTGGCTGAGATTCGTCGCGCGCAGCGAGCGATCCGCGAACATGGCACTGAGATTGTGGTTGATGATCACAATGGACTCCTTCCTCCGCGACCGGCCGGGAAGGTTCTTTCCTCCACCGCAACAAACCGATCGTTAACCGATTTTCGGAAGGCGATGTGCGGACTTTAGCGGATTGCGGCGAGAGGGGCCTCCCGAGCGATCCGCGGAAGCTCAGCCCGAGGCTCTCTTGGGGTTTGAATCGAGGGCGGCGTTGGCCTTCGACAGGAGGCCCGCATGGCTGAATCCGTTGGGAACTCCGACGGGCTGGTTGGGCGTGATTCCCCAGCTCGCGTCACGGCTCCAGCTATACAGAACGCGATAACCGTCGCGGATGCGTTTGGAGAGAAGCGACCTGATCATGGCGTCCATTTCGGCGAGGGAGGCGAAGTCATAGTGCTTTTCGCGCTCTCGTCCCGAACCCGTCCTGAAGAGCGTGGTGAGGGCGTGGGGAGAGGTCAGGCTCTGCTGCCTGTCATGGATCGTGTAGTAGAGGAGCCTACCGTCCTTGCCGTGCTTCATCAGGGTGACAATCATGTTCTGCTACCCCTATCGGCGGCCGAAGCGGATGCCTTGAGGGAGGACGCATCCTATCGGCGAAGGTCGGGCATGTCAAACAGTGCCGATGACTAAAGTTGGCCAAACGGCGCATCCGCTGCGCGCCAAAAGAAAGGAGGCCGATGCCCAATGGGAATCGACCTCCGTCGCTAAGCCCGAATCGCGCCCGGATGCTCTGCACCGGTCTTGCGCGGCGGGCAATGCTTTACAAAAAGCATTCTCGAGCTTTCATGCTCGACCCATCCCTGTTGCGATTTCCGGTCCAACTTCTTGCCGGAACGCTTGTACCGAGCGACCTTCGATCGCGTCGCTCACTCGGTCTGCCAGCCCGCAGGCTGGCTGGAACTGTCAGGCGGATTGTTCATCGAACCTCCTTGCTCAAGGGGTTGTACTAACGCGGTCCCACGCATGGGTTGCCGACCGTCCTGATGTCCTCCTTATGCTTAAAAGGTAATCCGATTTTCCGGAAAAGCAAGCGGGTAAAGTTGCCTTCGCGGCCACTTTTTAGGGCTAATTTGTTGCTGTATGGCATATGAACTGCGTTCAGGCACGCTGGGAGCCGCTTAAAAATTTGACAAAGCGCTCCGCAGACATTATAGTCGATTCCTCGATATATAATGTCATAGCTTTGAAATGCGCGGAAAACAATGCGCTTCGTTGGTGTCCGGCGGTATGCGCGTTTAGCATAGATAAGGGGAGTGTCCTTGAACAAACGCGATTTCCCGCGTGTGCATTTCTACGATCAGGACTTCGTGGAAATTTATGATCGAACCTGGGCCTGGATCGCCGATCCCTGGGCTTCGGGTGGTCCTAAATCGGGCATCGACAAGATCAAATTCTTCCAATATGCCGATTCCCAGGTCCTGGATTCCTTCGAGCAAGTATTCTCCTCGTTTTTTCTCGTCTATTCAAATCGGATTTACGCCGCTTCGAATGGCCTCGATGCCCTCTATGCCTTGCAGGAGTCTTCGGGAGCCATCCGTGCCCGGTATGACATAGAAACCGGCAAACCGGTCTTCAGTGCCAGCAATCCCGAAGGCATCGGCCTTCCTCTCTTCGCTTGGGCTGAATACAATCTCTACCACAAGACGGGCAACAAGAAGCGCGTAAAGGACGTCATGCCCGCCCTTACGCGACAGTGGGCCTGGATGGAATCCACCTTCCGCCGCGAAAATGGTCTTTACGAGGTACCTGTCGAGGCGACGGGGATGGAGAACTCTCCCCGAGGCAAAGCGAAGTACCTTTCAGACTGGAACGCCGCCATGGCCATGAACGCCCTTTATCTCTCGGCAATGGGCGACATTCTCAACGACAAGGACGCGTCCTTTCAATTCAAGCGTGCCTACTTCTCATTGAAAACTCGCATCAATTCCCTGATGTGGGACGCCGAGGCCGGCTTCTACCTCGACCTCGACGCCGACGAAAAGCGGCTACCGACGAAGACCATCGGCGGCTACTGGCCCCTCCTCGCCGAGATACCCAACGAAGAGAAGTCGGAACGTCTCATCGCCCACCTCAAGGATCCGAAGATCTTCGGCACGGAGCATCCCTTCCCGACCCTTTCGGCCGATCATCCTGACTACGATCGGAAGGGCAACGGCTATCGGGGTTCGGTCGTGCCGGCCTTCACCTTCATGGTCATCAAGGGACTCGAGAAATACAATCATTACGAGATGGCCCGTGATTGCGCGATCCGCCATCTCTATTTCGTTCTCGATTCGATGCACCAGGAGCACGAACAGGGACACAAGCGCGATCCACGACCGGTCTTTTGGGAAGCTTACCAACCCCAAAGCGAGGGCAAGGCGGTCTGGGCCGAGAGACCAGAATGGCCGCGACCGCAATTCCTTCCGTTTACCGGCCTCTCGACTATCACACTGATGATCGAGAACATCGTCGGGCTCTACATTTCCCTGCCCAGGAAAACGGTCGACTGGATCATCCCCAACCTCGAAATCATGGGCATCGAGAACCTTTCGCTCAAGCGGAACATGATCACCATACTTTCGAACAAGTCGGGCCGGGGTTGGGAGATCCACATGGAGAGCGAAAAGCTCTACTATTTCACGATCAACGTGATCGGAAAGAAGAAGAAGACTCTTCCCATACCCTCGGGCAAGTGCTCGATGCTCATCGACAAGATCTGATCGACATAGCGGGCTCGGACCCCGCCTGGCACGGCTACCAGATCCAGCTCTCCTACACGATCAGCTTCCCCTGAGACGCTCTTCGATCAATCGGCGGCGACGATCTTGAGGGAACCCATGAGGACGAAGCCGTCGATCCGCACTCCGGGCTCTCCGGCGACGGCGCTTTGCCTCACATCGCGATTCGCCGCGACCTCCCCCATGAAGGGAGTGGCGTTGAGGCGTACCGCGAGGCCCCGGGGCACCGTGATCACGACCTCTCCCATGCAGACGAATATCTCGAAACGTAGGCCGTCGGGGGGCAACGCGAGGTCTCGGAGATCGATCCTCGTGCTCCCCATAAGGGTGTAATTCTGAACATGATCGCCTGTGAGCCAGTCGCCCTGTAGGCTCCGCTCGCCCATGATGCAGGTGAGCGATTGGCTGCCGGAAAGCCGGTCGTCGATGCGCGATGGCGCGGGACGCTCGGCGTTTCGGGCCTGGTTCGAGGCGGGGGGGCGTGAGACGGCTCGTCCGCGAGGCTCTTCCTGGGGGAGATCGGCGAGCAGGTCCTTGATGGCCGCTCCGTCGCGCGCCTGTTGGATGAGGGCGGCTCGCCTCTCGAACTCGGAGACGCTGATGACATCGGTGGTATAGGCCCTCGTCAAAGCCTCGAGGCCCCGCTCCCTGTCCTCGTCTAGTTCACGCATCGTCTCTCCTCCTTGAGTTTCCGAGCCGCAACACTTTTCCCGTCGCATCCGCGATTTGCGGCAACATGGTGGCCAGGATCATGAGCCCGCCGCCGACGAGAATCCTGACCGTGGTCGGCTCGCCGAGCATGACTATGCCGCCGACAGCCCCGAAAAGGCCCTCGAGCGACATGATGATGGATGCATGCGAAGCCTTGGCTTTGCGCTGCCCGAATATTTGCAGGGTGAAGGCGATGCCGCTCGACGCGACGCCCCCGTACAGCAGGGGAATCACGGCGCTTCGAAGACCTTCGATGGTGATGCGCTCGAAGGGAAGGGCCACGGCGAGGCTGAGGACTCCCGATACCGTGAACTGGCCGATGGCGAGGGCGATGGGGTCGTAGGTCGAGGCGAATCGGCCGATGACGATGATGTGGAGGGCCCAGAAGAAGGCGCAGGCGAGGACGAAGGCGTCTCCCGCCGCGATGGAGAAACCGTGCTGCATGGTGATGAGCCAGAGCCCAGCCACGGCGACGAGGGATGCGGCCCAGTCGATTCGATGGACCTGTTTGCCGAAGAGGGCGGCGAGAAAGGGTACGAGCACCACATAGAGGCTCGTGATGAAGGCGGCGTTGCCGGCGGTCGTGCTGACGAGACCGACCTGTTGGAGGCTCGAGCCGAAGAACATGGCGCCGCCCGCGAGGAGGGGTGGGCCGAAATTGCGGGAGAAGCCGGAAGTCCCGAGAGTGGGAAGGACCGAGGGCGCCTTAGGTCCTTGTTTTGCGCGACGAAAGACAAAAAGCGGGACGAGGGAGAAGGCCCCGATCAGATAGCGGACTCCGTTGAAGGTGAAGGGACCGAGGCTTTCCATGCCGACGCGTTGGGCGACGAAGGCGAAGCCCCAGATCATGGCGGTGACGAAGAGGAGGGCGTCACCTTCGAGCAAAGCGAATTTGGAATTCATAGGGTCGGCCGAGAATAGCCCCGCAATGGAGGGCCATACAAGCGGGATAGGGGAAGCGATGAATGGGCGCCGACTACTTCCATGCCTGACCTCGCGCTAACTTGCTGCCGCGCGTGGCCTCGGCTACTATCGCGCCATGGTCTCGAAAGTCGCTTCGGTTCCCCATATAGACAGGGCAAGCCTGCACGAGAGCCTCGCCTCGATCGTGCCCTTTCGTTTCCTGCGGATAGAGGAGCTCGACGAACTCGTCAAGGCTTCGACGCAACGACGCTACCTCCCCGGCGAATCCCTCATCTCCCAAGGCGACCTGGCCTCCAAAGAAGTCTTCGTCCTCCTCGTCGGATCCCTCGAATCCCTGGATGTCTCGCGCAACCCGCCATTCAGGGTGAACGTCATCGAGGCCGGCACCTACTTCGGCGAAAGTTCGGCGCTCATAGATCGACCGCGACCCTACGAAGTCCGCGCCTTGGAGTCCTCAGCCATTCTCTCGATACCCGCGGAGATCTTTCTCGGCCTCTTGCATCGTTCACGGCCCTTCGCCCAGGCGATAGGAACGAAGCTCCGCGAGGGCCTGGGTATTTTCGACGCCTTCGATCGCTTCAAGGCGGAGGTGTTCCGCGGGGTGACGATGGGACACATCGAAATTCGCCGCCTCGTGGATCTCTACGCCGCCCTCGAGCCGGCCTTGCACGGATTGGCGGGCGACGCTTCGCGCATCGATTGGGCAGCCCTCTCCTATGCTGTCAGGAGACTTCCCGACAACGTCACCCGCTCCTTCGTCTTTCTCCTCACCGACAACCTGCCTTCGGTCTACACGAGCCCCGAACGGCTCTTCCCCTTCGTCTCAACCGAGGCGCGACATCGATTCATTTACGAGATGATGCCCGGCAAGGACATGGTCCTCGTGAGGTCGGGCATATCCGACATCATGGACTTTCTCACCTGCCTGTCGATCTTCGCGGTCGAAGCCCGGAAGATTCGGTACAGGCTCAATCATCCGGACCTCCTGCTGGCCCTGTCGAAGGCCGGAGCGGAATCAGCGCCGAGCGCATCGACGGCTTCGCTCGAGGCGCTCTCGACCTTTAGCGACGAAGAGGTCGCCGAACTCGAGGGGCTCTGGCCAGGCAAGGCCGTCGAGCGTGTGCGCGACATCGTCTTCCATAGGCAGGCCTATTCCGTGGACATCCGCAAGCAGGTCAACACGCTCAATGGAACCCTGAACGAAATCTGGTCGAACCAGGTGGGCAGCGCCGCGGAAAAGCTCGTCGGCATGAGCCCAGCCGATTTTCCCGATGACATCCATGTCCACCTTATCTCCTCCAACACCCATTCCGTATCGAACTGTCTCAATCCCTTTTTCGTGGAACACGGGGGCGAGATCCTCGACTGGGCAGGACGCGAGGGCCGGCGGATCGCCGGCTGGACGAACAGGATGGACGAGATCTACAGCCTCGCCAGAGACTGGTTCGCGGCCTTCCCCGAAAGGAGAAAGGATGTCGCCGAGGTCGAGGCTCGCCATGGCATACTTCGCCTCCCCGAGAAGGTGACGACCGGGATCCAGGTTCAACTTATCGACGCGAAGGGAATCTGCGAAGCGGATATCGACCCGGACGTCTTCCTCGCCTCCTGCCCGGAACGCAGCTTCATCGTGAATATCGATTTTGCCTTCGGCGAGCAGGCCGAGGAGATCATGCGAAGCCTCCTCCTCCTCTTCGGCAGGAACGTCCGCTCCATCAACGTTATAGGCAAGGCGGGCGCCCTCGAGGGCTCGCGCGGCGACATCCTCGTGCCGACCGCCTTCATCGAACAGTCGGCTGATGCCTTCCAGCCCCTCGTTCCCGAGCTGCCTGATGCCGTTTCGAGGCTTGCCGCAGCCTTGCCGGGCCGGAGGATGATCGAGGGACCGATGCTCACGGTGGGCGGCACCCTCCTCCAGAACCGCCCGATGCTGCAATTCTATCGACGGATATGGGGCTGCACGGGGCTCGAGATGGAGGGCATCTGGTACCTTCGCGCCATCCACGAGGCCACGGAGCTCGGCGTGCTCAGGCCGGGGGCGCGTTCGCGCTTCCTCTACTATGTGAGCGATCTTCCGCTCAGTCCCGATGAAAAGCTCTCGGCGCGCATGTCGCCACTCGAGGGCATTCCCCCGCTCTACGCGGCGACCCGTGAGATCATTTCGGGGATATTCGAGCCGGAGCTCTAAGCAATTATGAGGGCCCTATCACCGAGCCTATGAAGTCCCTGCCTTCGAGGAGAGCCTCGAGATTGGGCAGGTCCCGTCCCGCGGCGCAGATTACGCGAAGGCCGAGCTCCGCCGCCTTCCGCGAGGCGACTGGGTCGAAGGGCGTATTCTTGCCGGGCACCCAATCGTCGCCGACGAGGACGCGAAAATCCTTCCATGAGATCGTGTCGATGGGTTTGGCGTCGGGCTTCACCCGAGGATCGTCGGTGTAGACCTTGGCGATGTTCGAAAGATTGACGACGGTGTTAGCCCCGAATTTCTCGGCGAGGATAACGGCGTCGAAATCGGTCGAGAAACCGGGCTTCCAGCCGGCGGCTACGAGAACCCTGCCCATGAAGATTTCGATGGCGCTGGGGTCGATGACGACCTCTTGGGGCGCGAGTTCGCCGCAGAGGGCCTTGACGAGCTGGGCATTGAGGCGGGTCGCCATGATGCCTACCCAATCCTGAGCTTCGGGCGAAGCCGCGATGCCGTCCTGCGAGGCGGCCTCCCTGAGGGCCTTCTGCCAAAGTCTGGCCGGGCCGCCGCCGCCCACGACGATGATGAGCCGCCGCGCGGGGTCGACGGCGAGGTGGCGGCCGATCAAAGCACGGAAAGCCGCGAGAAAGACAGCGTCGGGCGCTTCCGGAGCGACGATGGAGCCTCCGAGCGAAAGTACCGTAGTCATTCCGATCCTCCGGTGACAAGTGTTGTGACGAAATCCTCGGAGTCGGGGCTTCGTTCGAGGTAGAGTCCGAGCGCCTTCCGATAAATGAAAATGCTTCTTTCGAGTTCTCGCTTGTCGCGATCGAAGGATTGGACGAATTGGGCCACGAAGAGCCCTTTGCGGATCTCCTGCTTCGAAAACTCGGCGCTCCGCACGACTTCGACCATGTCCCGCAAGCGCCACCAGACGCGCTCGAACATGGCGAGGCGCTTGGCCATGGCTATCAGCTTGGGGGCCATATCCTTTTTTTCGCGGAGTACCTGGGGGCTCATCGGATTGGGGATCGCGCTCGCCCGATGCTCCTCGAGCCATTTCCTGAACACGGGATCGAGGGCGAGCTTGCGGCCGTCTTCGATGAGTATCTTGGCGTGTTCGGAATAGATTTTCTCGAAGACCGAGAGGGCTTTGAGCGGAGCATGGCGGAAGGCGGCCCCTTCGTTTTCGATCCAACGATCCTTGAGGTCGCGGATCGAGGCTGGTTCGGCCGCGACAGGAGTGAAGGCTTCGCCCGAGCTTTGCTGAATCGCCTGGCCTGCGGGGAGGGCTGTCACGTCCTCTCCGCTCGTGACGGCCACCAATCCCGTGATACAGACGGCCAGCAGCGAATTGTTGAGGGACAGGGCGATCTGGAACTCGGTGCCGCGAACGCCGAAGACCGAGGAACCCGTGTTGACGTCGAGGCCCGGCGAACCGGCGATCTTGGTGATCTTTGCGGAGAGGGAACCCGCCATGAGGTCGAGTTTGGTCTTGGGCTGGTCTTGCACCGTGTTTCGGCCAAGATAAAAGGCCGAGCCAGGGCTGATGAGAATGGAGCCCGAAAAACCGCTCGAAGGGTCCATGGCGATCGACGCGGTGGAGCTGGCACCGGTGCGAATGAGGTCGCCGCTGTAGACGGGATCACCCGGCCCCGAATCGGGCAGGGCGTCCCCATCGCGGACGATCGCGATCGATCCTCGCACGTAGTCGATCGAACCGAGGGGTTTTTGACGACCAGGATCGCTAGCCGCGCCCGCGGCGCGGGCGGCCGCGGATTGTGCGAATTGAAGCTGCGGCAAGAAGAATAACGTGAGGGCGAGCGCGATTCCGCGCAGCGCCCGGATTGAGGTGGCGCTCATGCCACAATCATAGCCTGAAACCGAAGAACCATTTGGAATAAAGATGAAAATCCCCGCCGAAAAGCGAGAGTTTCCCCGAATCCATGCCGGATCGGAAGGCATCGGGCATGGCGGGCCAGTAGGCCAGATCGATGTCCGTTCGTACTCCGATGAGGGCTTCCAGCCGCCAGAGCACGGGAATTCCCAGGGTGAGCGAGAGGCTCGGCCATGGCCGCGAGGGCAGGAGGTCCCTGGCCTTCGCGAAGGCGGCTTCGCCTCGGGGATCGCCGAAGTCGCAGCTCGCGCCGCCGCTTGCATGGATCGCCACCATGTCGTCATGGAGGGAGGACGCCGCGGGGCCGAGATACCAGTCGGCGGCCACCTCGAGGTCGAGCCAGGAACTCCTATACCTCTGAGCGCCGAAATAGCTCCTGCTGCCGAGGCCGGCCTGGGCTATGAGTCCGTCGGGTTCTTCCCAATTCCCGTAAGTCGGCTTCCCCGCCGCAAGCCGCGTGAAAAGGGAGGGCGTACCGTTCTGCCAGAACAGCCAGCTGTAATTGGAGACCGGATCGAAAAGGAGCCCCGAGCCGCCTATTCCGTTCCTCGCTATGTTGACGAGGCCGAATTGTACGCCGTCGAGCCTACCAGCAATGTTTACGAGGCCGACCTGCAAGCCCCTGACCCTATCGGCTACGTTGACTATCGGGCCGATTTGCGCTCCGCTGATGTCATCGGCCACATTGGCAAGTCCGGAGATTTGCGTGCCTTGGACCCTCGTCGCGACGTTGATGATGCCGGCGACCTGGACCGGCCCATGATAGTCGCCGGAAATATTGAACAGGCCGGCCGCCTGGGCGCCATCGACGTCGCCGCCGATATTGAAAACTCCCGAAAGCTGCGCGCCCGATACCTTGCCCCCGGCGATCGCGAAGACTCCCGCGAGCTGAGCGCCGGAGACTCGCCCTCCCGCGATCGTGAAGACGCCGGCGCTTTGGACTCCCTCGACCTTGCCGCTGGCGACTCCGAAGACGCCGTTTGCCTGGATGCCCTGGATGGATCGCGAGATCGTGAACACGCCCGAGGCGGCCGCTCCCTGGACATCGCGCGTGAGGGCGCCTATCGCGCCGAGCCCGAGGCCAACGTCGCCGTAGCCGAAGGGGATCGCGAGTCCGGGTACCAGGGAAATCTGCAAGGGGATGAAGTCGTCGTCCTGCGCAGTGACGAAAAAGGACGAGACGAGAGACAGGACCACCGCCACGGCGATCCTTCGAGGCAACTTAGTCATGATCTTCTCCCTGAAGGCGAGAACTGTCGGTCCGGCAAATGCCACAGAGGACCGACGTGCCCTCTCTCGAGGCGCACGCCACAGAAAATAGCACGTGCAAGATTAAAATCAAATTACATCGAAAGAATAAGGTCGGCCCCGCAGTAGATCAGTGGCGTCTTTGAGGTGACGCGCCCCACGAGGGCGATTCCGAAGGCGCGGGCGAGCTCGAAGGCGGCTGTCGTCGGGACGCTGCGCGAAGCGAGGAGGGGAATCCCGGCATGGATAGCCTTGGCCACCATGTCGGCGGCTATGCGGCCGCTGCTGACGATCGCCGCGCCTCCAAAATCGACGCCTTCGATGAATCCCCGCCCGATGACCTTGTCGACCGCGTTGTGGCGACCGACGTCCTCGCGAACGATGAAGGGCTGCCCGTCTTGGGAACCGGCGAGGGAGGCGCAGTGCATTCCACCCGTCTTCCGATGCATGGACGCGGCCGCGAACATTTCTTTCGCCCGATCGGCGAGGAATGAAAGGCTGAAGAGTCCCTTGCCGCGTTCGGGCGGCTCCGACGGGGGCTCGAGATCATAGAATTCGCCGGGAAAGCCTCCGTCGCCGCAGGCCGAGGCGATGATCTGAACGGCGACCGGAGGAAGAGGAGACGCTTCGCTTCTCGCGATGTCGACGCGGCTCCGGTCGTCGCAGATGAATATCGAGCGAAGGGAGTCTCGGCTCGGAAGGAGGCCGCGGCTGACGATATGGCCCACGGCGAGGTCGTCGAGCGCGAGGGGCGTGCAGAAGAGAACGGCGAGATCGCGGCCATCGACCCTGATGAGCACGGGCGACTCGAGCGCCAGGGGCAGCTGGGCGGGATCCATTTACGGAGACTACCCACGGCTCAGTAGGCGGTCAAGGAAGGGCCTTAGGCGAACCTCGCCTTGCCTTCGGGCCGAAAATGAGGCTTAGTGTGATCGTGGCTTGATCGACGACGGATACGGAAGGAGAGCAGGATGAATTTCAAGTTCCCTGACATGGCCAATCTGTTCGAACGCTTTTTGCGTTGGGCGGTCAATATCCTCATCCTCTATATCATTTTCATTCTGGCAATCGGCCTCGTAAAAACCCTGGCGGCCGGCAGGATTCTCCTCGGCAACGAGAGCTTCACAGTCGGCTTTCCCCTCGTGATTTCCGACATACTTTCTTTCCTCGTCATCATCGAGCTCTTCAAGGGCTTCGTGGATTATTTCAAGGCCAAGCGCTTTAGCCTTCACGGCCTTCTCGATCCCGCGATCATCTTCGTGCTCAGGGAAATGATCGTCTCCCTCTATGGCGAACAACCCGACTGGAAGACCCTTCTGGGCTTCTCCCTGCTCATCCTCGTGCTGGCTGTCGCGCGCACTTTGGCAGTCAAATTTAGCCCCTCCGAGGAACATACCTAGGCGAAATTCTACGAGGCGGGGGACTGATGAGAAGCGCGTATTTTCCCCTCCCGTGCTAAACTCGCGAAATGAGCGATACGAAGCCGGAGCCCGCGATCGATCGGGCCTACGTCGATGAGGCGGTCGAAGACGTCCTCGCCCTGTGCCGGATACCGAGCCCGACGGGATATGCGGAAAAGGCGGCCGATTATGTAGCCACAAGGCTCTCCGAGCTCGGATTTTCGCCCGAGCGATCGGCAAAGGGCACGGTGCGCTGCGAACTCGGCGGCGTGGGCCACCCCCTCGCCTTGGCATCCCACGTCGACACATTGGGAGCAATGGTCCGCTCCCTCAAGCCGAACGGCCGGATTCGCTATTCGAAGATCGGCGGCTATCCCGACCTCTATCTCGTGGGTGAGACCTGCCTCGTCCACCTCCGCGACGGCAGGACGCTGACGGGCACCTTCCTTCCCGAAGAGTCGGCCGCCCATGTCAACAAGAAGCTCAAGGATTACGTCCCGGCCGAAGAGACCATGGAAATCGTCCTCGATGAGGCCGTCTCGACGGCGGAGGAAGCCAAGGCTCTCGGGGTCGGCCCCGGAGACATCGTCAGCATCGACGCAAGGCCGCTGCTGACCCCCTCGGGCTACATAAAGAGCCGTCATCTCGACGACAAGGCCTCGAGCGGCGCCCTCCTTGCCCTGGCTACCATGGTCGCCAGGGGCGTCATCGTTCCGAAGCGCCGCCTCGTGCTTCTTTTTACCGTCTGGGAGGAAGTGGGTCACGGGGGCTCAGCCCTGCCGGAAGGCTTCGAGGAATTCGTGGCTGTCGACATGGGCGCCGTGGGCGAGGATCTCGGCTGCAGCGATCGCATGGTTTCGATCTGCGCGAAGGATTCCCACGGCCCCTATGACAGGAGCGTCGTTCGGGCTCTCGAACTCGCCGCGGAAAGGGCCCGATGCGCCTTCGCCGTGGACATCTATCCGGCCTACGGCTCCGACGCGGATGCGGCCCTGTACGCCGGCCACGACCTTCGCCACGGCTGCATCGGACCCGGCGTTTCGGCGAGCCATGGCTACGAAAGAACCCATCGCGAGGCCCTGGCTAACACCCTTGCCTTGTTGGCCGCCTATGTTGGAAGCTAGTCTTCCGCCGAGCGCAAGCGCCTTGGCGCCACTGTGCCCCCGGCAAAACGCACGGAGGGCAAGAAACCCGGAGGATTTTTCGTGAAGAAGCTCGTCATCGCCCTTTCGCTCTTCGGCTTGTTGGCGACAGCCTGCCAGAAGCCGAATCAGAATATCGTCACACCTGTCCAGACTCCGCCCCAGGATAGCCAATCGGCAGCCCCGGCCTCGACCGCGGGATCGGCCTCGGATCCCTTGAACCTGGCCCAGGCCCTCACGATCCCCCCTCCGGCCAGCGACGCCCCAACGACGAAGGAAGGCTGGATTTCCCTGGGCAATCAGCAGATGGACGCGGGGAGCTATTCGGACGCTATTTACTCCTATCAGCAGGCCCTCGAACTCGATCCCTCGAATGTGGACGTCCGCGTCGACATGGGCACCTGCTATCGCAACCTCGGCCAGCCGCTGAAGGCCATCGAGATTTACAAGAAGGCCCTCGAGATCAACCCAAGGCACCCGAACGCTTGGCGCAATAGCGGCGTGGTCTACTACTACGACCTTCACAAGAACGCCGAAGCCCTCGCCGCCTTCCGGAAGTATCTTGAAGTCCTGCCCCAGGCCCCCGATGCGCCGCAGATCCTGCAGACGATCGCGGCGATAACCGGAAAGAAATGACCGTCGGCCCGGGCGGAGGCCATTCCTCCGCCCAGGCCGAATGCACTATCGCTCCGGCTTCAACCCATTCCGAAGTAGGTTTTCGCCCAAGCCAGCAAAAACTGGCCGAACTGAACGATGAGACCGAAACTCAAGCCCGACACGATCGAGGCGAGGAGTTCGGTCCTCGTCTCCGATTCGGTCTCGCGATGGCCGACTCTCGACACGACCTCGACAAGCACGATGGTGGCCGCGAGGAATATCAGTATGGTCGCGCTGAAATACAGCACTCCCTTCGATCGCACGAATTGGTACATGTTATCCGACGCGAGGAATATCGCCGAGGAAAGAAGGCCGCGCCAGTAGGATAGGGCGTACTGGCGTCGCCTGACGCCCTTGCCCAAGAGCGGTACGGCGGCCACGACGAGGACCATCGCGAAGGAGCCGATCGAGATCCCGCCGATGGCGTTCTGCGAAAGGGCGGAATCGACCTCGGAAAGGTCCGTCGTAACCTGGCCGAGGAGGGAATCGAAGGGATGCCAGGTTGCCTGCACGAAAAAGAGGAGGCCCGCGACCACGGCGATCACGACGACCGTCCAGCCGAGGAAGCGGAGAAAGGCGATGAGCCTCTGGGCTCTCGATCGCGGCACCCTCACCGTGCCGAGGGGATATTTCTTGCTCATCGCTCATTTTCTCCTGCGAGGCGCAAATCGGCAAGGATGACGAGTTCCAATTTCATCGCTTCCTGTACTCGCTGCCATCGGGTTTCCTTTCCAGGAAGCGATATTCGATGAGGTAGCGGCGGATGGTCACGTAGTCCTCATGAACGGGCATCAGGATGCGGTTGACCTCGGCTTCGGTATAGACCTTGTCGACCTCGAAAAGCTCGGCGATTTTCCTGAGAAGGACGAGCTTTTCCTTCTGACGTTTGGGGAATTTGGGCATCGCCGGCTTGTTCGCGAAATCGAGATAGCGAGTCTCGATTGCGGCCGCTTCGGGCTCGGTCACGAAGATCCTTTCGTCGTAGGCGGCAACATCGAAGGGGTAAGTGAAGGGGCGGGCATCGGGGCCTTCGCCCGCGGAGACGAGGGCCATCAAGGCGAGGAAAATCTTGGCCTCGCCTTCCCTTTTCCGGAACTGGAAGCGATGGTTACGCACCGTCGATTCCGATTTTCCGCCCAGCGTCACGGCTATCTCGCGATCGTTCGCCCCCGATTGAAAGGAACGGAGGAGGGTCTCCTGTATGCCGGTGAGCCCCGTCTTCTCCTTGCCGAAGGCGAGGAGGGCTTCGAGGGGGCCTCCGTGGACGAGAGCCACATGCTCGCGCGCGGCACGATCGGCGGTTCCCATGCCGGCGGCCACGGGATGGAGGAGCTCGGTGTCGAAGGCCGCGGCGCAATGGATGCAGCGCAGCGCATGCCCGCCTTCCTCCCTGCGATAGCCGCGGGCCAGGTCCCCGATCTCGGTCACCGAGGCCTCGAGTGCGTTCGATATGAAATCCATATAGACAATTTATCAAATCGTTTGGCTATGGTCAAGCAATATATGGAAACGTCAGTGATTCCCTGGGGAATGGATCTTACCCAGGTATTCGCGGCGAAGTCCGGCGAGGAGTTCCTTCCAGTCCGCCGCATCGACCTTGTTTTTCTTCCAGCTCCCGCTCCAATCGCTGTTCGCGTAGGCGTCTTCGCCTCGAAGCGCCCTGTTGGCGAGGGAGAGGGCGTAGAGAATATGGCCGGCGTGGCTCGCGGCGCTGCTCTTATCCGAGGGACTGAAGGGTCGACTCGCCTCCTCGGCGGAAAGGCCCTCGATGCTGCCGAGAAAGCCCGAGCCCTTCTCGTTGTCGGTGAACCATGTCGATCCCGGGTTCTCCGGGGCCCGCGTAGGCCTCCTTTCCGCTTGGAGAAGGTCGCGCCGTCGACTTACCTTCATAGTATGGAAATCATGAAGACTCTCGCTCTCGTGGCCCATGACAATCGCAAGCAGGCCCTCATCGAGTGGGTGGAGTACAATTGGCATACCCTATCGCGTCATCATCTGGTGTGCACCGGGACTACGGGCCGACTCGTCGGGGAGACCATTGCTCGCAAGGGAGGGGGGAGTCCCGAGGAGCTGAATATGGTCCGGCTCAAGTCGGGACCTCTCGGAGGAGACCAGCAACTCGGCGCCATGATCGCCGAGGGAAAGATCGATGTCGTGATCTTCTTCTGGGATCCCATGTCGCCCCATCCCCACGATGTCGATGTGAAGGCCCTGCTGCGCATCGCCGTTCTCTATGATGTTCCGATGGCCTGCAACCGCTCGACCGCCGACTTCCTCATATCCAGTCCCTTGATGGCGCGAACCTATTCGACAATACCCATGGATATGGCGACTTATGCCGATCGTTCGATGCCGGCAGGGATGGATGCCACCAAGGATGCCGCCCTCGGTTGATCGCGCCATTCTTCCGAAACCTCGGTCGCAATGCTCCGGGCCGACCCGCCCGGAGCGCCTCCGCCCGCGTTCCTACTTTCGGCCCAGGATCGAGAGGAGGCCCGTGGAAAGCCAGGGCACGTAGGTGATGACGAGGAGAATCAGGGCCTGGACCCCCAGGAAGGGCAGGGTTTCCTTGACGATCGTCATCACGGGTTTGCGGAAGGCATAGCTGGCGAGAAAGATATTCATCCCGACGGTCGGCGTAAGGAAGCCGATGCAGAGATTCATGATGAAAATGACGCCGAGGTGGATCGGGTTTACGCCGAAGGCGATGCCGAGGGGGATGACGAAGGGCGAGACGACCAGTATCGCCGAGTAGAGGTCCATCATGCAGCCGACGAGGAGGAGGAAGACGTTGAGGGCGAAAAGAAAGACGACGGGCGAGGTCACGCGCGCCTGTATCCAGGTCGAAAAAGCCGTCGTGATGTCAGAATCTATTACATAGTACGACAGCCCTCTCGCTGAGGCAATTATGATGAGGGTGCCGCCGATGATGGGCATCGCTTTTCGAAGGACCTGGAGGAGGGTCTTGAGGTCGAACTCCCGCTTGACGAAGGCTTCGACGATCACGATGTAGAGGACGGAGAAGGCGGCGATCTCCCTGAGGCTCGCGAGGCCGCTGAAGAATAGGAAGACGGCGAAGACCGGTACGAGGAGCTCGAGGGCCGCCGGCTTGAGGGCGCCGAAGGCGCGCCGCGGGCTGAATGCTTGGCGCTGCTTTCCGGCCTTCTTCCCCGGCGAGAGGAGAACGCCTGCGCTCACCATGCCGAGGACGAGGAGAATGCCCGGTAGCAACGCTCCGATGAAGAGCTGCGTCACGTCGAAACTCGTGCCGTCTTTATACGAGAACTGAGCGTTGACCGCGTAGACGATGACGGCGGCGCTCGGCGGAAGGAGGAGGCCGATGTCGCCGCTCGAGGTGATGAGCCCCCTGGCCCGGCCCTCTTCCATGCCCGACTGCGAGAGGATGGTGAGGAGGAGTCCGCCGAGGGCGAGGATGGTGACGCCGTTGACGCCCGTGAAGGTGCTGAAGAAGGCGCAGGCGAGGACCGTGGCGATCGCCTCTCCCCCCCGCACCCACCCGAAGAACTCCCGAAAGACGGCGACCAGTCTCGTGCCGGCACCCGAGCCCGCGAGGAGGAGGCCGGCTAGGCCGAAGAGGGGCAGGGCGGAGATGGAACCGCCGAGGAGAAGGCGGTAGGCTTCGCTCGGCGCGTTCTCTATCACTCCTGCAGAGCCGACATAGAGGAGGGTTGCCACTCCGCCGAGCACCGTGAAGATCGGCGCCCCTAGGGCAGCGCCGAGGATGCAGAGGAGGACGAGGGGCACGCTCCCCGCATGGACGAAGGCCTGAACCCCTGCTTGGAGGCTCGTGACGAGGGCCGGCGTCGCGTTGAAAAGGGCGTTGGTCAGGTTGGCGATGCTCGACATCGCGAGGATGGTACCGGCGAGGATGCCGAGAATGCCTCCGATCCTCAAGATCGTCCTGGACTTGCCAGGCACCCCCGCCTTTGCGACGCCGAAGACGGCCATGAGGAAGAAGGAGAAGGGCATGATGGCGGCGAAGACCGGAACGGGGATTCCCCAGACCTGGTCGCCTGGCTCGAAGCCGATGAAGACGAGAGAGAGGGATGCCCAAAACAGGGCGGCCTGGGTGGTCGCGGCGATGAACTCGCCGAAGCCGTCCAAGGCCATGCGGGCTCGCCCGACCTTCCGCGTGGCTTCGTCTCCTTCGACCCGGCCGAGAGCCAGATGCCGCTTGTCGAGGGAGGCGAGGGCCGCGGCGACGAAGGCCAGGACGAGAATGAGGTGATCGACGAAGGCATTGGCGCCTTCGATGGGTTTGTAGAACAATCGCGCGGTGAGGAGATCGACGAGGGGCAAGATCACGACCACTACCGCCGCGAAGATGGCGAGGGCGTCGAGGGGGGCCCGTACAAAGCCTGCAAATCGAGCCGGCCGGCTGCTGGTTTCGCTACTCTTCGAGAGGCTGTCCATGTGAAGGATTATGGGGGGAAAGTTCCCCCAAGGCAACGACGATCTCCTTGTTACTCCCCGATAATCTTGATGAGCACCCTCTTTCTGCGCTGTCCGTCGAACTCCCCGTAGAAAATACGCTCCCAGGGGCCGAAATGCAGGCGGCCTTCGGTGATCGCCACGACGACTTCGCGACCGAATAGCTGGCGCTTGAGGTGAGCGTCGGCATTGTCCTCGCCGACATTGTGTCGGTAGGATGAAACAGGCTCATGGGGGGCCATCTTCTCGAGCCAGGCGGCGAAGTCTGCGTGAAGGCCCGCCTCGGCATCGTTGATGAAAACGGAGGCGGTGATATGCATGGCGTTTACCAGGCATAATCCCTCGACAACCCCCGATTCCGAAAGAGCCGATTCCACCCTATCGGTTATGTCAATGAATTCGAGGCGCTTTTTCGTTTCGAACCACAATTCCTTGGTGTGAGACTTCATATCTCCTCCCCGGGCATGACGAGCCCCATCAAGCCTTCCTCGTCGATCTTCCTTACGACCTCGACGACGCGCTGACCGGCCGCGTCGCACTCCGTGAGCCTAACGCGACCCATGGCTTCGACCTTGGCGAGGATTCGCGCCGCCGCTCCCCTTTCGAAACGGGCAAGAACCTTGCCGCGCGTCGAGGGGTCGAGCGGCTTGAGAGCGAGGATCATGTCGCTCTCTTCGGTCCGTTCGAGGAGGAGCGCGATAGTCTCGCCATCGAGGAGGGAGATATCCTCGAATACGAACATGTTCTTCTTGATTTGCTCGGCGAGGGCGTGATCGCTGGCCTCGAGGCCCTCGATTACCTGTCTCTCTGTGGCTCGTCGCGTAAGATTGAGAATCCCGACGACCTTTCTATGGCCATCGGGGACCGAGCGTTCCGATTGCCTCGCGGCGAGCTTTTTCGCGAGCACCCTCTCCGTGACGGCAATGACTTCAGGCTGGGCGCCTTCCAATGAAACGAGGCGTCGCAGGGTTTCCGTCCGGAAGGATTCAGGCAAGGCGTCGATGACGGCCGCGGCGATCGCGTCGTCGAGCCAGGCAAGGAGGAGGGCGGCGAATTGGGGGCGTTCTCCCGCGAGGAACAGGGCTATCGCTTCGGCCGGGATGGAAGCCATGGCGGCGAAAGGCCTGCCCTCTCCCTGCGTCCCGGTCGAGGAGGAATCGGATTGACCGAAGAGCAGGCGATCCGCGAAGGCTTCCTGCCGGCCTTCGAAGGCGGCCAGCCTCTCGCCCAGTTCGCCCATGTTTTTTTCGAGTCCCGCCATGGCCTGACGGAGTCCTTCGGCGCCCTTGTCCCCGATGGAGGCGTCGAAATCCTTGTTGGCTTTGCTATCGGCATACGAGGAGAGGACGAAGGCGCCGGTCTTCGTCCTCTCCTCGAGCCTGAGCCGCTGGATCGTTCTTTCTCCGGATTTGAGACTGGCTTCGCCTCGATCGAGGCCGGGCAAGGGAAAGAGGCTTCCCTTTCGCAGGCTCCGCAGGTCGCCGATGGGCAGGGGCTTTCCTTCAAAAAGAAGGCTCAAGGGGAGCTTTATGGCATAGGCCGGAGATTCCTTCGACGTCGGACGATCGCCGGGCGTCGAGACAGAATCGTACCAGTACTTTGCATATAGTTTGCCGACGCTCGGCTCGATGGTGAGGAAGGGAAAGACAAGATCGATACGACTTCGGAGCTCCCCGATTTTTACTTCGATGCCGACGAGGACGATCATCTCGGTCGGGGGGACGATCTGGCAGAAGCGGGGGTCGGTTTCGAGCGAGCAGAGACGGGGCTCGAGTCGCTCGATCTGTTCCCAAGCCGCAGCGAGATCGGGAAGGAGCCTGCCGATGGCATGCTCGAGGGTGGCGCATTCGATGTCGGTGAATCCGGCGGGAGCCGACTCCGTCGCCGACGCCTTGACCTCGCCGGAGCCGGCGCCGAAGAGGCTTTCGAGCATGGCCATCGCCAAGCCACTGTCGAGGCGGACGAGGGCGGGTCCCGGGAAGGGCTTGAGGGATATCGTCGCGAGGGGGCTCGGGCCTTCGAGGCCGCCGATGAACTCGCCGAAGGTCAGCTGGTCCACGATGGCGACGGACGTATCGCATCTTGTCTTCATCAATGTGGACAATTTCACCTCGGCGAGTCTCGCGAAGGTTTCGTGTATGATTTCCAGCGTCACGATCTGATCTCTGGCGAATTTGTCGGGTCGCCTGAAATCGTAGGTGACGACGGGAAAGTCCCGGTCGAGGAAGCGCCTTTTCCCCAGGATCTCCCTGCCGGGCATCCTTGTCTTCCCGGCGCCGTCGCTCATGGGAGGACTCGCGCGTCGGCGACTTCCGTCACCCTAAGGCCGAATTGCTCGTCGATGACGACGACCTCGCCGCGAGCGATGAGTTGCCCCGAGGCTCGAAGTTCGACGGGCTCTCCGCAAACCGAGTCGAGTTCCACGATCCGCCCCTTGGAAAGAGTGGTCAGCTCGCGCACGCTCAGGTTCGCCTCGCCCAGGACTACCTCGATCCGTACGAGAGCGTCGTCGATCGTTCCTGTTATCATGATTGCGCCTCCCCCACATGCTTTTCGAAGACTTGGAGCACTTTCAGGTAATGGCGGCCGCCGCGACTGACGATCCGCCCCTTGGCGATGGTTACGCCGCCCACCAACAATCCCGCCACGCCATCCTCCGGGGCGGGGATTTCCCACCGACCCGAGGCGGTGGCATTCGCGATGTCGAGGGGGGAGATTTCTGCCTCCGCGGCAACGATCTCCGTCCTCAAGATCAAGGACTCCGGGAAGGACCTCGATACGCCTTCCTTTGGTCTACGCATATTCCCTCCTCGGTCCTCAGCCTTGGTCCGCGGCCCATCGGCGCTTCGAAGGACAAAGACATGGCAAAAATAGCCTTTCTATGAGGCGCATGCTTACACGATCTTGAATTTCTCAGGCCTCGCACCGGCACTATCTTGAGGAGTCGCTCAGCTGTGCCGACGGCGATATTCGGTCGGGGTCATTCCCATGAGGCGGAGGAAATAGCGGTTGAAAAACGAGAGGTTGTTGTAGCCGACGGAAAGGGCGATCTCGGTGACCGATAGGTCGCCGTTCTTCAGGAGCAGGGCCGCCCTCGTGACCCTGCAGCGATTGAGGTATTCGAAAAGCGGAGATCCGGCGGCGGACTTGAAGCAGCGGGAAAAGTCGCTCGTGTTCATGGCGCAGCGGCTCGCCATCTCGTCGAGCGAAAAATGTTCATCATAATGCGTATCGATCCAGGCGACGATTTCCTCTAGGGACAAGGGCGACTCGCGGCCATCGCCGCCGCCGCTTGGCCTGGCTGCCTCCGCCGCGAGCAAGAGACAAAGCTGGGCGATGGAGGATGCGAGCAGGTATTCGCGAGTGGCCGCGTCCCGGCCCCCGGCCAGCGAATCGTCGGCTCGGGTCGCCAGGTCGACAAGGGCGCCGAGGAAATCCATCTGTTGCCGCAAGATTTCGGGCGGGACGATGAGGCGCGGAGCTCTCTTCCAGGGAGTATCTAAATCCTCGAAATCGAAGGCCGCGCCGAATCGTCTATTCACTGCCGACCAGGGGTCGCGATCGAAGACGATGATGGTTGCGGAGGCGCCTGTCCTCGCTATGAGGGAGGGTGCGCCTAGCGTGGCTGACCGCGATTCCGAGAAGAGAAGGGCCTGCCCCTGGCGGCAGAACCGAGCCTCCCTGCCGATGAGAGTCGCCGACCCGAGGAGGCCGGCGCGCAGGTGGCAGAGTCCACAGCCTGACGGCAAGACCAATCCGCTACCGGCTTCGAGCCGTCGATGTTCGACGGCAATCTTGAGATGAAGGAAGGGACCGGGTCCGACGATTTGGTATTCCATCGATATGCCGATCCAAGGATAGGTCTTCGAGGTCTCGGGCGCTATACTTCGCCGATGCAGCTTCTCCTCGTGCAGCCGCCCTTCGTACAGCTCAACGCCCCTTATCCCGCCGTCCATTATCTCGCCGCCTGGCTACGGGCACAGGGTCATCAGGTGGAGCTCGAGGATCATTCGATCGAACTCTACAGGCTTCTCTTTTCGCGGGAGGGTCTAGGGAAGCTTTTCGACGAGGTCGAGGCTCGGGCGGCGGCCGGGCTTCTTCCGCCCGGCTCCTCGGAGCAAGTCGAACGCTACCTTTCCTACAGGGAGCTCTATCGTGCCTGGATCGGGCCGGTCGTCGATTGGCTTTCCGGAAGTGACCCGGCCTTCGCGCATCGTCTGGCCGCGGCAGCGGAATTCCCGCGGGGGGCGAGGGTGGAAGCCTTTCTCGAATCGCGCGGCGGAAGACCGGGGCCGGAAGACGCTTCCCTTCTCGCGTCCCTCATCCTCAAGGATCTGGGCGACCTCGTAACCCAGGTGGTCGATGCGGATTTCGGCACGATCCAGTACGGTGAGCGACTCGGGAGGAGCCGCGACGATCTCGGCGAAGTACGTGCTTCCCTCGAATCCTCGTGGTTGATGAAGGAACTCTACCGCCCCTGGGTTCGTCGTCGATTCGGCGCCCGCAAAACCAGTGTTCCGAAGATTGTACTCATCAGTCTGCCCTTCCCCGGGACCCTGGCCGGAGCCCTTGCCTGCTCTTCCGAGGCCCGAGCCACCTTCGGAGCGGAGACTCCGATCGTTTTCGGCGGGGGCTATGTATCGACGGAACTTCGGGGGCTGCGTGATCCGGCTTTCTTTGATTTCTGCGACTTTCTCTGCTTCGATGCAGGGTACGCCGGCCTGGTCCCAATCTTAGCCGCGCGGAATTCGGGCTCATCCGCCGTCGGATCCCTTTACCGGACGATGTACCGCCGCGAGGGGCGTATCGTCGTCGCCGGCTTTCCCGAAGGAGACCTGGCGGCGAGCGAGGAGGGCTGCGCCGGTGAGAAGAGCGCCTTGCCCTCCCGCCTTGTGATGACGATCGATCCCGCCCAGGCCGTCGCCGCAGCCCGAGTCGAGGCGCGGGCCCTTCGCGAATCCCATCCCGACTATCGGGACTTCGAGCCGTCTAAATACCTTAGGCCCCTCGACTCGACCAACCCGATGCACCGCCTCTGGTCGGAAAGCCCCTGGCTCAAATACCGTCTCGCCCAGGGCTGCTATTGGAAGCGCTGCTCCTTTTGCGACACCGAGCTGGATTATGTCCGCGACTACGTGAACGCCGAGCTCACTCCCTTGTTAGTGGCGATGGATAAGGCGGCGGCGAGCACCGGACTACGTGGTATCCATTTCGTCGACGAGGCCTTGCCGATGGCACGGCTTCTTGCCTTCGCCGAGGAGAATCGAAGAAGGATGGCCGACGGCCGCCCCGTCTTTCACTATTGGGGCAATGTCCGCTTCGACGCCTCGTGGACGCCCGAGCGCATCGAGCTGCTGGCTTTTTCGGGCCTCGTGGCCGTTTCGGGCGGCATCGAGGTCGCCACCGAAAAGGGGCTCGCGATGACCGACAAGGGCTTCGACCTCGCGGGCCTCGTGCGAACCCTCGTCGCCTTCCGTCGCGCCGGAATCCTCGTCCATGCCTATCTCATTTATGGATTTCCCGGGCAGGACGAGGCCGATATCGTCGAGAGCGCCGATTTCGTCCGCGGCCTTTTCGCCACGGGGCTCGTCGATTCGGCCTTCTGGCATCGATTCGTGCTTACTCGGCATTCGCGGATGCTCGCCGAATGGCGCCAAGGCGGACATCCCGAGCTGCGGCCCATCGACCGCGGCGGAACCTTCGCGGCCAACGATCTCGAGTTCGAGGGCGAAAAGGATTTTGACCGCTACGGCGAGGGCCTCGATGCGGCCCTCGGCGCATGGATGGAGGGAGAGGGTCTCGATCGGCCGGCCGCCTTGTGGCTCGATATCGCGCAGGCTTCGTCGAAGCATCGGGACGGGAAGTCTTCTCCAGCGAAGAGTCCTTCAACCGGATCCTTGCATGCCAAGCCTCTCAACTCTGCTTCCGATGGTATTGCCCGCGTCGAGGCTCTTATAGCCGAGGCTGAAGCGGCACTCGATGCAAGGCCTCTTCCCCAGCAAGGTCGGGCCTATTGGATCGCCGGCCTGCCGAGCACCGCGCGAGAGAGGCCCGCAGTCCGAACAGGCGGGCGAGGCGGCGCCGAAAGCTCCGGCCCTTTGCGTTGGGCCTTCAGGGGAGAGATCCTCAGCCATGATCTGGGCACGCGCCGGAGGGCCGAAGCGGCACAATCGGCAATTACGCGCCTCGCAGCCCTGGCCGAAGGAATGGATCTGCGAGAGTTTGTCGAGAAATCAGGCTTGGCGAAGGAGGAAATCGCAGAATTCCTCGATTTTGGTCTCGTCCTTCTTTAGTTCTCCACAGGTTAAGACGACATAGTCAATACATATTTATATATATCTAATTACCGGTACAATCGATAAATTGATATTCTCTCTTGCGAACCTCGACCATTCGTGGTACTCCGGTACTAACCCCAATCAAGCCGGCGCCTCTGCCATTCTGGCGCGCCGGGAAAAAGGCCACAGGATGTCAGGAGCTCTTCGATTCCTCTCTTCCTCCGTAGGCAAGAAACTGCTTATGGCCCTAACGGGCTTTTTCCTTGTCAGTTTCTTGACCTTCCACCTCACGATGAACCTCTTCTTATTTGAGGGATCGCGAGGCAGTTTTTCCAGTTTCGCCGATTTTCTCGGCACCTTCCCGATCGTGCGTCCGATCGAGTGGATTCTCTTCGGCGGATTTTTGCTTCATCTTCTTCTCGGCAGCTTCGTCTGGTTGATGAATCGGCGCGCCCGTCCCCAAGCCTATAAGGTGAAGGGCACCTCGAAGACGATCAAGCTTTCGTCGCGGCTCACCATTTACACCGGCGTGGCCATTCTCGCCTTCCTCGTCTGGCATCTTATCCAATTCTTCATCGCCAGTCGCTTCGCGGGCCATCCCGTGGACATGTTTGTCCTGGTGGCGCAGGCATTTTCCAATCCCGTCACGATCGTGCTCTACGAGATTCTCTTCGTGATCCTCGGCTTCCACCTCAATCACGGATTCCAGGCCCTCTTTCAGAGTCTCGGCCTCCGGACGGCGAAGTACCGGGGCTTTATCGACGCCGTCGGCGTCATCGTTTGGCTCCTTATTCCCCTCGGCTTCGCCTCGATTCCCCTCGTGATGTATTTCGGAGGTGCCCGATGAAACTCGATCCCAAGGTTCCCACCGGGCCCATCGAAAAGCGCTGGTCCCAGCACAAGTTCGACATGAAGCTGGTGAACCCGGCCAATCGCCGCAAGTACACCGTCATCGTCGTCGGCACCGGCCTCGCCGGTTCCTCCGCGGCTGCCTCCCTCGCCGAGCTCGGCTTCAATGTCGAGGCCTTCTCCTTCCATGAGTCGCCGCGCAGGGCACACTCCATCGCGGCCCAGGGCGGCATCAACGCCGCCAAGAACTATGTCAACGACGGCGACTCGGTGTGGCGCCTCTTCCACGACACGGTTAAGGGCGGCGACTATCGCGCCCGCGAGTCGAACGTGTATCGCCTCGCCGAGGTCTCCGGCAATATCATCGACCAGTGCGTGGCCCAGGGCGTGCCCTTCGCCCGCGAGTACGGCGGCAGCCTCGACACCCGCTCCTTCGGCGGCGCCCAGCTCTCTCGCACCTTCTACGCCCGCGGCCAGACCGGCCAGCAGCTCCTCCTCGGCGCATATTCCGCCCTTAGCCGCAACATCCACAACGGCGGAGTAACCTTTCACGGCCGCAAGGAGATGCTCGACCTCGTCGTCGTCGACGGCAAGGCGCGGGGCATCGTCGTCCGCGACCTCCTGACGGGCGAGATCAGCACCCACCTCGCCAACGCCGTCATCCTCGCCACCGGCGGCTACGGCAACGTCTTCTACCTTTCGACGAACGCCCTGGCCTGCAACACCTCGGCGATAATGAAGGCCTGGCGCAAAGGCGCCTATCTCGCCAACCCCTGCTACACGCAGATCCACCCGACCTGCATTCCCGTCGCGGGCGACTATCAGTCCAAGCTCACCCTGATGAGCGAAAGCCTCCGCAACGACGGCCGCGTCTGGGTGCCCAAGAAGAAGGGCGACAATCGCAATCCGGCGGAGATTCCCGAAGAGGAGCGCGACTACTACCTCGAGCGCCTCTATCCCTCCTTCGGCAACCTCGTGCCCCGCGACGTGGCCAGCCGCCGCGCCAAGGACATGTGCGACAAGGGACTCGGCGTCGGCAAGACCGGCCTCTCCGTCTACCTCGACTTCGCCGACGCGATCAAGCGCAACGGCGAGGAGTGGATGGCCGAGAAGTACGGCAATCTCATGGATATGTACCAGGAGATCACCGACGAGAACCCCTATAAGCAGCCGATGCGCATCTACCCGGCCGTCCACTACACGATGGGCGGTCTCTGGGTCGACTATCATCTCCAGTCCACCATCCCCGGCCTCTTCGTCGCCGGCGAGGCGAACTTCTCGGACCATGGCGCCAACCGCCTGGGAGCCTCGGCCCTCATGCAGGGCCTGGCCGACGGCTACTTCGTCCTCCCCTACACGGTGAGCGACTATCTCGCCGGCACCAAGTTCGAGGCCGTGAAGGCCGACGCTCCGGAGGTCGCCGCGAGCGCCAAGGAAGCGAAGACCGGGGTCGATAAGCTGATGAACGTCAACGGCAAGACGCCTGCGGACATCTTCCATCGCCGCCTCGGCCATGTGATGTGGGAGAAGGTCGGTATGGCTCGCGAGAAGAAGGGCCTCGAAGAGGCCATCGCGGAGATCCGGAACATCCGCAAGGATTTCTGGAAAGATCTCAAGGTCTCGGGTCAGGCCAACGACCTCAATTCCGAGATCGAGCGCGCGGGCCGCGTGGCCGACTTCATCGACCTCGGCGAGCTTCTCGCCACCGACGCCCTTCATCGTGAGGAGTCCTGCGGCGGCCATTTCCGCCTCGAGCACCAGACCGACGAGGGAGAGACCAAGCGCGACGACCAGAACTTCGCCTATGCCGCAGCCTGGCAGTACGCCGGCGAGGGCCAGGCACCCGTCCTCAACAAGGACGAGCTCACCTTCGAGTACGACATCCCCTCGAGCCGTAGCTACAAGTAAAGGAAGCGAACAATGGACTTCAAGCTTAAGGTCTGGAGACAGAAAAACCGCGACGACAAGGGTCGCTTTGAGAATTACGTGGCGAAGGGAATCTCCGAGGCGGCCTCGGTCCTCGAGATGCTCGACGTCGTCAACCGCGAGCTCGTCGCGGCGGGCAAGGACCCCATCGCCTTCGACCACGACTGTCGTGAAGGCATCTGCGGCTCCTGCGGCCTGGTCATCAACGGGGGCGTCCACGGCCCCTTCGAGCACAACACCACCTGCGAGCTCCGCATGCGGCGCTTCCAGGACGGCGACACCATCGTGCTGGAGCCTTTCCGCGCCCGCCCCTTCCCCATCCTCAAGGACCTCGTCGTCGACCGCAGCGCCTTCGACCGCATCATGCAGGCGGGCGGCTACGTGACGGTGAAGACGGGCCAGGCCCCCGAGGCCAACGGCATCGCGGTGCCCAAGAAGATAGCCGACGAGGCGATGGACGCGGCTCAGTGCGTCGGCTGCGGCGCCTGCGCCGCGACCTGCCCCAACGGATCGGCCATGCTCTTCGTCGCGGCCAAGGTCTCCCAGCTCGCCCTCCTGCCCCAGGGCAAGGCCGAGCGCAAGGAGCGAGCCCTCGCGATGGTGGCCCAGATGGACAAGGAAGGTTTCGGCTCCTGCTCGAACACCTACGCCTGCGAAGCCAAGTGCCCCAAGGGCGTGAGCGTGACCCATATCGCCAGGCTCAACCGGGAATACATCAGGGCTGGCTTCGGATCGAAGTAAGGGAGATCGTATGAAGATACACGAATACCAGGGCAAGGAGCTCTTCGCCAAGTACGGGGTTCCCGTGCCGAAGGGAGGCTCGGCCTTCGACGTCGAATCGGCCGTGAAGGTCGCCGAGAGCCTCGGGACCTGGCCCGTCGTCGTGAAGGCCCAGATCCACGCGGGCGGCCGCGGCAAGGGTGGCGGCGTCAAGCTCGCCAAAAACGTCGCCGAAGCCCGCGAACACATAAAGTCCATCCTCGGGATGACCCTCGTGACCAAGCAGACGGGTCCCAAGGGCAGGCTCGTGAAGCGTCTCCTCATCGAGGAGGGCTGCAAGATCGCCAAAGAGCTCTATCTCGGCATCCTCCCCGACCGCGAGACCGGCATGCACCTCATCATGGCCAGCGCCGCCGGCGGCATGGAGATCGAGGAAGTGGCCGAGCACAGCCCGGAGAAGATCGTGAAGGTCTTCGTCGATCCCTCCTCGGGCCTCCTCGACTTCCAGGCTCGCGAGGTCGCCAACGGCCTCGGCATCCCCGCCGGGGCGATGAAGCAGTTCCTCGCAATGCTGAAGAACCTTTTCCGCCTCTACCTCGACTACGACGCCTCGATGGTCGAGATCAACCCACTCGTCCTCACGGCGGACGACAAGGTGCTCTGCCTTGATGCGAAGGTCGACGTGGATTCCAACGCCCTCTACCGCCATCCGGACATCCTCGCCTACCGCGACATCGAGGAGGAGGACCCGCACGAGGTGGAGGCCTTCAAGTACGACCTCGCCTACATCAAGCTCGACGGCGGCAACGTCGGCAACCTCGTCAACGGCGCCGGACTCGCGATGGCGACGATGGACGCCATCAAGGCGGCGGGAGCCGCCCCCGCCAACTTCCTCGACGTCGGCGGCGGCGCCAACGCGGAGAAGATCGCCAACGCCTTCCGCATCCTCCTCTCCGACCCCAATATCAAGGGAATACTGATCAACATTTTCGGCGGCATACTCCGCTGCGACACGCTGGCAAACGGCGTGGTCCAGGCCGCCAAGGAGACCAAGCTCTCCGTGCCCCTCGTGGTCCGCATGGAAGGCACCAACGTCGAGGAGGGGCGCCGCATCCTCCGCGAGTCCGGCCTCCCGATGACCACCGCCACCACCCTGACCGACGCCGCGCAGAAGATAGCCGCGGTCGTGAAGTGAGAGGAAGGGAATCATGAGCATTTTCACGAAGGAACCCATCCGCCTCATCGTCCAGGGCATCACCGGCAAGGACGGCTTTTTCCACACGCAGAAGTGCGCCGAATACGGCACCAACGTCGTCGGCGGGGTGACCCCCGGCAAGGGCGGCGAAAAGGCCGGCGACTGGCCGATCTACAACTCGGTGCGCGAGGCCAAGGCAGCCACCAAGGCCAACGCCACGATGATCTTCGTGCCGCCGCCCTTCGCGGCCGACGCCATCATGGAGGCCGCAGAGGCCGGCATCGAGTTGATCGTCTGCATCACCGAGGGCATTCCCATCATGGACATGATGAGGGCCAAGCGCTTCATCGCCGACAAGAAGGTGCGCCTCATCGGCCCCAACTGCCCCGGCATCATCACGCCAGGCGAATACAAGATCGGCATCCAGCCCGGCTTCATCCACACCCCCGGCGGCCCCATCGGCGTCGTCTCCCGCTCCGGGACCCTCACCTACGAATCGGTCTTCGCCCTCACCAACGCGGGCTACGGCCAGACCACCTGCGTGGGCATCGGCGGCGACCCCGTCAACGGCACCAACTTCATCGACTGCCTCGAAGCCTTCAACAACGACCCCAAGACCACGGGCATCGTGATGGTCGGCGAGATCGGCGGCAACAACGAGGAGAAGGCAGCTGCCTATATCAAGGCCAATGTGGAAAAGCCCGTCATCGGCTTCATCGCCGGCCTCACCGCCCCGCCCGGACGCCGCATGGGCCACGCCGGCGCCATCATGAGCGGCAACTCCGGCACCGGCGCCGGCAAACTCAAGGCTTTCCGCGACAACGGCATCACCGTCTGCGAAAACCTCGGCGAACTGGGCGCGATCGCGAAGGCCACCTTCAAGTAACACGAGAAAGGCGTAGAAGCGCCTACGCTGGCGGCGTATTGATTGAGAAGGCTCCGAAGCCCATTGGGCGACGGAGCCTTCCGCATTGGCGGTATTTACTCCAGCGTCCGAATCGACATCGCCCAGCTTGTCTCGAAAGGAAGTCTGGGCTGGTTCCGGGCGCTGATGCGGCAGGCGGCCTTGAAGCTCAGCCCCCCGTCGCGAGCTCGCAGCCGAGGCGCAATTGCCAATTGGTACCGCTTTCCTTGATTTCGAAGGCGCCGCAACCGGAAAAGCGGAGGCATTGCGAAAGTACCCATTCCCCTTCAAGGGAGATCCGAAGCCGCCACGCGATCGGCAGAGCCAGCGATAGCCAATCGTCAGTATTATATGCTTCGCCATAAGGACTCAGGATATCGCGGGAACCCTGCCTATGATACTCAATCCCCAGTCTCGCGGCGAAGGGCTTGTCCTCCCAGGAGAGGGCGAGGAGATCGAGGGCATGATCTGGACCCCAGGGAAATCCGGTGACGTAGGCGAAGGGCGAATCCGCGTAGACGACCTCGAGGCCCCCCGCCCCCTGGGTGAGGGTAAAGCGGCGCTCGGGCCAGGCGAATGATCCCATCGCGTCCGAGCGCTGGTAGAGGTAGGTGGTCGTCCTGAAGTGCTCATAGCGCAGGGAGAGGCCGCCGTGGCGGGCGAAGCTCGATTCGCTGAGGATGCGGCTATAGTCGTCCGCGGGCGAGGCGGCTAGCGGCCGTCCTTCGAAGATGAAGAATTCCCCTCCCCAGAGCCAGCCCATGGCGGAAGGCCTGGAGTTCGCGTGCTCGAGGGGCAAGACATACTCGTCCATCGCGTATTCGCCATAGAGACGTATCGGTCCCAGCGTGGCCTCGGCGCTCGCGTCGATGAGCACATTCGAGTTGGCGTCTTGGTAGAGGTTGTGATAGAGGAGGAAGGGCCCGAGATCCTGGAGATCGGGGGAGACACCGTAGATCATGTTGAGTTCGCCGAGACCGAGGCGAAGATGCTCGCTTGCCCATGTCAGTCGATGGGCGGCCAGGGTCTTCTGCGATGCGTGAACCAGCCAGGAGCCGCTCGCGGAATCCCAGGAGGCGCCGGCCGCGGCGCGGTCGGCTGAAGCGACGATCCATTGGTAGCCCCACTGTCCGGCGGCACCGCTTGGCGTTTGCCAGGCCAATTCCAGATGATCGAAGTAGGGAACCGTATCCGAGACGGCAAGGGACCAGGTCCCCGGACCCCACGCGAGCTTGCGGCGACCAAGGCTCGCCGAGAAGTCTCCGAGTCCTTTCCAGGTCACGTATCCGACGCTCGGGAAATTGGCGTCGGCGATCGGCCCGATGCCCGACGCGAGAAAGGGGAGGTTGAGCGGGCTCTTCTCGATGAGCCAACTTCGAAAGTCCTCGCGCAGATCCAACCTGAGGAAGAGCGCGAAATCGGCACTCTTGAGCTCGAGCCCCGCAAAGAACAGCGAGGGAAGGGCGTCGTATTGCCGTCGGAGGTCGACGAGCAGCGAGTTGGCGAAGAATGCCTCGTCGACTGCGGCCGGCTCGAAGGTGGGTCGATCGTCGAGGGTGAGGGAGGGGGCCATGCCGGCGAAGGCCAGGGCTTCGGGCGCGGCGAGTCCCGCGGAAAAGAGCGAGGCAGCCACGGCGAGGGTCGCGGCCAGTCTTTCCCTTTGCACCGTTCCTCCTCCTGCGTCCTTCGGCGGCGTTGATTAAAAAAGTACTATTTGGTATAATGATGCCCGGCCTTCGGCCCTTCCTTTCGGGCCTGGCCCTTCGCGCCGGGAGCCGGGAAGACGAAGCGCCAGGTCGTGCAGGGCTTGCGCAAAAAGTCTGTCGTAGCGCCGAGTTGGGCGGCGGAACCGCGGATGATCGACAGGCCCAGGCTTTCCGCAGTCAGGGGATCGATGGAGTTCGGGAAGGGCCGGCCTCCATTCCGAATTTCCAGCCCGAAGCCCCCGTCGTCGCGCGAAAGGAGGGTCGCTTCGAGCATGCCGCCGGATTCAAGGGCGTACTTGATCGCGTTTGTCGAAACTTCCGTGACGATCATGCCGATAGTCGTCGCGGTTCGCGCGTCGGTCTCGTGAATTTCTCCCGTCACGCGGACCTCGATTCCCTTGCCGGGAGCGATCGTTTCGACCAGGAGCTCCATGACGCGGCGGATGTAATCCCTGAGCTCGACTCGACCTTCCAGCGAAGCCTGGTCGAGGGATTCGTGGATGAGGGCGATTGAGCGCAGATGCCCTTGGAGATCGTCGAGAAGGGCGGCGATCTTGGGTTCCGAGGCGAGATCGCGATGCATGTCGATGAAGACCGACATTAGGTTGAGGTTGTTCTTTATCCGGTGGTCGCTTTCGCGAAGGATGAGTTCCTTTTCCCTCACCGCCTTTCCTAACGCAGCGACCATGCGGCGGCTTCCGCGATAGATGGTAAACCAGGCGATCAGGAAGAGGGCTGTCGCGGCGACGACGAAGAAGAGGAGACTCGGAGCGATCGCCGTCGGAAACGAGGGACGCAAGGCCTCTCCGGGGCAGGTGATTCTCAATATCAAACCGGAATGAGGAAGTATCCGCGTCAGCGATACGCTTCCGTCCGAATTGAACGCGAAGGCCTGCTCGGAAATCGGAACTGTGCCTGCAGGTGACTGGAAAAGGGAGAAGCGGAATTCCTCGAAAGCCTCGAAGACCGAGGAAAGGTCGAAGACTACCCTGTCCGCGCCCAACAGGCTGCCGTCTTGTTCTATGGGTGAAGCGATGAAGACGAGGCTGCGAGTGGCGCGATCCTGGATCACCGCGAAACGGGAGGGCACTCCGCCTCCGGTATCTCGAAAATCTGGTGAAGCGAAACTCTGAGGTCTTTCGCCATATTCCACCAAGATCCGCCCGAAACGATCGGATCGCTCAGCCCAAAGGAGGTGGCGATAGATGGCTATGCCTTCGCTGAATCGCGATAAAGATTCCATTTGGGCCGTTTGGAGGGTGATGCGTCCTGCCGCGAGGTCCCTGAGGATGATGCGGAGTTGGGTGCGGCTCGAAATGGCCGTCATCCGCTCGAAGTCCATCGCGATTTCCGAATCGACCGAGAAAGCCGCGAGGTCGGCTCGATTGACCAGCGCTGTCTTGGTTCGGCCGGACTCGAAAAGCCATTGGGGATAGAGCCACAGGAGGAAGAAGAGTAGCAGCAAGAGAATGCCGAACACGAAGAAAGAGCGGCTGAAGAGCGCCGCTAGCTCCATTTCGGGTCCTGAAGTTCCGCCCGGAACGGCTGTCTTCGGCCGGCCCCGCGGCTGGTGTGACATCGAGTTACATTATAATTGCATAATCAGAATCACGCCATGAGATGGAAGGAAGGCAGTCCTTCGACTTTCAGCGACCCTTTCGCATATCCGTCGGGGCACCGGCAACAATGGTGTAACCCCTGAATTCGACGGAACAGCCGCGCCCGACCGGAGACTGGGCCTCGAGGCCGACGCGGAGGGCGGCTTTCATCTTCAGCCTGAAGTATCGCACCATCTTCCACTTCCTCCCGTCGAGGGAGTAATGGAGGGCCCATAAATCGCCGCGGCGGGCGATCTGGAGGCGAATCGCCTCGACCTTGTCGAGCGCCTCCCCGTTCGCATCGTCCGAGGACGCGTCGGTTACGACCGAGACCACCGAAGGATGTCCGAGGTCGGTCATTTCGAACTCGAGTTTGATCCATTTCGAGACCGAGTCGTACACGAAGATGCCACCCGCATCATATTTTTTCTTGAAGGAGGGTTTGACGATGACGCGGGCGATGAAGTCGCCCGCGACTTTCTCATAGTAGAAGGGAGCGTCGGATTTGGCTCGCCCCGTGTCTGGGTCGATGAAGAAGTCGCTTTCGGCGGGTGCGACGATCTCGATTGTGTCTTTAGTCTCGGAAATGGTGACCGCGGGGTTCATGATCAGCATGCTGCCCTCCTGGCATGACCCAAGTATAGGTCAATGCCGGCTTCGGGGCCAACTGAATACGCCTCGCGGCGTTGGAGTGAAAAGCCTCGCTCAGGCGAGAAGGTCGACGCTTGTGCCTATTCCGCGGGCCAGTTCTGCGGATTTGGCAATGGAACCTTTCTCCCGGGTTTCCTCGGCCGGTCCGCTGGAGGCCTCGCCCGATTCCTCCGAGCGCATGGGCTGAACCTGGTTTGCCAAGGGGTAAGACTGTCCGCCGACGCTGCTGATTTGCATGCTGACTCCTCTGAGTGCAGTCACCAAACTAACGCTCGCCGCTGCCGGGGACAAGGAGTTTTCGGGAAGCTTCGTCGCCGAAATTCCCTGTGGGCGCCCTCGAAGCCGCGTCAGCGATCGAAGCGGAAATCCTCGGGAGCGCCCCTCGACGGCATGGGGCGGGCTCGCGGAGCGAGACCGCCCCCGGGGCCCGGCCTCGCGCGCCCGAGATTGGAGCGGAGAGCGCGACCCCGCCGCCCGCGCGTTGCGGGGGCGGCGGGGGGACGCCCGCGGCGCTACTTGGCGGTGAGTCGCTCGAGGCGATCGACGAGACCTGAGAGGACCTCGAAGGTCTTTTCGATTGCGGCGGGGCCGCTCATGTCGATGCCGGCCTTTTTGAGGACTTCGACGGGGTAGTCGGAGGAGCCGGCCGAGAGGTAGTCGACGTAGCGGGCGGCGGCGGCCTTGTCGCCGGCGAGGATGGGGGCGGCCAGGGCGTGGGCGGCGCTGATGCCGGTGGTGTACTGGAAAACGTAATAGTTCATATAAAGATGGGAGAACTGGGCCCAGGTGGAGCCTTCGCGGTGGCGGTCGACCTCGATCTCGCCGCCGTAGCCCTCGGCGAAGAGGTCGGCCATGAGGGCGTTCATGTCCTGGGCGTTGAGGCCCCTGCCCTGCTCGACGCGGGTGTGCATTTCGAGCTCGAAGCGGGCGAGGGTGGGCATGATGAAGAAGTAGCGGTGGATGTTCTCCATCGCCTCCTCGATGAGGGCGATCTGGAACTGGCTGTCCTTTTCGCGCTCGAAGAGATGGGCGCGGACCATGGCCTGGTTGAAGTTGGAGGCGACCTCGGCGACGAAGATGGAGTAGTCGGCGTAGATCGAGGGCTGTCTCTGCCAGGTGTGCCAGCTGTGCATGCTGTGGCCGAGTTCGTGGGCGAGGGTCGAGAGGGAGGAGAGGTCGTTCGTGTACTGCATCTTGATGACGGGGAACATGCCCTTCCAGCCGGTGGAGAAGGCGCCGGAGCTCTTGCCGACGGTGGGGTAGACGTCGACCCAGCGGTCGACGAGGCAGCCGCGGCGGAGGGTGTCGGCGTAGTTCTTGCCGAGGGGCTCGAGGGCCGAGGCTATCCACTCGACGCCGGTCTCGTAGGGGATGTGAGGCTGCTTTTTCGCGATGGGGGCCCAGATGTCGGAATGCTCGAGCTTGTCGACGCCGAGGGCCTTGCGCCTGACCTTCCAGTAGCGGTGCCAGGTGGGGAGGTTCTTCTTGAAGGTCTCGATGGTCGAGTCGAAGACGGAGCGGGGGATCTTGTGTTCGAAGAGGGCGGCGTCGATGGCCGTGTCGAAGCGGCGGGCCCGGGCGATGAAGACGTCGCGCTTGAGGGCGGTGGCGAGGGAGGCGGAGAGGCTGTTCTCGTGTTCGATGTGGGAGTCGCAGTAGCTCTGCCAGGCGCTGCGCCTGACCTCGCGGTCGGGATGGCCCATAAGGGCGTCGATGCTGGCTTGGGCGACCTCGGCCCCGTTCGAGGCGGGTCGGAACTTCATGTCGGCGTCGATGAGCATGTCGTGGGTGTTCTCGGCGCTCTGGAAGACCTCGAAGACGAGGCCCATGAGCTCTTCGACCTCGGCGGAGCGGACGTGCTCCTGTTTGCGGAAGAGGTTCTCGATGTAGTGTCCGTAGACGGCGAGGCGGGGCTCGGCCTTGATCCAGGCATCGAGGAGGGGCTTGCCGAGGGCGAGGAGTTCGGGCTCGAGGAAGGAGACGGCGGCCATGAACTGGCTGAAGTTGCCGGCGGCCTGGCCGTTCATGCCCTGGGCCTCGACATCGCCCGTGTCGACGGCCTGGGCCATGGAGGCGTAGACGTAGAGATGGCCGCAGCGCTCGGAGAGGGCGAGCATGGACTCGAGGAAGTCGGCGAGGAGGGCGGCGCCGGCATTCGCGGGGGCCGTGGCGGAACCGGGGGCCGCGGCGGCCGCCGCGATGCTGCCCGCCTTGGCCGCGAGTCCGGGAATGGCGGCCTTCACGGCCTCGAGTTCGGCGCGCCAGGCGCCGCGATCGGGGAACACGCTCTCGGCGTTCCAGAGGTACTTCTTGTCCAGCTTGTTCCGGTCGAAAAGTGTGGGTTCGCTCATAATCGAGGATTTTATAGCGGCTTGCAAAAGTTGTCCAACATGCGCTTTGGCCCATTAGCTCGAGCCGTCAAGCGAGAGAGTCTGGTCAGGGGGGATGGGCTCAGGCTGGAGCGCTTTGAACCGTCCTTTATCAGGGCCTACCTTCCCTCCTGATCGGCGAATTGGAGACGGCAGGACAATCCGCGATCGGTGGTGAACTCTACCCGCGCGTGCAGCCGTCCATGGGCGAGGCTATTGACGAGTCTCAAACCCAAGTGTCCATCCCGGGCGAAAGCGAAGCCCGGGGGGACCCCGATCCCGTCGTCGGAGATGGTCAGGCTGATCTCATTTCCGACGTTTCGTTTTAGTTGTACCTTGATTTCGCCGATTCTGTCGTCCGGGAAGGCGTATTTCAGGGAGTTGGTGACGAGTTCGTTGGCGATCTGGCCGCAAGAAATGGCTGTCTCGAGCGCCACGTTCACGCTGTCCATGTCGAGCACGAGGGAAGGTCGACGCTCGGGAGCGGCGTAGCTCGCGATCAACCTGTTCGCCAGGTCCTTGAGGTAGGCCTTGAGGTCGATGCTGGACAGGTCGTCGGTCTGGTACAATTTGTCATGGACCAGGGACATCGAAATGATCCTGTCGATCGCGATTCCATAGGCCTTTTTCAGCTTGTCGTCGCCTATTTGGTTGGCCTGAAGCCTCAGCATCGCGATTATCACGCTCATGTTGTTCTTGGTGCGATGGAAGACTTCCTGCAGGAGGATGCTCTTTTCCGCGAGCGCCCGGCGAATCTGCGCTTCGGCCTTTTTCCGCTCGGATATGTCGTGCCCGAATACCGACAGTCCAAATAGCCGACCATCCTGGCGAAGAGGGTTGACGCTCAGATGAAGGTCCTTGGAAATGGCGGGCATGCTGAGCTCGAAGGAGTAGGCTCCTTCCTCGATGGCCCGGCGATAAATCCCTCGCCATTGCCCGAGTTCCTCTTCCGAAGGGAGGAGCCGATTTAGGGGCATGCCCGGGGCGACGACGATGCCGCTAACTTTCGAGACTTGTTCCCGGAAACTGCTATTGAAGGTAAGTATGCTGAAGGATTCGACGTCGACGGACCAGATCATGTCGGATGTGCTGTCGATGATGGTCGAGAGGGTGGCCTGCGATTCTTTCAACTCGAGGTCGGTCTTTTGCAGCGCCCTTTTGGCGATGCCGGCCTCGATAAAATCGTTGGATCTGCGGAGGCCGACGACCAGTATAGTTCCGAGCCAGGCGTATTCCAGGAGGAAGACGAAGTGGAATATCCCGACCCCGATGAGAAAGTCGATAATCTGCGCGGCGATGACGAAACCGAGGGCGATGATGAAGACCGCCGATTCCGAGCGCCTTCCGAGGCGCCGGAATTTCAGGATATTGACCAATAGATAGACGAGAAACAGGAAGCCGATGGAGGTGATGGCGACGAGGATCGGGCCTCTTTCGACCTCGCGGTAGACGAAGTCCAAACCGAAGGGGAGGGGGACGCGCAAGACGAAGGGGCGACTCGCGATCCAGGTCAGGTCGCCGAGGTTGAGGACTTGGGTGAGGGAGGCGAGCATGGCCCAGAGAAGGCAGAGCAGCACATAGCGCCGCTTGACGAGGAGTGTTTCCTCGGCGATGAACCAGAAAAGGGCGAAGCCCGAGATGGCGCTCGCGATGGTCTCGCCCTTGAGCCAGAAAACGCTTTGGAGCGGGGAATCCACATTGTACTCGCCGGAACAGAAGAGGTTGAAGGTCGCTCCGCCGACGCAGGTCAAGATGAAAGCCAGGTCGCCCTTTCTCTTGCTTCTCCGCACCCATGCCAGGGTGTCGCTGATTGCTATGGTTAGGCAGACGGTCGCGATGATCAAGGAAGGGATGGAGTAGATCTTCACCTGGCAATCTCCGGCGGGAAACGATCGAGTCCATGGTTTCGCTCGGAGTCTGCTATTTTAGGATCGCTGTCCCGGCTTGTCGAGCGAAAGGCCGCGGGAAAGAGCCGCGCCATGAGGCGCGGCCGAATGACGCGACCCGCGGCGACTCTTATGCCCTGACGAATACCCTGATGCGATGCTCGTCGGGATCGAGGGCCACGAAGGTGGGGCCGAAGGCGAGGGTCGTGGGAAGTTGGGCGAAACGAAGACCCTTTGTCTTCCAGGTCTCGAAGAGTTCGTGGAGGGCGGCGGCTTCGGGCACGCTGATGCAGAGCTCGGCGCCTCCACCGGTCATCGTGGCCTTCGGTTCCGCTTGATCCTTGGTTTTGAATTCCAGGCAGAGGCCAGATTCGAGCTCGCAAGAGGCGAAGGTGGGGGCGAGGAGTCGGACCTCGCGTCCGAGCAGCTCCGAGTAGAACTTCACTGTCGCGGCGATGTCCTCGACGTAGAGCACGATCGAATCGAATATCTTCATGACAACTCCTTGCCCCTTCGGGGGACTCCGTGGTGTTGCCCCAGGCTACACTTCGCTCGTGTCAGTTTGTGTCAGCAGTCATCCCTCCCCGTCGAGCTTGCCGGGAGAGATGCCCCGCCGCTCCCTCCACTCGCGCAGGAGTTCGAGGTGATTGCGATGATAGGCGATGCGAAGATCCTCCCAGGATTCGACGCGATCGGCGCGGAAATGGCGGAAGTCCTCCCTCAGTTCGCAGTAGGCGACGATCATCAGTACCTGGTCGAAGAAGCCGATGGCGAAGGGCCAGACGATCCTTTGCGTGAGCTCGTTCGTGGCGTCTCGGTAGCGGAGGCATATCTTGGATTCCTCGCGTATGGAACGGCGGACGCATTCCATGAGTTTCCCGTCGACCGGCGCCCTGTCTTGGCTCGGCACGATGAGGGTTCCCGTCTCGAGGACGTCCTTGAGGGGGGCGGGGAGGATGGCGCCGATTTTGGCCAGGGCGTCCCTGGCTGCGTCGGCCAACT
The DNA here is from genome assembly GCA_035530275.1 of Rectinemataceae bacterium. GTDB lineage: Bacteria > Spirochaetota > Spirochaetia > Treponematales > Rectinemataceae > CAIJMU01. The sequence goes on along the minus strand of DATKVC010000024.1, from coordinate 44,486 downwards.
TGTCGTCGCCGCGTTCCATCACCCAGCGGGTACCCAGGACCAGGGCCTCGATCTCCTCGGCGCCGAACATGAGAGGGGGGAGGGTGAAGCCGGGGCGCAGGATGAAACCGACCCCGGCCTCTCCCTCGATGGGGGCGCCCTGGGCCTGGAGGCTCGCGATGTCGCGATAGAGGGTCCTGAGGCTGACTCCGAGCTCCTTGGCCAAGACGGCGCCGCTGACGGCATAGCGGCGGCGGCGAAGGTTTTGGAGAAGCGAGAGCAGGCGCTCGGATCGAGACATGGGTCCTCCTGTCGTGTCGGGAATAATGCCTGATCAGAGGTGAGAGCAAAAGGCAGGAGCGAGCCAGGTCTCAGGCGAGAGCTTCAGCGCCGGGAGTCGCCGATCTGTCCGACATGCTCTGACGGCGAAATCCAGGGAAAGGCCTTGGCGTCGTCGCCGATGATGTGATCCACCAGGAGATCCTTCACGAGGAAATCGAAGTAGCCGGTGATGCCGAGTTTTCCCGAGGCGAATTGTCGCGACAACTCCTCCGCCTTTTCGAGGAGTCTGGCATGGAGGGCCCGATGCGCGCCCAGCTCCGGGTAGTCGCATTCCACCATGACGGCTTCCTCCTCCTCGAAATGCCGCGCGGTCATCTTCATGAAGCGGGAAAGAACCTCGCCGATCCGTGCCGTGGGGCCATCGCCGATCGAGAGTTCAAGGAGGGAATTGGCGATATCGACGAGTTCGCGGTGTCCCCGATCCACGATTGCGTTGCCCGATTCCCAGCTCTGCCGCCACTCGATGTGGATGGCGGCGGCGGACGCTGCCGCCATCGCCGGCGTCCACGAACAAACGCGGTTCCTGCCTTCGTTCTTGGCTCGATAGAGGGCTTGGTCGACGCGCCTGAACCAGCTTTCGATGGGCTCCGAAGCCGAACCGAAGGCCACTCCGCAGCTGATCGTGACCTGTCCCACGGCCTCGACGCGCGAGGCCTCGACCGCCGCCCTGAGCTTCTCGGCGACCACGGTCGCGCCGGCGAGGTCGGTGTGTGGGGCGATGATGAGGAATTCCTCGCCGCCCCAACGAAAGGCGAAATCGGGCTCCCGGAGCTGGAGCCTCACGATGTTCGCCACATGGACCAGCACCTTGTCGCCGATCGCGTGGCCATAGGTGTCGTTGACGCGCTTGAAATGGTCTATGTCGAGCATGATGAGGGAAAGCGATTCGCCGTACCTGGCCGCGCGGATCGTCTCGGTGTGGAATATATGGTCGAGGGACAGTCGGTTCCTGAGTCCGGTGAGTTTGTCGGTCGTGGCGAGGGTTTCGAGCTCCCGGTTCTTCACGGCGAGCTCGTTCTGCATCCTTGCGCCGTCGAGGACGAGGATGGCCCCTTCCCAGCCCATGTAGAATATGATCGCGAGCACGGTGTTCGCGATCAGGGCCGACACGGAAGCCTGGGCCGGCTCCATCGTCCCTTGCGTTATAAGAGGCAGGAGCCGGGATAGGTTGCCGAGGATGAACATGAGGGGGACGAGGCTGATGCTCGCCCTGACCCTCATCGTAAGGACGATTTCGCTCGTCGCGATCGCGAAAATATATTCGCCGCAGAGGAGGATGGAGACGATGGCGCTCGGGAGCTCTATCCAGAGCGAGGCCTTGAAGATCCATCCGCCGAGGGCTATGGGAAGCGCGAATGCGAGGGCATAGAGGATGAAGCGCGGGGGCCAGGGGCGCCTGCGCCTTTGCATGATGCGGATTCCCCAGGTCATGAAGAGGTTGAAGGCGAGGAGGAGAAGACGACTTGCCGCTTGTTCATCGATGCGCGCGAAGCCCGACAACGCGCCGAGGGCCGACGAGAGGGCGGCGAAGAGGAAGGCGAGGCTGTAGGCGACGAATCCGGATTCCCGACGCCAGATCGCCATGAGGCCGTTCATGACGAAGATTGATGCGCAGAGTGCCGCCATCGGCAGGTAAATCGAACTTGCGGGGATCATGGTGCCCATCGGACTAACTATAGTCCAAAGCCTCGCCGGTGGAGCTCAGAATTGCCAACTTCGACAGGGCTAGCTCTTGAGCACCGAACCCTCGGCCTGCCACTTTCCCTGGATGGCCCGGATTACGTCGTGGATATCGAAGAAGATGTCCACGAGCTCGGGGTCGAGCTGCTTGCCAGCGATCTGGCGGAGGTGGTGGAAGACCTTCTCTTCTTCCCAGGCATCCTTGTAGACCCGTTTGTTGATGAGGGCGTCGTAGACGTCGGCCACGGCGACGATGCGGGCCGACAGGGGGATCTCGTTGCCCTTCTTCCCGATGCCGCCGTCCTTGCCGGGGTAGCCGTTCCCGTCCCAATGCTCGTGGTGGTTGAGCATGATTTCCCAGGCAAGGCGCTCCCATTCAGAATTGGCGTTTTCGAAGAGCTTCGCCCCGAAGGCCGCGTGCTGTTTGATGACCGCGAACTCCTCCTCCGTCAATTTGGCTTGCTTCCTCAGGATTGAGTCCGGAATGCCGACCTTGCCGGCGTCGTGGAGCATCGAGGCGATCCTGAGCATGTCCTTCATCTTGTCGCTCTCGGCCCTCGGCACCGAGTGGCGTTCCGCCCAGCTCAGATAGATCTCGGTGGCGCAGGAGCTCACGCGGTAGACGTGGGCCGCCGTTTCCTCGGGGTCCCGCAGCTCGGAGAGCTTTACGATGCGAAGGACCTGGTCACGGAGGGTGAGGGCCCGCTCGATGGCGACGGCCGCGTGGAAGGCGAACTGGGCGATGAAGAGGGTCATCTCCTCGGTGAAGGGGATGGGCTTCCCCTCCTCGTCCATCGCGTTGATGAGCTGGATGACGCCAACTACCTCCTCATTGCTCGACTTGAGGGGGACTATGAGCATCGACTTGGTGCGATAGGTCGAGATCTCGTCGAAGCTCCTGTTGAAGGTGTAGGGCTCTTCCTTGGAGATGTCGTAGACATCGTCGATTACGAGGGGGCTGCCGGTTTTCGCCACCCAGCCGGCGAGGGATTTCTCGTCGATGACGATTTCCTGGTTGGAGTAGATGTATTTGTTGCAGAGGAGGTCGTTGCGGAAGAGGGTGTCGTTCTGGACGTAGCTGAAGCGGAGGGTCGAGCCGCTTCGAAGATAGATGGAACCAGCGTCGGCCCTGGTGAAGGAGCGACTTTCGAGGAGGATGCTGTCGAGGAGGGAATGCAGATCCTTGATATGGTGAAGGCGTTCGAGGGTCGAAAGAAGGAGGTTGAGATTGTCCGCGGTCGCTCCGTGCGTGAATCGATATTTCATGGAATCCTCTTGCCTGCCACCATAGCCCCTCGGCGTCCTCCAGTCCATAAGCCCGTCGCCGGGACAGGCCCATGGCTCAGACCTTCACGAGTTCGTACTTCCTCGTGCCGATGCCGATGCTCTCCGCATAGTCGAGGGTGGCAGACCAGTCGGTGTCGGGGTGGAGGTGGCCGAACTTTTCTCCCGAGCCCGAGTAGCGGCGCTCGGTGAGGGCGGTGCCCGCGATGGCGGGGGCGGCGTTGACGGCGTCGACGCAGGCCTGGTCGAGGGCGACGGGATCGACGGAGGCGAAGATGCCGAGGTCGCCGACTATCGGCGCGTCGTTGCTCGACCAGCAGTCGCAGTTGGGCGATACATTCATCACGAAGCTGACATGGAAGGTCGGCTTGCCTTCGAGGATGGCCTTGGTGTATTCGGCGATTCGCTCTCCGCAGACCTTGCTCGCCGAGCCTTCGGAATTATGCGCCGCCCCGTATTGGCAGACGGCCACGCACTGGCTGCAGCCGGTGCATTTTTCGTGGTCGATCGCCGCCTTGCCTTCCTCGTCGAGCTTGATCGCCTCGGAGGCGCAGTTCTCGACGCAGGTTCCGCATCCGGTGCAGGTCTCGCGGTCGATGACGGGGTGGGAGACTTCGTGAAGGAACTTCTTGCCCGAGCGGCTCGCGCAGCCCATGCCGATGTTCTTGAGGGCGCCGCCGAAGCCGGTGAGCTCGTGGCCCTTGAAATGATTTATCGAGATGAAGGCGTCCGCCTCGGCCACGGCCGATCCGACGCGGGCGATCGCGCAATGGCTTCCGCCCTTGACCGGCATTTCGACGAAGTCGTTGCCCTTGAGGCCGTCGGCGATGATGATGTCGCAGCCGGTCGCATCGCGGGAAAAACCGTTTTCGAGGGCGGCGCGGACATGATCGTAGGCATTGTGCCTTTTACCCGAATAGAGGGTGTTGCTGTCGGTGAGGAAGGGCTTGCCGCCGAGTTCCCTGACGAGTCGGGAGACGACGCCGACGAAGGGAGGGCGGACGTAGGACATGTTGCCCGGCTCGCCGAAGTGGAGCTTGAGGGCAGTGTACTTGTCCTTGAGGTCGAGGCCGGCGAGGCCTCCCTTCCTGAGAAGGAGGTCGAGCTTGGCGAGAATGCTCCGCGAGGGAGTGGTGCGGAGGTTGATCCAATAGACTTTCGATTCCGGCATTTTGCGAGGCTCCTTCGTGGGGGGGGATGGTTGGCGCAAAGAATAGCGACGGGGATCGAAGGTCGCAAGACTCTTTGATTGGCATGAGAATTGCTAATGCATCATCTTAGCCATGAAATAAAATTACAATAAATCCCCGAAGAGTGAAATTTTGTGTTGCATTATTCCAGATTCGTGTCACTATTCCATGACATGAATCGCCTGACCCCCGATGCCGCCGATCTCAGTCTCGAAGAGAAGATCGGCCAGCTCCTCGTGATCGGCTTTCCTGCGGGGAAGGCCGGGCTGGAGCATCTTAAGCGGGCAGTCGATGGCTTTGCAGCCGGCAATATAATATTATTTTCTCGTAACATCGCTGATCCCGAGGAGGTCTACTCCTTGACCGCGGAGATCCGGCGCATTGTCATGGCCAGAAATGGCATTCCTCCCTTTATCTCGGTGGATCAGGAGGGTGGCATAGTCGCCAGGCTCCGCAAGGGTATGACCCCCCTGCCTGGCGCCATGGCCCAGGCCGCGGCAGTTGCCGGAGGCAGGAGAACCATAGCGGATGTCCGTGCCCTCGGGAAGATTTGCGGAGAGGAGCTTCACGCCCTCGGCATCAATTGGAATCTCGCGCCCGTTACCGACGTGAACGTGAATCCGGCCAATCCCGTGATCGGCGTCAGAAGCTATGGCGACGATGCGGAAAAGGTAGCCGAGCTGGCCTCGGCCTTCGCGGCCGGGCTCGCCGATGCCGGGATCATGGCTACGGCCAAGCATTTTCCCGGCCACGGTGATACGGAGGTGGACTCCCACCTCGGCCTTCCCCTCATTCCCCATGATCTGAAAAGGCTCGAGGCCGTCGAGCTTCTGCCCTTTAAGCGACTTATTTCCGAGGGGGTCGCCTCGGTGATGACGGCCCACGTCCGCTTTCCCGCGCTGGAGCCGGAGGGGCTGCCCGCCACCCTGTCGGCTCGCTTGCTTACCGGCATTCTCCGGAAGTCCCTCGGCTTCCGGGGCATCATCACGACGGATTGTCTTGAAATGAAGGCGATAGCCGACAATTATCCCGACGCGGCTGTCCAGTCGCTTCTCGCGGGCGCCGACATCATCGACATCAGCCACACCTACGAACTCCAGGCCGCCGCCGCAGCTTCGATCGCGGAGGCCGTGAGGATGGGCAGGATCGCCGAGTCGCGCATCGACGAGTCGGTGGCGCGAATCGCCGAGGCCAAGGCCCGACTCTCGACCCCGCCCGCATCCTGGGAAGAGGCGCGGCCTTTGATCGCGACCGCCTCATCGCTCGCCTTTTCCGCGGAATTTTCGCGCGACTCACTGACGCTCTACCGCGGGGGGCCGGCTCTGCCCCTCGTTCCGGGTTCCCTTTATGTCGATGTCCTTCCGCAGAAACTCGGCGGAGCCGAGGAACCCTTGGCCGCCGATTCCACGCGGGTTTCGGGCAAGGCGCCGGCGCCCGAGCGTGTTTCGGAGCTGCTGGCCGCCAAGGCCGGCGGGGCTTTCAAGGTTAAGGCCGTATCGCTCGATCCGAGCGAGGATGAAATAGCCGCCGTACTTGCGCTGGCCAAGGACCGCGATGTCGCGATGGGGCTCCATGACGCGGGAAATCATCCCGCCCAGCTTCGCCTTGCCCGCGGCCTCCTCTCGGCCGCGGCCGCCTCGAGTCAGGCCGTCGGCTTCGTGTCGATGCGGGGGCCCTACGATCTGGCTCTCTTTCCCGAGGAGGGGGCCCGCCCGGGACCGGCCTTTCTCTGCGCCTTCGAATACAGCTCCGCTTCGGCCCGGAGCGTGGCCGAGTACCTCGCCGGCGAAATCCCGGCGAGGGGCGGCTCTCCCGTGAACGTGTCATCGGCGACGTAGCCCGCGGGCGCGTCATATTCCAATCGCCGAGCGAATTCGGCGCAGTAGTCGTAAGGAGGCATTCGATGAAGAAACGCATTCTCGTGGTCGCGGCGATCCTCGGCATTTTCGCCGTGGCCGTCGGCGCCCAGACCATCAAGCGGGGCGGCGTGCTCAAGGCGACCTCGAACACCCAGGGCGTCCTCGTGAAGAACTTCAACCCCTTCAGCGGTGCCTCCCTCGAGGCGGCAGGCGGGGCGATCTACGAGACCCTCATCTACTTCAACAACGCGAACGCCACGGCCAATCCCTGGCTCGCCGAGAAGTGGACCTGGTCCAAGGATCTCAAGTCCGTGACCTTCACGATCCGCAAGGGCGTCAAGTTCAACGATGGCAGCCCGATGACCGTTGATGACGTGTACTATTCCCTTATGCTCGGCAAGGACAACAAGGCCCTCGACAACTCGGGTATCTGGGCCGAGGGGCTCAAGGACGTGACGGTGAAGGGCGACACGGTCACCTGCAATTTCGTCAACGTCAACGTCACCGCCATCGAGAAGTTCGGCAACCTCTATATCGTGCCCAAGGCGATCTGGTCGAAGGTGGCCGATCCCGTCAATTGGACCAATAGCGACAATCCGGTCGGCACCGGCCCCTTCATGCTCGACCAGGCCTCCTTCGGCGAGCAGTCCTACAAGGTAGTGCGCAATCCCCTTTATTGGCAGAAGGGCACGGACGGCAAGCCCCTCCCCTATATCGACGCGGTCCAGTACATGACGACCACGAACGAGCAGGTCGGCTTCAACCTCATCGCCGATGCCTACGACTGGGCCAATTACCTCGTGACGAACATCGACGAGTACGTGAAGGCCGATCCCGCGAACCATAAGTATTGGTTCGGCCAGGGCAACCTCGTCTTCCTCTACATGAACAATCTGAAGGCGCCCTTCGACAACGTGAACGTGCGCAAGGCCATCGCCATGGGCATCTCCCAGCGCGACATCACCCGCAAGATGGTGCCGAGCCCCGTGCCCGCCACCATGAGCGCCGTGAAGAGCAATTTCGCCGACGTCGCCAAGGCCGGCATGGCCAAGTACAATCTCCAGCATGACGTCGCCAAGGCCAAGGCCCTCCTCGAGGGCGAGGGCTACAAGCTCAACGGCCAGGGTATCTACGAGAAGGGCGGACAGGCCCTCTCCTTCAAGATCGTCGTCCCGGCCGACTGGACCGACTGGGTCGGCGCAGCCCAGACGATCACGACCCAGCTCAAGGATATCGGCGTCGACGCGATGGTTTCCCAGGAGACCTGGCCCGATCCCTTCCAGAGCAATCTCGAGCTCGGGAACACCGACATGGCCTTCAACATCGGCGTCACCGGCTCCAATCCCTACTTCGAGTTCAATCGCCTCCTCAACTCGGTCAATTACGCGCCGATCGGAACGAAAAACCACGCCTATTGGAACATGCGCTATAAGAACGCCGACATCGACAAGAATCTCGCCGCATACAGCCGTGAAACGAATGTGGCGAAGCAGAAGCAGTACATGTCGGCCATCGTCGAGCAGTTCATGAAAGACACGCCCGCCGTGCCCCTCTTCTTCAATCCCAACTGGTTCGAGTACAACACGAAGACCTTCGTGGGCTGGCCCAGCGAGGACGATCCCTACGCCTGGCCCTCGACGGTAGGTATGCAGAAGGAACCCATTCTTCTTCACGTTCACTTGAAATAGGACGACCGAGGTCGTTCTTGGGCTCGACGCGGGCATCTGCCCGCGTCGGGCGGTCCGCCGGAGGGGACGCCCTCTAGCGGAAGTAGCCCGTCTGCGGGCATAGCCCTCTTTGGGCATTGCCCCTCGCGGGCAGGGAGAACAAGCAGCTTGAAGTACTTTCTCCGGAAACTCGGCATGCTCCTCTTCACGCTGTTCGTGGCGCTGTCGATCAATTTTTTCCTCCCCCGCCTCATGCCTGGAGACCCCGCGCAGGCGATGCTCGGCAAGATGGAAAGCATCCCGCCCGAGCAGCTCGATTCGATTCGCGCGGCCTTCGGTCTGGACAACAAGGAACCCCTTCTCGCCCAGTACGGCCATTACATCCTCAACACCCTCAAGGGCAACTTCGGGGTCTCCTTTTCCCGCTTTCCCATGCCGGTGGCCGATGTGATGCGGATCGCCATTCCCTGGACCCTCGCCCTTATGGGTCTCGCGACGATCTTAAGCTTCGCCATCGGCACGGGTCTGGGCATCGCGGCGGCGTGGAGGAGGGAGACGAAGCTGGCCTCGGCCACGGTTGGCTTCTTCACCTTCGTGCGGAGTTTCCCCTACTTCTGGCTCGGGCTCGTTCTCATCTATTTCCTGGCCTTCAAGCTCAGGATCTTTCCGATCGGAGGGGCCTACACGGTAGGACTCGACCGGGGTTCCTGGGGCTGGTGGCTCTCGGTCCTCCATCACGGCATCCTCCCCGCCCTGACGGTGACCCTGAGCTCGATCGGGGCCTGGCTCCTCACCATGCGCAACAACATGATCAACGTCCTCGCCGAGGACTACATCGTGGTGGCCATGGCGAAGGGCCTCCCCCTCAAGCGGATCAAATCCCTGTACGCCGCGCGGAACGCCATCCTCCCCTCGGTCACCGGTTTCGCCATGTCCCTCGGCTTCATCGTCGGGGGCGGCCTCGTGACCGAGATGGTCTTCTCCTACCCCGGCATCGGCTACATGCTCTACCAGGCCGTCAACGCCAAGGACTACCCGCTCATGCAGATCATCTTTCTCTTCATCGCGGCAGCCGTCCTCGTGGCCAATTTCATCGCCGACATCGCGATCATGTTCCTCGATCCGCGGGTAAGGGACGGCGCCAAATGATCAAGAGTTTCCTCAAGACCCTCGTCTCGAACAAGAAATCCCTCATAGGACTGATAATCCTCGGCGTCTTCATCCTCGTCGCGATATTCGCGCCCTTCATCGCCCCCTATCCACCGAGGGCGGATAGGATCGTGACGATCATCCCCGTCGGCGATCCCTCGCGGAGCGAGGAGCAGCTCAGCGAGGAATACCCGAGCGCCAACGAGGATCTTCTCACCATCCGCGCAACGACGGTGACCGAGTACCAGAAGCACATCCAGTATTTCCCGCTCAGGGCCAAGCCGAGCCCCCAGCACATCCTCGGCACCGACCAGGCGGGCCATGACCTCTTCAGCCAGCTGGTCTGGGGCACCAGGGTGTCCCTCTTCGTGGGCCTCGTCACCGGCCTCTTCGTGACCCTCGTGGCCCTGGCCCTCTCCCTCGTCTCCGGATACCTCGGCGGCATCGTGGACGACGTGATCTCCTTTTTCACGAACGTGATGCTCGTGATCCCGGGCCTGCCCCTGATGATCGTGATAGCCGCCTACGTCACCATGCGGGGCGTCCTGCCGATCATCATAATACTGTGCATATCGGAGTGGCCCTATCCGACCCGCCTCCTTCGCTCCCAGGTCCTCACGCTGAAGAGCCGCGACTTCGTCCGCGTCTCGAACGCGCTAGGCGAGCGCACCTCCTTCATCGTTTTCCGCGAGATTCTTCCCAACATGATCTCGATTGCCATGGCCGAGTTCTTCGCCATGAGCATGATCGCGATGATGGGCGAGGCGACCCTCGAGTTCATCGGCCTCGGCAACGTCTCGGTGGTGAGCTGGGGCACCATTCTCTTCTGGGCTCAGACCAACGGGGCCCTCCTCTCCGGAGCCTGGTGGTGGTTCCTTCCCCCCGGCCTCGCCATCGCCCTCGTGGGCACCTCCTTCGTGCTCATCAATTTCGCGATCGACGAGATTTCGAACCCGCGGCTCAGGAAGAGGTAGGCGATGGACGACGGCATCATGCTCGAGCTGAACGAACTCAGGGCGGGCTACGACACGGCCAAGGGCTTCGTTCGGGCCGTGGACGGGGTTTCCTTCTCGCTAAAGCGTGGCGAGTTTCTCGGAATTGCCGGCGAATCGGGTTGCGGCAAGTCCACCCTCGCCTACGCGATCATGCGGCTCCTTCGCGACAACGCGAGGATCGAGTCGGGAAGCGTCCGCTTCAAGGGCGTGGACCTGGCCGCGGCCTCGGCCGAGGAGATGAACAAGAGGCGCTGGACCGACATGGCCATGGTCTTCCAATCGGCCATGAACGCCCTCAACCCCGTCCTCTCGGTGGGCGAGCAGCTCACCGACGCGGTGCATGCGCACAGGCATGTCAGCGAGGGGGAGGCGAAGGCCATGGCGGTCGAGATGCTCAGGCTCGTCGACATCAACCCCGACAGGCTCAAGAGCTTTCCGCACCAGCTCTCGGGAGGCATGAAGCAGCGGGTGATGATCGCCATGGCCCTCATTCTCAAGCCCGACCTCCTCATCATGGACGAACCGACCACCGCCCTCGACGTCGTCGTCCAGCGGTCCATAATCGAGAAGATAGCCGATCTCCGCGCCGACCTGGGTTTCTCGGTCATCTTCATCACCCACGACCTCTCCCTCCTCGTCGAGATCTCGGACAAGCTCGCCATCATGTACGCGGGCAAGGTCTGCGAGTACGGCCCTGCCAAGGAACTCTTCTCGGCGCCGAGCCATCCCTACACCCGCGGCCTCATGGCCTCCTTTCCCTCGCTGACCGGGCCCATCACGCGGATGGGCGGGATTGAGGGCCGGGCACCCGACCTCCTGTCGCCGCCCCCAGGTTGTCGCTTCGCGCCGCGATGCCCCGAGGCCTTCGAGGGCTGCGACCGCGAGGAACCGGGGCTCAGACCCTGCGGCAAGGAACACTTCAGCGCCTGCAGGCTCATCGGAGGAGCGAAATGAGCGACACCGTCCTCGAGCTCGCCTCGGTTTCCAAGCACTTCCCCATTCGTTCCCTCCGCAGCTACGGCAAGGCTGTCCACGCGATGGACGACGTGAGTTTCAGCCTGGCCCGGGGCGAATCGCTCGCGCTCGTCGGCGAGTCGGGCTCGGGCAAGACGACGACAGCGAGCGTCATCGCGAGGATCTACGAAAAGAGTTCGGGCAGCCTGAGCTTCGGTGGCGAGGAGGCGAGGCCCTTCAGGAATCGCGCCGAGGCCCTGGGGCACAAGAAGAACGTGCAGATGATCTTCCAGGATCCCTTCGGCAGCCTGAACCCGACCCATACGATCCGCGAGATACTCGAGAGGCCCTTTCTCATCCATGGGCTCGCCAAGGGCAGGGCCGAGCTCGAGGAAAGGCTCGTCGCCATCCTCGAGCAGGTGGGTCTGAGCCCCGCGGCCGAGTATCTACGGCGCTATCCTCACGAGCTCTCGGGGGGGCAAAGACAGCGGGTGAACATCGCCAGGACCTTCGCCGTGGAACCCGGCATCGTCCTCGCCGACGAGCCGACGAGCATGCTCGACGTCTCGATCAGGATGGGCATCATGAACATGATGCTCGCCCTGAAGGAGAGCCGTGGCGTCTCCTACCTCTACATCACCCACGACCTCGCGGGGGCGCGCTACATGTGCTCGCGGATAGCGGTGATGTACGCCGGCATGATCATGGAGATCGGCCCCACCGAGGAGGTCATCTCGAAGACCTGCCACCCCTACGTGGAGCTCCTCAAGGAGGCATCACCCTCCCCCGAGTCGGGCTTCGCGCGGAAGCGGACTCCCGCCAAGGGCGAAATACCCTCCCTCATCGATCCGCCCGCCGGCTGCCGTTTCCATCCCCGCTGCCCCAAGGCTAAGGCCGCCTGTTCGGCGGCCATCCCCGCGATGCGCGACCTGGGGAACGGCCACCTCGTGCGCTGCGTCCTCTACGACTGAGGGCCGAGGATTCCGTCGGTGACCGCGGATTCCGGACCGGTCTTGCTTAGGGCCTCGTCGGCCTTCGGCTCCGGCGCGGCAGCCGTTTTCGCGAGCCCGCGACGGTATTTCTGGACGAAGGCGATGACGCTCGTCAGCACGATGCTGGAAAAGATGACCTGGTAGGAGAGGTCTCGGACCATGGCGCCTCCCGCCATGCCGGCCCCGAGGGGCAGGGCGGCGAGTACGGCCGTGGCCAGTCCCTTGGGTATCATGGAACCGATGATTTCCCTGTCCTTCTCCTCGCCAGGCGCGCCGAAGATCCTGCGGGCGAAGCGGGTTCGCGCGAGCACGATGAGGGCCGACAGGCCGCCTCCCGCGAGGATGCCCTGCCAGGAATCGAAGCGCAGCGAGATGCCCAGGTAGAGGAAAAAGAAGGTACGCAGTACGAAGATGACCTCGCTGAAGAGGGACTTCTCCCCCAGGGTAAGATCGGTCTCGGGCTGAGCGATGGCGAAGCCGAGCCTTCCGATCAATCCGAAGGGCTTGTTGACGAGGCCGAGGCCGAAAAAGAGGGAGGCTATGGCCCCCGAAAAGCCGAGGAACTCGGTGAAACCGTAGACCATGAAGAGGAAGGCGAAGGTCGACAGCATCGTGTTGGGGAACTTCCTGACGAATTCGAGGAGCCTGAGCCAGAGGAAGCTGGCGGCGAAGCCGATGATGGCGGCGAAAGTCAGGGCCGAGAGGGTCGAGCCGAGGAGGTGGCCGGCGTTGAAGTCCCCGCTCTTGTAGGCGAGGACGAAGCTGAACACGAGGATGATGCTGAGCACATCGGTGAGGGCGGTGTCGACGGTGAGGATGTCCATGCCCCGCTTGGAGAGCCCGAAGCCCTTGGCCATGGGGAGGGCGACGGCGGGCGAGATGCTGGCCACGGCCCCGCCGAAGGCCAGGGAGGCGAGGACATCGAGCCTGAAGGCGAGGATGGCCACCGCGAAGGCGAGGATGCCCGTCGCGGCGAAGGTGAAGAGGAAGAGGGGGAGGGCGCCGCGCGCCGTCTCCCTGATGGATTTGATCTCGAGGGCCATGCCGCCTTCGAAGAGGATGGCCACGAGGGTGATGCTCGAGACGATGTCGCCCCACTTGCCGAAGTCCTCCGGCTTGGCCAGGTGAAAGATGGGACCGGCGATGATGCCGATGAGCATGAGGAGGAGGACGTCGGGTACGGCTTTCTTTTCGAAGAGGAGGGAGAAGCCGTGGGCGGCGAAGAATATCAGTCCGATGAAAAGAATGGCTATTCCCATGGGATCTCCTGGAGCCTTTGGTTAGGGGATGCGGGCAGGAGACGAAGGTAGTCCTAACGCGACGGGGGGGCAATATGGCCATTGACTGCGACTTTGTACTTCCAACACTTCACCATTTGCCCGAGAAGCGGTAGTTTAATTCGGTAGTGAACTATCGAGAGGTAGGTAATCATGGATAGACAGGCAATTCTCGAGGGGCTTGAAAAAAGGCCGGATATTGACGTGCTTATCGTCGGTGCCGGCATAAACGGCATCGGCGCCTTCCGCGACCTTGCGCACCAGGGAGTGGACGTGGTTCTGGTTGATCGCGGCGACTTCTGTTCGGGCGCCTCATCGACCTCGTCGCACATGGCTCATGGCGGAATCCGCTATCTCGAGAATGGCGAGTTCAGACTCGTCGCCGAGGCCGTCAATGAACGCAACCGCCTCCTCGTCAACGCTCCCCATCTGGTCAAACCGCTCCCGACCGTCGTGCCTATGTTCAAATTCTTTTCGGGCCTCCTCAACGCGCCTTTCAAATTCCTCGGCTGGCTCGACAAGCCTTCGGAGCGGGGCGCCTTCGTCATCAAGGTCGGGCTCATGCTCTACGATGCCCTCACCCGGGGCAGGCGGGTCGTGCCGAAGCATCGCTTCGAGGGACGGAAGAAGACTCTCGAGCGCTATCCTGGCCTCGACCCCAAGGTCAAATACGCGGCGATGTATTACGACGGCCAGCTCCTCTCTCCCGAGCGCCTCGCCGTCGAACTCGTCCTCGACGCAGAAGCCGAAGGTCCCCACGCCCGCGCCCTCTCCTACGCGCCCCTCTTCCGTGCCGACGCTGCGAGTGGAACCTTGACGATCCGCGACGAACTCGGGGGCCGCGAAATCGCGCTTCGGCCGAAGGTCGTCATCAACGCCGCCGGCCCATGGATCGATCCGGTGAATGCCAACCTGGGCTTGTCGACCCGCTATATCGGCGGCACCAAGGGTTCGCACATCGTCGTCGACAATCCCGGACTCAGGCAGGCGATGGGCGACCACGAGTTCTTTTTCGAGAACGCCGACGGCCGCATTGTCCTCATGCTCGCCTGGTACGATCGCGTCCTGATCGGCACCTCGGATATCCCCATCTCCGACGCCGACCAGGCTGCCTGCACCGAAGAGGAAATCGATTATTTCATCGGCCTCGCCGGCCGAATCTTCCCCGCCCATCCTGTCACGCGCGAGCAGATCGTCTTCGTCTTCTCCGGGGTCAGACCCCTGCCTCCATCCCTCAAGAACGTCAGCCAGATCACCCGCGACCACAGCATCGAGGAGGACCGACTCGGCTCGATTCCCGTGTTCTCCCTCGTGGGCGGTAAGTGGACGGCATTCAGGGCCTTCGGTGCCCTGGCCGCGGACAGGGCCCTGGCCGTCCTCGGAAAGACACGACGCGAGTCGACCGAGGGCCTCGCCATCGGCGGCGGGGCGGGCCTCCCCTCCGATCCGGCTGGGCTCGAGAAGCTCGCTCTCGAGCTGGTCCACGAAAAGGGCATAGCCTTCGAAAGGGCAAGCGCCCTCGTCGAGCGATATGGAACAAGGGCCGCCCAAGTTATCGCGGAGGTCGGTCCGGACGGGGCGGAAAGGATGCTTGCCTCCCTGCCCGGCTACTCGCGGGAGGAGATCGCCTTTCTCGTCACAGCGGAGAAGGCGGAGCGACTCGACGACCTCGTTCTCCGCCGTTCGACGATCGCCTGGCTCGGCAGGGCCTCGCTCGCTGCACTCAACGAGTTATGCGACATATTGGGAGAACTGAAGGATTGGGATTCTGGCGCGAGGTCGGCCGAGGTCGAGCGCGTCGCAGTCCTGCTCCGCGATCGGCATCGGGTCCATCTCGAGAGCTGAGGCCGTTTAGGCGACTTTCGGGCCCGCGCGAATCGCGGGAGATGCCGATGCGTCTCGCGCTCACCCCTGCGAATTTCGCTTGGCAGGAATCGGAGGTGGATGGACAATGGCCATCCAATCCCTGGTCGATGGCGTCGCGGCGAATCGCCGCGACCGGAGCGAGGCCCGATGAAAACGATGAAAGAGTATTACGCCGCAGCCAGTCTTGGACAGCTTCCCAAGGCGAAGGTGTACCTGCCGATCCTTGTGGTGCTGTCCTTGGGTTTTTTATCGGTTTCGGCGGGCAAATTCATAACGCGGGGAATCTCCATCTCCCCCTTTATCGACCTCGTGGCCGTCGCGGTCTTCGCGACGAGCGCCGTCCTGACCTGGAAAGGACGCCTGGACCGCGCCGCGGTCCTCGGCCTGCCCCTGCTCTGCGGCCTTCTCGTGCTCATCACCGCGACCGATGCCTCCCTCGGCCCCCTCCGCTTCGTGCAAGAGAGCGGCGTTCTCGCTGCGGCCCTCTTTCTAGCCGCCTTCTTCATCGTGAATCAGCGTCACATGCTCGTATTGGGAATCGCGACTGCCGTCGCCTTCGCCGTCGTCGTCGCGGTCCTCGCGATTTCCGGCGGGCTCAACATCGGTTCGACGCCCTTCGAGGACGCGGTGATGACGCCGACCATCTTCCTCGCCGGCGCGGCGGCTGTTGCGATCCTCATCCAGCGGGTAGTCGATTCCAATTACCGCCGTCTCGACGAACAGTACAAGGCCATGCTCGCGACCAGGAGCGCCAACCAGGAAATTATACGCTCCGTGGCCGAACGGCTCGCCGAAAGCGCGAAGCTCAGCGACAACGCCTCGGAGACGGCCTCGGCGAGCGTCGAGATCGAGCAGAACGTGGCGTCGATAGCGCGAAGGATAGCGGAGGCCGGCGATCGCTTCGTGCAGGCACGCGAGGGCCTCGGTCGCGTCGCGGGGGAAGCCTCGAACCTGCTCGCCCTCGTGGACAGGCAGATGGGCGCCGTAAAGAATTCGGGGACGGCCATCGACGCCATCGCGCAGTCCATCAAGGGCGTCGCGGCTACGGTGACGGCGAAGCAGGAATTGATCGATGGGCTTAAGACGACGGCCGGATCGGGAAGGGAAGTCGTCGCCAGCTTCGGCCGCTCTTTCGACGAGGTCAGGGAACTCGCGATGGGCATCGAGGAAACGACGAACCTCATCACACGGATAGCTGGCCAGACGAATCTTCTTGCGATGAATGCGGCGATCGAGGCCGCCCATGCCGGGGCCGCGGGAAAGGGCTTTGCCGTGGTCGCCTCCGAGATACGCAATCTCGCCGAGTCGAGCGGCAAGAGCGTCGCGAGCATCGATTCGAGGCTCAAGAAACTGACGAAGGCGATGGCGAGCGCGAGCGAGGCTATCGGAGGGGTGGGGCCCGCCTTCGATCGACTTTCGGAAGGTGTGAGTGCCGTAGACGAGGCCATGCGCGAGATCACCGAGGAGACGAGCGAGCTTGGCGCGGAAAGCGCGAGCATCCAGACGGCCATGGCCGAAGTCGAGGAGGCGGCGAACGGCGTGCGCGCGAGCGCGAATTCCGTGGCTGCCACGCAGGATGGCGTACGAAACCAGATCGAGGGCGCGGGACGGGTCATGGATGAGATCACGGCAGGGATGGGAGAGATCAACGCAGGCTCGAGGGATATCCGCGCCTCGGTCGACGGGCTCCGCAACCTCGCCGAGCAGATGCGGGAGAATATCGCCAGGCTCAAGGGATTGGGAGCGCCGCGGTGATCCTCAGCGGAAGGCGGCACACCGAAACGGAGGCCTGAAAGCGGCGCGTCCGGCTAATGCGGAATGTCGGAAACTGGAAGCCCGCCGGCCGCATGACCGGCGGGCTTCAATCTAGCTTTTCAGTCCGCTTATTCCTTGAAAAGCTTTTCGAGTACCTTTTTCGAATTATCGAAGATGGCCTCGTGCTGGCTTTGGCCGTGGGAGTCCATGGTGACGACCGCGGGGAATTTCTCGACCTCGATCACCCACATGGCCTCGGGCACGCCGAATTCGAGCTTGTAGACTCCGACGACGCGTTTGACCGTCTGCGCGATCAGCGAGGCCGCACCGCCGATGGCATGGAGATAGACGGCCGGCGTGTCCCTGCAACCCTGGAGGGTGCGGGGGCCCATGCCGCCCTTGCCGATGACGCCGCGCATGTCGAAGTGCTTCATCACGTCGGCCTGGAAGGGTTCCTCGCGGATGGAGGTGGTGGGGCCGGCGGCCACGAAGCGGTACTGCTTCGTGTCGAGACCGGCCACGACGGGGCCGCAGTGGTAAATGAAGGAGCCGGCGAGGATCTTTTTGAGTTCGGCATAAATAGCCTCGTCGCTCAGGCCGCCATCTTTGGCAGGGGCGGGAGCCTTTATCTTCTTGATGAAGGTTTCCTCGAGCCATTTGTGGGCGGTGTCCCGGCCGGTGACCATGACGCCGGTGAGGAGGACGGGCTCGCCGATATGCAGTTCGCGTATCGTCGCCGGGGAAACGGGTATGGTGAGTTCGCGCATCATGTCCTCCCTTTCACTTGTACTCGACGCGATCGCCGGCGAGGATCATCCTGCGGCGGCGGTAGGCCCAGCACATGTAGGAGATCGTGACGAAGTAGGAAGCGGGGAGGCGGTGCATGCCGACGATCTTGGTGTCGATGACCGTCGTCTTGCCCCCGAAACCCATGGGTCCGATACCCATGGAGTTGGCCTCCTTCGTGAGCCGCTCCTCCATTTTCGCCACCTCGGGGTCGGTGTTGCGGGTGCCGATGGGCGTGTAGAGGGCCGCCTTGGAGGCGACATAGCCCGAGCCCCTGTCGCCGCCCACGGAGACGCCGAGGATGCCGGGGGCGCAGCCGAGGCCCTGGGCCTTCTGGACGGCGTCGAGGACGCATTTGCGGACTCCGGCGAGGTCGCGGCCCGCTCCGATGCTTTCGTCGGGCAAGGAGTACTGGGCGCCGACGTTTTCGCAGCCGCCACCCTTGAGCATGAGTTCGACGACGACCCAATCTTGGGCCCCAGTCGGCTCCCCTGAAGCCTCTTTGCTCGGCAAAGCCTCTGCGAGGGTCGCCGACTCTTCAAAGTGGATCGTCGGGAATTCCTCGCCGCCGAGGTTGTTGCCGGAGTTCTTGTCGGTGAGGGAGTCGACGGCGTTGGGCCTCATGTAGGAGAGCTTGGTCGCCTGGACGAGGGCCGCGCGGATTTGCTCGCCCATCTTCCGGGTGCTCCATCCCTCAGGATGGCGGACACGGAAGATGGGGGTGCCGGTGTCCTGGCAGATGGGCGTTCCGTTCTTCCGCGAAAGCTCGATGTTGGAAAGAATGGTCTCGAGGGCCCCTTGGGCCGCCGAGCCAGGCGCCTCGTCGCCGATGGCCTTGCGCAGGCTGGCCTCGACGTCGGGGGGAATGTCGGTGGAGGTCCTCCTGATGAGTTCGAGGACCTTTTCGGTGATATCAGGCTGCATGAAAGCCTCCCTTCCTTATATAGGATGACAGGGTTTTTTCCGATGTCAATAATAATATATGGATTCAAAGATATTTCATTTCGTCCCACGCCCGGCGATCGACGGTAACCGAGAATCAGCTAACGCGAGTATTTCCATCCTTGACTCCTCATATACACTCGTTATTATAACATTCGTTATATGAGGAGCGCGTATGAGCCCCAAAGCAATTATTCCGATTGACGACATCGTCTCAGCTGCTTGGCAGCTCGTCCGCGAAAAAGGATCGGCCGGTTTGTCGGCTCGAGCGCTCGCCTCGAAATTGGGGACGAGCACGATGCCGATCTATTCGAGCATCGGGAGTATGGATGAGCTGGGCAGACTACTGCGGGAACGAATAGCTGCCTCGATCGCCGAGTATCAAGGCAGATCCTGGTCGACCAATCCCACGCTCGACGCCGCCGTAGGCTACGTCCGTTTTGCCCGTGACGAGCCGCGGCTCTTTCGGTACCTCTGGCAACCTTCCAAGGGCGCGGAGAGGATGAGCTTCGAAGACCTGGCTGAAAGGACGAATAGCTCCTCGATCGGAAAGGCCCCAGGTCCGGGCAATCCCGAAATCGCCCGCTTCCTCGCCGACCTCCCGAAGGCGGAACGCGGGGGACTGGAATTTCACGTGTGGATATTCGTCCAGGGCATAGCGAGCCTAGCCGCCGAGGGCCTCGTCGATCTTGACGACCAGACCCTGCTTTCCCACCTCGAGGCCGCGGGCGGAGCCTTTTATCTCTACCATTCTCAGCGGAAGGAGGAGGAACCGTGAAGGACTATACCTTGGATGTGCGGGGGCTCGCGAAGAGCTATGGGTCGCGGCGCGCGAAAGCTCGCGCCCTTCCGGGGCTTGCCATGGCTATAGGCGTCGCCCTGCCTGAGCAGAGGGCGGACATGCTTGTCGCCCAGCTCGTTTTTCTCCCCTCCATCTTGTTGGGCGGTCTCATGATGCCAGCCGATCTCATCCCGGAAGGGCTGTCCTATCTTTCGCGCATCTTCCCGGCCCGCTGGGCCATGGAGGCGATGCGGGCGATGGGGTCGGCGGGCGGTGCGCCGAACGAGGCGGCCTGGATCGCAGGGGCGGTTCTTGCCGCCGCGGGAGGGCAGGCATGAGGCAAACCCTCACGCCCGCGGGCGAACGCTACCTTCTCGATCCGGCGATTACGTTTCTCAATCACGGCAGTTTCGGCGCCTGCCCCGAGCCGGTCTTCGCCGAATGGCAGGCCTGGCAGCGCCGCCTGGAAAGGGAGCCCGTCCTCCTCCTCGGCCGCGAGATCAACGACCTCCTGGCCGCGGCGAGGGAGGGCCTCGCCGGCTTTCTCCGAGCGCCAGCCGACGATCTGGTTTTCGTGCCCAACGCGACCCATGGGGTCAACATCGTCGCCCGGGCTCTCGCTCGTAGGCTGGGGCCGGGCGACGAGGTGCTCCTCACCGACCATGAATACGGGGCCTGCGAGAGGGCCTGGCGTTTCCTCGCCCGGGAAGTCGGTTTTTCGATAGTGACGGGCGAGACGCCCCTGCCTCTCGTCGACGAGGATGGCTGGATCGATGCCTTTTGGGCCGGCGTGACGCCGCGGACCAAGGTGATTTTCGCAAGCCATATCAGCTCGCCGACGGCCCTGACCTTTCCCGTGGCGAAACTCTGCGCACGGGCGAGGGAGGCGGGGATCACCACCCTGATAGACGGGGCCCACGCGCCGGGACAGCTCGATCTCGACCTCGGCGCGGTCGGAGCCGATTACTATACGGGCAATTGTCACAAATGGCTTTGCGCGCCCAAGGGTTCGGCCTTTCTCTACGCGAGGCCCGAGGCGCAGGACCCCCTCGAGCCCCTCGTCGTGAGCTGGGGCTGGGAAAGCGAGAGTCCGGGGCCATCGCGTTTCCAGGACCTCTACGGCTGGACGGGGACGGCCGATCCCTCGGCCTATCTCAGCGTGCCGGCCGCCATACGTTTCCAGGGCGAGAATGACTGGCCGAAGGCCCGCGAGGCCTGCAGGGCCTTGCTCGGCGATGCAAGCGAGCTGATCGCGAGCCTGACGGGCTTGGAGCAGCTCTCCTCCGAGGCGGGGGGATTCTGGACCCAAATGCGTGCCTTCGAACTGCCGCCAGGCGATCCGCAGGGCCTGCAAAGGCTCCTCTGGGAACGCTATGCCATCGAGGTTCCCGTCATGGCGTGGAGGGGCAAAAGGCTTCTTCGCATTTCGATACAGGTGCACAATGCCCGCGAGGACGTCGACCGGCTTGTCGACGCCTTTAGGGAACTCGTTCAATCCGGTTTCATTTCCCTGGAGAATCATTTCGAATAATGAAATATTTCGGTATCCAAAATCATGTCGTTTCAATTAGTTAACGGAAAAATGGGTAAATTCGCCCAATCTCGGAATCGGTCTACTTTTAATTGACGGTGTAGCGGCTCTATTTTGGCTCCACGTTATGGGATGGCTTTCATTTTGACATGAAATCCTCCCAGAGGAGCCTAATCGATGGCAGCGCAGGAAAAGACCGGGGCCGATGCCCTCGTCGACGTGATGATCGAGCAGGGAGTCGAATACATTTTCGGCTTGCCGGGAGGCTCGGCCATTCCCCTTTTCGACGCCCTCGTCGGCAAGAACATCAAGCTCGTCCTTACGAGGCATGAGCAGGGAGCCGTCCACATGGCGGACGGCTACGCCAGGGCGACGGGCAAGCCCGGGATCGCCTTCGTAACCTCGGGACCTGGAGCGACGAATACGGTGACGGGGCTCTTCACCGCCCTCATGGACTCGGTGCCCCTCATCGTCGTAACCGGCCAGATGCCCGTCTGGACCCTCGGTCTCGACGCCTTCCAGGAAGCCGATGTCTCCGGCATCACCTATCCCTGCGTCAAACATTCCTACCTCGTGAAGGACGTCGAGGACATTCCGCGCATAGCCCGGGAGGCCTTCCACCTCGCGAGTTCGGGGAGGCCTGGCCCCGTTCTCATCGACATGCCGAAGAACGTGACGGGTGCCCGCTTCGCCGGGACCGCGTCGACAGCCTTCCATCTTCCCGGCTACTCGGTGCCGACTTCCTGCGGCGAAGAGGAAATCGGGCGGGCGGCCTCCCTCCTCGCGGCCGCGCGGCGTCCCCTCCTCATCGTCGGCCACGGGGCCTTGATCTCCGGGGCGGAGGAAGAAGTCAGGACCCTCGCCGAGTCCATGCAGATACCCGTGGCGAACACCCTTCTCGGCAAGGGCGTCCTTCCCGAGACCCACGAGCTCAATCTCGGCATGCTGGGCATGCACGGCACGGCCTACGCCAACAAGGCCGTCATCGACTGCGACCTCGTGATGAGCATCGGCTCGCGCTGGGACGACAGGATCGTAGGGAATTACGCCGAGTTCTGCGTCAACGCCACGAAGATCCACCTCGACATCGATCCCGCGGAGATCGACAAGGTTGTGAAGGTCGATCTCGCCCTCGTCGGCGACGCCAAAACCGTTCTGCGCCAGCTCATCCCCCATCTCGAGAAGGGCAACACCGCGGACTGGGTGCGCCAGGCGAAGCGGTGGCGGAGGGAGTTCCCCCTCTCCTTCAAAAAGGAAGGGAAGCTCCGCGCCCAGCATGTCATCCAGGAACTCTACAAGCTGACCGGAGGCAAGGCCGTCGTGACGACGGACGTCGGTCAACACCAGATGTGGGCGGCCCAGTACGTCCTCTCGGAGCGCGGGCGCGACTGGATCAGCTCCGGCGGGGCGGGGACGATGGGCTTCGGCCTCCCCTCGGCTATCGGGGCCCAGCTCGGCAGGCCCGGGGAGACCGTGGTGGCCATCGTCGGAGACGGCGGTTTTCAGATGACGATGAGCGAACTCGCCACCCTGCGCAATCTCGCCATACCAGTGAAGATCATAGTTATCAATAACCATTACCTCGGCATGGTCAGGCAATGGCAGAACCTCTTCTATGACAACCGCTATTCGGGCGTCGATCTCGAGGGCAACCCCGACTTCGTCAAGCTGGCCCAGGCCTACGAGATCAAGGGCTTTCGCGTGACCCGGGCCTCCGATCTCAGGCGGATCCTGCAGGCAGCCCTCGACCATCCGGGACCGGCCCTCGTGGACGCGGAGGTCGAGCACCACGACAACGTCTTCCCGATGATCCCCGCGGGCGCCTCGCACAAGGAGATGCTCCTCGGGCCGCCGAAGCACATCCTCGAGAAACCCACGGGAGGGACCTGAGCATGGCCGACATGAACGGGGCCGCGACGCGGCATACCATAAGCCTTTACGTCTCCAACAAACCGGGCGTCCTCATCCGCGTGGCCCTCGTCTTCTCGCGCCGCGGCTACAACATCGACAGCCTCGTCGTCTCGGAGACCGAAGACCCGGGTTTCTCGCGGATGAACATAGTGGCCAAGGGCGATCGGACGACCCTCGAGCAAATCCTCAAGCAGCTCAACAAACTCGTGGACGTCGTGCATGCCCGCGACTACGCCTTCGAGGATGTCATCCAGAAGGAGCTTGCCCTCTTCAAGATCGACTGTCCCCCGGAACGCCGGGCCGAGGCCCTGCAGGTCATCGAGGCCTTCAAGGCCAAGACCATCGACCTCACCGAGACGACCCTGGCGGTGGAAGTCACAGGTAGTTCCGAAAAGCTCGACGCCATCGAGACGATGCTGAGAAGCTTCCACATCCGCGAGATGGTGCGCACCGGCAAGGTGCTCATGGCTCGCGGAGAAGCAGCGACATAAGCAGAGGCGCCTGGCCCCGGACCATTGTGGGCTTGCGCGCCGATACAGGAGTAGAAACATGAGCAAGAATCTTTTCGACAAGGTCTGGGACGCGCATAGGGTCGGGAGTCTCCCCACGGGGCAGGACCAGCTCTTCATCGGCCTCCATCTCGTCCACGAGGTGACCTCGCCCCAGGCCTTCGGCATGCTCGAGGAGCGGGGACTCAAGGTCCTCTATCCGGGGCGGAGCTTCGCGACCTGCGACCACATCGTGCCGACGGATTCGCGGGCGCGGCCCTTCGCCGATCCCGAGGCCGAGGCGATGATGGCCGAGCTCGAAAAGAACGTGAAGAAGCACGGCATCGCCTTCTTCGATTTCGCCTCGGGGCGGCAGGGAATCGTGCACGTGGTCGGCCCCGAACTCGGTCTGACCCAGCCGGGCATGACCATCGTCTGCGGCGACTCCCACACCGCTACGCACGGAGCCTTCGGCGCCATCGCCTTCGGCATCGGCACGAGCCAGGTGCGCGACGTCCTCGCGACCCAGACGATGGCCATCGACAGACCCAAGGTGCGCAAGATCGAGGTGACAGGCAAGCTCGGCAAGGGTGTCGGCGCCAAGGATCTCATCCTCGCCATCATGGCCCAATTCGGCGTCGAGGGCGGCCTGGGCTACGCCTACGAGTACGCGGGCGAAGCGGTCAGGGCCCTTTCGATGGAGGGCAGGATGACCCTCTGCAACATGAGCGTCGAGGGCGGCGCGAGGTCGGGCTACGTGAGTCCCGATCAAACTACCTATGACTATCTGAAGGGTCGTCCCTACGCCCCCTCGGGCGCCGATTGGGACAAGGCCCTCGTCTGGTGGAAATCCCTCGCGAGCCAGGCCGACGCCTCCTTTGACGACGAGAAGCGTGTCGACGGGGGGGCGATAGAGCCGATGGTGACCTGGGGCATCAATCCCGGCCACGCCATCGGCGTCGGCCAGAAGATGCCGAAGATCGGCGACATGCCGGCGGCCGAGCGCGACGTGGCGCGGAAGGCCTACGAATACATGCAATTCAAGGAAGGAGCCCCCATCGCCGGCACGAAGATAAACGTGGCCTTCGTCGGGAGCTGCACCAATGGTCGGATCTCCGACCTCCGCGAGGCCGCCGCCTTCGCGAAGGGGCGCAAGGTCGCCAAGGGCGTGCGCGCCCTCGTCGTGCCGGGCTCGATGCAGGTCGACGACCAAGCCCGCGCCGAGGGGCTCGACAAGGTATTCGCGGAAGCGGGCTTCGAGTACCGGCAGCCGGGTTGCTCGATGTGCCTCGCGATGAACCCCGACAAGCTGCGCGGCGACGAGGTATCGGCCTCGAGTTCAAACCGTAATTTCATCGGGAGGCAGGGTTCGCCGCGAGGGCGCACTCTCCTCATGAGTCCGTCCATGGTCGTCGCCGCCGCCCTCGCGGGCGAGGTGGTCGACGCGAGGAGCCTGTGATGACGACGAACGATTCCATGCGCGCCTTGAGCAAGGGAAGGGGCCTGCCCCTCCGCGAGAACGATGTCGACACCGACCGCATCATCCCAGCCCGCTATCTCAAATGGGTCACCTTCGAGGGGCTCGGCAAGCACGCCTTCCAGGACGCCCGCTTCGACGAGGCCGGCAAGGCGAAGGACCATCCCTTCAACGACCCGCGCTACAAAGGCGCTTCCATCCTCGTGGTGAATCGCAATTTCGGTTGCGGCTCCTCGCGCGAGCACGCGCCCCAGGCCCTTGCGAGGGCGGGGATCACCGCCCTCGTCGGCGAGTCCTTCGCGGAGATCTTCTCGGGCAACTGCGTGACCCTGGGCCTGGTCGCGGTGCGTCTGTCCTCCGAGGACGCGATGGCCCTCCAGGATCAGGTCCTCGCCGATCCCTCGCTGTCCATCGAGGTGGACCTCGAGGCTCGCGAGGTCCGCGCGGGGTCGAAGCGCTATGCCCTTTCGATGCCCGAGTCGCAGCGACAGGCCCTCGTGGCGGGAACCTGGGACTCCACCGGGTCCCTCCTTTCCAACATCCAGGCGATCAAGAAGACGGCCTCCGGTCTGCCTTACATGGCCTGGAAGTCCGCGGGCTGAAGGGGGACGCGGCCTCGCGAATAGGCAGGTGACGGGTGGCGCTCGGCGATGTATGCTCTATTTAGAGCAATCGCATGATCGACATCGAAGCCCTGCAAAAATACTCTCTGTTCGGCGGACTCCTGCCCGATCAGGTGTCGGTGGTGCGGGGTCTGCTCGGCTTCGAATCCTTCGAAGACGGCGCGCTTCTCCTGACTGAGGGACAGGCCAACGACAGGATCTGCTTCATCGTGGAGGGAAGGGTCGAGGTGCTCAAGAACGGCACCTCCCTCAACGTGCTTTGCGAGGGGGAGACCTTCGGGGAAATGGAAATGCTCGACGTGATGCCAGCCATCGCGACGATCCGCGCTCTCGGCCCCGTCAAGGTGGCCATCCTCGGCAATCGAGCCCTCTATCGCCTTTCGCACGAGAACATCAGGGTCTTCGCCATTGTCGTCATGAACTTGGCGCGGGACCTGTCGCGGAGACTCAGGCGAATGGACGAACTCGCGGTGAAGGCCGGGATCGCGAGATAGGGTGAGGGCCCGGGTCAGCCCGGCGGATGAGGACTCGTTCGCGATCGACCTTCCAAGTATCACTTCCCAACGTCGAATTCGACCTCGGCCGTATCGAAGCCGTCCCCCGTGTCGTAGACCTCGAGTTGGCAGAAGACCTTGTCGGAGCTCCGCCAGTCGCGCCAATCCCAGCCGATATCCCGCGTCGGGTCCAGGCTGGCCTTGGTGGTCGGGGCGAAGGTGGAGCTGTCCTTTCCGTCCTCGAAGACTTCCTCGATGGGAACGACCCGCGAACCCTTTTTCGGCTTGAACTCCCCGTAGGTTTGGTTGGTGGCCTCGAGGAGCCAGGATTCCTTCGTGACATCGCCCTTGTCGTCGAGGCTGAGTTCGAGAAGCAGGTATTGATAATTGCCCTTCGCGACGCCTGAGGCGTAATAGGCGAAGGGTATGTCGAGATAGCCGGCCCCTCCCTCCTCGCTGCCGGTCTCGAAATAGGCGTCGGCCTCCGTGCCGTCTTGGAGGACGACGAGGCGTTTGCCGTCCCAGCTGCCCGAGACCGTGACATGGTCGTCGCCGACATCGGCCGGCTGGCTGCCCATGAAGATGACCTTCGAGCCCTCGCGCTTGCCGAAGGTGAGGTCGTACTCGATGGCCGTGTCGGCCGAACCTTCGATGAGGGGAGCGCTCACGGTCCAGCCGCCTTCGTCCTTTTCGACGGCCGCCGCGTCGGAGAAGCCGAAGCCCCCCGCGTCGGCCTGTGCCTTCGCCAGGGTGGCCCCGCCGTCGAAATACCCAGTTATGAGCTTTTTCCAGGAAGCGGGCCCGATCGCATCGTAGCCCTGGTCGTAAGAAGTCTTGCGATCGGGGAAGTAGGCCGAAAGCCCTGTGGCTCCCTTGTTCTGGCCGCCGGCGACCTCGGCGACGGTCGCGCGGTCGAGGGCGGCCTTCAAGGCCTTCGCGGCGGGCCCGAGATCGGCTTCGTCGGCCGATACCTTGGCCGCGAAGGCGCCGAGATCGACGAGGTGGAGATCCTGGTCGGGTTCGGGCGACTTTCCGAAACGGAGCACCTTGTTCGCGCTGCGGCC
This sequence comes from Rectinemataceae bacterium, assembly GCA_035530275.1. Classification (GTDB taxonomy): domain Bacteria; phylum Spirochaetota; class Spirochaetia; order Treponematales; family Rectinemataceae; genus CAIJMU01. The sequence continues at coordinate 17,400 of DATKVC010000024.1, read as the reverse complement.
GAGGAGGGGGGCGGCCTGCGCGATGCTTCCGAGGGCGGCGTCGGAAAAGGCCGACACTGCCTGGGTCAAGGCAGGCATGGCGGCCATGTCGATGAGGGAGAGGGTGATTTCGGATTCGTCCCCGGCCTCCTCCGACTTCTGCTTGAAGCCGGAGATAAGGGCCTTGCCGAGGGCGACGGCGTCGCCGCCCCCGTCGAAGACTGGCTTGAGGGAGCGATAATCCCATCCGTGGCCCGGCTCGGTTTCCTCGCTCGCCAAGTAGTAGGAGCTGAGCGGCTGGAAGACGAGGGCCGTTTCATAGTTGGCCATCAGACAGGCGTCGAAGCCGAGGAGATCGAGGCGCTTCACGCCGGCCGACTTCATGGCGCGGGAAAGCGCGTCGCGGATGCTCGCAGGGTCCAGGCTGCCGTCGGGATTGGCGTCGCTGCTCGCGAAGCCGGACCAGCCGCCGCCATGGTCCCAGAGGATCAGGGCGCAGTGTCGGGCCGGGTAGGTTTTGAGGCCCCATTGGGCGAAAGATTCGAGTTCCTTGGGATCCGTCGAATCGATGTCGCCGAGATCCGCCTTTTCCGCTAGGGCTCCATCCTCGACCGCGAAGCGCTTCGCCCCCGACCAGGCTTCGACCCCGCCTACTCCGTCCTGGGAATAATTCATCCCCCGGTCGAGCTCGACGACGATGGCGGCATTGGGCGATTCCGACCGGATGAGCTCGTCGAGGTTGGAGATCGCGTCGGGTTCGAGGTCGTTGTTGGCCGCCATGTAGACGAGGAAGGTCCAGTCGCGCTGCGTCGCGCCGAACAAGGCCGGAGCGAGGAAGAGTAAGGCGAGGAGTAGGAAGGGGCTTTTGCGGATGGCGCGCACGGCTGCTCCTTGAATGCTGCGATGAGATTCATTGTGGCGGAGCGGCCGCCGCTTCGCCAGGGTTTTCGGCGGGGCCTCGTCGCGTTCAGCGCCTTTCGGACTCGGGAAGGTCGAGGGCCAGGGTCCCGCCGGGATTGAGGATACCCTTGGGATCGAAGTGCCGCTTGATTGCGCGGTCGAGGGCGAGGGCCTCGCCGCCGATGGAGCCCTCGAGCCAGGGCGCGAAGAGTTTGCCGATGCCGTGGTGGTGGCTCATCGTAGCCCCCGTCGCCCTGATCGCGTCGAGGATGCCGCGCTGGTAGTCCTCGTATTCCTTCAGCCCGTCCATCTTCGCGATGAAGATGAAATAGAGATTGCAGCCCTGGGGATAGAAGTGCGACATGTGGGTCATGCAAATGGTGCGGGGTCGCGAGTGGCAGAAGGCCCGAACGCCCGTATGGACCGTCTCGAGGTTGCGCCAGTTCACCGAGCATTCGAGAGTGTCGATGAGGATACCGAAGTCGCCGAGATCCTCGCGAAGGTAGGGGTCGAGGAAGCGGCCATGCTCCCAGGCCTTCGTGACTAAGCCGCTGGTGGGGAGGGCTCCGTTCCTCCGCGCGATGCGCGATACCATCTTCGCGACGTGGCGGGCATGGCCTCTTTCGCCGTTGGCCGTGCCGATGAGGAGGCACCGCTCGCCCTTCGCGTAGCCGAGGAGGCCGAGGAGGGCGTCGATCGGGGTGCCTTCGATCCCGTAGAGTTTGAGGGCCACGTCGGATTCCTCGGGGTCGGAGAGACGGAAAACGGAGGGAAGGCCGAACTCGCCCTGGACGATCTCGCGGGCCGCCTTTTTCGCTTCGTCCCAATTGCGAAAGACATAGGAATAGCGGCGGGTGTTCTTCGGCATCGAGCGCCTGAGCTTGAGGGTGGCGGAGTACAGGATGCCGAAAGTCCCTTCGGAACCCATCATGATCTGGTCGATGTCGGGGCCCTCGGCCGCCGCGGGGAAGTCGCGGGTGACGAGGTCGCCCCGCGGCGTGACATAGTCCTGGGAGAGTACGATGTCCTCGATCTTGCCGTAGTAGGTCGAATTTTGACCCGCCCCGCGCGTGACGATCCAGCCTCCGACCGTGGAGTATTCGAAGCTCTGCGGAAAGTGCCCGGCCGTATAGGCGCGTTTGGCGCCGAAGCGGGCGCGGGCGTCCGCGAGGGCGCCTTCGAGGGCGGGGCCCGACATGCCGGCCTCGACGGTGATGGTCTGGTCGACCTCGTCGAAGGCGAGGACCCGGTTGAGATGGGCGCCCATGTCGATGGAAATGCCCCCTCGGACTGCCTCGCAACCTTTGGTCACGGAGGAGCCACCTCCACGGATGTAGAGGGGGATGACTCTAGCTGCCGCGAAGTCGACGATGGCGCGGAGTTCCTCCCGCGAGCGGGGTCGAAGGACGGCATCCGGCAGGTTTTCCAGGACTCCCGCGCGGAGCCTTTCGAGGTCGAGGAGGGTCTTGCCGAAGGAGGCACGCGCCCGATCCATCGTCGAGGTCAAGATGTTGTCAACACCGACTATGGCGGCTAACGCGTCCAGTTCCGCGGCCTCGAGCCCGCGCCGGGCCTTCGGGACCGCACCGCGATCGAGGGAGGGGGCGCCGAGCCCGATGGTGGGAACCTCCGGCAGCTTTTCGAGACCGAGCCTGCCCGGCTCGGCGAAATGGGAGTCATCGAGCCTGAAGGTTTCTTTCATGAGGCGATAGAGCCTGCGATTGGGGTGCTTCCAGACATGGGGATCGCCCCATTTGAAGAGGGATCTGAAACTATCGGCAGGCAGCTCGCCTTCGAACCATTCGGGGCTAAAGTCGGATGAACTCATGGTTTCCTCCTATTCGAGGTCGTCCGCGGCCAGGAGGTCGGCGCCGAGGCCGAGCCAATCGGCGGCGACGACCGAACCGCAGGCCAGGGGCGGCGAAACGATGATGGCGTCGAGGGCCCTCGCGGCCTCGACGAGGCGCGGCAGGGGGATGGGAAGGGCCGTGCGCACGGGAAGGCGCCGCAGCCGGCCTCCCTGGACGCGCACGGTGCTCGTCAGGACACGGCGCGGATCGGAGAGTTCGCGCGCGGCGTACTCGACACCCCTTTTGCAGGCGGCGCCGATGACGATGGGGGGAGTCGCCGCCTCGACTTCGAGGGCGCAGCCTCGGGGGCAGATGATGCAGGTCATGGCCTTTATCATGTGGTCGCTCCCGCTTTCGGAAGTCTCTCGAGCTCGAGGAGGAGGGCTTGGTCACCGTCGATGGCCGCGGGATCGAAGCTCAGGCTTTCGGCCTCCGGGGGTCTAAGGGCGACGAAGCGGCGTTCGGCCAGGACTCGCCCACCCGCGCGGAGGCTGACCCGAGCCCCATCGCGAAGCGTCGCATTGCTCCTGAAATGGATGTCGATATTGCCCGGGATGCGCGGATCGATGAATTGGGGGACGGCATACAAAAAGCCCGCTCCGGCCTTGAGCGGGATTCGGGAGCCTTCTCCGGCCATTTTATTCTGCAACTGAGAAAAAGTTGCTTTAGTCGTGAAGCCATCAGGCCTCGGGGCGCCCGACCTCGCGGCGAAGGCGGCGGCTGCCCTTCCGGCTATCTCGCCAGAATCGCTGACATCGTCGACGAGATCGTTGACATGGACGGCGTTGCCGCAGGCGAAGAGTCCGGGAAGACCAGTCCCGCCCAGCTGATCGATCCGTGGTCCTCGCGTCGCCGCGTCCAGAGTAAGGCCGAGCGAAAGGAGGACCTCGTTTTCCGGGATGAGGCCGACCGAGAGTATGAGGGTGTCGCAGGCGATTTCGCGTTCGCTGCCGGGGATCGGCGTCCCGCGAGGGTCAACGCCGGCCACGGTGATCGATTCGACCCGACGCCTTCCATGGATCTCGGTGACAGTCGTGGAGAGGTGGAGGGGGATGTCGAAATCGACGAGGCACTGGGCGACGTTGCGGGCCAGACCCGAGGGCTCGCCCTTGATTTCGTAGACGCCCGCCACTTCCATGCCCTCGAGGAGGAGGCGCCGGGCCATGATTAAGCCTATGTCGCCTGAGCCGAGGATGACGGCCCTCTTGCCGGGAAGGAGGCCCTCGACGTTCACGAGTCTCTGCGCGAGGCCCGCGGTGAAGACGCCCGCGGGGCGGTCACCGTGGATGAGTATCTGCCGGTCGCTTCGCTCGCGACAGCCTGTCGCGACGACGAGGGAGGCGGTCTCGATCGCGAAGATGCCACGCTCGGGCGAGACGGCGACCAGGCGATAGAGCCCGGATTCCGCATCGCGGGCGACTTCGTGCACGAAGGTCCCGGTCATCGCCTCGACGCCCGACTCCGGGACGAGCCGCGAGAAGCGGAGAGCGTACTCGGTGCCAGTGAGGGCCTCGCCGAAGCGCCTGAGGCCGAAACCGTCATGGATGCATTGTTTGAGGATGCCGCCCAACCTGCCTTCGCGCTCGATGAGGAGGGTTCGCGCGCCGGATTGCGCCGCGGCGAGGGCGGCGGCCAGGCCCGCGGGACCGCCGCCGAGCACGACGACGTCGCGCTCGATCTCTTGGCCGGACATCACTCTTCCTCCGGAATCCGCTCGGGCGCGAGGAGCAGGGAATCGCTCGATTTCGTCTCGCCCTCGACGAGGCGCGAACCGGGCCCCTTTTTCGTGAGGGCGGTCATCGGGATGCCGAGTTCCCTCGAGACGATCTCCATGACCCGGGGGGTGCAGAAGCCGCCATGGCATCGGCCCATACCCGCGCGGGTGCGCCGCTTGATCGCATCGAGGCTGGAGGCATGGAGGCGGGCCTCGGTGAGGGCTTGGCCGTCAGGCGTCGGCGGCAGGAGGCTGAATTGGCGGGGGGCGATGGCGGCCCTGATCTCGCCCTCCGACACCTCCTCGCAGCGGCAGACGATATTCGCGTAGGAGCGGTCGCGGGCGATCCAGGCGGCCCTTTCCTCCAGAGGGAGGCGCGCGAGCTCGGGAACGGCCATTCGCTCGGCCACGAAACGCGCGTTGGGCGAAACCTTCATAGTTCGTCCGAGAATTTCGAGGACCGAGTCGGCGACGTCCTCCGCGATGGCGGGGGCCGAGGCGAGGCCGGGCGACTGGATGCCCGCGGCGTGGACAAGATTGTGCACCGCGGCCGAGGGGCCGACGATGAAGTCCTCCTCCCAGGTGCAGGCCCGGACGCCGGCGAAGTAGGTGATGAGCATCGAGGGGGAGAGTGCGCGATTGAGGCGGAAGTGGCGATCGAGTTGGCGCAATTCCGTCTGGGTCGTCGAGTAGTCCTCCCGCCCCGGCGCCTCCCGCGCCGTCGGCCCGACGAGGATGTTGCCTTCGATGGTCTTGACGAGGCCCCCTCCCTTGGTGACTTCGCGGCCCTGGAGGAGGGATGGCATGGCCATGATGTGGCGCTGGAGGGCGCCGCTCGAACGGTCGAGGATCATGTCCACGCCGCGTCGGGGGTGGAGGCTGAAAAAACGGTCGTTGGCCATGCCCGCGACGACGTCGGCCCAAATGCCGGCTGCGTTGACGAGGGCCTTAACTGAGAAGGTTCCCCTGTTCGTCTTGATGCGGCGCACTGTCGAGTCCTCGGTCTCGAGACCGAGGACTATCGTGTCGAGGCTGATGCGGACACCATTGGCCAGGGCGCTCTCGGCGAGGGCGACGGTGGCCTTGTAGGGGGAGAGACAGCCCGCACTCGGGAGGAAGAAACCCCCGTGCTGCTCGCTCGTCGCGTTCGGCTCTTCCGCCATGACGCGGCGCCGCGACCAGAGTTCCCAGCCGTCCACGCCGTTTTCGGAGGCGCGGGAAGCCAATACGGGATAGAGGGCCCTCGCCGCCGGAGCGTGAAAGAGAATGAGGCTCCCGGGTCTGGCGAAATCGATGCCCAGTTCGGCGGCGAGACCTCCCCAAAGCCTGTTGCCGCGCACGTTGTATTTCGCCTTGAGGCTTCCCGGCTTGGCGGCGAAACCGTCATGGATCATCCCGTCGTTGCGGCCAGAGGCATGGGTGGCTACGTCCTCCTCCTTCTCGAGGAGGATGGTCCTTATCGCCCACTTCGAAAGTTCGCGAGCGATGGCCGAACCGATGACCCCGCCGCCGACGATGGCGACGTCGAAGGAAAGGCCCTCGATTTCTCTTTCCTCCTCGAGATGGCCCATGGCCGCGAGGGGATCCTCTCGCGCGAGATCGACGCCATCGGGGCCGGCTACCTCGACATCGTTGACGACGCCCTTCGAGCCGACCTTGACCCCGAGCCTGCCGATTTCCACATAGTCGGACCAGGAGGGGACCCGACCCTCGAGCCTGAGCGAGCCCCTCCACTCGCTCGCCTCGACCTCGGGATGGCCGAGCTCCACCAGGTCCTTGCGGAATCGTTCAAGCGTCATGGGGTGGCTTTCCCTTCAGCCATGCGGGCGCGGAGACCTTCCTCCCCGAATCCGAGGATCCGGCGCATGGCCTCGGACGCCGCGCGGGGATTTTTCGCGGCGATGGCCGCATGAAGTTTGCGGTGCATCTTGAAGACTTCCGGAACGACGGCGGGATTGGCGTAAAAGCGGTCGAGGAGTATTTCGTAGACCTTCTTCAGCGAATTGAGGAGGAGGGGATAGACGGCGTTGCCCGAAGCCAGGGCGACGGCGAAGTGGAAGTCGAAGTCGATGAGGGTCGCATCGCGGGGTTCCCGGTACTCGAAGAGGGTTTCACGGGCCAGCAATTTTCCGATGTCGGCGATGTCCTCAGGACCGGCGCGAAGGGCCGCGAGTCTGGCAGTCTCGGTTTCGAGGAGGAGTCGCATTTCGAGGAGTCCGTCGAGGATGTCGGGAGCGAGCTCGCCACCCGCGAAATTGATGAGGCTGAGGAGGATTTCTACCGAGCCTTCGCGGCGGAAATCCGAGACGAAGATCCCCTGTCTCGCCTCTATCCGCAAAAGCCCCCGCGCCGCGAGCTGACGCATGGCTCCGTGGACGACGGGCCGCGAAACGCCATGGGAATCGGCCAGTTCCCTTTCGGCGGGGAGTCGGTCCCCTGGCGCGTACTGCCCCGAGAGGATCTCCGTTTCGAAGCGTTCGACGAAACCGTCTTCCATTCTATCGCGCATGGCTGCCTCGCATGAAACCTGGTACTACCATAATACATCGTGGTAATACCACAATCAAGAGGCGATGCAAGCTGCTTTCGAAAAAGAAGCGGCGGGGTCTCTCCCCGACCTTTTTTCAGGATTCGTTGAGATCCGGGAGGAGTTCCCTAATCGCGAGGACTTCTTCGAGAGAGTTGAGATAGAGATCGGAAAGCTCAGGATCGAAGTGGCTGCCGCCCTTTTCACGTATGTAGGCGATGGCCTCATCCAGTTTCCAGGCCTTCTTATAAGGACGCACGGAAAGGAGGGCGTCGAAGACGTCAACGAGGGCGACGATCCGCCCCGAGAGGGGTATGAGCTCGCCCTTGAGTCCGGAGGGATAGCCGGTGCCGTCCCATCTCTCGTGGTGGGACAAGGCGATTTCCTTGGCGAGCTTGAGGACGCCATGCTCTTCGTCGCTTTCGAGGAGCTGGGCGCCGATGACGGTGTGCCGTTTCATGATCTCGAATTCGGCCTCGTCGAGCTTGCCCGGTTTGAGGAGAATGGAGTCCGGAATGCCGATCTTTCCCACGTCATGCATCGGGGCGGCGTGGAGCATGTCCTCGCAGAGCTGAGCGGCGAGGTCGAGGCGCGCGGCGAGGAGGGACGCGGTTCGGCCAACCCTCATGATGTGGCGGCCGGTTTCGTTGTCGCGGTACTCGGAGGCGCGGCCGAGCTTTTCGATGATGAGCATCCGGGTGCGGAGGAGCTCGGATGTGCGGGCTCGCACCAGGGCATCGAGGGTTTCCCGCTGCTGGTAGAGGAGGAGCTGGGCCCGGTTCACTTCGAGCATGTTGCGGACGCGGGCGAGGAGCTCCTCCATTTCGAAGGGCTTGGTGAGGTAGTCGCGGGCCCCGCTTTCAAAGGCCTTGAGGAGGGATGGGCGCCCCTTATCGGCCGTAAGGACGATGATGGGCGGCATCAAGGGATCATCGATTTTCCTGAGAAGGTCCATCACGTCGAAGCCGCTCAGGTGGGGCATCCGCAAATCGAGAAGGATGAGGTGGGTGCGTTGACGTTGGTATTCCGCGAGGACGTTTCGCGGATCCTGGATGAGGACGAGGTTGTCGTAGCCGTCTGCTTCGAGCATCTTCGAAAGGACCTTGAGGTTGGCCATCTCGTCGTCGACGAGCAGAATGCGCGATGACTTGAGAAGGCTGTCCATCCTAGTCAGGCTCCTTTCGGCACGAGCCGATCGACGAGGTCGAGGAAACGGTCGACGTCGAGGGGTTTGGAAAGCAGGTCGAAGAATCCCGAGGACTTCGCCCTCTCGACATCGCGGGGCGAGGATGCGCTCGAAATCGCCACGACGGGGATTCTCCGGCCCGGAGCATTCGCATCGAGGCTCGCGGAGAGCTCGAAATGTTCCATGCCCGGCGTCTCGAGGTCGATGAGTATCAGGTCGGGGCGACGGATCTTCGCCAGTTCCATCCCGACGGAAGGGCTCGGCGCGGTGATGAGGGCGACGGCTTGTCTCTGGGCGAGGATCGTTTCCACGAGGCGGAGATTGACCTCGTTGTCATCGATAAAAAGGATGCTGGCTGCCCGGTCCCCTATCGAACCGTCGGCGACATCGGCCGACGCGGCGGCGTCTTCCCCGCCCGTCTCCGCCCGAGGCAGGAGGACCCAGAATCGGCTTCCCTCGCCTTCGACGCTTTCCGCTCCGATGTTGCCGCCCATGGATTGCACGAGTCGCTTGCTGATCACGAGGCCGATGCCCGTCCCCTCGATTTCCCCGACCTCCCGGCCGAGACGGTTGAAGGGAGAGAAGAGCTCGCCCATTTTATCCTCGGGAATTCCGCAGCCTGAGTCGCGCACGTCGATCCTGACGCCTTCGTCGGTCGACTCGGCGCGTAGCTCGACGCTGCCGCCCTCATGATTGTATTTGACGGCATTGGAAACGAGGTTGACCAGGATCTGCTTGAGCCGAAACCTATCGGCCTTCACCGATTCCGCGGCGCCGATGCCGTTGCGGAAGGCTATGCCTCGCGCTTCCGCCATCGGGGCGAGGAGAGCCAGCGCCTCCTCGGCGATTTCGCGGCAGCCCACCGTTTCGAAGGAAAGCTCGATTCTCCCCGTGTCTATGCGCGAGAGGTCGAGAACCTCGTTGATGAGTTCGAGAAGGTGCCTGCCTGCCTTGAGTATCTCCTGGACGAAATCTGCCTGCGAGGGTTTGAGGCTGTCGTCCCTTTCGAGGAGTTGACCGAAACCGAGGATCGAGTTCATTGGCGTGCGGAGTTCGTGGCTCATCGACGACAGGAACTCCGACTTCGCCGCGCTCGCGCTCTCAGCCAGTGATTTGGCCTTCTCGAGTTCGGCTGTGCGCTCGGACACGCGCTTCTCGAGTCCTTCGTTGAGTTCGAGCACTTTGCGATTCAATCTGCGCGCCAAGCGATGCGCGGTATAGTTCGTATTGAGGAGGCTGAGGACGAGCCAGGCCGTGAGGAGGGTCACGAGAATGCCGCCTCCCAGGACCAGCCCTATGCTTCTATATTCGCTCGTGAAGGCATTGGTGAAGGATTGGGAAAATTCCAGGGTCCAGAGTCTTCCGGCGACGTCGATTGGCACCTTCGTGGAAAAACGCGCGGCTTGCTGGGGCTTGCCCAGCTCTTGCTTGTCGCTGTCGAAGAGAAGACCCAGGGCTCCCGTCGTGTCTCCGTCATGAATGCGCAGCCTCATATGGCCGCCGTACTGCATGCCCAGCTCCGGCATAAGGCCTGTCATGAAATCGTCCATTCGAATGGGGCAATAAACCCAACCCTGGATCGCGAGGCGCCGCTGGGCAATGCTATCGACGGGCATCCCGGAGCGGTAAAGGGGGAGGAGGATGAGGATGCCCGCCTGGACATCGACGCTCGTCTCTTGGACGAGTTCCACCTTGCCGGTCATCGCGGGCATTCCTTCGTCCCGCGCCTTTTCGAGAGCTACTCTGCGCTGTTCTTCGCTTAAAAGGTCGAAACCGAAGGCCCGGAGGTTCCTTCCCGAAAAGGGTTCGAGGTAGAGGATGGGGGCATAGGAGGCGCGATCGCCTTCAGGCCAGACCCGATAGGTCGGGAAGCCCTCGGCGCGCACCGCTTCCTCGTGGGCGGTCAACCCTCGGCGAGGAACGAGCTTGGCGTAGCCGAAGCCCTGGATTCCCGGGAACCATTCGTTCGAGCCCGTCGCCATGGCGTAGGCTTCCCACTGCGAGCGCGAGACGTCGTCCGACGCCTTCATGAAGCCGATGCCGCCGTGGAGCATCAGGATATCGGCGCGGACGCGATTTTCGATCCTCGTCGCCGTTTCATCGCAGATGGCAGTGAATACCCGTTCGTTCAGCCTGTCGGCCGCCGCCCTCGTGATGGAGCTGCCCACGACGGTGAACGCCAAGCCCAGGACGATGACGCAGCAGGCAAGGACCCTTCCCCTTCGAGGATCGATTGTGTCGATATGGTCGGGAGAGGCGGTCATGTCGTGCTTCCAAGACGCGCTTCGACGACTTCGAGGAAACGCCGAACGTCCAGGGGCTTGGTGAGATAATCGTCGAATCCCGCCGACATGCCTTTCTCGATTTCGGCGGGCATGGCGAGGGCGGTGACGGCTACGATTGGGATTGTCTTGCCCCAGTCCGTCGACCTGAGCCGCCTGAGCACTTCATAGCCGTCCAAATCGGGCATATTGAGGTCGAGAAGGATCAGGTCGGGCCGATGCGCCTCGGCCAGATCGAGACCCAGGGAGGAACTCTGGGCCGTCAGGAGGTAGATGTCTTCCCGCGTCGCGAGGATTTGGCTCACCAGCCGCAGGTTCGCCGGATTGTCTTCGAGATAAAGCACCGTCGAACAGGTTCCGGGTCGCGCCGCGGGCGAGGCGGTAGCCGTCCTGGGTTGCGGTAGGGCAGGCTCTTCGTCTTCTCTTCCCGTCGATCCGGCCAAGCTTAGTTCGATCCAGAAGGTCGAACCCGATCCCTCTTGGCTCTTCGCGCCGATCCGCCCTCCCATGAGTTCAATGAGGCGCTTGCTTATGTGGAGACCTATGCCCGAGCCTTCGATGTCGCTTCCGTCCCTTCCGAGACGGCTGAAGGGCGCGAATAGCTCAGCCATGCGGCCTTCGGGAATGCCGTAGCCGCTGTCGATAACCTCCAATCGCGCCCAGCCGCCGCTCTGAGAAAGGCGGATTCGCACCGAACCCCGGTCTCGGTTGTATTTGACGGCATTGGAGAGAAGGTTGACTATTGCCTGCTTGAGCCTGAGGCGGTCCGCAATGACAGTCGGGTCCGCGGCGATTTCCTTGGAAATCTCGATGGCGCGGCGTGACGCGAGGGGCGCGACGAGACTGACGGCCTCGTCGATCAGATCCCGATAGACGACAGGCTCGGGGCTGAGATCGACCTTGCCGGCTTCGATCTTGGAAAGGTCGAGAACCTCGTTGATGAGGTCGAGAAGATGGCGGCCGGCTTTCATGATTTCGTCGATGAAGTCGAGCTGCGACTCGCCGAGGCTCCTGTCGCGTTCGAGCAGTTGGCCGAAACCGAGAATGGCGTTCATGGGCGTCCTGAGCTCGTGGCTCATCGACGAGAGGAATTCGCTTTTGACCTTGTTGGCGCGGACCGCCTCCTCGCGCGAACGCATGGTCTCGATTTCGGCTAATTTGCGATCGGTGAGGTCTTGGACAATCCCGAGAAGGTGGACGGGTTTGCCCGATTCGTCTGTCGTGACATTGCCGCTTTCGAGAAGCCATCGCGAACGGCCGTCGGGCCAGATGACCCGGTGTTCTACCTTGAAACTGTTTCCGGTGACGAGGCACTCCGCGATGGCGTTGTCCACGAGATCCCTGTCGTCAGGGTGGATTGTGGCCATGAGGGAGGAGAAGCTCAGGTTGGCCACGCCGTGGGTCAGACCGAAGAGGGGACCGATTCTCTCCGAGCCCTGGATTTCGTCGCTTTGGATGTCCCAGTCCCAGGTACCGATGTTCGCGAGTTCCTGGCTGATCCTGAGGCGCCTTTCGTTCTCGAAGAGCTCGTTCCGAATCGCGACCAGGGCGGTGACGTCGTTCGATATGCCGACGAAGTGGCTCACCTCTCCCGTATCGTCGAGGACGGGCGAAATGTAGATTTCATTCCAGAAGGGCGTTCCATCCTTTCGGAAATTCCTGAGGAGGGCCTGGCTGGGCCGCTTGTCTCGCAGACCGGCGCGGATTTCATCGAGCCCCGGCTGGGTCGGTTCCCTGTCGTGGAGGAAGCGGGGATTCCTTCCGATGACTTCCTCGGAGGCATAGCCGGTGACCTTTCGAAAGGCGGCATTGGTATAGATGATGGGATAATCCGCAGCGCGGGCATCGACGATCACGATAAAGCCCAGCGTGCTGTCCATCGCCGCAGCCTGGAGCCTGAGCCGCTCCTCCATGAGCTTGCGTTCCGTGACGTCCTGCTTGAGGGCCAGATAATGGCCGATCCTGCCCCTGCTGTCCTTTACCGGGGAGATGATCGCCTCTTCCCAATACAGGACACCGTTTTTCTTTTTATTGTGGAATAGGCCCTTCCACGTGCCACCCGCGCGGATGGTTTCCCACATGACCTTGTAAACGGCCTTCGGCTGCTCGCCGCTGCTCACGATGCGGGGGTTCTGGCCTATTGCTTCTTCTTTGGTATAGCCGGTGCTGAGAACGAAGGCGGAGTTGACGTATTCAATGGAGCCGTCGAGATCGGTGATGACCGTGGTAATCGGGCTTTGCTCGACCGCCTGCGAGAGAGGGAGCGACGGGTTGAAGACCTCGTCGAATCTCGCCTTCTCGCTCATGTGCTCGCTCAATCGCTTCCCCTCGCTCTCTGCCTGATCGATTCTACTACGGTGGCGATTGCCTTTTCGAGAGTGCTTGTCGGGGCTTTATATTTCTCGACGGCCTGCGGCGTCAGGAACCTTTCCTCGAGGTCGGCAGCCGCAGCCCGGACGTCGGTCATTCCCAGACTTGCCGAGGCGCCTTTGAGGCCGTGAACGAGGCGTCTCGCCTCGCCGAAGTCGCCCCTAGCCAACAGCGGCGCGAGTTCCATCATGAAATCCGCGTAGGAGTCGACGAACATGTCGAGCATCTCCTCGAGGAATTTCCGATCGCCGCCGAGAAGCATGAGGGCGCGCTTCTCATCTATGCCGCCGGGACTGGACCCGGTGCTCGCAGGTGCCGCAGTCGCTGACGTATGCGTTTCCGGCGCGCCTGCGAACCTCGAGAGGATGACGCCGAGTCGTTCCATCTCGATGGGCTTCGTGAGCACCTCGTCCATTCCCGCGGCGATGAAGCGCTCGGCATCGCCTTTCATCGCGTGGGCGGTCAATGCGATGAAGGAGGTGGGCCGGTCGCTCTCCCTTCTTCCCCTGCCACGATCCGCGACCCTTGCCTCCCGGATCATGCGCATCGCCTCGATGCCGTCGATGCCGGGCAGGTTGATGTCCATGAATACGATGTCGAAGCGATTGCCGGTGGCAAGCCCCACGGCCTCCTCGCCCGAGGAGGCGAAAGTCGCGTTATGGCCGGCGACTTCGAGCATGGCCTTCATGAGTTTGCGGTTCACCGGATTGTCCTCGACCACGAGTATGCCGAGGGACTGCCTGGCTCCTTGCTGAACCGCCTCTTTCGGTTCGTAGAAGGGCATCGGCGCCCGGCGCTCGGGGCTCCTGCCGCCGAGGCGTACCGTGAAGCGGCTTCCCACGCCGGTCTCGCTTTCGAGTTTGATGCTGCCTCCGTGCAATTCTACGAGTCGCGAGGTGATGGCGAGGCCGAGTCCGGTGCCGAGATTGACGCCTTCGGCGTGGCGGACCTGTTCGAAGGGTTCGAAGATTCGTTGTCTGTCCTCCGGGGCGATGCCGATCCCTTCGTCCCAGACAGTGAGCAGCACATTCTCCCCTTCGCCCTGGGCAATGACGCCGATCCTCTTGCCCTCGGGCGTGAACTTCACGGCGTTCGACATCAGGTTGTAGAGTATTTGCCTTACCCTCACCTCGTCGGCCTCGAGGAGGCCGAGGTCGGGGGCGATGTCGAGATCGACGCGCAAGCCCTTCTTAGCCGCCCCCGGCTCCATCGTCTCGACGAGCTTGAGTATGGTCGAGCGGAGGTCGAAAGCCTTTTTTTCGATCTCGATCTTCCCGGCCTCGATCTTCGAAAGATCGAGGATATCGCCGATCATGCCGAGGAGGTGTTCGCCGCTCGTCCGTATGTCCTGTACATAGCCCTTCTGCAATTCGGTAAGCGGGCCCGACTCCTTCATCGCGAGGAGCTGGCCGAAACCGAGGATGGAATTGAGAGGCGTCCTCAGTTCGTGGCTCATGGAGGCGAGGAAGTCGCTCTTGGCCTGATTGGCGGCCTCTGCCGCGTTGCGCGCCGTGATGAGCTCACGCTCCATCCCGACCCGCTCCTCCATGTCGAGGATGAAGCCCTCGGCCTTCTTGAGCCTTCCCTGATCGTCCCGCACCACGGAGTAGGAGTTCATGACCCAGAGCGTCGAACCGTCCTTGCGGACGATGCGGTGCATTATCGGCATTTCCGATTTGCCGTCTTCGATGCGCCCGATATAGTCGAGGAGCTTGGCGCGATCGTCCTTATGGACGATTTCGAGCCAAAGCTTCCGGTTGGCCTGCATTTCTTCGCAACTATAACCAGTTATGGCTAAGCACTTCGGGCTGTCATAGCGGCTTACGACCTTGCCCTCGCGGAAGCTGACCGAATAGATGTATTCATTTATGTTGTTGACCAGGGACTTGAATCGGTCTTCGCTCTCGCTAAGCGCTCGAACGGCAGCCTTCCTTTCGGTGACGTTCATGGAGTATTCGACGATTTGAGCGAGTTCACCCACTTCGTCGAAGAGCGGATAGGCGTGGATCTCGATATCGAGGTCGTTCCCGTCGGCGCTTCGATGCCGGTGTTCGATGACGCAGGGTTCCTTCGTGCGCTTGATGGTTTCAAGGGGACATTCGTGGTCCCGTCCTTCGCAAGGACTGGACCGCCCGTGACTTACGGCGTAGCAGCTCGATCCCTCGAAGCCCTGCTCGGCGGCCGCGCGATTCCTGAGGCGTATCGAATGATCCTTCGCGTCGATGAGATAGAGAGGATCGGGAAGGGCGTCGACCACCGACGAGAATTGGAGATTGAGTAGTGCGAGTTCCTCGCGGCTGTGATTCGCCCATTGCGCTTCGGGCGCTTGCTTCCCCGAGTCGTCCTTCGCGTCGCCTTGCTTGCCTTCCATGCCTGTCCCTTCCCGTCTTCGGAAACCTTACGCTGCCTTTTTGCGATAGTAGACCGAACGGAGATAGCGACGGGCTTCAAAGCCGGGCGCAGTCGATAGAAGCGATTCGGTAGAACCGACGACGAGGGCGCCGTCGGCCTCGAGAACCCGTTCCATCCGGGCGAAAAGCAGGCGCTTGTCTTCCTCGGTGAAATAGATCGCGACATTGCGGCAAAACACGATATCGAAGCGTCCAAACGAGGAAAAATCGTCGAAAAGATTCCAGCGTTTGAAGGTAGCGAAGGCTCGGAGTTCGTCGCGCACGCGATACCCCCCGTTTTCGGCGACGAAGTGGCGCGCAAGCAGGTTGGCGGGCATGCCGCGCACGATGTCTCCCGGCTGGTAGAAGCCGCGACTCGCCTTGGCGATAGCCGAATCGGAAATATCGGTGGCGAGAAGGCGGATCGAATAGGGGCCGAAGTCGCCGAGTAGCTCCCTCAGCGAAATAAGTATCGAATAGACTTCCTGCCCTGTCGAGGCGGCGGCGCTCCAGATGCGGAGCGGAATCCGGCTGCCCGCGGGAAGGCTCTTCTTGCGGGCGTCGATGAGGTCGGGAAGGATCTTGAATTTCAGCATGTCGAAGGGAGCGCCGTCACGGAAGAAAGAGGTCTCCTGCGTGGTGATTCGGTCGATGACCTTGCGCCCCAGGGCCCCCGACGCATCCGCTTTGATACGGTAGAAAAGGTCGGAAAAGCCCTTGAGGTCGAGTTCGCGGACGAGGGAGTCGAGTCTCGTTTCGACGAGGTACGCCTTGGACTCGTCGAGGGCGATGCCGGTGAGATCTCGGATCAACTTCGCGTAGGCCGAATACTCTTCGGCACTGAGGGCGGCCATCGTCAGCCCAGCCTCGAGACGATCGCATCGGCGAGGCTTCCGAGAGGGAGGACCGCGTCGGCGAAGCCCATGGCCACGGTGGCGCCCGGCATTCCCCAGACCACCGAGCTTTCCTCGTCCTGGACGATGATCTCGCCGCCCGCACGTTTAATGTCGCCTGCGGCCTTCGCCCCGTCCTCCCCCATCCCCGTCATCACGATGGCCAAGGCCCGGCCGTAGTACTGTCGCGCAATCGAGCGGAACAGATAGTCGACGCTCGGCCTGCACTGGTTTTCCGGCGGGTCGTCGGTCACCCTGAGGACCTTCGTCATCGCGTCGGCGCCGAGGTCGACCCGCATCTGTCGGCCACCCGGCGCGATGTAGACGGTGCCTGCCTTGATGACTTCGCCGTTCTCCCCCTCCTTGCAGGGGAGCTTGCCTCTTAGCTCGAGGCTGCGGGCGAGGGAGGCGGTGAACAAGGGCGGCATGTGTTGGACGACGAGGACGGGAACGGGAAGATCGGCCGGCAAGGCCGGAATAAGTTCGAGAAGGGCGGCGGGGCCGCCGGTTGATATACCAATTACGACTATCTCGCGGGGCCCCCGGGGACCGCGGGGAATCGGGGATCCGGTTCCCGCACCGGCGTCGACCTTCGATTCGACCGGCATCGGCTCGGTCGGTTCGCCGGACTCCGGGGCGGCCGTCAGATTACCCCGCGCCGAACCCGGACGGCCTCCTCCGCCCAATATTTTCCGGATCTCCCCCCGTCGCACGAAGGCTTCGACCCGAGCCTTAAGCTCGAACTCGAACCTTTCGCGCGAGGCCGCGTCACCCTCCGGTTTGGCTATCGCGTCGAGGGCCCCGAGCTCGATAGCTCGCAAAGAGAGATCCGCGCCCTTAGTCGTCAGCGCCGAGACCATAAGGAAGGCCGAGGCGATGCCCGCGTTCCGCGCCGCCTCGAGGACCTCGATGCCGTTGAGCTCGGGCATTTCGACATCGAGGGTAACGAGGTCGGGCTTGAGCATGGCGATTCGAGAAAGGGCGATCTTGCCATTCGATGCCGTGCCGATAATACGCACGCCGGGCACGGCGGCGACGATGTCCGAAACGAGCTTCCGGTACAAGATGGTGTCGTCGACGACGAGGATGGAGATCATTCTGTCGCCCCGCTCCGTCCGCCGGTCGCGGCTTGTCCGAAGAGGTGGTCGGGTAAACCGAACTTCATATTTTGAAACGCTCCACGAGGCTCCGGAGCTGCTCTGAGAGCTTGGAAAGCTCCTCGGAGGAGAGGAGGACCTGGGCGCTCGAGCTCGAAATCTCGCCCGCGGATTGATTGACTTCGGAGACGTCCTGGGCCATGGAACTCACC
>DATKVC010000023.1:0-89413 GCA_035530275.1 Rectinemataceae bacterium | reverse complement strand
CTGCAATTGTGAATAATTGCCTGGTGATTATTGTGAGGGGGTCATACCCGTTCCCATTCCGAACACGGAAGTCAAGCCCCTCAACGCCGATGGTACTGCCTTCGTGGTGGGAGAGTAGGTCGTCGCCAGGCTTTTTTATTTTTCTCGAGGTAAAGCATGTTCGAAATAGGCAAGATCGTCGGCGCGATCCTTATGCCACCCGGACTCTTCGTCATACTTGTCGCCATCTCCGTATGGGCGATCGTCGCCGGCAAGAAAAAGCTGACAATTATGTTATCTTCCTCGATTGTCGTCCTAGGGACGCTGCTGTCGCTGACCCCGGTCTCGGATGCCCTCATCAGGCCGCTCGAAAACAGCTATCGGCCTTTCACGATCGACGCCCAAAGCGTCGACTACCCGATAGTCGTTCTCGGCGGGGGCTTCCTTCGAAACGGCCCCGGGGCCGATGGCTATGGGAGCCTTCGGCCTGAATCGCTTGCCCGCGCCTTATACGGTGCGCAGCTTGCCGCTTCCGGCAAGGCAGTCCTCTGCTTTACAGGCGGCTCGCTGCTCGCCGATCGAAGGGGCGGCACGGAGGCGGACGCGGCCTCGAGATTGTGGCAGAGCCTCGGCATAGACCCTTCGAGAATTCGCCTCGAACGGAGAAGCCTCGACACCAAAGGAAATGCTCTATTCGTCGAGCAACTGCTCGGGAATGGGCCCGTGATCCTTGTGACGAGCGCCTGGCATATGCCTCGGGCGATGCTCGCCTTTCGGAAGGCCGGGATCCAGGCGATCGCAGCGCCTTGCTCATATAGGGCTGATTCGGGCGGCTATGACTTTACGGACTGGTTGCCCAACGCCAACGCCCTCCAAACATCGGCCTGGGCGATCCACGAATATGTGGGTTTGGCGTGGTACTCGATGTCGTCGATTCATAACGCCCCCGCTTCCCAACTCACAAATCCCTGATCCATTGACTAATGCCTTTCCCGGTGTAGAATTCAGGAGTGCGCTGGCGGAATCACCGCGCGGTTCACGCTTTCTCGGTTCGCGGCGGGCCCGCGATCCCGAATTCGGTCTCGCTCGCGAGGCCGCCTACAGGCTCCCGATAAACGGGAGCCTGATGCTGCAAGCGTCGGTCATTGGCCGACATCCGAAGGCGGAACCACTGTCTTCGGGAAGGGATGGGGTATGGATATTTTCCGTAAGTGCTACGAGTGGGAAGAGGCGAAGTCTGCCATCAGGCGCGGCGTCTATCCGTATTTCCGGGCGCTGGAAGGCACCGAGGGCACGGAGGTCTGGTTCGAGGGGAGGAAGATCCTGATGATTGGATCGAACAATTACCTCGGACTGACGACCCATCCGAAGGTGAAGGCCGCGGCGGCGCTTGGCCTCGAGAAGTACGGCCCGTCCTGCACGGGGAGCCGTTTTCTCAACGGGACCCTTTCGATTCATCACGAGCTCGAGGAAAAGCTCGCCGCCTTCATGGGCAAGGAAAAAGCCCTGGTGTTTTCGACGGGCATGCAGACGAATCTCGGAGCCATTTCGGCCCTCGTCGGAAGGAACGACCTCGTGATCGTCGACAAGGATGACCACGCCTCGATCGTCGATGCCTGCAGGCTGAGCCTCGGAGAAACGAAGCGTTTCGTTCACGGCGACCTCGATCAGCTCGACCGAATTCTCGGCAAGCTCGAATCCGATCAAGGAGCCCTTGTCGTCGTGGACGGCGTGTTCTCGATGGGGGGCGACATCGTCGATCTGCCGAAGCTGGTCAAAGTGTGCAAGAAGCATGGGGCAAGGCTTTATGTAGATGACGCCCATTCCCTCGGGGTTCTCGGAAAAGGAAGGGGCACCGCGGCCCATTTCGGTCTACAGAAAGACGTCGATATCACGATGGGAACCTTCTCGAAAAGCTTCGCATCCCTGGGCGGCTTCGTCGCGGGCGATGCCGACGTCATCGACTGGATCAAGCACTTCGCCCGCTCCTTCATCTTTTCGGCTTCCTTGCCGGCTCCGAATACGATGGCCGCGATGGCCGCCCTCGAGGTCATGGAGACCGAGCCGGAGCATGTGGAACGCCTCTGGGACAATGCCCACTACATGCTCAAGGGGTTGAAGGATCTCGGATTCAATACGGGCGCGACCGAGACGCCGATCATCCCGATCATCATCGGGGACGACGAGCTTTGCTTCAATTTGTGGAAGGAGCTCTTCGATGCGGGCCTCTACACGAATCCCGTTGTGGCTCCGGCGGTTCCTCAGGGCATGGCTCTGCTCCGAACGAGCTATATGGCGACCCACACTCGGGAGCAATTGACCCGGGCCCTGGAGATCTTCGAAAGCGTCGGTTCGAGGCTGGGGATCATCGGAGCACGCGCGGAGGCTCTGGCTCTTTAATGCCGCTCCTCGCCCCCCCTCAGTCCGGATCTACGGGGGCGAGGAGCCCACGCTCGACGAGGCTCAACCAGGCATCGGCGTCGAAGATGAGATGATCGAGGAGATCGATGCCGATGACCTCGCCCGCCTTTCTGAGACGCTTCGTGATATCCATGTCCTCGGGCGAGGGTTCCAACCTTCCGGATGGATGGTTGTGCGCGACTATCACCGCGCAGGCCCTGTCGACGATGGGGTCGGCGAAGACTTCCCTTGGATGGACGACGGTGCGGTTGACGAGCCCTATGGAAACCACGCGGATGGCGATTAATTCGTGCGCCCCATTGAGGGATGCGCAGATGAAGCGCTCCTGTTTGCGATCGGCCCAATGCGCGATGAGGGGGTGAAGGTCGCGGGGGCTTGAAATGCGGCGTTCCCGGATTCCATAAAGTCGCTTTCCGAGCTCGAGGGCCGCCGAAATGGCAGCTGCCTTCGCCTCTCCCATGCCGGCGAGCGAGCACAATGTTTTCGCGTCGGGCGGCTGCGAGCCCGGTTCGACGAGGGAGAGCACCTCCTCGGCCAGCGAAAGCACCCCCTTGCCCTTCATGCCCGTGCCCAGGACCGCGGCCAGTAGTTCGGCGTCGCCGAGATATGCCGGCCCCTGTCGGGCCAGCCTTTCCCTGGCGGAGGGGCGCTCGGTGACGAGGGAGGGGCGGGATGCGTCGTAGATGCTTGGACTCATGACTTCCGTACGTCAACGCTACACGGAAACGCTTCGTTGGTTCGCCGAATTTTTGTATTTACGCGGCATGTCCGACCCTCTATACTTTTGCGTTGGACGTTACCTATCCGGCAGCTCCGCAAGATGCCAAGCGAGCGTCCGAAAGAACCTGGAAGGAGGAGACAGGATGAAGAGTCTCAAAGGCACGCAGACGGAACGGAACCTGATGGCCGCCTTCGCGGGCGAATCGCAGGCGCGGAATCGCTACACCTATTATGCGAGCAAGGCCAAAGATGAGGGCCTCATGCAGATTTCCGCCATTTTCGAGGAAACCGCCAACCAGGAAAAGGAGCACGCGAAGCGTCTCTTCAAGTTCATGGAGGGCGGCGACACGACCATCACGGGCACCTTCCCCTTCGGCACGATCGACGCGACGGCCGACAACCTTCAGCACGGGGCGGACGGCGAGAACTACGAATGGAAGACGATGTATCCGGGCTTCGCCAAGACCGCTCGCGAAGAAGGCTTCGAACCTGTCGCAATGGTCTTCGAATCGATCGCCGTGGCGGAAAAGCAGCATGCCAAGCGCTATGAGAAGCTCAAGAAAAATCTCGTGGAAGGCAAGGCCTTCAAGGCAGACAAACCGGTGCTGTGGCAGTGCAGGAATTGCGGCTACATCATGGAAGCGACCGAGGCTCCGAAGGCCTGTCCCGCCTGCGCCCATCCGCAGGCCTATTTCGAACTGCTCTCCGAAAATTGGTAGGAGGAAATCATGGCCAAGAAAAATCAGATTTTCCGCTGCGACGAGTGCGGCATCATGCTCGTGGCCCTCAAGGATTCCGAGTGCGATCCTTCCTGCGGCGACCACCCGATGAAACTCCTCGCCGAAAATACGGTCGATGCCTCGAAGGAAAAGCATACTCCGGTGATCACCAAGGTCGCCGGCGGCTACAAGGTCGCGGTCGGTTCCGTCCCCCATCCGATGGATCCCGATCATTACATCGAATGGATCGAGCTCCTCGCGGACGGCCTTTCCTATCGAAAGTTCCTCAAGCCGGGCGACAAGCCCGAGGCACTCTTCCTCGTCGAGGCTACTTCGGTGAGCGCCCGCGAATTTTGCAACAAGCATGGCCTTTGGAGCGCCAAAGCGTAATATTAGCTGTGGTTTCGCAAGTCGCTGGTGATGATAGCGAGACCAATGGATTGTTTCGCAGCAAAGGAGAAGGCATGAAGAAGTATGTATGCGATGTATGCGGCTATATCTATGATCCCTCAGTCGGAGATCCCGATTCGGGCGCCAAGGCTGGTACCTCCTTCGAAGACCTTCCGGCCGATTGGGTTTGCCCGATGTGCGGCGCCGGGAAGGACAGCTTCTCCCCTGTCTGAGTCCTTCTTACGAAGGCCCGAGGGCGATAGGCGGTCGGTCTTCGGGCCGGCCGCTCTTTTTTTTATCTTCGCTTTCTGCTAGCGTGTCCCCATGCTTTCACGCGAAGATTTTGCGTTCACGATCGGCTACGACGGAGAACGCGCGGTGGTCGACGGCAAGGCGCGGAGCCAATACGGGCGTCTCGGCAGCTTGGAACTCGCGGAAAAGGGCCTCTATCGCGCGGCCTTCGCCTCCGCCCTCTGGTCCCTGAATCAGGAGGGCGCCAAAGAGCAGGCCGAGGCGGACATGAAAGCCTTCATAGCCCTTTTCAACAAGGTCGCAGGCACGGGCTATTCTCGGCCGGAAGAACTGCAGCGCCTTTTCGGCGTAACGCTGGAATCGGTCTCGCGCACTCTCGTCCTTTAGAGTCGGCCTTCGAAGGAGGCTGGGACTCGTTTGATTCTCGGCCTCGGATGCGGCCTGGCCTCGATGGAAGTCGGCTCCCCGCTCCCTATGTCGCCTCGAAAATCAGGCACTTGAGATACCTCGACTCCTGATAGCCGGAGACGATGGGGTGGTCCAGGTCCTGGGTCCTTTCCTCGATGAGTCGAAGACGGCGGCCCGCGTCGCGGGCTGCTTCCTCCACTGTACGGGCAAAGCGTTCGCGATCGAACCAATAGGAGCATGAGCAGGTGACGAGGGTGCCGCCCGGCTCGAGAAGCTTGAGGGCCCTGAGATTGAGATCCTTGTAGCCCCGATGCGCCCCTTCGATGGAAGCCCTGTTCTTCGCGAAGGCCGGAGGGTCGAGGATTACGAGACCGTAGCGCTCATGTTCGCGTTCGAGGTTTCGGAGCCTGTCGAAGGCATTGGCCTCGACAGCCGTGACCTTGTCGCCGAGACCGTTGGCTACGGCGTTGGCACGGATGGCCGCGACCGCCAGGGGGCTCGAGTCGATGCATTCGACCTGGCTCGCCCCGGCCTTCGCGGCGGCGAGACCGAAGCCTCCCGCGTTGGAAAAGCAGTCCAGCACTCGCCGTCCCTTGCCTGTACCTGACTCGAGGGCATGACGCGCGGCGGCGGCCCTATTTGAACGCTGGTCGAGATACCAACCCGTCTTTTGCCCCTCGAGGAGGTCGATCGCGAATCGCAGGCCGTTCTCGGCTATTCGGAGTTCGCAGGGGGGATCGCCGGCCAGGAGCCCGATGGAAGGGCCCAGTCCCTCGAATGCCCTGACGGGAGCGTCCGATCTTTCGATGATTCCTTTTGCGGGGAACTCGGCGGCGAAGGCGTTCAAGATGTCGGCTTTCCTTCGCTCAACGCCGAGGGCAAGGAACTGCATCGAAAGCCAGCGGCCTCCACCGCCCGCGTCGACGAAGGAGTCAGCGATGAGGCCGGGAATGCCGTCGGCCTCGCCGAAGACGATGCGCGCGCTGGCCGTCTCCGGATCGAGGAAGCCGCGCCTCCAGGTAAGGGCTCTTTGGATGGCTTCGCGAAAAAAGCCTTCATCGGCCTCAATGACCCGTTTGGAATAGACCCGGCAGCGGATTTTCGAGTTCGGATTGAAGAAGGCGCTACCTACGGACTGGCCGCGGGCGTCGAGAACCTCGACCGAGGCTCCGGCCTCGGGTTCGCCTTCGACGCTGTGTATCTCATTATCGTAGATCCAGGGATGACCCCAGCGGATTCGGAGATCTTCTTTCGGCTTGAGCCGGATCTTGGGCAACTGCATCGCCCCACGATACGCGGGGACGCGAAAAGGGACAAGGCCCGGCGAAATCGGCGCCGTCCCTTCGCCGGCGCCTTGCCTTCAATTCCCTCCGCCGAGACGGCGTGAAGAGATCCAGAGGGCGACAAGAATGATCAGGTCGCGGACGAAGCCGTTGAGCCAAGAGAGGAAATCCGGTTTGAAGGCGTCGCGGCCGAACCAGGCGAGAACGATCCAGACGGCCCATAAGACGGGAAAGACGAGGGCGAGGATGCCCGCGATGGAGGATGGAATCCGAACGAAGAAGGCGAGGCCGAGGACAATACCGATGACGAGTTCGACGATCGCCACGACGATGGTGAGTGTGTCGTGCCTCCCGAGGAAGCGCATCACCCCCGATAGATTGGAGTTGTAGGCCTGGATTCCGAGGATGCCCGCCACGATGAAGAATACCGCGACGCATGCCTGGAGAATCGAATCCGGTCCGATGGACATTCCTGACTTCTTCGCCATTCCCGCCTCCTTGGTGGATCTGCAGCAAATCATAATCCAGAAGATGCGAAAAAGCCTTCACCCCGAGTTTTTCCGTCTCGTGTTGAAGCGTTTGCCTTCCGCGGGTACATTGGTTCGTCATGGCACGAAGCACGGCCAAGAAGGCCACGATCTATCGCTGCGTCTCCTGCGGCCATAGCGAAGCGAAGTGGCTCGGGCGCTGCCCGGAGTGCGGGGAGTGGAACAGTCTTCGCGAGGCCGCTGCCGATCCGGCCAGCGACCGGGCGGGCGAAACCTTTTCCGTGCCCCTTACCGCCGTGGAAGCGGGGAGGACGGCGAGATTCGCGACCGGCCTCGGGGAGCTCGACCGGGTGCTCGGCGGCGGACTCATGCGGGGCTCTGCCGTCCTTCTCGGAGGTGAGCCGGGCATCGGAAAAAGCACCCTCCTCCTTCAAATTTGCGCCACCTCGGAGGTAGGTGGCACGATCCTCTACATATCCGGGGAAGAGTCGCCGGTGCAACTGAGGCTGCGGGCCGAAAGGCTCGGCGCGATGAATCCTAAAATCGAAGTTCTCGCCACGGGGGATCTTGCGGCGATACGAAGGGTCCTCGACGCCGCGAAGCCCTCGCTCGTCGTCGTCGATTCTCTCCAGACCCTGCATTCCGAAGAGGCAGGGGCCATACCCGGCACGGCCAATCAGATCAAATACTGCGCCCAGGAACTCGTGGGCTGGGCGAAGGAGCATGAAGCCAGCCTCGTCCTCGTCGCCCACGTCACGAAGGACGGCATGATCGCCGGCCCGAAGGCGGCGGAACACCTCGTCGACGCGGTGCTCGGATTCGAGCAGGGCGAAGGGGATCTCCGCGTGCTCCGCGCCGCGAAAAATCGTTTCGGCAGCATCGACGAAATCGGTCTGTTCAGGATGGGGGCGAAGGGCCTCGTCGAACTGGTCGATCCCACGGGGCTCTTCCTCGTGCAGCGCGAATCAGGCCTCCCGCCCGGCGTCGCCGTGGCTCCCGTCCACGAAGGCTCGCGGGTCCTGCTCGTGGAAATACAGGCCCTCACCGTCGCGGCCAAGGCGGGCCTGACGAGGGTCTATTCGGACAGGATCGAGACGGCCCGCGTTTCGCGAGTCGCCGCCGTCCTCGAGAAACACGCGGGCTTGAGATTCTCCGACCAGGACATTTACGTGAACGTGGCCGGCGGAATGCGGCTTTCCGAACCGGGCATCGATTTCGCCCTGATGGCGGCTCTCTGGTCCGCTCGCACGGGCTCGGCCTTGCGATCGGGGCTCGCCCTCGCGGGCGAGCTTTCCCTGGCCGGGGAGCTCCGTCCCGTGACGAGGATGTCCCAAAGGGCCAAGGCGGCCCTGGGCCTCGGCTTCGACCGGGTCCTGGGTCCGCGCGTGCTCGCCCCGGCTCCCGGCAAGGGGACGGGCCAAGGCGCCAAAGGCGGCGGCTCGAGCCGCGACGGCCCGGTCGATTCTGGCGCCGACGGCTGGGTGCAGGTTTCGGGAATCGCCGAGGCGCTCAAGGAATTCCTCGCAAAGACCTGAGCGATGCGATATGCTAATAACTAGTTATAATTGCCGGGCGAAGGGGCCAACGCGATCGCGGGTGGTCCGCGCCGAGAAACGGCCGAGGGAGGAACGATGAAATTCGCCACTACGGGGCGCCCGAGGACGGGCATGGTCGTCGCCCTTTCCGCTCTGCGCACGGAGGCTTCCCCTGCCTGCGGCGAGTACCCCGACCTTGCCCTCCTCGGAGACCTCACCCTCTCCTGGGGCTTCGACCTCCTCCAACTTCTCCCGGTCAACGACACGGGAGGCATGAACTCGCCCTATATGGCCCTCTCGGCCTTCGCCCTCCACCCCCTCTATATCCGCGTCGCGGATCTCCCCGAGGCGAAGCGGGCGCAGGACATCGTGGGCAGAGCAAGGCGCCTTGCCGATTCGCATGCGGGCATAGCTCGCCTGGCCTATCATGAATACCTTTCGGCCAAGCTCGACCTCCTCGAGCGCCTCTTCATTTCGGCCTATACGGGCCCGGACCTCGATGCCCGCCTCGCGGCTCTTCCGGGCTTCGAAGCCTGGATGCGCGCGAACGCCTGGGTGCGGCCCTACGCCGTCTTTTCCGAAATCAAGCGGCGAGAAGGCCAGGGGCCATGGTGGAGCTGGTCTTCGCGCCGCGACCCGGCTCCGGGAGAGATCGAGCGCCTCTGGGCGGCTCCCGAAATGAAGTCGGGTACGCGCTTCCGCGCCTGGCTCCAGTTCGCCGCTTCGGTGCAGTTCGAGGCGGCCGCGAAGGAGCTCTCGAAAAAAGGGATCGAGCTTCTCGGCGATATTCCCATCCTCATAGGGAAGGATTCGGCCGACGTCTGGGCCAACCGATCGATATTCAGACTCGACATCTCGGCAGGCTCGCCGCCCGACGGCGACAATCCCTTGGGTCAGAACTGGGGCTTCCCCGCCTGGAATTGGGATGAACTGGAGCGCGGCGATTTCACATTTTGGCGAGAACGTCTATCGATCGCCGCCCGCTACTACTCCGCCTATCGAATCGACCATGTGCTCGGCTTCTTCCGGCTCTGGACAACTTCCGCTAGGGAACAGGACGCGTGGCTCGGTGTCTTCCTGCCCAATGTGCCGGTGACGAGGGACGATCTCCAAGGTCTCGGTTTCGATGCGCCGAGGCTGCGCTGGCTATCGCGTCCGCATATCCGCGAGGGGCGGCTAGTCGAGGCGGCGCGGGGCGACCGCGAGGCCGCGATGCGAGTCGCTTCCCTTGTCCTCGAGAGAATCGGCAACGAGGAGCTCTTCCTTTTCCGTTCGGACATTGCGGGGACGGCCGATATCGTGGAAGCCCTGGCGGACATCGACGGTGGCCTCCGCGACTTCATCCTCGCCTCGTGGCGCGACCGCTGCCTTTTCGAATATGCGGAAGGCCGCTTCGTCCCCAGTTGGCGTTTTCGCGAAAGCTCTGCCTGGCCGACCCTCTCCGACGGAGAGCGCCGGGGGCTCGAAGAGCTCTTCGCAGGTCGCGAGCGTGAATCCCTGGCCTTGCACGAATCGAAGGGCAAGGCGCTTCTCGGAAGGCTCGCTTCCTTTACCGACATGCTCGCGACCGCAGAGGATCTCGGCGGGATTCCGCCCTATGTGCCGAAGGTCCTCGACGAATTGGGAATTCTCGGCCTCCGCGTCTGGCGCTGGACGAGGCGCTGGCATGAGGCCGGTCAACCCTTCGTGGAGGCTGGCGACTATCCGCGGGCCTCGGTCGTCTGTCCCTCGGTCCACGATTCGAGTTCGCTGCGCGAATGGTGGCAGAAGGAAGCCGACAGACCATTGGCCTGGGCCTTCGCCGCGAAGACCCTCGGCCGCGACGCGGGTCCGGCACCCGACCAATTGGGGCCCGACGACGTCCGCTTTCTGCTGGAAGCCCTGTCGCACACAGCTTCCATGATCGCGGTCTTTCCCTTGCAGGACCTGCTCGCGATGTCGGAGAGCTATCGCCCAGTCGATCCCGCTTTGGAGCGGGTCAACGTGCCCGGCACAGACAATCCCTGGAACTGGGGGTGGCGGATGCCCGTCGCCGTCGAGACTCTGGCAGGGGACGAGGGAATGGCTCGGAAGGCAGGGGCCCTTTCCGCGGCGAGGAAGCGATAGCGCTCCTCGCCGCGGAGTTCCTGAATCTCGTGCCGCCTCCGGTGCGCGCTAGGCTCCCTGGAAAAGGAGCCACTCCGACACGAGGGTCGGGGTCGAGATGAGGCCCGAAAGTTCGAGGATGGCCAGGGCGACGAAGACCGCGATGAAGGCGATCCTTACCGGATGGACCAGGTTCTTTTTCCGGAGCAAGGGAATCTCGACCACGGAAAGGGCAAGGATCGACCAGATGAGGGCCGCGATGAGGCGGGGCCTGCCGGGGTCGGTTACGAGGGCGGCCTTGAGACTGAAGCCCGTCTGGACGGCCGCCGAGCTCACGAAGGCGAGCTTGCCGAAGATCATCGAGAGACCGAGGGCGACGAGGAGGAGGCCGGAAACGATCCGAACCTCGTTCGCCCTGCGCTTGAAGAAGTCGAGGATCGGCTTCATCCGATCGAAGAAGAGACCGACCGCGATGAAGGGAAGGGCGAGTCCGAGCGAATAGGAGCCGAGGAGGACGAAGGACTTCGCGATGTTCGCCTCCCTCGCCGCGACGAGGAGTATCGAAGCCAGGATGGGCCCGATGCAGGGCGACCAGCCCGCGGCGAAGGCCATGCCGAAGATCACGGAGCCGAAGATGCCGCGCGGCGCCTTGTCGGGATGGAATCGCGCCTCGAGGGCCAGGACCTTGAGGAAATCGAAGACGAGATTGATCCCGAGAAGGACGATGACGATTCCGGCAACGATCATCGCGATCTTAGAAGGAGAGAGGCCGCCGGCCTGGAGGCCGAGTTTCGGCGTGCCGCCGCCGAGAAGGGCGCCGCCCCCCGCGAAAAGCACGCCCAACACCGCGAAGACGATGGTGAAGCCCGCGACGAAGGCCAGGGTTCGTACCATGACTCGCCCCCGCGCGCTTCCGCTCCTGATGTCGGCCAGCCCATATCCCGAAATGAAGGACAGGTAGGCCGGAATCAGGGGAAGAACGCAGGGCGAGAGAAAGGAAAGCAGCCCGGCGCCGAAGGCGGCGATGATGCCCGGATCGCTCATTTCGCCATGAGTTCGTCGAAGGCGGCGAGGACCTCGGCGCTATCGTACTCGCGTCCGCCCTGGGTGCCGGCGATGACCTTGCCGTCCTTGTCGATGATGTAGGTCGTCGGGATCGAACTGGCGTTGAAGGCCGAGCCGAGCTGGCCGCTCGGGTCGAGGAAGATGGGGTAGCTGTAATGGTTGTCGGCGACGAACTTGGTCACCGTATCCTTTTGCTCGCCGACGCTGACGGCGATGATGGTGAAGTTCTTGTCCTTGCGCTTGTCCCAGAGTTTCTGGATCGAGGGCATCTCGGCGCGGCAGGGCGGGCACCAGGTCGCCCAGAAATTGAGGAGAACGAGCTTGCCCTTGGCCTTCGACAGGCTCGTCGAGCCGCCCTTCGCGGATTCTACGGTGAAATCACCGACGTCGACGGGTGCGGGGAAGACATAGAAGCCGAGCTTCTCGAGCTTGTCGGCATACCAGGGCTTGGGCGCCGCGGAAATCGTCGTGGCGGGGGCGCCGTTCGGGCCCGATGCGGGGGATGCGTTCGCGACGGGAGCGGCGGCGGATTGAGCCGCGCCGGAGCCGGTCGAGGCCGTGGTTGAGGTGACGGCCGAGGCCGTTTGGGCGATAGCCTGGTCGCCGGACTGGCTGGAGCTGGCCACCGGCGACTGACCGGCGGTTGAAGCGGCGGCTGCCGGCTTCGAACAGGCGGCGATAGAAAGGAAGGCGATACCTGCCGCAAGGGCTGCGGCCGGACGGGAAATTCTCATAAGACCCCCTCAGAAGCAATATCGGGAAAATACTATATTGGCCCCTTTGGAACAAGGGGTGCTCAGACCGCCGGCAGCCTGGCTTGGCCGATCGGGAGAGTCTGGGTATATTGGACGAAACTGTCGGCTGAGCCAAGCCTGCCGGCCCCTCCCAAGGAGACATGATGAAGTTCGATATGCCCCGACGCCCCCTAGCCGAAGGCGAAGAAGAAGAGGAAAAGGAAGAGAAGCAGCGCAAGCCGGACGACGCCCTTGCGGAAAAATTCCTCAAGACCAGGACCATCCTCCTCACGGGCGAGATCGACAAGGATCAGGGAGAACGGGTCATTCGTCAGCTCCTTCTTCTCGAAAGTCTGTCCGAGGATCCGATAAATCTCTTCGTCGATTCGCCCGGGGGCGACGTCGACGCGGGTTTCGCCATTTTCGACATGATCCGCTTCGTGAAGGCGCCCGTCCGCATTCTCGGTATGGGCCTCGTCGCCTCGGCGGCCGCCCTCATCCTCCTCGCGGTGCCGAAGGACAGGCGCTTCGGTCTTCCCAATTCCCACTACCTCATCCACCAGCCCCTGTCGGGCATCCGGGGCGTAGCGACCGACATCGAGATCCACGCCCGAGAGCTCGAAAAGGCTCGCGACAGGATCAATCGCATCATCGCCGAGGAAACCGGACAGACCTTCGAAAGGGTCATAAAAGACACGGATCGGGACTACTGGATGAACTCGGAAGAGGCTCTCGCCTACGGCCTCATCTCCAAGATAGGAAAAACGAGGGCAGACCTCTCGCTTTGAAGCATCCGCGGTCGGCGGCGACGTTGGGGCTGCATGAAGC
Source organism: Rectinemataceae bacterium (assembly GCA_035530275.1). GTDB lineage: Bacteria > Spirochaetota > Spirochaetia > Treponematales > Rectinemataceae > CAIJMU01. Next base: position 76,506 of record DATKVC010000023.1, on the reverse strand, counting down.
AGTTCCCTTCCTTCGCCGCCGCCGTCATCGCAGCCTGCCTTTCGTTGGCCGTCTCCTGCTGCGCGCCGATCGCGCCCGGCGCGCGTACAGACGCCGACACTCCCATCCTAATAATGAGCTGGAACGTTCTCTCGCTCTTCGATCCCGTCGATGACGGGGACGAGTACGCAGAGTATTCCGTCGATAGAGGCACCTGGAGCGAGGCCAAGTACAGGGCCCGCCTCGACGCCCTGGCCGAGGTGATACTCCGGGCAGGAGATTCGGGCAGGCGGGGCCCGCCTGGGCCCGACATACTCTGCCTCGTCGAAATCGAAAAGAAATCCATCCTCGACGACCTCGCGAAGGGGCCCCTCGCCGCGTGCGGCTATCGCCATCGCGCCTTCGCGAAGGCCGAAGGCTCGGCCATCGGCCTCGGCATTCTCTCGCGCCTACCCCTCGAGGGCGCGCGGGCCTGGGGCCTCGACCTCGGAGGCGGTCGGGAGCGTCCCATCCTCGAGGCCCGCTTCTCGAAGTCGGGGCAGCCCTTCGCCGTCTTGGTCAATCATTGGAAGTCGAAGCTCGAAGGGGCCGAGGTCACCGAGGCTTCGCGCATCGAGTCTGCCCGTCTCCTCTCCCGGATCGTCGCGGAAGGGAAGGCGACCAGCCCCGGGCTCGTCGCCATAGCCTGCGGAGATTTCAACGAGAGCCCCGATGAGCAAGCGCGCGTAGGGGGGCGCTATCCCACGGCCTTCATGCCCGCGGCCGCCACTGTCCCGGGTTCGGTCGGCCTGGCGGGCCGGGGTTCTCTCGCGGCGGCAGATGTCGACAATAACGAGCCAATTGGTTCATTCATCGGCTTCAGCCCCTGGGACGACTCGGAAGGGTATAGTTATTCCTATCGGGGAAATCGCGAGCGGATAGACGGATTCGTGCTCTCCCCCGAACTCCTCGACGGCCGCGGCCTCGACTATCTGGACTTCGAGGTGCTCGACAAGGGTCTGGTCGACGACACGGGCGCGCCGATTCCCTGGTCCAACTCGAAAGCGTCGGGCTGGTCCGATCACCTGCCCATCCTCCTCGAGATCGTCGCGAGAGGCGCCGGGTCGTAGGTACATGCAGGCGTCTCGCTCCGGCGGCCCTACGCGATGACAGCCTCGGCGATCCTATGAGATGACGGGCTTGGTTCGACGTACGAAGAAAAGCCAAAACAAGGCCGTCCCGAAGGTGTAGAGGGCAGCGGTGAGGGTGAAGGAAGGCCCGAAGCCGCCCTTCCAGATGAACCATCCCGAAAGGCGGGCGGCGATGGTCCACGAGGCGTTCCAGACGAGGGTCCTGACGGCGTTGAGGAAGATCATCCGCGAACGCGGCACGAGTTCGAGAAGGAAGATGTCCTGAATCGGCGTCGCGAGGTTCATCAGGGCCTGCCTGAGCAGGTAGGCGATGATGGCGAGGGGCAGCGAATGAATCCACGCGAGAACGAGGATGAGGGGCACCGAGGCTATCTGCGTGCCCACGACAGCCCAGGGCTTGCCGATTCGCCGAGCGAGGGCCGGGCCGCTCGCCATGCCGATGAAGGTGGCGATCTGTCCCGCGGCGACGGCCACGCCGATGGCCCCGTCCTCGAGAGAGAACATGTCCTTGAAATAGAGATTGAGGTAGGGAATGGTGAGCCCCGCCCCGGTGCCGATCAAAAAGCCCGGAAGGAGGAGCCTGAGCCACAGCGAAGGAGGGATGCGATCGACCTGTTTCGCTTCCGCCTTCCTGTCCTTCGCGCCTTTCCGCGCCTTCGCATCTGGCGCGCCTCCCCTCGCTTCCGGAACGCTTACCCTCGCTGCGGGAGCGCCATCCTTCGCTTCCGGAGCTTCGCCCACTTCCTCGATCTTCGAAAAGGGAATCCAGGCGGATAGGAGAAAGAGGCAGCCGACGACGAGGGCGAAGCGATAGGCGCCGATTTCGTCGCCGGTGATCGCGAAGGCCCCGTCCTTGAGCAGTCCGCCGAGGCTCGAGCCTATCACGCCCGTTCCCATCGAAAGGGCCCCGTTGATGCTGAAAAGGTGCATCCTTTCGCTCTCGCCCGAATTCCTGATGAAGAAGGGGCCGGCGCTCACCTGGAATACGGTCGAAAAGGCGCCCGACAAGAAGGCCGCCGCGAGGAGGGGCGAACCCGCGGCTCCCAGGGCCTGCGCCGCATAGGCCGCGGCCGTGAGGAATGCCGACACGGGGAGGAGGAGTCGGAGATTGAATCGAGCGGCGAGAAGGGAGGCCGGGAGCACCACCAGGGCCGTGCCGAGGGCCTTGGTCGCTAGGACTCCGCCTATGGCGTCCTCGCTATAGCCGATGCGCTTGAGATAGAGACTGAGGAGGAGGGAGATCTGATTGGCGCCAATCCACAGGAGTATCTGACCGAGAAGGAAACGGCGCGCGTTGGGGCTGAAGGACGACAGGGCATGGGAGTAGTCGCCGATAAATCCGCGCAGCTTCGACCCGACGCCATGGTGGCCGTTCCGTCCCTGAATATTTTGTGCTTCGTTCACTTCGCCAGCATATTCTGCATAATTCATGAAGGTCAATTCTCGCCGAGAGTCGCCTTGTTCCTGCGGGTCTCTTCATCGTATCATGTCGGGCCATGGCTGACGGTCGACCCCTGATCGTGCAGAGCGATCTCTCCCTCCTCCTCGACGTCCACGACCCAGCCTTCGAGGAGGCGCGGGCCGAGATTGGAGTCTTCGCCTCCCTCGAGAAGAGCCCGGAGCACCTGCACAGCTACCGCATAGGAGCCCTTTCGCTCTGGAACGCGGCGAGCGCGGGGCTCCAGCCCGACGAGGTTCTCGTCTCTCTCGCCCGCTGGTCGCGCTACGACATCCCCGGCGACGTCGCCTTCATCGTCAAGGACACGATGTCCCGTTTCGGCCGTCTCGTCCTCGGCTCCCTGCCCGGCGAAGAGGGTCAGGCCGACGGAGCCTTGGCCCACAGCCTCCTCCTGCGTTGCCCCGACCCCGAGCTCGAACGGGAGCTCGGCTCGAGTCGGTCGCTCGCGAAGTTCCTCAGGCCGGTTCCCGGCGGCTTCGCCGTCAGGCTCGTCGACCGCGGCACGGTGAAGCGTGAGCTCCTCCGCCTCGGCTGGCCCGTGCGCGACGAGGCACCCCTCGTCGAAGGCGATCCCATGCCCCTCGCGCTCCTGCCCGAAAGGCGTTCGGGCGGCGGCTTCTCGCTGCGCCCCTACCAATCGGACGCACTCTCTGCCTTCGTGGGCGGGAATCTCCCCGGTTCGGGCTACGGCGTGATCGTGCTTCCCTGCGGCGCCGGCAAGACCATCGTCGGAATGGCGGCGATGGCGGCCATCGGCGCCAAGACGCTCATAATTACGACAAATGTCGCCGCCGTGCACCAGTGGATCGACGAGCTCCTCGACAAGACGGACCTCGACCCCAATTCGGTGGGCGAGTACACGGGCTCGGAAAAGACGGTGAGATCGGTGACCGTGGCGACCTACCAGATCCTCACCTGGAGGCCCGACAAGACCGCCGATTTCCCCCATTTCGAGCTGTTTCGGCGGGAACGCTGGGGTCTCATCATCTATGACGAAGTCCACATCCTCCCCGCCCCGGTCTTCAGGGTCGTGGCGGAGATACAGGCCGTGCGAAGGCTGGGTCTCACCGCCACACTCGTGCGCGAGGACGGTCGCGAGGAGGACGTCTTCAGCCTCATCGGCCCGAAGCGCTACGACGTGCCCTGGAAGGACCTCGAGCGCAAGGGTTTCATCGCCGAAGCCTGGTGCCGCGAGATCCGCATACCCCTCTCCTCCCACGACGAGCTCCGCTATTCGGTCGCGGAGCAGCGCGAAAAACACAGGCTCGCCGCGGAGAACTCCGCCAAGCTCGAGGCGGTGCGGGAACTCGTCGACAACCATCCTGATGATCTCGTGATGGTGATCGGCCAGTTTCTCGACCAGCTCGGCAAGATCGCGAAGCTTCTCGACGCGCCCCTCATCACCGGCAAGACGCCGAATCCCGAAAGGGAGCGGATCTACGAGGATTTCCGGCGGGGCAGGACCAGGGTCATCGTCGTCTCCAAGGTCGCGAATTTCGCGATAGACCTGCCCGACGCCTCGGTGGCCATCCAGGTCTCCGGGAGCTTCGGCTCGCGACAGGAGGAGGCCCAGCGCCTCGGGAGGATACTCAGGCCCAAAGATCGCAATTCCTTCTTTTATTCCCTCGTTTCGCGCTACACCATCGAAGAGGACTTTTCCGCTAACAGGAGAAAATTCCTCACCGAGCAGGGCTATCGCTACCAGATCGAGGCCTGGGAATGAGGCAGGTCCGGCCGCGCGCCCCCGACATGGCGGCCTGGGAGGAGAGCCTCCTCGGCATGGACACGGAGGTTCTCCTCGCCTTGGCGCGCAATTACGTCGGAGCGATCAGGAGCCCCTGGGACAAGCGCACCGTCGTGTCGCGCCTCGTCGCCTTCGCGAAAAAACCGGAGACCGTCGAGGCGATGCTCGAGCTTTTCGATTCCGCCGACGTAGCGATCGCCTGCACCATCCTCCTCGCAGGACCCCTGAGCGACGGGGAGCTCCGCGCCCTATTCCGCGCCGAGATCAAGGCCTTCGATCTCGGCGTCAAGATCGCCAACCTCGAGGACAGGCTCGTGCTTTTCAGGATGCGCGAAGCCCGCGTCACCCGCTTCGCGGTCAATCCCCTCCTCAGCGAAGGCCTCGCTCCCTTCCTCCGCGATCCGCGCAGCATCCTCGGCGGAGGCTCCGCGCCCTCGCCGCTCGCTGCTTCGACCCGCGCGTCATCCGCGGGGCAGACCCAGGAAGCCCTGTCGCCCCTCGTCGCCGCCCTCGGCCTCTTCTCCTTCGTCTTCCACAACCCCGGCGCCGTGAAGCGCGACGGAAGCCTCTCGAAAAAGGCCCAGGCCAGGCTGTCGGCCATCGTACCCGAGGCGGCCCTCGTCCCCGAACGCTATGCGGCCCTGCTCAAGGCCTTCGTAGAAACGGGCATATTGACGAGGAGCGACGGGGAGGGCGATTTCGACGCCGATGCCGAGGCCTTCGGGGCCCTTCTCGAAAGGCATGGAGGGGGCCTTCCCTTCAGACTCGCCCTCGGCCTCTCCTTGCCGCGGGGCGGATCGGCGGGCGCGGTCGAAGATCTGGCGTCGGTCGTGGCCGAAGCCCTCGAGTCCTTGCCTCGCGGCCTGGGCCTTCCCGAAGCCGGGCTCGCCCGCTGGATGGGCATGGCGACCCTGGGCTTCGACCCTGCCTTCGACACGGACGCCCTCGTCCTCGCCCTTTCCTCTCTCGGGATGATAGAGCTCCGCGGCGGGGAATTCTTTCTCGCCCGCGAGGCGGGGGAGGACGAGGACGAAGGCGGGGTCCCCAGGCCCCAACTCGTACCCGACGGTGCCCACCTCCTGCGCGTCCTCCCCGAGGCGGGAACCAAGGCTCGCTGGCTAGCCGCCCGTATCGCCAGACCCGCCCGCCTCGGCCTCGTCTGGGAACTCGAACTCGACCGCGACTCGATCCGCGAGGCCTTCGCCTCCGGCCTCGAGGCCAAGGAAATCGTCGAGTCCCTCGCCGTGTTCAGCGTCCGACCCCTTCCCCAAAGCCTCGCGTTCTCGATCGAGTCCTGGGAAAAGGAATTTCGCTCGACCCGCCTCTTCCACGGATGGGTTCTCGTCTGCGACGAAAGGCGAAGGACCATCGTCGAGGGCCGTCCGGACATTTCCGCCCTCGTCAAGGAAAGGCTTGGGCCTGGGGTCTACCTCCTCGAAGCGGGGGAGCTCGAGGATTTCGCCCCGACCCTCGCCGCCGCGGGAATCGAAGTGCCGCCGCCGATCAGGCCCCATGCCCATCCGCGGTCGATCCTCGCCTCGCCGCAGCGTTCCGTCTCGGAGGATGAGGGGGATCGGAACTTCGCCGGAACCCTCGTGCCGCGACGGCCAAGGATCGTCTTCGCCTTGTCCTCCATCGCCGAGGGCAAGGAGGCGGCGACGCGTCGCCTCGATCCCGAAGCGAGACTCGCTCGCCTCAGGGCCGCCCTCGCCGAGCGCGAGCGGAGCGACGACCACGCCGCCGAAAAGGGGCGGGAGCTCGCCGATCGCATCGAGGCGCGCCTCGTCGTCGACGAGTCCCAGCTCGACCGGGCCGACGTGACGCCCGTCCGCATCGAGGCCGGCGGCCTCGACTACGGCGGCAAGACCCGCCTCGCCGAGCGCGCCATCGCCTCGCCGGGCGACCGCCTCGAAATAAAGTACCAATTGCCTGGAGGAGATCCCGAGACCGTCGTCGTGCGGCCGGTGAGACTCCAGAAGACCGACCGGGGCCTCGTGCTCGAAGGCGAGGATCTCGCCTCCGGGACCCCGGTCCGCGTGCCCCTTGGGGCCGCGAGCATGGTGCGCAGGTTGCGCGCCACACCATTCGGAGATGAAAGATGAAGAACAACCGCAACGGACAGGTGCAGGTGCCCACCGAGACCGGACACCAAGTCCAGCTCAAGCTCGCCGTCCTCGTCGACGCCGATAACACCCAGGCCACCATCGTGGAGGGCCTCCTCGCCGAGATCGCGAAATACGGCATCGCCAGCGTCAAGAGGATCTACGGCGACTGGACGAGCACGAACCTCCGTTCCTGGAAGGACAAGCTCCTCGAGTACGCCATCCAGCCCGTCCAGCAGTTCGCCTACACCTCGGGCAAGAACGCCACCGACTCCGCGATGATCATCGACGCCATGGATCTTCTGTACACTGAGAATCTCGACGGATTCTGCGTCGTCTCCAGCGACTCCGATTTCACCCGCCTCGCAGCCCGCCTCCGCGAGGACGGCAAGCTCGTCCTCGGCTTCGGCCAGAAGAAGACCCCCAAGCCCTTCGTCGCCGCCTGCGACAAGTTCATCTACACCGAGATCCTCCGCGAGGGCGACGACGAGGTGCACGCGGGCAAGGAGCCCAAGCGGGACGGCCCCCAGGACTTCAAGGGCGACAAGAAGGTCGCGACCCTCCTCCGCGCCGCCGTGGAGGACGCCGCCGACGAGTTCGGTTGGGCCTACCTCGGAGCCGTGGGGACCTACGTCGCCAACCGCCAGCCGGAATTCGATCCTCGCAATTATGGCTATCGCAAGCTCGGCGATCTGATCAAATCCTCCGGCCTCTTCGAAATCGACGAGCGCGACAACCCCTATAACCCCGGCAAGCAGGTGTACATGCGGGTCACCCAAAAGGCGCGGAAGTAAGTACTAGTTGTTAATAGGGCGCGTCGGCGCGGCCAGCCGCGCCGACCGGGCTCTCCGCTGCAACTCCGGGCGCCGCTCCGCCGTCCCGTTTGCCGATCCCCCCGCATCGAAGACAGATTTGTTTCTACGGACGAGTGCCCCTATAATCGATAAATAGTTAACTTTTGCCCGCGGCTTGGAACCATCGACCGCAGGGAAGCGGCCGCTTCGCCGGATCGTCGATCGGATTCCGATCCCAGGGCGGGGAGGTAGGGTATGAGGGCGTTCTCCGTACGCGCGTTTTTCGCGATCGCGATCCTTGTCTCGTTGTGTTCCCAGGCCGTCTGGGCGCAGAACCTGGTCGACGTCGTCTATCTCAAAAACGGGTCGATAGTGAGGGGAACCATCCTCGAACAGATCCCGAACGCCGATCTCAAGATCAAGACGGCTGACGGATCGATATTCGTGTTCGCGATGTCGGACGTCGCGCGCATCACGAAGGAGGAATCCGCCCCGACCGCCCCGACCGCGTCGCAGACCATGGCCCCTTCGACGCCCTTCACCCTCGTGGTGAATCCCCTCGGGTTCGCCCAATTCGGACCCATGGTCAAGGGCGAGGTCCGGATCGCCCCGAACGTCTACCTGACTCCATGGGTACGATTCCACGCCCTCGGCGTGCTTTCGGCCGTCGTCGCGCAAAGCGAAGGAGAAACGGTATCGATCGACATCACGAGCCTCGGCCTGGGATTCGGAATCATGCGCTTCATACCGACAGCCGATGGAAGGAGAGGCATGTACGTCGGCGCGGCCGCCGAATACGGCTGGATCGATAGCCTCCATGACCTCGACAAATCCTGGGAATGGCGGGTCGCCAACGTCCAGGTCGCCGTCGTCACCAACATCGGGTACAGGTGGAGATTCCAGCCAATGGCCCTTCTCCTGGGTGGCATAGCGGGAGCGGCCTACACCTTCTCTTCGCAATGGTGGTACACGGCCGCCTCGGGCTATTTGGGCGACACCTCCATTCATACGAGCGAGCCTTCCATCTTTCCCTTCGCGATGCTGGAGCTCGCGGCCGCCTACGAACTCTGAGCCGCCCCGGCTTACCAGCCTAGGATGCGTCGCCTGTTCTCGGCCCCGATGCGCGCGAGCTCCTCGGGGAGGGGACGGGAGACATTGCGTTTTTGCTTCATCTCGATCGCGAACTGGTTCATCGAAAAATGCCGGAACAGGAGTACCGTCTCGCGGAGCCCGTCGCCTCCTCCGGCATAGGCGCCGGCGAGAGCCTCGGCATAGGGCCTGAAAAGCCCGCGCGGGCCGAGCTCGCCGTAGCCGGAAATCCAGAGCGGCACCGCTAGTGCCTCATGGAGCCCCCGCGCAAGAGCGGCCATCCAGCGCTGGCTTTCGTCGAGGAGGGCGGAAAGCGCCGCCCTCCGCCCGTCGCTCCGGTCGAAGCCGGTCGACCTCGAAGCCACGGATTTCTCGCCGGCCAGAGCGAGGAGCTTTCGCAGCTCGGCCGTTCTGGGCGTGTGTATCGGCGTCTTGTTGATAATTATGACTTCCTTTCTGAAGTCGATGCCTAGCTCCCTCCGGAACCAGCCTTCGGCGAGCTTGCCCGATTGCCCGACCAGATAGCGCCTGTTCCGTGACAACTGCTCGTTCTTGCCGGGGTTGTCGGCCACGAGAATGTAGGCCGGCTCGGAGGAGGCGTCGAGGTCCCTCAAGGCTTCGTTGAAGACGATGGGAGTTTCGATCCGGTAGTCGTCGTGGCCGAGGGAGACGCGGAGCTCATCGAGGAGTTCCGCGAGCCAGGGGGCCGAGGCTGACCAGGCGGCGACGCGCGTTTCGAATTCGCCGAGGAGCCGCTCGCATTTCCGCCAGGCGGCGGCCTTCACGCCGGGTCCATCCAGCGCCCGAGGGCGTCTGCTACGAAATCCTCGTCGTTGGTGAGACCAGACACCCATCGCGCCGCGGCCTTGGCGCCGGGAACGGCGTTGGCGGGGGCGCAGGAAAAGCCCGCGGCCTTCAACATGCCGATATCGTTCATCCCGTCCCCCATCGCTACCGCTCTTCCCATCTCGAGGCCGAGTCGCTCCGCGAGAATGGTGAGGGCAGCTCCCTTGTCCGCGCCCGCGGGCAGTACTTCGAGGAAATAGGGCTTCGAGATGATGACCTCCACCCGGCCGGCGAAGTCGACGAGGAGTCGGTCGCGGAGAGCGGGCAGGGTTCCGGGTTCTCCTGGCACGACGAATTTGAGCTGACCGCGGGCGAAGGCTGCCTCCTCGTCCTCTATTGGAAAATTGGGCATGCCGGTGAGCCGCGTGTCCTCTTCGGTGTAGGGATTCCTGCCCTTGAAGTAGATGCTGCCGTTCTCGTAGATCTGCCAGGCGAAGCCCCGGGCTTCGAGGCAGTCGACGATCTCGCGGCAGAGCCTCGCGTCGAGTCTGATCTCGGCTATGACCCTGCCCGTGGCCGTCGCCACGATCTCGGCGCCGTTCGTCGAAACGATGTAATCGTCAGGCCCGGCCAGTCCGAGGAGGCGGGCGTACTTCTCCATGCTGGTGAGATTTCGTCCCGAGGAGAGCACGATTTTCGCGCCGGTCTTGTGGGCGCCGCGGAGCGCCGCCCTGTTGGCTTCCGAAATCGAGAGATCGCTGTGGAGGAGGGTGTCGTCGAGGTCGAGGGCAATGAGGTCGAATCGCATGGAACGATACTATCGGGAGAAGGGGAGGAAGGTCGAGGGCGGCGAACGCCCCCGACCCTTCGGATCGGGGGCCGCAGCGATGCGTGGATTCGCGGGCGAAGCGTCTTTGAACAGCTTTCCTTTCGCCCGCGTTTTCTCAGCTCAGGGCGGGCTTTGTCTTGATCGGGACGACCCCAGCCAGATCGCCGATGACGTTGACAAGCTCGCGGTCGGAGGTCAGCACGATCTTCGCGTTGTTCTGCAAAGAGGTTTCGACCGCCTGGAGCCTGCGGAGGAGTTGGGCGTTGCCGACGAAGTATTTTTCCGCCGCCTCGTTGACGAGAGCGATGGCCTGGGCCTCGCCTTCGGCCTTGAGTATCTCGGCCTGCCTGATGCCCTCGGCCTTCTTGATCTCGGCGCGCTTCTGACCGTCTGCCATCGTTTCCGTGGCGGTCGCGAAATCCACCGCGGCGACTTTTTCGTTCTCGGCCTTGACGACCTTGTTCATCGTCTCCTGGACGTCCTTGGGCGGATCGATTTCCTTGAGCTCGGTTCTGACCACCGAGATGCCCCAGGTCTTCGTTTCGAGGAGGAGGGTGGAGAGGAGTTCGGAATTGATCCTCGACCGCTCGGAGTTGGCGCTCTTCAGGGTCAAGGTGCCGATGATGTTACGCAGGGTCGTCCTGGCAAGGTTGACGATCTGGTATTGATAATTGTTAACATTGTAGACCGAGGCCTTGACGCTGTCCTCGTCGGCCTTGACGCGGAAATAGACCTGGGCGTCGACGCGAGCGTTCAGGTTGTCGTTTGTGATGATCTCCTGCGGCTCGGCGTTCACCATCTGTTCCGTGGTGTTGATTTGGTAGAGCTTCGTGATGACCGGGACGACCCAATGGAAGCCCGGTTGCGCGAAACGGCGGTACTTCCCGAGCACTTCGATGAGTCCTCGGTGGGTCGGGCGGACGATACGGACGCCGGAGAAAAACAGGACGATGACGAGCAGGATGAGCGAGTAGATTGCGAGATCGAACATTGTGGCCTCCTTCTGGTGGCGGCTTCAGTATACTCTTTCTTCGCGATGTCTGCCGGGTTCCCGTAGGGCGAGTAGTTTCGGCTTTCAGTCTCCGATCCCGGGGCTCGGGAGTGCCGCTTCCCCATCGGCGCGGCCAGAGAGTATGGTAGCGCCCATGTCCGACAGTCCCGAGCCGATCGTCGTTGGCGAAAACCCGCCCTCCTCGGCGCGTCGCGCTGCCTCCTCCTCTAAAATGCTCCGCGAAGGCGGGAAGCTCGGCCTCCTCACCCTCGCATCGCGAATCCTCGGTCTCGTCCGCGAAATGACGAGGGCCGCCTTCATGGGAACGGGAGCCCTCGCCGACTCCTTCACCGTCGCCTTCAATCTGCCCAATTTCCTTCGGCGACTCTTTGCCGAAAACTCGATGTCGGCGGCCTTCATTCCGACCTTTTCGGGCTACCTGGCCGAGGGGAACGACGAGAAATCGCGCGAATTCCTGTCGGCGACCTTCACCGTTCTCACGGTCCTCGTAACCGCGACGGTGGCCCTCGGCATCGCCTGCACGCCCTGGATCGTCAAGCTCTTCGGTTCCGATCCCGTCGAAACCGCCGTGCTGACGCGCATCATGTTTCCCTTTCTCGCCCTCGTGTCCGTTGCGGCCTTCTTCCAGGGGATACTCAACTCCCTCGGGATCTTCTCGCCCTCGGGAGCCGCACCCATAGTGTTTAACGTGGTCTTCATCGCGGTTCCCTACGTGATTGCGGGCCCTGCGGGCAATCCCGCCCGGGCCATGGCCATCGGCGTCGTCCTCGGAGGGCTTCTCCAGGCCCTCGTGCAGCTTCCCTTCGTGCTCAAGGCCGGCTGGCACTTCGGGTTCATCGGGCTAAGACGAGCCTTCGGGAATCAGGGCATGCGCAAGGTGATGGGCCTGATCGGCCCGACCATCCTCGGCATGGCCGCCTACCAGGTGAACATCCTCGTTTCAACCTCCCTGGCTTCGAGCGCCGGCACTGGTGCTGTATCCAGCCTCCAGTATTCGCTTCGCCTCCAGGAATTCGTTCTCGGCATCTTCGTCGTTTCAGCGGGAACCGTCCTTCTCCCGAATCTGGCGGGCTCGGCGGCGACGGGAAGGTGGTCGGAATTCTCCGATTCGGTAGGCCGCGGCCTTCGGGCGATGCTGCTCGTGACCATCCCCGTCGCCCTCTTTTCGATGATCGCGGGAAAGGACATCGTCAGCCTCCTCTTCCGGGCCCGGGAGTTCGACGAGGAATCGGTCCGCCTCACGACGGCGGCCTTCTTCTTCCATATGACGGGCCTCGTGTTCATCGCGATCAACAGGGTGCTGGCCCCGGCTTTCTACGCCTGCTCCGATACGAAAACCCCGACCCGGGCGGGAATCATCTCCTTCGGCGTGAATATCGCGGCGGCCTTCGCCCTGGTCGGCCCCCTGAAGGGACCGGGCATCGCTCTCGCCTTGTCGGTGGCGAGCGCCGTCAATTCCATCGTGCTGATCGCCTATTTGTCGAAAAAGAGGCTGGAAGGAATGGGGGCTGCCTTCGGGCGCTCCGCGGCCTACGCCCTCCGCCTCCTTCTCGTCTCCGCCGTCGCCGCCCTGCCTGTCTGGCTCGTCGAGCCCCGTCTGGCTCGGCTCTGGGCCATGGACGGCAGACTTCTCGCCTCCGGGCTTCCCCTCCTCGTCGGCGCCACGATTTTCGGCGTCGTGGCCTTCGGGATTCTCCTGGCGACGCGCGATGAAATGGCGGTCGCCCTCGTCGGGGCGGTGGTAAAAAGAGTCCGGCGCGGGAAATAGATCGCCCGTTCCACCGGCTCGCCCGCTTGACAAGTCCCCGACGTAATGTTAGTTTTCACGGGCTTTTCGCATGCCCTTGTAGCTCAGTTGGCAGAGCATATCCATGGTAAGGATAAGGTCAACGGTTCGATTCCGTTCGAGGGCTAGCAGGATTTAGAGGAAGAGGGGAACACGTCATGGCTTCCAAGAAGCAAACCGTCGAAATCATCGCGCTCGCCTGCAGCGAGTGCAAGCGCCGTAATTACACCACGACCAAGAACCGCAAGACGATGCAGGAAAAGCTCGAAATGATGAAATACTGCAAATGGGACCGGAAGCACACCCTGCACAAGGAAACGAAGGTCAAGTAAACCCTCCGCGCGGCGGGATCGACGGGGTGGCCCTCGCGGATTCTGTGCGCCATGGGCAAATGCAGTGGATTTCGCGACAGCGAAATCCCTGAATGTGTAGAGGATTTGCGCAGCAAATCCTCTCGTGAAGGGAAGGGGCTCCTCGAGCCCCTTCCCTTCACGAAGGCCAGTAGCTCTAATGGTAGAGCGCCGGTCTCCAAAACCGGATGTTGAGGGTTCGAGTCCTTCCTGGCCTGAAGAGCGAGAATTGGGGCCCCTTTGTCGGAAGTGGGCGAGGACAGGACGTCCGAGCGCAGCAACTGACGAAGGCAGAGCCTTCGTCGATGCAACGGGCGAGCGCAGGATGCGCGAGCCGTGGCTAAGGAGCCGCCATGAACAAGGTTATACAGTTCTTCAAAGATAGCTACGCCGAGCTCCGAAAGGTCGTCTGGCCGAGCCGCGAGGATGTCGTGGCCTCCACCAAGGTCGTCGTCGTGTCGACGGTCATCATGGCCCTCGCCCTTGGTCTCGTCGATCTGATACTCGTTTCCGGCATAGACTTCATCTTCAAGTAGAAAGGGAGGCGCTGATGGCGAAGGCCTGGTACGTACTCCACGTCTACTCCGGTTACGAAAACAAGATCGAGCGCACGATCAAGATGCTCCTCGAGAACGGGGACCTCTCGAAAGAGGTGGTCACCGACATTAAGGTGCCCTCCGAGGAAGTGGTCGACGTCAAGGACGGCAAGAAGCGTTCCTCGTCGCGCAAGATCCTTCCCGGATACATCCTCGTCGAGATGGACCTCCCGGACAACAACTGGAAGGCCGCGATTTCCACGATCAAGAAGATCACCGGCGTGACCGGCTTCGTCGGCGCGACCCAGTTCAACAAGCCGGCGCCGATCACCGGCGAAGAGGCGAGGGGCATTCTCCAGCGCGCCGGCGAAATCAAGGGCGAGAGGCCCGTTCGCAATCGCCAGAGCTTCAGCCAGGGCGAGCAGGTCAAGATCATCGAGGGCCCCTTCGAGTCCTTCACCGGCGCCATCGAGGAAGTCAACCTCGAGAAGAACAAGCTCAAGGTCATGGTCGGCATTTTCGGACGGGCGACTCCCGTCGAGGTCGATATCCTGCAGGTCGAGAAGATCTGAGTTTCGGGGAGGGCGAGCCGAGAGGTGCGCCTTCCGGGATCTTTTGCAAAGCGACGAGCGAAAAGCCGCCCCTCGGGGAGGCCTTCGCCGTTTCTCATAGTGAGGTATTACCTCCAGCAGTTGGGAGTTCGCGCGTCGCGCGAACGCTATTTTCGGCCGACGGATTCGGACGCGCGCGAGCGATGTTCCGGGACGAGCCGAAAGCACCACGAAAAGGAGTGAAGGATGGCGAAGAAAGTAGTCACCGCGGTCATCAAGCTGCAGTGCCCCGCCGGGAAGGCGACTCCCGCCCCCCCCGTCGGACCCGCGCTCGGACCGCACGGCGTCTCCGCGCCCCAGTTCTGCCAGCAATTCAACGACAGGACCAAGGGCATGGAGGCGGGACTCACGATTCCGTGCATCATCACGGTGTACAAGGACAAGACCTTCACCTTCATCACGAAGACGCCGCCGGCGTCCGTGCTGATCAAGAAGGCCATGGGCCTCGAGAAGGCCTCCGCGATTCCGCATAAGACGAAGGTCGGCAGGCTCGCCACGGACAAGCTCGAGGCGATCGCCAAGCAGAAGATGCCCGACCTTTCGGCCAACGACCTCGAGGCCGCCAAGCGGATCATCGCGGGCACCGCCCGTTCGATGGGCGTCGAGACGGAGTATTCCAAATGAAGCGCGGCAAGAAATATAACGAGGCCGTCAAGAAGGTCGATCGCGAGCAGGCGCTCGAGGTCCCGGCCGCCGCCGCCCTCGTCAAGGACGCACATTTCGCCAAGTTCGACGAGACCGTCGAGGTGCACGTCAGGCTCAACCTCAAGAAGAGCCAGACCGTGCGCGACACGGTCGTCCTTCCGCACCAGTTCCGCGGGGAGAAAAAAATCCTCGTATTCTGCAAGGGTGAGAAGGAGAAGGAAGCCCTCGACGCCGGCGCCGCCTACGCGGGCGCGGACGATCTCATCGAGAAGATCAAGGGCGGCTGGCTCGACTTCGACGTCGCCGTCGCCACCCCGGACATGATGAAGGACGTCGGCAAGCTCGGTATGGTCCTCGGACGCAAGGGCCTCATGCCCAACCCGAAGACGGGCACGGTCACCCACGACCTCAAGGCCGCTGTCGCCGAACTCAAGAAGGGCCGCACCGAATTCCGCACCGACAAGTCCAATATCATCCACCTCGCCATCGGCAAGGTGTCGATGGAGGCCGCACAGATCGCCGAGAACGTCGAGACCCTCATCGCAGAGGTCCAGCGCAAGAAGCCGGCCGACGCGAAGGGCGATTTCGTCGCCTCGGTGTTCCTCACCTCGACGATGGGCCCCGGCGTCCGCGTCGCGATCGCGAAGACGGAGAAATAAGCCATGGCCATGCGAGCAAACAAGATCCAGAGCGCCAAGACCGATGCCATCGGCGAGCTCAAGACCAAGATCGGCGCCTCGAGCGATTTCGTCTTTGCGGAGTACCGCGGACTCACCGTCGAGCAAATCACGAACCTGCGCAAGCAGCTCCGCGAGAAGCACGCCGAGTTCCACGTCGTGAAGAACAATTTCGCGCGCATCGCCTTCGACGAACTCGGCTTCCCCAAGGCCGTCGAGCCCGTCTTCGCCGGCCCCACGGCCGTCGCCTTCGCGAAGGGTGAACCCAACGAGATCGCGAAGATCCTCGTCGAATTCGCCAAGGAAGTGCCGGCCCTCAAGGTGAAGGCCGGTCTCGTCGACCGCGAGTTCCTGGACGAGGCGATGATCGCCGCCTTCTCCAAGCTTCCCGGCCGCAACACCCTCCTCGCGATGCTCATGTCCACGATGCGGGCCCCGGTCCAGAACCTCGTGTACACCCTCATCGCCTACAAGGAGAAGCTCGAGTCCCAGGGCAGTGCGGCTCCCGCCGCGGCCGAGCCGGAACAGGCGGCTCCCGTTCAAGCCGCTCCCGCGGAGTCGGCCGAAGGGGCGCCCGCGCCCCAGGCCTAGTCGTCGTCATTTGTCCGCTTCAGGCTTCGGTTGGCTGCCGTACCTGTCGCGGTTCATGGCCCGAGAAAGGTTCCATCCGGTCCTTCCTCGGCCGACGAAGGCGAAACCTTCGTCACGCGAAGGTCGCGCAGCGGCATTCGCGATGGCCGGTTCGTATGAATTGGTCACTTTTTCCAAGGAGAAGATAATATGGCAGCACTTACCCACGAGCAGATCATCGAGGCCATCGGCGAGATGAAGATCACCGAGGTCGCCGACCTCATCAAGGCCATGGAGACCAAGTTCGGCGTGACCGCCGCCGCCCCCGTCGCCGTCGCCGGCGCGGCCGGAGCTGCCGCCCCCGCCGCCGAGGAGCAGACCGAGTTCACCGTCATCCTCAAGGGCGGCGTTCCTGCCGACAAGAAGATCGCCATCATCAAGGAAGTCCGCGCTATCACGGGCCTCGGTCTCAAGGAGGCCAAGGATCTCGTCGAGGCCGGCGACAAGGCCCTCAAGGAGGGCATCTCCAAGGCCGATGCCGAGAAGATCAAGAAGCAGATCACCGATGCCGGTGGTCAGGTCGAGGTGAAGTAAGATTAGCCCCACGAGGGAGCTTCGTTAGAGAAGACGACTCGCGACGCACGACGGGAATCCCCCGTCGTGCGTTCGCGCGTCTCGGGATCGATTCGCGGAAGGTCGGCCTTCGACCCTCGGCGAATCCATCCCGGACAATCGTTTGCCGACCAGTAGCGGCGGGCGCGCATGGCACGCGCCCGACCATGGAGGTCGCGCGATACGGTCCGTCGCGACCGGGGCTCTTAGGCCCCGGTCGCGTGCCAATACCTTGCGAGGCGACGTCGCCGACGCCAGCTTGAGGAGGCATTGTGGCCTATTCCGAGAAGAAGGTTTCGCGTCAGTACATCGGTAAGGACTACCAGGAGGTCATGAACCTCCCGGACCTCATCGACATCCAGCTCTCGTCCTACGAGCGCTTCCTCCAGAGGGAAACCCTACGAAAGGGCGATCCCCTCCTCGAGGCGGGCATCGAGGAGGTCTTCCGTTCGACCTTTCCGATAGAAAGCCCCAACGGCGACATGCTGCTCGAGTACGAGGCCTACCACCTCGACGAGTCGGCGATGAAGTACTCGGAGATCGAGTGCAAACAGAAGGGTCTCACCTACGCCGTGCCCCTCAAGGCCAAGATCAACCTCGTCTTCCAGAAGACCGGAGAGATCAGGCAGAAGGAGATCTACCTCGGCGACGTTCCGCTCATGACGGACCGGGGCACCTTCATCATCAACGGCGCCGAGCGCGTCGTCGTCTCGCAGATTCATCGCTCCCCCGGCGTCATCTTCTCGCATGAGAAGGGCGTCTATTCCGCGCGCATCATCCCCTACCGCGGCTCCTGGCTCGAGTTCGAGATCGACCAGAAGAAAGAGCTCATCTACGCCAAGATCGATCGCAAGAAGCGAATCCTCGGCACCATGTTCCTGCGCGCTCTCGGCTTCGAGTCCCGCGAGGATATCGTGAAGGCCTTCTACGTTTCCGAAAAGGTGACGATCGGCGAGGCGAGGTCGGAAAAGGACCACGCCGTCAACCGCGTGCTCGCCAAGGCCGTCAGGGCCGAGGTCAACGGCGAGAAGAAGAAACTCTTCCGCGCCGGCGACAAGCTCCATCTCCACGATGTCGACGAGCTCGTCACCATCGGCGTCAGAGAGCTCGAGGTCATCGACTTCACTCATCCCGACTCCCTCCATTTCGACATGATCCTCAATTGCTTCGAGCGCGAGGACATCAAGCTCGTCAAGGAAGACCCCAGCCAGGACGAGCCCGCCAAGGCCGACGCCCTCGCGGCCGTCTATTCGACCCTCATGCCCGGCGAGCCCATCACCGTCGAGAACGCCGAGCGCGACCTCTCCTCGATGTTCTTCTCTGCACGCCGCTACGACCTCGGCAAGGTCGGCCGCTATAAGCTCAACAAGAAGTTCGACTACGCCGTGCCCTCGAAGGACTTCACCCTCATCCGCGACGACGTGATCGCCACGATGAAGTACCTCATGAGCGTGTACTACGGGGAGTCGAACGTCGACGACATCGACCATCTCGGCAACCGCCGCGTGCGCTCGGTCGGCGAACTCCTCGCCAACGTGATGAAGAGCGCCTTCGGTCGCATGGAGCGCATCGCCAAGGAACGCATGAGCCTCAAGGAGACGGACACCATCCGTCCCCAGGATCTCGTTTCAATTAAGCCGATCGTCGCGGCCATCAAGGAATTCTTCGGCTCGAGCCAGCTCTCCCAGTTCATGGACCAGGTCAACCCGCTAGCCGAGCTCACGCACAAGCGCCGCCTCAACGCCCTCGGCCCGGGCGGCCTCTCCCGCGACCGCGCCGGCTTCGAGGTCCGCGACGTCCACTACACCCACTACGGCCGCATGTGCCCCATCGAGACGCCTGAAGGACCGAACATCGGCCTGATCGTGTCGTTGGCGACCTATACAGCCGTCAACGAGTACGGCTTCCTCGAGACGCCCTATCGCAAGGTCGAGGACGGGAAGGCCACCAAGCACATCGAATATCTTTCGGCCATGGACGAGGACAAGTACTACATCGCCCAGGCCTCGGCCCGCATCGACAAGAAGGGCGAATTCCTCGACGACTCGATCTCCTGCCGCCACCAGGGCGACTACACGACGCGGACGGCGAAGGAACTCCAGTACATGGACGTGTCGCCCAAGCAGATCATCTCCGTGTCGGCGGCCCTCGTCCCTTTCCTCGAGCACGACGACGCCAACCGCGCCCTCATGGGCTCGAACATGCAGCGCCAAGCCGTACCCCTCGTCTTCCCCGAGCCGCCGCGAGTCGGCACCGGCATGGAACAGAAGACGGCCTACGATTCCGGCGTCCTCGTCAAGGCGAAGCGTGAGGGCACGATCGAGTACGTCGACGCCTACAAGGTCGTCATCATCCCCGAGGGCGAGAAGGACAAGAAGGCGCGCGACACCTACGAGCTCGTGAAGTATCAGCGCACCAACCAGGACACCTGCTACACCCAGCGTCCCATCGTGAGGAAGGGCGAGAAGGTGATGAAGGGCCAGGTCCTCG
Organism: Rectinemataceae bacterium; assembly: GCA_035530275.1. Classification (GTDB taxonomy): domain Bacteria; phylum Spirochaetota; class Spirochaetia; order Treponematales; family Rectinemataceae; genus CAIJMU01. The sequence goes on along the minus strand of DATKVC010000023.1, from coordinate 57,305 downwards.
CCGACGGTCCGGCGACCCGGGACGGGGAACTCGCCCTCGGGCGCAACATACTCGCCGGCTTCGTTCCCTGGAACGGTTACAATTATGAGGACGCCATCCTCATCTCCGAGCGCGTGGTCAAGGAGGATATGTTCACCTCCATCCACATCAAGGAATTCCAGACCGAGGTGCGGGAGACCAAGCTCGGGCCGGAGCGAATCACCCGCGACATCCCGAACACGAGCGAGAAAAGTCTCGACAACCTGGACGCCGAGGGCATCATCCTCGTCGGCGCCAAGGTCAAGGCCGGCGACATCCTCGTCGGCAAGGTCACGCCGAAGAGCGAGACCGAGACGACGCCCGAGTTCAAGCTTCTCAATTCGATCTTCGGCGAAAAGGCCAAGGACGTCCGCGACTCCTCGCTCCGCGTGCCCCACGGCATCGAGGGCACGATCATCGACGTGCAGCGCCTCAAGCGCTCGGCGAACGACGATCTCTCCCCCGGCGTCGAGGAAGTGGTGAAGGTTCTCATCGCCGCCAAGCGCAAGCTCAAGGAAGGCGACAAGATGGCCGGTCGCCACGGCAACAAGGGCGTCGTCGCCCGCGTCCTGCCCATCGAGGAGATGCCCTATCTCGAGGACGGCACGCCGCTCGACATCTGCCTCAACCCCCTGGGCGTTCCCTCTCGAATGAACATCGGCCAGATCATGGAGACCGAGCTCGGATGGGCCGGCTCGACCCTCGACGAATGGTACGCCTGCCACATTTTCCAGTCGCCCTCGCAGGAGCAGATCGAGGCCAAGCTCAAGGAAGCCGGGCTGCCGGTCAACTCGAAGGCCCGTGTCCGCGACGGCCGCACAGGCGAGCCTTTCAAGAATCCCATCACCGTCGGCATCATCTACTTCATGAAGCTGCACCATCTCGTCGACGACAAGATGCACGCCCGCTCGACCGGACCCTACTCCCTCGTCACGCAGCAGCCCCTGGGCGGCAAGGCCCAATTCGGCGGCCAGCGCCTCGGAGAAATGGAAGTCTGGGCCCTCGAAGCCTACGGCGCCGCCAACACTCTGCAGGAACTCCTTACGATCAAGTCGGACGACATGACGGGCCGCGCGAAGGTCTACGAGGCCATCGTAAAGGGCGAGCCGCACACGGCGGCGGGAATCCCCGAAGCCTTCAACGTCATGGTGCAGGAGCTTCGCGGTCTCGCCCTTGACATCAGGGTCTTCGACAACAAGGGCAAGCAGATCGCCCTCACCGAAAGGGACGAGGACATCATCAACAAGCAGGGCGCTTTCTAAGGGGGCCGATATGCGAGATATACAAGACTTCGATTCGATAATGATCCGCCTGGCCAGCCCCGACATGATCAGGGCCTGGTCCTACGGCGAAGTGAAGAAGCCCGAGACCATCAATTACAGGACGCTCAGGCCGGAAAAAGACGGCCTCTTTTGCGAGCGCATCTTCGGCACGACCAAGGAATGGGAGTGCTACTGCGGCAAGTTCAAGTCGATCAGATACAAGGGCGTGATCTGCGACCGCTGCGGCGTCGAGGTCACCCACTTCAAGGTGCGCCGCGAGCGCATGGGCCATATCGAACTCGCCAGCCCCGTTTCGCACATCTGGTTCTACCGCTCCGTGCCCAGCCGTATGGGCCTCCTCCTCGACCTCCCCGTGGCGGCGCTCCGAAGCGTTCTGTACTATGAGAAGTATATCGTCATCGACCCGGGCGACACGGACCTCAAGAAGCAGCAGCTCCTCACCGAGGAGGAGTGGTACGAGGCCCAGGACCGCTACGGCGGCGCCTTCTCCGCGGGCATGGGCGCCGAGGCGATCCGCTCCCTCCTCGAGCAGATCAACCTCGACGAGATGGCCGCCGAACTCCGCCAGAAGATGATCGACAAGGGCGCGAAGAGCGACAAGCGTCTCTTGAAGCGCATCGAGATCGTCGAGTCCTTCCGCAACTCCGGCAACAAGCCCGAGTGGATGGTCCTCGACGTCGTGCCGGTGATCCCGCCCGAGCTCAGGCCGATGGTCCAGCTCGACGGCGGCCGCTTCGCCACCTCGGATCTCAACGACCTCTACCGCCGCGTCATCAACCGCAACAACCGCCTCAAGCGCCTCCAGGCATTGAACGCGCCGGACATAATCATCCGCAACGAGAAGCGCATGCTCCAGGAAGCGGTCGACGCCCTCTTCGACAACTCGAAGAAGAAGCGTGTGGTGAAGGGCGCCTCGAATCGCCCACTCAAGTCCCTCTCCGACATGCTCAAGGGCAAGCAGGGACGCTTCCGCCAGAACCTCCTCGGCAAGCGCGTCGACTACTCGGGACGCTCCGTCATCGTCGTCGGCCCCGAGCTCAAGATGTGGCAGTGCGGCCTTCCCACGAAGATGGCCCTCGAACTCTTCAAGCCCTTCATCATGAAGAAGCTCGTCGAGAAGGACGTCGTCTACAACATCAAGAAGGCGAAGATGCTCGTCGAGTCGGAGACCCCCGAGGTCTTCGCCGTCCTCGACGAGGTGGTCAAGGAACATCCCGTCCTCCTCAACCGCGCGCCGACCCTCCACCGCCTCGGCATCCAGGCCTTCGAGCCGGTACTCGTCGAGGGCAAGGCCATCAAGCTCCACCCCCTCGTTTGCAAGGCGTATAACGCCGACTTCGACGGCGACCAGATGGCCGTCCACGTGCCTCTGACCAACGCGGCCCAGACCGAGTGCTGGACCCTGATGCTCTCGAGCCGAAACCTCCTCGACCCCGCGAACGGCAAGACCATCGTCTACCCCTCGCAGGACATGGTCTTGGGCATCAACTTCCTCTCGCGCCACAAGCCCGCCGCCAAGGGCGAGGGCAAGCGCTTCTCCTCCTTCGAGGAGGCGCAGATGGCCTGCGAATCGGGAAGCTGCGACTATCAGTCGCTCGTAAAGGTACCCGTGCGGAAGGGCCCGATCTGGTCGAAGGCCGAGAAGGTCCAGTCCGAAGGACCGGCCATCGTCGAGACCACGGTGGGTCGCCTCCTCCTGAACGAGGCGCTGCCGGCCGAGGTTCCCTTCGTCAACTACGCCCTCGGCGACAAGGACATCCGCGCCCTCATCGAGAGCGTCTATCGCGACCAGGGACCCTACATCACCGTGCGCATGCTCGACGCGATCAAGGACATGGGCTTCCGCTACGCGACCTTCTTCGGCGCCACGATCGGCATGGACGACATCGTCATCCCGCACGAGAAGACCGAGATGATCGAGGTCGCGAACAAGCAGGTCGACGAGATCCAGAACCAGTACCTCAAGGGACACATCACCCAGGAAGAGCGCTACAACCGCGTCGTCGAGGTCTGGTCCCGCACCAACGAGGATCTCACCACGGTGATGATGAAGACCCTCGAGAAGGATCGCGCCGGCTTCAACAACATCTACATGATGGCCAACTCCGGCGCGCGCGGTAGCCGCAACCAGATCCGCCAGCTCGCCGGCATGCGAGGCCTGATGGCCAAGCCCTCGGGCGACATCATCGAGCTTCCGATCCGCTCGAATTTCCGCGAGGGCCTCTCGGTCATCGAGTTCTTCATCTCGACCAACGGCGCCCGAAAGGGTCTGGCCGATACCGCCCTCAAGACGGCCGACGCCGGCTACCTCACCCGCCGACTCGTCGATATCGCCCAGGACGTCGTCATCAACGTCGACGACTGCGGCACCATCAACGGTGTCGAGCACACGGCGATCAAGGACGGCGAGGAAGTCGTCGAAGCCCTCCGCGAGCGCATCGTCGGTCGCTACGCGCTGGACCCCGTGCGCCACCCGATCACCGGCGAGATCATCGTCGACTCGAACGAGGAGATAACCGAGGAGGTCGCCGAGCAGATCGACGCGGCCGGCATCGAGGCCGTCTCCCTCCGCACCGTCCTCACCTGCGAGGCCGAGCGCGGCGTCTGCCGCAAGTGCTACGGCCGCAACCTGGCCACGGGCCGCACGGTCGAGATCGGAGAGGCCGTCGGCATCATCGCCGCCCAATCGATCGGCCAGCCGGGTACCCAGCTGACGATGCGTACCTTCCATATCGGCGGCGCGGCGACGAAGGCCTCCGAAGAGAACCACATCTATCTCAAGTACCCCGTGCTCGTGCAGGACATCGTGGGCACCTTCATCCCGATGGCCGGCGACAAGTCCCTGTTCACCCGCAAGGGCTTCCTCCATGTCTGCAAGATCTTCTCGAACCACGAGGTGGGCAAGGGCGACAAGGTCCTCATCGAGGACGGACAGCGCATCCTGAAGGGCGACCATATCCTCGAGCACAAGGACGGCAGCTTCGAGGTCGCCCATGACATTTCCTACGCGAGGCTGACCCACGGCCGTGTCCTCCTCATCGCGCAGGAGATGAAGATCGACATCCGCAACGGCTCGGAGGTCGTCGTGAAAACCGGCGACATCGTGGCGGCCAACGACGCCATCGCCACCTTCGACCCCTTCTCCGACCCGATCATCTCGGAAAAGGACGGCTACGTCCGCTACGAGGACATCATCCCCGGCTCCACCCTCAAGGAAGAGATCAACGAGGAGACGGGCAACGTCGAGAAGCGCATCACCGAGTTCACCGCGGAGCGCGACCAGAAGCAGCCGCGCATCGTCATCGCCGACGAGGCGGGCAACGAGCTCACCTCCTACTTCCTGCCGGGCGGCGCCTACCTCAACGTCGAGGACGGCGACCACGTAACCGCGGGCCGCACCCTGGCGCGTACCCTCAAGGAATCGGCCAAGGCCATGGATATCACCGGCGGCCTTCCCCGCGTCGGCGAGCTCTTCGAGGCGCGCAAACCCAAGACGCCGACCGTCCTCGCGATGGTCGCCGGCACCGTCGAGTTCAAGGGCATCGTCAAGGGCAAACGCGTCATCATCGTGCGCGACATCTTCGGCAAGGAGTTCAAGCATCTCGTGCCGATGGGCCGCAGGCTCCTCGTCCGCAACGGCGACACCGTCGAATCGGGCGACCTCCTCTGCGACGGCAACAAGAACCCCCACGACATCATGAACATCCTCGGCGAGCAGTACTGCCAGCAGTTCCTCGTCGACGAGGTCCAGCAGGTCTACCGCCTCCAGGGCGTCACCATCAACGACAAGCACATCGGCGTCATCATTCGCCAGATGATGAAGAAGGTGGAGATCGTCGCGCCCGGCGATACGAAGTTCATCTACGGCCAGCAGATCGACAAGCACCGCTTCCACGACGAGAACAGGCGCGTGATCGCGGAGGGCGGACAGCCGTCCGTGGCCCGTCCCCTCCTCCTCGGAATCACCCGCGCCTCGCTCAAGATCGACTCCTTCTTCGCCGCGGCCTCCTTCCAGGAGACCACCAGGGTTCTCACCGACGCCGCCATCGCGGGCGCTACGGACGTCCTCCGCGGCCTCAAGGAGAACGTCATAATTGGTCATTTGATCCCCGCCGGCACGGGCATGAAGCAGTACCGGAACATCAAGCTCTTCGACCAGGAGAACGACGACCTCGACGCCTTCGTCGAGGAGATCATCGAGAAGCGCAAGCGCGAAAAGGAACTCGCCGCCGTGCCCGCCCTCGAGGATCGCTCGGACGACTCGCGCTTCGAAGAGGACACGATCTTCGAGAACGACGAAGGCTTCGACGCCGTGGAGCCCGAGGAAGAGGACTGAGAAGCGGACAATTCACGATAGTATGTTTCGATGGAACGGGGGCGTCGGGCGATTGTCCGACGCCCTCGTTTTATGCTTCGCTATGGCGCGCCCGAAGGGGCGGCGAGGTGAATCGTGGCCGCGATTGATGAGGTCCTCATCGAGGGCTTGCCTTTCGGAAGCCTGTTCGACGGGCTTTCGAGTCTTGGAATGATCTATGACGACGCGGCGAAGGTCATGGACGCCTTCGCCGCGGAGAGCGGCTTGGCCTGCCCCTCCGGTTGCGGCCGCTGCTGCGAGTCCTTCATTCCGGATGTCCTGCCGATCGAGGCAGCGTGGACAGCCGCGTGGCTCATTCGCCATGAACCCGCGCGCGCCAAGCATCTGGCGATATCGGGATTCTCAACCGATGCACAATTCCCCGGGCGCTGCCCCTTCTTCGTTGCGGAGGGGAATTTTCACTGCGGGATCTATGGCGGCCGTCCCCTCATCTGCCGGCTCTTCGGATTTTCCTCGGTTTTGTCCAAGGACGGGGAGTCGACATTCACTCTCTGTCGTCATATGCCGGAGCTGCCCGACAAGCCCGGGCGTTCCTGGAAGGGCTCGAAGCTCCAATCCGCGTTCGGGGGCAAGGTTCCCCTGATGTCCGATTTCGCGACTCGGATCGTGGCGATCCGTCCTTCCGAAAGCCACGAACGACGCATGCTTACCCAGGCCCTTCCCGAGGCGCTCCGAAGGATCTATTTTCTCCAGGGTTTCGGGAATTCGGATGCCGAGGCGGACCCGGATGAACCCGAACCTGAAAAGCCGCTTTCCGAGGCAGGCTGAACCGGATCGGGCCGACAGGAGCCGGCTTCCGGCCCTAGGGTTCTTCTATCTTGACCTCGCCCCCTCTTTCCGCCTATTGTAGCGGACCGGAGTCTCAAGGTTCGGCTCCGGCATCTTCGCGTACCGTAACTACACCGGGTCATGCTGAGGCCTGGTACGACAAAGGGAGTCGAAAGCGTAATGCCGACCATCAACCAGCTGATCCGCCTGGGCCGCAAGGCCAACACCTGGCGGACAAAGTCGCCGGCCCTGCTGGAATGTCCCCAGCGCCGCGGCGTCTGCACTCGCGTCATGACCGTGACGCCCAAGAAGCCGAATTCGGCCCTCCGGAAGGTTGCCCGTGTGCGCCTCAGCCATGGCATCGAGGTCACCGCCTACATTCCGGGCGTCGGCCACAATCTCCAGGAGCACTCCGTGGTCCTCGTGCGCGGCGGACGCGTCAAGGACCTCCCGGGCGTGCGCTACCACATAGTTCGCGGCGCGAAGGATACCCTCGGCGTCGAAGATCGCAAGCAGGCCCGTTCCAAGTACGGCGCCAAGCGCCCGAAGGCCTAGGGGTAGATCATGGGACGCAAGAAGAAGAGCATCGATCGGGGCCATTTGCCCGACACGAAGTATAATTCCGTCATCGTCACGAAATTCGTCTGTCGGATGATGTGGCAGGGCAAGAAGTCCGTCAACACGCGCATCATGTACGACGCGATGGAACTCATGCAGAAGAAATCGAACACTCCCGCCCTCGACGTCTTCATGAAGGCGCTCGAGAACGCGAAGCCCCTCGTCGAGGTCAAGTCCCGCCGAGTCGGCGGCGCCACCTACCAGGTGCCCGTCGAGATCCGCGAGACCCGCCGCGAAGCTCTCGCGATGCGCTGGCTGATCACCGCCTCCCGCAATCGCTCCGGCAAGGCCATGGCCGACAAACTCGCCGACGAACTCCTCGACGCCTTCAACAACACCGGCACCGCGGTAAAGAAGAAGGAAGATACCCACAAGATGGCTGAGGCAAATAAAGCCTTTGCCCATTATAGGTGGTAAGGGCAAAGGCTTTATTTGCCCTCCCGTGCGCCACGGCGCACGGGTAGCCTCATAGCAATTCAAAAGGACCGGCCCAGGCCGGTCCTTTTGCGTCTGGGGATAACAAATCGGGTACTGTTACAGGTGGTAAGGGGCGAACGACTTGTTCGCCTCGAACGCTGCGCTAAGCTACGCTCCCGCGCACTGGATACAGGGCGCGGGTAGCATACTGGTAATTCAAAAGGACCGGCTCAGGCCGGTCCTTTTGCGTCTGGAGATAACAAATCGGGTACTGTTTATAGGTGGTTAGGGCAAAGGCTTTATTTGCCCTAACGCTGCGCTAAGCTCGCTCCTGCGCGCTGGATACAGGGCAGCACATGCTATCACTTCAATAGGACCGGCTCACCCTGCGAGAACGAGTACTGGGCCTTCGTGGACGACGCATACCGGGCAGCCTTGGCTCAACTCCAAAAATGTCTTATTACCGCGGTGCGCCTAACCGGGCCGCTATTCAAGCACGCGAGATGAGGCGAGCACATACCTGCCACTAGGAATCCTGATGCTGTATACTGACGGTATGGAGACCCAGATTCCCGTCACCCTCAATCTTGGCTTCGAGCAGATCCAGTCCATCGTGGCCCAGCTCGGACTTGAGGAACAGAAGCGCCTCACCGAGTACCTTGAGAAGAGGACACTACATGACGATTTACGGGCATTCCGCAGCGCTCATCGCGACCTTCCCTTGTCTCTTGAAGAGATTCAAGCGGAGGTGAAAACCGTCCGGCGAGAGCGACACGCGCGTGAACATCGTCCTTGACACCAATATCTGGATCAGCTTCCTCATCGGTCGCACCCTCGACGAAATGGAAGACCGCTTCCTCCTGAACGATATCCACGTCCTCACCTCCGAGGACCAGCTCCGCGAGGTTCGCGAGGTCATCTACCGCCCCAAGTTCTCCCGGTACTTCAGCGATGTCGAACGCGACCAGCTCGAAGACTTCCTTGTCAAGACGGCCTATGCGATCTCTCCAATCGAGAAGATCGAGCTCTGCCGCGATCCCAAGGACGACTTCCTCCTCGAACTCGCTATTGCCGGCGATGCCACCAACCTCGTGACCGGAGACGATGATCTCTTAGTCCTGGGAACAATCCGCAGCACGAGGATCATCCGTTTGAGCGAGTTCCAGGACCTCCTCGTTCATAGTCCGTAGGCAGGCGACTTTCCGTTTTAAAGGCTCCGGCGCCGCGCTCTCTTAGACGCAGCCTACGATGCCGATGCCATCTCCACTTATATCAAGGAGCACTGGCGGAGTGGCTCGATGCCGCCTACTGCAATGGGCTGTGTCTGCCCCCGCCGCACTTTCGCAAACGCGAAAAGGACCGTGCCACCGTCGAGGCTACCTTTGCAGCCCTTCTCGATCTGGCCGCCAGCCTCGACGCCGAGGAGCGCCGAGCCGCGGAGGAGGGCCTCTCCGATACCGAGCTTGCCCTCTTCGACCTCCTGTTCAAGGAGAGCATCGCCAAGACGGACCGCGAACGCCTCAAGCAGGCGAGCCGGGGACTCCTGGCCTCGCTCAGGGCCCTGATAGGGTCGATGCGCGAATGGACCCGGAAAGAGAAGACCCAGGCCGAGGTCAAGATCTTCATCCTCGACCGGCTCTATGAATCCCTTCCCCATCCTCCCTACACCGACGAGGAGACGGACGAGATCGCGGAGAAGATCTACGAATACGTCTGGCAGCGGAGCGCCGCCGGCGATGATCTTTTGACCGCATAAATGTAAGTGCCGCTTCGGCACGAAGTTTAGCCTGCAGCGATGACCCGGCCGATGCCGGGCTACGCCTTCCCTCATCACTTAACCACTCTCGCCAGCTCCCCGCCAATTGCCTAAACATCCGTTAAGTTTTTGTCATGAAAACCTCTTCAATTAGACGATTGTCTACAACAATTTCCCTTGAAACATAGCGAAAATACTACGTAGGCGCTGGTGAATATCTGCCGTGGAGGCCCCGCGAGGCGGAAGGCCGGGGTGGCGAGGCAGAAGGCCAGGGTGGCGAGGCAGAAGGCCGGGGTGGCGAGGCGAAAGGCCAGGGTGGCGAGGCGAAAGGCCAGGGTGGCGAGGCGGAAGGTCAGGGTGGCGAGGCGAAAGGTCAGGGTGGCGAGGCGAAAGGAGGGGGGCGCCCGGTACGCGGGCGGCGATCATCACGAGCGGCGACGTTGTCGCCGAAAACAGATTTCAAGTGAGTGCCGGCGTCGACGAGGCCGGCGGGATGGGAGGAATCATGTACGGTGCGAAGAACACATTGGCGGAATTCATGGAGGGCGCGAAGACCCTCATCGAGAACGCGGCGGCTGATCCCGCCGTCGCCGCCACCCTCGCGGGCTTCGGCTATGACGCGGCCCGGCTCGCGGAGGGGCACAGACTCTGGGAGGAGGCCGAGGCCTACTCCAGGAAGATGACGAGCGACCGGGCGGAAATGCGAGGGGCGGCCAAGGACTTTGAAGTCGCCTGGGCGGCGGCCAACGCGGCCTATATTAAGACGCTCAAGGTCGCCCGGGTGGCCTTCGGCGACGATGTGCGCGCCATCACCGCGCTCAAGCTCTACGGCCCGCGCAAGCAGAGCACGGCCGGCTGGCTCGAGCAGGCCCATGGCTTCTATGCCGGCCTCTCCTCCGATCGGCGCTTCGCCCAGGCGCTCGCGCATTTCGGCTACGACGATGCCAAGCTGGCCGCGGAGACCGCCCTCATCGCCGAGGTGCGGAACAGGAGCCAGGTCCAGGTCCAGAGCAACGGGGCTTCCCAGTCGGCGACGGCCGCCCGCGACGCGAAGTTCCGTGAGCTCGATGTCTGGGTGAGCGACTTTCGCACGATCTGCCGCGTGGCCTTCTACGAGAATCCCCAGGAGCTCGAGAAGCTCGGCGTAATGGTGCTGAATTGACCGAGGAGGGCAGCGGCCAAGGCGGCATCGGCCAAGGCGGCCTCGGCCGCCGAGGCCACCGCGACAAGCGTGGCGGGCCAGACGGCGAAGTGAACAGCATTATGATTTGAGGTGAAAGAGCGGCGGGTGCCTTGCGCGCGACTAGCGCGAGGCTCCCGCCATAATTGCGAATATAAAATGTCGGGTGATAGGGGGGAGAAAATCGGAGGGGTGCATGCGCGTCGCGCCTCGAGGATACGAGTGCGATGTCGTGTACCGAGTGATTGAGCGCAGTTCGGCGAGTGTGGAGAAAGTTACCTGTAGGCGTCTTTCCGGTCGCGGACTCTGATGACTTCGATTACGAGGCGCTCGTCGAAGATGTTGTAGACGACCCGATACTCCCCGACGCGAATTCGGTAGGTAGATTCAGATCCGACGAGCTTTCTGACGCCATCCGGGCGAGGGGCGGAGGCGAGGCCGTCGACGACAGCAAGGATGCGCGTGATGATGTCGCGAGGAAGCTTCCTGAGTTCCTTTGCCGCTGAGGCCTTCCACTGGATGCTATAGGAGGCCATCGGCTCTGAGGGAAGCGAGGAGATCCGCATGGGAAACGAGAGGTTCGTCACGGCGTTCGACGGCAACCGCTAGGTCGGAGAGATCTTCAAGGAGTTCGGTGTAGGCCTCGAGGGGAAGTATGACGGCAGTCTTGTTGCCTTGGTCGTCGGTAATGTACTGGGGATGGGCGAATGCAGCGTCCATGACAGGCTCCTTGCTCGGTGCTGAGACGAGTGTACTATGAATTAGCCCGGATGAGCTTGTCGATGTCCTTGAGACCGAGGCGCTGGTTTGATGACCTGTACTGTCAATGGTGGACACGCCTGATTCAGGCGGAGACCTTCTCCTGATAGTATGATTCGGAGTACGTGGACGGCGCCACGTTGCCGATTGCAGAGGAGCTGATTCTCGCGAAGGTGCTTCGACCCGCGTCGCTTCACGGGGGGAAGCATCGCCGGCCTGGGCTCGCTTTCGCGCGAGGGGGCGCAGCGGAAATCCTTTTCCGAGCTTCGCGAGGAAAAGATTGGAGCGGAGCACCCGGTCGGGCGGTCGCGATCGCCTGACGCGCCCTCTTGACGTTTTCGTCGCGGATGACGAACCCGCGGGGGTCTGACCATCGGGGATGATTGCGAAGACTCGAAAGCGATTTCGCGTACCGGTGATGAGGCGCAGCGCGGCCAAAGGTTTTAACTCAGACGAGCTCGCGCTTGAGTTTCTTGCCGAGGACAGCGGCGGCGCGCTTGAGGGTTTGCAGGGTCACGGAGTCGTTGTCGGGATCGAGCAAGCGGTCGAGAGCCGCACGAGAGGTTTGGAGCCGGGCGGCGAGTTCGGTCTTGCTGATGTGTTCGTTCTCGAGGGCTGCCTTGAGTTGGAAGGCGATGAGTTTCTTGACGGCCCTATTCTCGACATCCTCCGCGATCCCTTCCTCTTCGAGGAAGCTGTCGAAGGTGGATCCGATGTGTTTGTTTTTCATGGCTCGATACCTCCTCGTGGAAAGCCAAGGGGCCAGTTGGACTCGACGGCTTTGATGTCCTCGCCGATGGACCTATAAAGAGAGCAGGGCGCGGAATTCCTCCACGGTAAGGCCCGCATGCTTGATAAGAGCGCGGAGTATCCCGATCCCGAGTTCCTTGTGCTGGGGAATGGAAAGATTGACCGACGAGCCTTCCTTGGTGAGGACGGCGTGGCTTCCGACCTGGCCACGGTAGATCCAGCCAGCCTTTTGAAAAGCGACTACAGCGGCTTTGCCGGATACGTTTCCGAGGCGGCTCATACGGAGACGAGGACGGGACTTTTGCCGAAGATGGCGGAATCGGTGAGGTGCTTTTGGTCTTCCGCCCAGAGCCAAGCCTCGATGGCTTCCTTGATATTTTGCAGGGCCTCTTGTTCATCCTTGCCTTGGGAGACGCAGCCGGGCAAGGCGGGACATTCTGCGACCAGATAGCCGTCTTCGTCCTTCTCCATCGTGACATGAAAGAGCATGTGGAACCTCCATGATCAAGATACCATTGTAGACTGCGCCGTGACAGCCATTGGCGATGGCGACATGCTTCTCTTGGCTCGCTTTCGCGCGAGGGGGCGCAGCGGAAATCCTTTTCCGAGCTTCGCGAGGAAAAGATTGGAGCGGAGCACCCGGTCGGGCGGTCGCGACCGCCCGACGCGCCCTCTTGACGTTCTCCGAGCGAATGGGTAAATATCCATTATGCTTCTTTCCGGAAATGCAATTCTTCAGCGCCTCCATCATCACGCCCATCATGGGTCGCGGTCGCGATCTCGTGGGCGGTAGGCTATTCCGGAAGGGATAACGAACCGAACGAGGGCGCCGACCGCGATGGTCGGCGCTTTTTCTTTATGAAGGGCGCCGGCCACTCACCCGCAGGTGAGTAAGGATCGGCGCCCCGCGCATGTTAGGGGATCGCCGGGCGGGCAGGTCCCCGCCCGGGTTCCGAAAGGACGGTGGGTATGCAGTCTATCAAGTCGGTCAAGATCGCCTTGCCGAAGGGCAGGATGCAGGAGGGGGTCTTCAAGCTCCTCTCCGACGCGGGGATGCCGGTGCATGGGGACGACCGCGATTACCGGCCGAGTCTCGCCCTCGACGGGCTCGAGGCGAAGATCCTGAAGCCGCGGAACATCATCGAGATGCTGCACGCCGGGACGCGGGACATCGGTTTCGCGGGTTCGGATTGGGTGGAGGAACTCGGTCTGGAGCTCGTGGAGCTTCTCGACACGGGGCTCGATCCGGTGCGGCTCGTGGCCGCGGCGCCGACGACGATCCTGGTGGACGGGTGGCTGCCGCCGGGGCGTCTCCTCGTGGCGAGCGAGTACGAGCGCATTACGCGAAAATGGATAGCCGCGAAGGGGCTCGACGCGGTCTTCGTGCGTTCCTACGGCGCGACGGAGGTCTTTCCGCCCGACGACGCGGACTGTGTGGTCGACAACACGGCCACCGGTTCGACGCTGCGCGCGAACGGGCTGTCGATCATCGACGAGGTGGGGAGGAGCACGACGAAGCTCTACGCCAATCCTGAGTCGATGAAGGATCCGGCCAAGCGCGAGACGGCCGAGGCGATGGTGCTGCTCTTGCAGAGCGTGCTGAATGCGCGGGGGCGGGTGATGCTCGAGATCAACGTGCCGGCCGATCGGCTGGACGCGGTGGTGGAGATCCTGCCCTGCATGCGCGAGCCGACGATATCCCAATTGATGGAAAACGCGGGTTACGCGGTCAAGGTGGCGGCGCCCAAGGCTTCGCTCGCGAAGTTGATTCCCGAGATCAGGAAGCGCGGCGGGACGGACATAATTGTGACCGAGCCGACGAGGATCGTGCCATGAACGAGGTTTCCTTCTCCGGCTACGTGCCGCCGCCGGTCGCGGCGGGCACGCGCTGGTTTCTCGACGCGAACGAGGGGCGTCCGGCCAAGGCCGTGGTCGAGGCCCTGGCGGCAACCGACGCGGTCGAGGCGATCCGGCGCTACCCTCGGGCGACGGCCTTGGAGGCTGACATCGAGGCGAGGCCGGGGCCTGGTCTCGCTGGTCTTCCCGCCGGGTCGGTTCTCGTGACCGCGGGTTCGGATGACGCGATCGCGAGGGCCTGCAGGGTCTGTCTCGGGAAGGGGGACCGCCTGGTGGTTTTCGAGCCGGCCTTCGAGATGTACGCGATCTCATCGCGGCTTGTGGGGGCGGAGCCTCTGGGGCTGGCGTGGCCCGAGGGTAGGGGCTTTCCGCTGGCGGCCGCCATCGACGCAGGAAGGCGCTCCGGAGCGAAGGCTGTCGCCGTGGCGACGCCGGCCAATCCTACCGGGGCTGTCGCCTCGCCGGAGGAGCTCCTCGAGCTCGCCGATGCCCTGCCCGATGCCTCGATCTGGGTGGACGGGGCCTACGGCGAGTTCGCCGCGCGCGACAGTCTGGGTCTCCTCCTCGCCCGTCCGAATATCCTCGTAATGCGTACTTTCTCGAAGGCCTATGGTCTCGCGGGGATGCGGCTGGGCTGGGTGGCCGGGCCTGCCGCCAGCGTCGCCGCCCTCCGCGGGGCGGGGGCGCCCTATCCGGTGGGCGGGCTTTCGGTCGTCGCGGGGCTGGCGGCGCGGAGCCCCGAGGGATTGCGGCAGAAGGATGCCTTTGTCGAGCGGGTGCGGAGGGAGAGGGATGATCTCTTCGCGCTGTTCGGGAGGCTCGGCGCGAAGCCGGCGCCCTCGGAGGCGAACTTCGTGCTGGCCCGTGTCAGGTCGCCCCAGGGGCTGAAGGCTGCGCTCGCGAAGGCGGGCATCGCCATCAGGGTCTTCGCCGGGAGGCCGGGTTTGGAGGACGCGATCCGCATCAGCTGTCCTGGTGAGGAGGAGGGCTGGAAGGCCCTCGAGGCGGCCCTCGCGGCCGCGAAGGAGTGGCTATGAGCGGCGAACGACGCGCCTCGCGTCGGCGCGAGACGAAGGAAACGCGGATCGAGGCCTCTCTGGCCCTGGTGCCGGGGCCGATCGCCGTAGAGACGGGCATCGGCTTCCTCGATCACCTCGTGTCGACCCTCGCCTTTCACGGCGGCTTCTCGCTTTCGCTTCGCTGCGAGGGGGATCTCCGGATCGACGATCATCACACTACTGAAGATTGCGGCATCGTGCTGGGCGAGCTCTTCAGGGAGGCCCTGGGCGATAGGGCGGGCATCCTCCGCTTCGGCTACGCCTACGCCCCCCTCGACGAGGCCCTCGCGAGGGCGGTGGTCGACATTTCGGGGAGGCCCTTCGCGGCCATCGAGCTCGGGCTGGTCCGCGAAAAGCTCGGCGAGCTCGCTTGCGAGAACGTCGGCCACTTTCTCTCGAGTTTCGCGCAGCGCGCGGGTCTGACCCTCCACGTCGATGTGCTGCGGGGCGCTAACGACCACCACAGGGCGGAGGCTGCCTTCAAGGCTCTGGCCCTTGCGCTGCGGGAGGCGGTGGCGTATCGCGTGGAGGCGGTGGGAGGGGGCGGGGCCGGCGGGGCAGGGGGCGGTGAGGGGAGCGGCGGCGCGGCAGCTTCGGGCATTCCCAGTCTGAAGGGCGTGTTATGAAGGTCGCGATCGTTCGAACCGGCTTCGCGAACCTCGCCTCGGTATCGGCTTGGTTCGCCAGGGCGGGCGTCGAGAGCTATGTCACGCATGATCCTGAAGCCGTCAGCCGCGAAGCCTTCGTCGTGCTGCCAGGGGTCGGGTCCTTCGGGCCGGCTGCCAAGGCCTTGCGCGAAAGGGGCCTCGATCGGGCCCTCCGCGAGCGTGCAGACTCGGGGGCCCCGACGGCGGGCTTTTGCCTCGGCATGCAGCTTTTTTTCGAGGCGAGCGAGGAGGACCCCGGCGTTCCGGGGCTCGGCATTCTGCCGGGGACTTTTCGATTCCAGCCGGCGGGGATGCGGAGTCCGCGGCTGGGATGGGGGGCGGTGGAGGCGGTCGGTGTTGGCGGCGGCGGTGCGAGCGGCGCTTCCGAGGCAGGGCGCGGCGCGGCGGGTGGCGAGGGCCTCGTTCGCGACGGTTGGGCTGCCTTCGCTAATTCCTACCGCCTCGAAACGCCGCCGCCGGGAATGCGCTGGTCGCGAGCGGACTATGGGGGGAGTTTCGTGGCTGCCTGCGAGCGTCCCGGACTTCTCCTCTGTCAGTTCCATCCCGAGCTGTCGGGGGCATGGGGAGCGGCCCTGCTCGGGCGCTGGCTGGAGAGCGGCGGATTTGCCGTGGGCAGGACAGCCGGCGCGGGCGCGGCGAGCGGCGGCGCGGCGGGAAGGGCCGCCGGCCAGGCGTCTATCGAGGCTGCGGCCGGCATGGAGCCGCGCGGTCCCCTCCCCGGCGCAAAGGCGGTTCGCGTCATCCCCTGTCTCGATGTCGACGCGGGACGGGTCGTGAAGGGGACGCAGTTCAAGGAGCTGCGCGACGCGGGCGATCCCGCCGAGCTCTCCGCCCGCTACGAGGCGGAGGGGGCAGACGAGATCGTCATACTTGATATTACCGCGGGCATCGAGGGGCGGGCCACGCGGCTCGACACGGTGAGGCGGGTCAGGGAGCGGGTGGGCATTCCCCTCGCGATCGGCGGGGGCATCGGCTCGATCGAGGACGCCGCCAGGCTCTTCGACGCCGGCGCGGATAGGGTGTCGGTCAACACGAGGGCGGTGCGGGAGCCCTCGCTGATCGGGGCCATCGCCGAGAGATACGGGAGTCAGGCCGTCGTCGTCGCCATCGACGCGACGCGGAAGGGCGATTCCTGGGAGGTCGTGGTCGACGCGGGTCGTACCGGCACGGGCCTCGATGCGGTAGAATGGGCCAAGAAGGCGGCTGCTCTTGGCGCGGGGGAGATTCTCCTCACGAGCCGCGACCGCGACGGTTCGGGCGAAGGCTACGATCTCGAGCTGGTCAGGGCCGTCGCTCAGGCGGTGCCGATTTCGGTGATAGCCTCGGGAGGGGCGGCGACGCCCGAGCAAATGGCCGAAGGGGCGCGGGCGGGAGCCGGCGCGGTGCTCGCGGCTGGAGCCTTCCATTTCGGGAGGTATTCCATCCGCGAGGTGAAGGACTGGTTTCTCGCACAAGGATTGGAGGCGCGACCATGATAATTCCATCAATAGATATCGTGAAGGGAAGGGCTGTCCAGCTCGAGGGCGGGGAGACCCTTCGCATCGACGCGGGCGATCCCTTTCCCCTAGCGGAGAAATTCGCCCGTGTCGGCGAGATCGCGGTGATCGACATCGACGCGGCCCGGGGCGAGGGCGACAACCGTGAGCTCGTCCTCGAGCTCGTGCGCCGCTTTCCCTGCCGCGTGGGCGGCGGCATCCGCGACTTCGACACGGCGGCCAACCTCCTCGACGCCGGAGCGCGGAAGATCATCATCGGCACGGCGGCCGAACCCGAACTCCTGTCGCGTCTGCCCCGCGAGCGCCTGATCGCCGCCCTCGATGCGAGGAATGGCGAGGTGGTGGTCGAGGGTTGGCGCAAGGGGAGCGGCAAGGGCGTCGAGGAGAGGATGCGCGAACTCGCGCCCTTCGTCGGCGGTTTCCTCGTGACGGTCGTCGAGCGCGAGGGCAAGATGGGCGGCATCGATCTCGAGGCCGCGCGGGAGCTCGCGAAGCTTGCCGCCTCGCTGCCCGGCAAGCCCGCGCTGACGATAGCGGGCGGGGTGACGACTGCCGCCGAGGTGGCCGAGCTCGATCGCATGGAGGCCGACGCCCAGGTGGGCATGGCCCTCTACTCGGGCAGGCTACCCCTCGCCGAGGCCTTCGTCGCGCCTCTCGTTTCCGACAGGGCCGACGGCTACTGGCCGGTCGTCGTCTGCGACGAGGACGGGGTGGTCCTTGGCCTCGTGTGGGCGAGCGCCGAAAGCGTCGCGCGGTCGGTGGAGACCGGCCGCGGGGTCTACATGTCCCGCAAGCGCGGGCTCTGGGAAAAGGGCGCGAGCTCGGGAAATACTCAGGAATTGGTACGAATCGAGGTCGACTGCGACCGTGACTCCCTGCGTTATATCGTCAAGCAGAACGGCGCGGGATTCTGCCATCGCGGCACGCGCGGCTGCTTCGGCGATGACTGGGGTCTCGCGCGCCTCGACCGCACCATCGCTGGCCGGCTCGAGTCGCCGCCGCCCGGATCCTACACGCACAGGATCGCGACCGAGGCGGGGCTCCTGGGATCGAAGCTCCGCGAGGAGGCGGCCGAGCTCGCCGAGGCGGAGGGGCCGGAGCGGGCGGCCGAGGAGGCAGCCGACCTCGTCTACTTCGCCATCGCGAAGCTGCGGGTCGAGGGCGCCACCTTGCGAGACGTCGAGCGTGTCCTCGACAGGCGGGCCTTCCGCGTGACGCGGAGGCCGGGCAACGCGAAGGCAGCCTTCGCCGAAGGGAGCGCGAAGTGGCCAGGCATCCACTGAGGCGTCTCGCGGCCTCCGATCTCGATAGGAGCCGCGAGCCCCTCTTCGACGAGGCGACGGCCGCGCGCGCCTCGGCTATCGTCGCCGACGTGCGAGCGGGTGGGGAGGCGGCCCTGCGGCGCTGGGCGCGGGAGCTCGACGGCCTGGGGGAGGGGCGACTCTTCTTTAGTCCCGACGACTTCCGCCTTGCCCTTGTCGGTCTCGATCCGGCGGCCCGCTCCCTTCTCGAGCGAACGGGGGAGCGCATTCGCGCCTTTGCCCTCGCCCAGCGCGCCTCGCTTTCTTCTTTTGAAATGTCGATTCCCGGCGGCGTGGCCGGACACGAGGTGCTGCCGGTCGCCTCGGCCGGCTGCTATGCGCCCGGCGGCCTCCATCCCCTGCCCTCGAGCGTGCTGATGACGGCCCTGGTCGCAAAGGCCGCTGGCGTCGAATCGGTGTGGGTAGCCAGTCCGCGGCCGGCCCCGGAAACCCTGGCGGCCTGCGCCATCGCCGGAGCCGACGGCCTCCTCGCCGCCGGCGGCGCCCAGGCCATCGCGGCCCTCGCCTTCGGGCTCGCCGGAGGCGAGGGTCCCCTGCCGCCTTCGGAACGCATTGTCGGGCCCGGCAATCGCTGGGTGGCCGCCGCCAAGAGCCTCGTCGCGGGCGAAGTGCCGATCGAGTCGGTGGCAGGCCCGAGCGAGCTCCTCGTCATAGCCGACGGGAGTGCCGATCCGGAGCTGATCGCCGCCGACCTCCTCGCCCAGGCCGAGCACGATCCCGACGCCATTCCGATTCTCGCGGCCACGGACGAATCCCTGGTGGCCGCGGTGGAGGAGGCTCTCGGACGGCAGCTTGCCGATCTGCCGACGGCAGCGGTCGCGATCAAGGCGCTGGCGCGCGGCGGAGCCTTGGTCGACGCCGATCTCGAAGCGCTCCTCGCCGCCTCGGATGCCTTCGCTCCCGAGCACCTTGAGCTCCTCGTCGCCGACGCGGACAGGCTGCGACCGCGAATGCGCAACGCCGGCGCGGTCTTCGTCGGGGCGGGGGCCGCGGAGGTGATCGGAGACTACGGTGCAGGCCCCAATCATGTGTTGCCCACGGGCGGTTCGGCGCGGGCGACCGGGGGGCTTTCGGTCTTCTCCTTCCTTCGCATTCGCACGTGGATGCGCGTCGACGAGCCCGAAAAGGCCAAGGCGCTCTACGCCGATGCGACCGCTCTCGCCCGCATCGAGGGTCTGGAGGCCCACGCCCGCGCGGCGATTGCGCGAGGGGGCGTAGCGTAAATCCTTTTCCGAGCCGCGGAGTGGATTGGGCTGGTCTCGCGGAGCGAGACCAGCCTCCGAGCGAGACCGCTCGGAAAAGATTGAAGCGAAGCACCCGGTAGGCCCGCCGCAGGCGGGCCTACGCGCCCTTGGAATCGACCTAAATCGGCCCCTTGATTAGCTCCCGAGGTTCTTATATACTCCGGCAGCTAACCTAGAAAACTATTGGCGGTACGAAGCCAAGGAGGAGTTTGCATATGGCCAAAGAGAAATTTGAGCGGACGAAGCCGCACATGAATGTCGGCACGATCGGCCACATCGACCATGGAAAGACCACCCTGTCGGCCGCCATCACCCAGTACTGCTCGCGCAAGTTCGGCGATAAGGCGATGAAGTTCGACGACATCGACAACGCCCCCGAGGAGAAGGCCCGCGGTATCACGATCAACACGCGGCATCTCGAGTACCAGTCCGGCAAGCGCCACTACGCGCACATCGACTGCCCGGGCCACGCCGACTACATCAAGAACATGATCACCGGCGCGGCCCAGATGGACGGCGCCGTCCTCGTCGTTTCCGCCCCCGACTCGGTCATGCCCCAGACCCGCGAGCACGTCCTCCTCGCCCGCCAGGTCGGCGTCCCCTCCGTCCTCGTCTTCCTCAACAAGGTGGACCTCGTCGACGACGCCGAGCTCATCGACCTCGTCGAGGAAGAGGTGCGCGACCTCCTCAAGTTCTACCAGTTCCCCGGCGACACCACCCCCATCATCAAGGGTTCGGCCTTCAAGGCCCTTTCCGAGCCGGACAACGCCGAGGCGACCAAGTGCATCCAGGATCTCCTCGACGCGATGGACACCTTCTTCCCCGATCCCCAGCGCGTCACCGACAAGCCCTTCCTCATGCCGATCGAGGACGTGTTCTCGATCTCCGGACGCGGAACGGTCGTCACCGGCCGTATCGAGCGCGGCATGGTCAAGCTCAACGAGACGGTCGAGATCGTCGGTATTAAACCGACCAAGACGACCACGGTCACCGGCATCGAGATGTTCAACAAGCTCCTCGACGAGGGCCAGGCCGGAGACAACGTCGGCACCCTCCTTCGCGGTATCGACAAGAAAGAGGTCGAGCGCGGACAGGTTCTCGCCAAGCCCGGTTCGATCACCCCCCACACGAAGTTCAAGGGTCAGGTCTACGTCCTCAACCAGCAGGAGGGCGGACGCCACAGCCCCTTCTTCTCCGGCTATCGCCCCCAGTTCTACTTCCGCACCACCGACATCACCGGTTCCGTCACCCTCCCCGAGGGCAAGGAAATGGTCATGCCCGGCGACAATACCGAGATCAATGTCGAGCTCATCTACCCGATCGCAATGGAGAAGGGACTGAAGTTCGCCATCCGCGAGGGCGGCCACACGGTCGCTTCCGGCCAGGTCACGGAAATCATCGCGTAAATGGCTTTGACGCGCCTGGCGAGAGCCCCTCGGGGTTCGGCCGGCGCGACCAACGTAGCCGAAAGCGGCGCCCGGATAATCGGGCGCCGTTTGCTTTTTTGGCAGTAGGTGCCTCTCGCGCAATTTCGCCCTTGCGATTTCGAGGGGGAATTGGAAATGTCTGGGGAAGGGCTCGAGGGGTAGGGACTTGAATCCCCACCCCCCGAAAGCATTATGAGATGGTTTATTAGATATCTTTTTTGAGCGAACCAATGATAAACATTTTCCATCTTCAGCCGAAAGAGACAATTAGCCAAATTGGAGCTTCGAGCTAAAGAATTGCCTATTGGAGATTCCGGGGATCGCTATCCCGCGAGCGCTTCGTCGTCGCCGAGCCCCGATTCGATCGCGGAATTGCAGACTCGTAGGGAAAACCGCCCTCGATCGCGAAACGCGCGAGTCCCAGGTCGCTTTTCACCCCGAGCTTCGCCATGATGTTCCGCTTGTGGACATCGACCGTCTTGCGCGAGATTCCCAGCTCTTGGGCTATCGCCTTCGGGGGCTTATCTTCGCAGATAAGCCTGAGAACCGATCGCTCTCGGGCGCTCAAGGCCGCGAAGGGATCGGCGTCCTTGTCCCCATTCGTGCCTCTCGTGAGGGCGAGATCGATCAGGATGTCGGCGAGGCCGGGGCTGAGGTAGCGATGACCCGTCCCAACGGCCGCGAGGGCTTCTTCGAGGTCCTTGAACGCGCTTGCCTTGAGGACATATCCCGCCGCGCCGGCCGACAGCATGTCGATGACTGTCCGTCGGTCGTCGAGGGTCGAGAGGGCGATGACGCGGCATCTGGGGGCGGCCTGGAGAATGTTGCCGATGGCATCGATTCCGTCTCCTCCGGGCATGGCTACGTCGAGGAGGACGAAATCGGGGAGCGTTTTCGCCGCGAGCCTGACGGCTTCGGGACCGCTGCTCGCCTCCCCCGCGACTACGAAGCCTGTCTTCGATTCGAGAAGGAACCTGAGCCCCTCCCGAAATAGCGCGTGATCGTCGACAAGAAGGATCGATGGCATCCGGGACCGTCCTTTCGATCAGGGGAACTATAGCGGATGAAGGCGTTGCGCGCCACGAATTGTTTTCGCGAAGCCTCCGTCTCGGCGTTTGGGCTCATGCGTTTTTTCATTGACGGCCCACTCCCCGGGGTTTAGGCTACGATTCTTCACAGGAGTACATAATGATTCGTCGCGCTTTCGCCCTGTCCCTGGTAGTAGCAATTGTACCTATTATGCTCTTCGCCCACTCGAGGGCCCTCGTCGTCGGCAACGGTGATTACGCGACGTCGCCTCTGCGGAACCCGGCGAACGATGCCCGCGACATGGCGATGGCCCTTCGCGGATATGGCTTCGACACGACACTCCTCATCGACGCCAGTCGCGACGACATGCTCGCGGCCCTCGAACGTTTTGCCTCGACTCTCGCGCCGACCGATACGGCCCTGTTCTATTATTCGGGCCACGGCCTCCAGGTCCGGGGCAGCAACTTTCTCATACCCGTGGGAAGCGACATCAAGTCACTCGACGAGGTGCCCTTCAAATCGGTTCCCCTCGATCTCGTCCTCTCCCGTCTGGAGGAGGCGGGCAGCGCGACGAACATCGTCATCCTCGACGCCTGCAGGAACAATCCCTTTCCCGCGAGCGAGCGCTCCGCGGCGAGGGGGCTCGCGAACGTCACCTTTGCCGTGCCCGGTACGCTGGTGGCCTACGCCACGGCCCCGGGCGCCCTCTCGGCCGACGGCGACAGCAGGAATGGCGTCTTTACCAGGCGGCTTCTCGGACGGATGGGGACACCTGGCCTCGACATCGAGGCGGTGCTTCGTCTCGTGCGGGACGACGTGATCGCGGACACCAATGGCGCGCAGGTGCCCTGGAGCAATTCGTCCCTGCGTGGCGCGGGCTTTTACTTCGTACCCGCCTCGGCGGATTCTCGCGGTTCTTCGGCTGCGGCCGTCACGGCGGCCTCCGTCGCAGGGAGCCTCGCGGCTTCCGCGCCAAGGGGAATCGCCGATTCGCTGGACGACTCGATGGTGCAGGTCGCGGCAGGCGATTTTATGATGGGCTCCGATTCGGGTGACAGCGACGAAAAGCCCGTGCATGAGGTGAAACTTGACGCCTACTTGATCTCGGCCTTCGAGACGACCTGGGCGGACTACGAGCGCTTTTGCGCGGCGACCGGCAAGCCCTTGCCGGCCGATCCCAAGCTCATTCACGCGCAACGCCCGGCCGCCTTCATGACATGGTTTGACGCCTGCGAATACTGCAATTGGCTATCGGGGACGGAGGGCTTCACGCCCGCCTACACCATCGAGCGCGATTCCGACGGCAAGGTCGTCAAGGTCGAATGGAATCGAGGGGCCGACGGATATCGACTTCCCACTGAGGCGGAGTGGGAATACGCGGCGAGGGGCGGGGCGGCCCATAGCCCCTGGCGTTTCGCCGGGGGCGACAATCTCGACACGATCGCCTGGCACAAGGGTGATTCGGGAGGAGCGACCGCCGCCGCCGGCACAAAGGAACCCAACGCCCTCGGCGTCTATGACATGGCGGGTAACGTGTGGGAGTGGTGTTGGGATTGGTACGGCCTTTTCGGCTCCGCCTCCACCACCGCCCAAGATCCGCTCGGGCCCGAATCGGGCAAGGTCAGGATTCTCCGAGGCGGCGGTTACAACACCGCGACGCTGGCCTATTACAGCGTGAGCAACCGCGGAACCTCTGCGCCCGTCCGAATCGGCAGCGATATCGGTTTTAGGGTTGCCCGGAGCCCAGGGAAGTAGGGCCCGAGGAGCCGGCCCCCTCCGACGCATCGCGGGCGAGGCGGAACCCTATTATCGAGCTACGATCCTTGGCCGGGTGCATCGCCCTCGTCGTCAACGTGAGCGCCGAGAGTAGGTCCTTCCACGAACCTCCCTTGATGACGCGGCGTCCACCGGGCCCGGCTGAAGCCGTGCCATCGCGCGTTTTCGCGTCCCAGGAATCTTCGCACCATTGCCAGACATTGCCCGCCATGTCGTAAAGCCCCAGGATGTTGGGGCGAAAGGAGCCGGCCGGAGAGGTCCAGGGCCATCCGTCGTCAAGGCCGGCTATCACGATCGCGTCCGGAAAGAGACGGTGGAAGGACTCGTCGAGGACGTTAGCCGATATTGGGCCCGGTTCCCACGCGTAGTCATAGCGATCGTGATCCTTCCAGGCCCTCTGGCCCCCCGCGGCCGCGTATTCCCATTCAGCCTCGGTGGGCAAGCGATATCCGTCGGCCTCGGCATCGATGCTCACCAGGGTCGAATTCGAGAGGTTCCAGCCTCCGCTCAGGGCCGCGAGATCGGTGCGCCCCTTGATGGCGTAGCGGGGCCTGAGTCCCTCGCGCATGGAAAGCCAGTCGCAGTAGGCGATGGCGTCGTACCAGCTCAGCTCGACCGCGGGGTCTTCATCGGACTGGGGAAAGCCGGGATGCCTGACATCGAGGTCGAGGAAGTAGCCATAGTTGCCCACGGGATTGAGTCCGTAGCCACCGTCTTCGCGCTCGGCGCTCGTAACGTAGCCCGTAGCCGAGGCGAAGCGGAGGAAGTCTCCCCGCGAAACGGTTTTTGCGGCGATAAGGAAATTCCGCAAGGCTACCTTTCGCTCCGGCTCTTCCTC
This sequence comes from Rectinemataceae bacterium, assembly GCA_035530275.1. GTDB lineage: Bacteria > Spirochaetota > Spirochaetia > Treponematales > Rectinemataceae > CAIJMU01. The sequence continues at coordinate 32,666 of DATKVC010000023.1, read as the reverse complement.
GTTGGTTCCCGTCTTGGAGCCCATCGTGAAGACGCCTCCCCTGACGAATACCAATTCGGGTGGGGGTATCGCGGGCTTTCCGCCCTCGGCCGCGGAGGTCAGGGCCGACGCGAAAAGGACGGCAATCAGGGCGATTTTCATTTTTCTTGATGCTTCGATAAGGCCATGGTAGTCTTCGGCAATGCGGGCATTTAAAATGGCGATCATCCTGCTCATTTTTCTTGCGTCTCCCCTTGTGGCCGAAAACAATGTAGAATTCGATCTTTCCTTTTTGGTGCGCCGAGATGGCGTCGTGTCTTCGGTTCTAGACCTGCCTGGCCCCTATCGTGGGGGAAGCGATAAGTTTCGCCTGGTCCTCCATCCGCGCGACCCCGCCTACTACTATATCATCGTCGACGAGGCTGGCCTTGGGCTCAAGCTCCTGTATCCGGCCCCCGACGAATTGGGGAAGGCGGTGGGTCGAGCCGAACTCCATCCGTCTTTTCCGAACGACGATTCATGGTTCGCCCTCGACAGGTCTCCCGGCGACGAGCGTTTCTTCGTGCTGGCTACCGCTCGCGAAAATCCCAGTCTCGTCGGGGCTCTCAGGGCGAATGAATCCTCGCCGGGAACCGCCTCGCGCCTTAGGGTCCTTGAGGCGCTGAGACGCATGACCCAGGCAAGTTCTTCGCTCCGCGCGCCTTCGGTCGCGCCGATCTCTCTCCTCGGTCCCATCCGCTCCGGCGGCGCCGTATCGGACGATCTCGCGATGCGGGTTTCCGCCGAAGGTGAGTACGTCGGTGAGTTCGAGCTCCACCACTGAGCGGGTATTCCGGGCCTTCCTTCCTACCGCGGCTCTTCTCATTCTATTTTCGCTATTGCGCGGGCTATCGCCTAACGTCCTCGGCATCGACGGCCGCCTGTCGGATTTTCTCGGTTCAGTTCTTGTTGCGACGGGCTTGCGGGAAAGGCCATCGCCCTTCATCGTCCATCTCGATTACTCGGAGCTGTCCGCGCGCTACTTTCACGAGATGAAGCCGACGCGAGAAAGCCTCGCGAGGATACTCGCCGTCGTTCGCGCGGCTGGCGCCCGCGCCATCGTGATGGACCTGGCCCTGCCCGAACCGGGCGGGGCATGGGGCGGCAAGCTGGCGGCGGCGGCGTGGCCGGGGGTCATCGTCGGAGCCTCGCCCATCGCGAACGCGCGAGAGGTCGAGTCACTCGCTCTTGGGCAGGGCTCTAGGCATTTCGCCACCCTCAAGTCGGCGGGGAGGGGCTCTCCCACGGGCTTCGATGCCTTCGTGCCCCCCTTCGCGGGGCTCCTCGCGGCCGGAGTCGGGTTCGGGATCATGAACAGCGCACCCGACGGCGACGGAGTCCTCCGCAGGGTTCCGCTCGTCGTTAGGGTCGGCGATCGCTTATTTCCCGGCATCGCCCTGGCCGCCCTCCTGAAGGTGGTCGGCGTCGATTCGGGCGAGGTTATGGTCGACTTCGCGTCGGGCAGGATCGAGCTCGGCGGCGCGCGGCTCTTGTCGGGGGAAACGAAGGACCTAGTACTTCCAATCGAAAAGGACGGTACGGCGATCATTCCCTTTTATGGCTCCTGGCGCCATTCCTTCGCCCATTATGAGGCCTTTCGCCTCGTCGAGGCGGGGGAGGCGGGGCGGGAAGGTCTCGGGCTCCTGAGGCGGGAATTCGAGGGATCGGTGGTGATCTTCTCCGAGCTGGTGCCGGGGAGCGGCTTGCTCGGGGCCCTGCCTTACGACGCCCAAGCGCCACGTTCCCTGGTGCTCTCAAGCTGGCTCGACGCCGCTCTGCGCGGCACCGCCCCGCGATCGGCGAATCCGGGTGAGGTGATCCTCTTCGCCCTCGCCCTGGCCTTGCTTCTTCTTCCGGCGGGAATGGGCAGGCGGACATCGATCGCGATGGCGCTCTACCTCCTGCCCCTCGCGGGGGCCTTCATCGGCGGCGTGGCGCTTTTCGCGTCGGGAATCCTCTTGCCCCTCGGTGACATCCTCGCCTCGCTCATCGCCTCGGGGGCGCTGCTGGTCTCTCTTTCGATCCAGCGCGACGCCCAAGAGCGAAGGCGCCTCGTCGCCAGGCTTGCGGCGGAGCGGCGCTTTGGCGAAATCGGCCGCAAGGCCGAGGAATTCGGCCATGGCATGAAGGGTCTCGCGGAGCTTGCCGGCAATTATGGCTTTCTCATCGCCAACGAGACGGACGAGCTCCGACGCAAGGAATTGATCGGCTTACAGCTGAAGACCATCGACGAGGTCGCCTCGACCGCCCGCGGCATCATGACCCTCCTCAAGGGAGGGGAAGCGGGTTCGGAGCTACGGTTGCCTGTGGAGTTCAACAATCTGCTTTCGGGAATCGTCGCCATGCGTCGCTTTCAACCTGGCGCCCTTCCGCTCGAGCTCGTGAGGGCTCAGGAGCCCCTTCCCGTGCTCGTCTCACCCTTGGAGCTTGCCCGCGTGATCGAGGCCCTGATCGACAACGCGCAAGAGGCGATGGCTGGATCGGAGGGTGGCCGGGTGCTCATCTCTCTCGCCGTCGTCGGCCATGAGACGTCGATTCGCGTTTCGGACAATGGCGTCGGAATCGACTCCTGCAAAACCTGCGGCAGGGATGAATGCGCCTCTTGTCGCGTCATCGCGCGCGGGAGGACCACGAAGCTCGAGGGGCATGGCCTGGGACTGTTTTCGGCCCGAACCCTCATGAAGGCCGTCGGCGGGCATTTCAAGATCATGAGCGACGAGGGGGGCACGACGGTTGAGCTGAGAATGCCACTGCACGGGGGAGATTCCTGATGCTGCGGGGTAGAAGGTTCTAATCGGGTCGGAGGGCTCAATGGGTGAGAGGGCAGAGGCGCGCGTTGCCAGGCGGGAGTATCGCCATCTCGGTGGCGCCCCCGGGCCGAAGCGACAGAAGGCGAAGCGACAGGTGCCGGAGCCCAAAGACCCCGGCACCTGCCATCATGCCTTACATGCTCGTGGCGTACCACTCGTCAAAGTCGTCCTTTAAGGTGCGGAACTCGTAATTGTGTCCAGTTACCGCGGAAACGCTGTACACTCGATAGTAGTAGGGGATATCGATGTCCTTGCCTGAGGAATCCTTGGTCGTCTCGCTGCCCCTTACGACCTTGACATAGAGGGCGTAGGCGGTAAGGTTGACCCGCACAGCGCCATTCTTGCCCTCCTTGACGACGGCGAGGTCCTTGACCCGGAAATCCTTAACTTCCTTGCCGGAGAAGGTTCCAGCCTTGACGATGGCTCGGGCGACGAGATACTTCATCGTCTTGTCGTCGGGCTTGGCGATGGAGTTGTCGACATCGTCTGCCGTAATGGTCGGCACCGAACGGAATTTGAGAAAGGCGTTTACGCTCGCCATCCCCTTGGGAGACAGGAGCCAGAGACAAGCGTAATTGTTGGCTTTTAGCGCCGACTGCTGCATCGAGGCCGCGCTGTTTACGCCGTTCGCGTCGATCGAGGCGCCATTGAACAAAAGATACTCCGCGATTTCATAGGCATCGCCGCTGTTGGCCGTTCCCGATACGGCCCTGGCGAGGACGCTCATCTTAGAGCCATCGAGGGCGGCGACGTCCGCTCCGCTCTGGACGAGGATCGTGACCGCGGCGAGATTGGTGGCGGCGGCCGCGTAGTGAAGAGCGGTCCAACCCTTATAACCGAACAGGGGGCCCGCATAGGCTTCGGCGGCCTTGGCGCCTTTATTGAGAAGGCTTGAAACGACGTCTCCGCTCGTATCGTAGACGCAGGCCATCCTGAGGGCGTTCTGCCCGTCCTTGTCTGCGAGGGAAATGTCGGCACCCTTGTCGATCATCTTGAGAGCGAGGTCGTTGAATCCCGCCTTGATGGCGAGGATCAAGGCGCTCGATTTGGTCGCCTTGTCGACGAGATCGAGCTTGATGCCCTTGTCGATGAGCATCGTGGCGTTGCGGGCAATGAATTCGTCGCGACGGGCATCGGGGCTGGGCGTCATGACGAAACCGGGCAGGATGGATTGCGGCAGGGCCATGTTGATGAGAATCCAGAGGGCGCTCTTGCCATCCTTGTCGACGGCGTTGATATCGGCGCCGTTGGCTAGGGCGTCGGCGATTGTCTTGGTCGCCGCGTCCGCGAGCAAATCCTTGCCATCAAACCTGATTTCGACCATGTTGATCGAGACGAAGAGCGCGGGGCTCCTGAGATACGACAGCACGGCGTCGCTCTTGGCTGTCTCGGAAAACCCGGAACCGACCAGGACGCTCGCCAGTACCAATGCCGCAAATAGTTTCTTCATCCTTACTCCTTCGGCCGCCGCTAGACGCGCGGTCCGCCTCCAGGATCGGGCAGGAAGGTCTGGGTCGCAATTGGCAAGAGTGGAGAGGGGGACTAGGCAAATGCGTAGCGGGGAACAGGTCGAGGGCTGTTGAAAAAAAGTTGGAGTCGCGGCCGTCGAGAGGAGCCATCCTTGCGGGATGCCATCATCTTTTCCTGGCCATAAGCATCTGCCTTGCTGTAGTTGATGGAGATATTTGGACTGGAGTGCAGACGCCATGATTTGAATTCGTGGGGTCTGACCCTCGCCTCCCCGGGGGCTACCATGAGCAGGCGCTCAGTGGAGGGCGTCGAGAGACTTTCTCTCGCTCTCCACTCTGTTCCTCCCGAACTATGGGGCCACCGGTCGGGCTGCAAAACTCGTAAGAAACTGATCGATCAACCCGCCCGAGGAAACTCGTGGCGGGTTTTTAAGATTCATCACTTCCGTGAGGGTTTCACTATGCAGGCCCCCATCCCGTCGCCCGCCCGCTCTTTGCTCCCCGTCCCCACTCTGGTAGTATTGAGGCATGCAAATCGACCTCGGTTCGTTCCGGAAGGCACTCTCCTCCCTTGCGCGCGGCATTGCCCGCGCCGAGGCCGCGCTGCTGGACGGGAGCTCCGAGACGCGGCGATTCAGCGCTTAGACTTCATCTATGACTCGGACTGGGCCGCCGAAGTTTATCGGGCGGCCTTGAGCTTTGTGGATTCCGCCGGCGATCTGCTCGGGCGCCTCGAGGCCCGCTCATGAGTATCATCCTGTCGGAGGCCGAGAGCTGGTCGGTGCGTGAGATTCTCGTTAGCCATCTCGGCCCGGTAGATGTGCGGTTTTTTGGGTCGCGCGCCAAGGGAGGGGCACGGCGCTTCAGCGATCTCGATCTTGCGATCATGGCGGAGCAGCCGCTCGAACCCCTTAAGCGGGCCGAGCTTCGGGAGGCTTTTTCGTACTCCGACCTCGGTTTCCGCGTCGATATCCTTGAGTGGGCCACCGCGTCATCCGAGTTTCGCCGCGCGGTCGAGTGCGATCTCGTGCCGCTGTGAGGAGCCCAAGGGCTTGCTATTCAGGCCTTGGTTTCGCGCACGCTCCTTGGGCTCCGCATGGCACGGCGCACCCGCATGCCTCTGAAACGAGAGAAATGCCAAACCCAGCCCCCCTTCGATCAGGCCCCAGCGAGGGGCATCCATCCTTGACCCACCGCTCAATATTGGCCATTCTTACGGTAAGGAGGTAAGTAAATGTCTCCAATCATTGCCATTGTCTCGAGCAAGGGCCAGATCACTCTTCCCCAGTCGGTCCGCCAATCCCTCGGGCTTCATCAAGGCGATCCCGTCCTGTTTGAGGAAAAGGATGGCGCCATCATTCTCAGGAAGCGCCCCAAGGTCGATAGCGTGTGGGCAGCAGGGCTTTCGACGACCCTGAGCGAATGGGAAGATACACTCGATGACGACCTATGAAGCAGGCGACCTTGTCGATGTCCCTTTCCCTTTCATCGAAGCGACGAAAACCAAGTTGCGTCCAGCGCTTGTCCTTTCAGGCCCCGAGTACCAACGGAAGACGGGGGCTTGCATCCTGACCATGATCACCAGCGCCGAAAGGAGCCGATGGGGAAATGATCATGTCATGGGAGACTGGAGGGCTGCCGGACTGAAAAAGCCTTCGATCATCCGTTGGAAGGTCTTCACCCTCGATGAGGCTTTGATCGTTGGGTGGCGAGGCCGACTGGCCGAGCAAGACCGGGCGGCGTTTGGAAGAGCCTTGGTTGAACTATGCTCAGGCTGGCCGCTAGACGTCGTATAGCGCCTCGACCCTTGGCTCCGCTTGCCCATCTTTTTCTCGACTGTAATATTCGGCCAATGGAATCCGATCCCGCGAAAGTATCTATCCCGATCCAGCGAGACCTTTTCGACGATCTTCCCCTCGACCCCTCGACCCCTCGACCCCTCGACCCCTCGACCCCTCGACCCCTCGCCTTCGACCGCGTCCAGGGTGATGGTGAGGCAGGCGGCGTCCGCTGGTGAAGAGCTGTCGCCGCTCCAGCGAAAATTCAACAATCTTGTCCGCAGGATCGAGACGCTTCGCGCGTCGATCGTCGAGGAGACGGCGCGGGGCGACGAGGTTCTCGCCTACCGGGCCAAGGAATACGCGCCCGTCCTGCCGGAAATCGCCAACACCCAGATTCGGCTGGCCTTCGCCATCGACGAGAAGGCAGGTGGCTTTAAGTTGGGCGTCAGGCAGAAAGAGGCGGTCGGCGAAGCCATAGTCGGTCTCCTGGGCGAGGCCTTCAATACGGTGGAGGCTCATGAGGAGGGCCAGGCGCTTTTCTCGCGATGGAGCGAGACGAGTTTTGACGAGGAACTCGAGGCGCAGAAACAGGAGGCAGTCGACGGGCTCCGTGAGGCCTTTTTCGAGGGCTTCGGAATCGAGATCGACGAGGAAACCCTGGCCAAGGGGCCCGAGGCTATTTCCGAGGCGCTGTTGGAGCAGGCCGAAGAGCAGGCGAAAAAGGCCTCCGTTCCCTCTATCTTTCCCTTGTGAAGGTCCTCCACCCCGACAGCGAGCCCGACCCCACCCTGCGCGAAATCAAGGAGCGGAGCATGAAGGATCTCACCATGGCCTATGAGGCCGGCGATATTCACACGATCCTACGGTTGGAGATGGAGTGGATCGCCAGCGAGTCGGCCGCCGGGAAAGTCCTCCCCGAGGAAAAGCTCAAGGCGTACTTCGCGACTCTTTCCTCGCAGGTTCGGGATCTTGAAGAGGAGCTCGAAATGATCGGATTTCTGCCGCGTTTTATGCCCGTCCAGGAATTCGTCGGCGACGACCTCGACTTTGCGATGGTGCAAATCGACATTCGCGCATCCACTGCCAAGAGTCGGTTGAGCTATCTCAGGGGATTGGTGGGAGAGTATTCGGGGAAGATGGAACAACAAGTCTTTATAGCTGGTATTAAGGGGATGGTGGAGTAGGGCGGCCGGGGCCCGACCCCTCGATCGTTTCTCTTCGTTCTCATCGCAAATCCGCTTCGTTCACGCCGAGTTCGAGCCCGGGGAATATCGCGACTGCCGTGGCGCTCGCGAGGCTCGCGACTGATGGCAGGCCGTAGGCTCCGTCGCGCAGGCGGTACATGAAGGCCTCGAGGGTGTCGGGGTTGACGATCCAGTATTCTCGGACGCCCTTCGCTTCGTAGAGTTTGCGTTTTTCGCTCTGGTCGCGCAGGGCGCTGCTCGGCGACAGTATCTCGATGATGAAGTCCGGCGCTCCCAAGATGCCCTCGTCGATAAGCTTGGTGGGGTCGCAGACGACGAGGAGGTCGGGCTGGACTACCGTATCGATGTCGGCCAGGGCCTCGTCGGCCTCGGGAAGGAAGACGTCGATAGGGGCAACATAGGGGCGGCAGGGCTTGTCTTCAAAATGATGATGGAGTTGGACATAGAGTGCTCCGGCCAATCCCTGGTGCCTTCTCCTTGGCGCCGGGCTCATGGCATAGGCTGTTCCCGCGATGAGTTCCCAGCGTTCGTCCTCCGGCCAAGCGCAGTAGTGGCGATAGCTGTAGTGTTCATCATTCTTGAGGGCTGCTGTGCCTTCTATCCGCTGTCGAGCCATGCGCGGCCTCCTTGCTGTCTGCTCAAGATACTATGGCCAGCGGCTTTCGCTGTCGAGGGAGGCGTTTTGCGTCAGGGGGCGAAGCGGAAATCCTTCCCCGAGTTCGATGGAGGTGAGGGGCCGGCTCGCGGAGCGAGACGGCCCGGGGTTGCGGAGCGAGACGGCCCGGGGTTGCGGCTCGGCGAGGGGAAGATTGGAGCGGAGCACCCGGCCCCGGCCGCCGTATTGCGCGAGGCGGCCGGGGGACGCCCACTCTATAGAAGGGGAGAGATAGTTTGGGGCGTGCTGTGGGGTCAGCGAGGCGTGAGGCCTTCGCGTCTTTTCACCACGGCCAGGGTCAGGCGGCTCACGCAGACGAGTTTGCCGCGCTCGTCCTCGATGCGGATGTCCCAGACCTGGGTGGAGCCGCCGATGTGGAGGGGGCGGGCGGTGCCGGTCACGAAGCCTTCCCGCACGCTGCGGATGTGGTTGGCGTTGATTTCGAGGCCGACGCAGGCTTCTTTTTCGCGGTCGACGAGGATGTGGCCGGCGATGCTGCCGAGGGTTTCGGCGAGGGCCACCGAGGCGCCGCCGTGGAGGATGCCGTAGGGCTGGCAGGTGCGGTGGTCGACGGGCATCCGCGCTTTGAGGTGGTCGGGGCCGACTTCGGTTATTTCGATGCCGAGGGTCTCGGCGAGGGTTCCTTTGTCGAGGTCGTTGAGGGTCTTGAGGTCGATGTCGGGAAAGAGGGCCATGGTCGCTCCTTGGGCTCGTTCGATGGGCGGATAATGCCATGGATGGCATCGGCGATAAAGGCTTCGGCCGGGGCGGCCGGGGGTGGGGAGTCGCCTTTGCCCACTAGTCAAGCTTCCCTCCTTCTGCTATAAACACTTTGTTCGGCGAAGTGTGTCTCCCGGAATCGGGCGGCGTGCAAGGCTGGATGACTCGCGGGGTCCCCCGACCTCGCAGTGCAGGCTCAAGCGGCGCGCCCTCCCGGGTACGGCCATTCGGGACCTGTACAAGAGATCTTTGGAGGAATCATGAAGGACAGGATTCGCGTCAGGCTTAGAGGCTTCGATGTCCGTCTCATCGACGACAGTTCCAGGGCGATCGTTCAGACCGTGCAGAAGGCGGGTGCCAAGGTTTCCGGCCCCATTCCCCTTCCGACACGCATCAACAAGTGGACGGTGCTCCGCTCCCCCCACGTCAACAAGAAGGCGAGGGAGCAGTTCGAGATGAGGACGCACAAGCGCCTGATCGACATCATTGATCCGACACCGGATGTCATGGACGCCCTGATGAAGCTCGAGCTTCCCGCGGGCGTCGACGTAGAGATCAAGCAGTAAGACTTTTCGTTGCGGCACGTCGTGTCGCGACGGTTTGAGGTAGGGGTTTCGGGCCGCGTGGCGGGCTTGGGACCTCGAGTGATTCCCGCTTCGCGGGTCTCACATGGCAGAAAACGACCGGCCCCGTGCCGGGACGTTCAACACCAGGAGTAGCGCATGATCGGATTGATCGGCCGAAAGACCGGGATGACCCAGGTCTTCGACGACACCGGAAGGCTCATCCCCGTGACGGTGATAGAGTTCGTTCCGAATGTCGTCGTCGGCAAGAAGAGCGCAGACAAGGACGGCTACAACGCCGTTCTCGTGGGCGTCGAGGACAAGAAGAAGACGAGGACGAGCAAGGCCTACGCCGGGCAGTTCCCGGAGGGCGTCTCCCCCAAGCGTCTTCTCAAGGAACTCAAGGATTTCGAGAAGGAAGTGAACGTCGGGGACAGTCTCGGCGTGGATGTCCTGGACGGTCTCAGGTATGTCGATTGCACCGCCGTCTCGAAGGGCAAGGGCTTCCAGGGCGTCATGAAGCGTTGGAATTTCGGCGGCGGTCGAAGCACCCACGGTTCGAAGTTCCACCGCGAGCCCGGTTCGACGGGTCAGCGCACCTATCCGCACAAGACCTTCAAGAACATGAAGCTGCCGGGCCGCATGGGCCGCGAGCAGGTAACCGTCCAGAACCTTCGTGTCGTCCGCGTAGACGCCGAGAACGCATGCATCCTCGTGCGCGGCGCCGTCCCCGGCCCCCGCGATTGCACGGTTCTCGTCCGCGGCGCGGTCAAGAAAGCCAAGTAAGGCGGAGGGAACGAGATGGAAAGCAAAGTCGTTTCCGTCAAGGGTGAGGCCCTCCGGAGCATCGAGCTCTCGGACGGGGTATTCGGCCTCCCCATCAACGAAGACGTGATCTACTACGCGATCAACAACGAGCTGGCGAACGCCCGTCTGGGCACCGCCTGCACGAAGGACCGCGGCGAGGTCCACGGCACGAACCGCAGGCCCTATGCCCAGAAGGGCACCGGCCGCGCCCGCCAGGGCGACGTCAAGTCGCCGATCTACGTTGGCGGCGGTACGGCCTTCGGCCCCAAGCCGAGGGACTATTCCTACGCGATGCCGAAGAAGGCCAAGCGCCTTGCGATGAAGTCGATCCTGAGTCTCAAGGCCCAGAACGGCAGCCTCGCGGTCGTGGAGGACTTCACGGTCGAGAGCGGCAAGACCAAGGATCTCCTCGCGAAGCTCGAGAAGCTCGCTGCCCAGAACGCCAAGGGCGATCGCGAGCGCACGGTTCTCGTCCTCAGCAATGACGACGAGATGGTCAAGCGGGCCGGCAGGAACCTTCACTGGTTGCACTTCCTCAAATACGACAGGCTCCGCGCCCACGATCTGTTTTACGGACGCAAGGTCATCGTGCTTGAGTCGGCGGCCAAGGCCCTCGGCGAGTTCTACGCGGACAAGTAAGGAGAGAGCGAAATGAACTACGATTCGATCCTTATCGAGCCGCTTCTCACCGAGAAGAGCAACATTCTTCGCGAGTCAGCGAAGTACTGCTTCAAGGTCGACCAGCGCTCCGACAAGCTCATGATCATGGAGGCGGTGCGCCGCATGTTCAACGTGCACCCCGTCGCCTGCAACATCATCAACGTGACGTCCAAGCCCAAGCGCCAGCGTGGCCGGGAGGGAAGGACCGCCGAGTGGAAGAAGGCCATCGTCACCCTGCAAAAGGGCGAGAAGATCGCCGTCTTCGAAGGCGCGTGAGGTAAGGGGACATTATGGGTATTAAGACATTCAGGCCCATCACGCCGGGCCTCAGGCATCGGGTGCAGGTGGTCAACGAAGAGATCACCTCCAACCGGAGCGCTCCCGAGAAATCCCTCAGCAAGGGCAAGTCGTCCACGGGCGGACGCGCCGGCAACGGCCGCATTTCCGTCAGGCACAAGGGCGGCGGCCACAAGCGCAAGCTTCGCGACATCGACTTCAAGCGCGACAAGCACGGCGTTCCGGCTTCCGTCGCCGCGATCGAGTACGATCCGAACCGCTCCTCGAACATCGCCCTTCTTCAGTACGCGGACGGCGAGAAGCGCTACATCATCGCGCCGAAGGGCCTTCAGGTCGGGCAGAAGCTTCTTTCCGGTCCGGCGGCCTCCCTCGAGGTGGGCAACGCCCTTCCCCTCGAGAACATCCCCGTCGGCATGACCGTCCACAACGTCGAGCTCACCCTCGGCAAGGGCGCCCAGATGGCCCGCTCCGCCGGAGCCAGCGCCCTGATCGCCGGCACCGACGGCGACTACGTTGTCGTGAAGCTTCCCTCCGGAGAGCTTCGCATGGTCTTCAAGAAGTGCATGGCGACCATCGGCGCCGTGGGCAACGAGGAGCACATGAACGAGCGCTTCGGCAAGGCCGGGCGCAAGCGCTGGCTCGGCGTCAGGCCGACCGTGCGCGGTACCGTCATGAACCCCGTCGATCACCCCCATGGAGGCGGCGAAGGCCGCGGCAAGGGCTACAAGCAGCCCGTGTCGCCCTGGGGGCAGCCGGCCAAGGGTTACAAGACCCGTGATACGCACAAGCCGTCGAGCCGCTTCATCGTGAAGCGACGCAAGTAAGGGAGGAGCCCGAAGTGTCAAGGTCGGTAAAGAAAGGGCCCTTCATCGAGAAGAGCCTGTACAGGAAAGTCACGGAGTCGAGCAAGGCCGGGGATAAGAAGATGATCAAGACTTATTCCCGCACCTCGACGATCATTCCCGAGATGGTCGGCATGACGATCTCGGTGCATAACGGCAAGGCCTGGGTCCCGGTCTACGTGACCGAGAACCTCGTTGGCCACAAGCTCGGCGAGTTCGCTCCCACCCGCGTATTCCGCGGTCATGCGGGCAGCGACAAGAAAGCCGAGAAGAAGTGAGGCGGCAGTAATATGGCAGAAGCAAAGCAGGGCTACAGGGCCGTGGCCAAGTGGCTCATCGGCTCGCCCTCCAAGATCCGCCCCGTCGCCGATCTCGTGCGCAACCGCCCCTACACCGAGGCGATCGCGGTCCTCGACAACATGCCCCACAAGGGCGCGAAGCTCATCCGGAAGGTCGTCGTCTCCGCGGCGTCCAATGCCCTCGATCGCAACAAGAAGCTCGACGAGGACATGCTCTTCATCAAAGAGCTTCGCATCGACGAGGGTCCGCGCATGCGTCGCGTCTGGTTCCGCGCAAGGGGCCGCGCCGATATGCAGCTCAAGCGCATGTGCCACATCGCGTGCGTGATCGACGAGATCGGAAAGGTGGAGGGCTGATATGGGCCAGAAAGTTCATCCCTACGGCCTCAGGCTTGGTATCAACAAGGACTGGAAGAGCCGCTGGTACGTCGATCCCCGCGATTACGCGAAGACCCTCCATGAGGATCTCTCGATCCGCAAGCGCATCCACGAGATGCCCGAGACCAAGGGTTCCGACATCTCCGACATCGAGATCGTGCGCCACCCCCAGAGGGTGACGGTCGTGATCCACACGGCTCGCCCCGGCGTCCTCATCGGCGTCAAGGGCGCCAACATCGAGCTCATCGGCGGTCAGATCCAGAAGCTCGCTTCCAAAAAGGTCAACATCAAGATCAAGGAAGTGAAGAAGACGGACACCAACGCCCAGGTCGTCGCCCAGAGCGTGGCGCGCCAGCTCGAGAATCGCGGCTCCTTCCGCAAGGCCATCAAGATGGCCGTGCAGGGCGCCATGAAGGGCGGGGCCCAGGGCTGCAAGGTTCGCGTCTCCGGCCGTCTCGGCGGCGCCGACATGAGCCGCACCGAGGAGCACAAGGACGGTCGCGTGCCCCTCCACACCCTTCGCGCCGACATCGACTACGGCTTCGCCGAGTCGCACACGACCTTCGGCAAGATCGGCGTCAAGGTGTGGATCTACCAGGGCATGGTCTATACGAAAGACAAGCAGGAAGACGCCGGACAGCTCGTGCGCAAACAGCGTCACGAGGCCACCGGCGAACGCGAGGATCGCCCGCGCCACGGCGGCGGGCACGGCGGCGCCGAATCACGCGGACCCCGCGGTCCCCGAGCCGGCGCGGCCCCGAGCGGACCACGCGCGAGTGATGCTCGCGGCGGCGAGAAGCGCGAGACCGAGGCGAGGAGCTAAGTCATGCTGAGTCCCAAGAGAGTCAAGCACAGAAAGGTCATGCGCGGCCGGATACACGGCGTCGCCCAGTCGGGCAACTCCGTGGCCTTCGGCGAGTACGGTCTCGTCTGCATGGAGCCCGAGTGGCTCACCAACCGCCAGATCGAGGCCGCTCGTATCGCGATGAACCGCTATATCAAGCGCGGCGGCAAGCTCTGGATCCGGATTTTTCCGGACAAGCCCTATTCCAAGAAGCCGGCGGAAACCCGCATGGGCAAGGGAAAGGGAGCTCCGGAGTACTGGGTGGCCGTCGTCAGGCCGGGCACGGTGCTCTTCGAGCTTTCCGGCGTCACGCCCGAGATCGCGCAGGAGGCCATGCGTCTTGCCGGTTCGAAGCTGCCGGTGAAGACCAGGTTCGCCACGCGGGCGGATACGGAGTAAGCCATGAAGAATTCATTCAGCGAGCTCAAGCTCGACGAGCTCCTCGCCAAGCGCGACGAACTCAGGAAGAAGTATTTCGACCTTCGCTTCCAGCTTGTCGTCGGACACGTCGAGAACCCGCTCGAGAAGCGGAACCTCCGCAGGCAGATCGCCAGGGTCGAGACGCGGATCACCGAGCACAGGAACGCGGGAGAGACCGCGAGCGCCGTCGTGGCCGCCGCTCCCGCCCGCGGTTCCAAGGCAAGGGCCGACAAGCCCAAGGCCGTTAAGGCCGCGACTACCGTCGCGAGGGGCGCGAAATGAGCGAGGAGACCAAGGTGGAGAAGCAGGGCAAGGGCAAGCAGACCCTCCAGGGCCTCGTCGTGAGCGACAAGATGGACAAGACCATCGTCGTCGAGATCACGACCCGGAAGCTGCACCCCCTCTATAAGAAGTATGTGACCCGATCCAAGAAGATCAAGGCACACGACGAGCAGAACGAGGCGCACATGGGCGACACCGTCCGCGTGATCGAGTCCAGGCCCGTCAGTCGCGACAAGCACTGGCGGCTCGAGACCATCGTCGAGCGCGCGAAGTAAGCCTGGGAGGAAGAGGAAATGATCCAGGTCGAATCCAGGCTCAACGTCGCGGACAACTCGGGCGCGAAGGAAGTCCAGTGCATCAAGGTGCTCGGCGGCACCCGCCGTCGCTACGCCTATGTCGGGGACATCATCGTCGTCGCGGTCAAGTCGACCATCCCGAATTCCGCGATCAAGAAGGGTACCGTCGAGAAGGCGGTAATCGTACGAGTTCACAAGGAATATCGCCGTCCCGACGGAACCTATATCCGTTTCGACGACAACGCCTGCGTCATCATCGACGCGAACAAGAACCCCAAGGGGAAGCGCATCTTCGGGCCCGTGGCCCGCGAGCTGCGCGAGAGGGACTTCATGAAGATCGTCTCCCTCGCCCCCGAGGTCCTGTGAGGAGAATGGCATGAGCGACGTAACCACGAAGCTCCGCAAGGAGGACCTCGTCCAGGTCGTTGCCGGCAAGGACCGGGGCAAGAAGGGCAAGATCATCAGGATCGATCGCGTCAAGGGCCGCGTCATCGTCGGTGGCTGCAACATGGTCAAGAAGGCCATGAAGAAGCGCAAGCAGACCGACCGCGGCGGCATCGTCGAGATCGAGGCGGCGCTGCATCTTTCGAACGTCCAGATCGTGTGCCAGAAGTGCGGGCCCACCCGCATCGGCTACAAGATCGAGTCGGGCTCCGGCACGACTGGCGAGAAGAAGACGCGCGTCTGCCGGAAGTGCGGAGGGGCCTTGTAATGGCAGCCACGAACGACCAGGCCGCTGTAGCGGCCGCGAAGAAGGCAGAGGCGGCCGCCAGGAAGGCCGAAAAGGCAGCCGCGGCTTCCGCGAAGGCCGGTGCCTCGGCGCCGCTCCCGAAGGGCTATGTGCCCCGGCTCAAGAAGATCTATCGCGAGACGATAGCCCCCTCCCTCAAGGAGGAGTTCGGCTACAGTTCCACGATGCAAGTTCCCCGTCTCGTGAAGGTGACGGTGTCCATGGGCGTCGGCGAGGCCAAGGAAAACAAGAAGATCCTCGACGCGGCGGTCGAAGACATCGGCCACATCACCGGGCAGAAGGCGATGAAGACGAAGGCGCGCAAGTCGATCGCCACCTTCAAGATTCGCGAAGGCCAGGAGATCGGCACGAAGGTCACGCTTCGCGGTTCGATGATGTGGGAGTTCCTCGACAGGCTCATCAACGTCGCCCTCCCCCGCGTCAAGGATTTCCGCGGGGTCAACGGCAACGCTTTCGACGGGCATGGAAACTACTCGCTGGGACTCAACGAGCAGATCATCTTCCCTGAGATCGACTTCGACAAGATCGAGAAGATCATGGGCCTCAATATCGCGATCGTGACGACCGCGGCCACCGACAAGGAAGCGAAGAGCCTCCTTGCCCGGATGGGCATGCCCTTCAGGAAATAAGGAAGGTACGCTGATGGCACGAAAGGCGATGATTCTCAAGGCTCAGAAGAAGCCCAAGTATTCCACCCGGCTCGTCCGCCGCTGCAAGGTCTGCGGGCGCCCCAGGGGATATCTTCGTAAATTCGAACTCTGCAGGATCTGCTTCCGGAAGCTTTCTTCCGAGGGCATGATCCCCGGGGTCACGAAGTCGAGCTGGTAGGAGGACCACGATGAGCGTTTCTGATCCCATCGCGGACATGCTGACCAAGATCCGCAACGCGAGCATGGCTCGCCACGAGAAGGTCGACATCTCCACCTCGAAACTCAAGCTCGAGATCGTGAAGATCCTCAAGACCGAAGGTTTCATCAAGAACTTCAAGAAGATCCAGGCTGAGGGCAGCAATGTCATCAGGATCTTCCTCAAGTACGACGACGAGAACGAGCCCGTCCTTCACGGCCTCGAGAAGGTCTCGCGGCCAGGCCGCCGGGTCTACTCTGGCTACAAGGAGCTCCCTCGCGTCCACAACGGCTACGGCACTCTGATCGTCTCCACTTCCGGTGGGGTGACGACGGGGCGCAAGGCAGTCGAGAAGCAGATGGGCGGAGAGCTCATCTGCAGCGTCTGGTAACGAGGTAACAGCATGTCGAGACTCGGAATACGGCCGGTCCGGATCCCCCAGGGAGTGAAGGTGAATGTCAGCCCCACCCTGGTGTCGGTTGAAGGGCCCAAGGGAAAGCTCCAGCAGAGCTACGATCCTACAGTCGAGATCGCCGTCAAGGACGGCGCCGTCCATGTGACGCGGAAGAGCGATTCCAAGCAGGCGAAGTCCTTCCACGGGCTCTATCGCCAGCTCGTCAACAACATGGTCATCGGCGTCTCCGAGGGCTTCAAGAAGGCCCTCTTGGTCAACGGCGTCGGCTACCGTGCCGAAGTGCAGGGAAAACTCCTTGTCCTCAGCCTCGGATACTCCACCGATTTCGCGGTGGCCATCCCCGACGGTGTTTCCGTCGTCACCGAGGCCAACAACCAGAAGATCGTCGTCTCCGGATACGATCGCTGGCTCGTGGGCAAGTTCGCGAGCGAGGTCAGAAGCCTCCGCCTCCCCGAGCCCTACAAGGGCAAGGGAATCAGGTACGAGGACGAGACGATCAGGAAGAAGGTCGGAAAGACCGGCGTGAAGTGAGGCGCATGAATGAGCGTTAAGGAATTGAACGACAAGCTGCGCAAGCGCGAGCAGCGCAAGCTCCACGTCCGGAAGCACATCGAGGGCACGGCGGAGATGCCGCGCATGACGGTTTTCAAATCGAATCGCTACCTCTATGTCCAGGTTGTCGACGACCTCGCCGGTACGACCCTCGCCGCCGCTTCGACCCTCGAGGAATCCCTCAAGTCGATCAAGCGGAACGTCGAGGGGGCTGCCAAGCTCGGCGAGGAGATCGGCAAGCGCCTGAAGGACAAGAACGTGGCCACCGTGGTCTTCGACCGGAACGGCTACAAGTACCACGGCATCGTCAAGGCGATTGCCGACGGCGCCCGCAAAGCCGGGATCCAGTTCTAGGGGGACGGCGTGAACGACAGGAACGACAGGAACAGGCGGGGCGGCGACGAGCCCCGTGACAATTATGTCGAGAAGCTCGTCAAGCTCAACAGGACCGCGAAGGTCGTGAAGGGCGGCCGAAGCTTTTCATTCTCGGCCCTCACCGTCGTCGGCGACCGCGCCGGCAACGTGGGCTACGGCTTCGGCAAGGCCAAGGACGTCTCCGAGGCCATCCGCAAGAGCATCGACAAGGCCAAGCGCGCGATGATCCGCTTCCCCGTGAAGAACGGGACCATCCCGCACGACGTCATCGGCAACTTCAAGGCGACGAAGATCTATATGAAGCCCGCCTGCCCGGGCTCGGGCATCATCGCCGGCGGGCCGGTCCGCGCCATCATGGAGGCGGGCGGCGTCACCGACGTCCTCTCCAAGTGCGTGGGTTCGCGAAGCTCCATCAACATCGTCCGTGCCGTCTTCAACGCGGCCGAGAATATGATGGACGCAAAGACCGTCGCGAAAAACCGCGGCAAGACCATCAAGGATCTGTGGGGCTGATTATGGCAAAGAAAATCGAGATCACGCTCGTGAAGAGCACGATCCACCAGAAGCCCGAAAAGCGCGCGACCGTGCGCTCCCTCGGACTCCGTAAGATCGGCTCCCGCACCGTCCAGGAGGCGAGCCCCGCGATACTCGGCATGGTCCGCGCGGTGGATCACCTCGTCGAAGTCAAGGAGGTCGAGTGATGTCCGACTTCAACCTGCACGCCCCCGAGGGCTCCCACAAGCGCAAGCGCATCGTGGGACGCGGCCAGGGCTCCGGCCTCGGCGGCACCGCCGGCAAAGGCAACAAGGGACAGCAGTCCCGCTCCGGCGGCAAGACCTATCCCGGCTTCGAGGGCGGCCAGATGCCCCTCTATCGCCGCATCCCGCACCGCGGTTTCACCAACATCTTCCGCAAGGAATGGCAGGTGGTGAATCTCCGCGACCTCGATACAAAGTTCGAAGCCAACGAGACCGTCGACGGGGCTAGCCTCGTCGCCCGAGGCCTCGTGCGCAAGGCCGACGGCCTCGTGAAGGTGCTGGGCATGGGCGATATCACCAAGGCTCTCGTCGTGTCTGTCGACAAGGTTTCGGCCTCGGCGAAGGACAAGATCGAGAAGGCCGGCGGCAAGGTCGAGACCCCGCCAGTCACGGCCGCGAAGTAAGCGGCGGCGCGAAACATGGCCAGCAACCCCATCGTGGATATCTTCAGGGTGAAGGAGCTCCGTGACCGGATCCTCTTCACCCTGTTCTGGCTCGCCGTCTTCAGGCTCGGCGCCTACCTCCCCATTCCCGGCATCGACGTCGCGGCGCTCCGCGTCTATTTCGAGTCCCAGAGCGGCGGCGCCAACGGCATCACCGACTACCTCGACTTCTTCGCGGGCGGCGCCTTCAAGAACTTCTCGCTGTTCATGATGGGCGTCATGCCCTATATCAGCATGCAGATCATCATGCAGCTCCTCCTCATCGTCTTCCCGCGGCTCAAGAAGATGGCCGAGGAAGAGGGCGGCAAGAAGAGAATCCAGCTCATCACCCGTCTCGGCACGATCCTCGTCGCGATGGTCCAGGCCTTCACCGTCACCGTGTGGGCCGACCGCATTCCCAACGCCATCGTGATGCAGAACCGCCTGGCCTACACGATCATAGCGATGCTGACGGTCACCACGGGAACCATGTTCCTCGTGTGGATCGGCGAGCAGATCACGAAGAGGGGCATCGGCAACGGCGTCTCCCTCCTCATTTTCGCCGGCATCGTGTCGAGGCTTCCCAACGCCTTCTACGAGCTCGGCAAGCTCATCACCAGGGGCGAGGTCAACGCCGTCTACGCGGTGGTCGTCATCCTGATGTTCATCGCGGTGGTCGCCCTCGTCGTCATGGAGCAGCAGGGACAGCGCAAGATACCGGTCAACTACGCCAAACGCGTCGTGGGCCGGAAGATGTACGGCGCCCAGAACACCTACATTCCCTTCAAGCTCAATCCCTCGGGCGTCATCCCGGTCATCTTTGCCTCCAGCTTGCTGACCTTCCCGCTGCAGATCTCGCAGAGCCTCGGCGTCAATTCGAAGTGGCTCCGCGACCTCTCCTACGCCCTCTCTCCCGGCCACGGCTGGTACGAGTTCCTCTACGTGACCTTCATCATCTTCTTCGCTTATTTCTACACCCAGGTCACGCTGAATCCCCAGGAGATCTCGAAGAATATCAGGGAGAACGGCGGTTCGATCCCCGGCATCCGGAGCGAGAAGATGGAGGAACACCTCACGAAGATCCTCAACAGGATCATTTTCCCGGGCTCCATCTACCTCGCGTTCATCGCCCTTATTCCGACCCTCGTGACCCAGATGTTCCACTTTCCGAGCCAGCTCGCGTACCTCATGGGAGGTACCTCCCTGCTGATCCTCGTCGGCGTCGACCTCGACACCATGTCGCAGGTGAACGCCCTTCTCAAGATGCACCATCACGAAGGCCTGGTTAAGAAGGGTCACATCAGGTCGAGGAACCTGTAGAAAAAATCCTTGAAGCGGTATTAAATGGCGGGCTGCGTAAGGCCGCACTGGAGAATAAGATGAAGGTCAGGACAAGCGTCAAGAAGATCTGCGACAAGTGCAAGGTCATAAAGCGCGAGGGTGTGGTCCGCATCGTCTGCGAAAACCCCAAGCACAAGCAGAAGCAGGGCTGAGAGGAGAGGTAGCTCATGGCACGTATAGCGGGAGTTGACCTCCCCAACAAGCACGTCGAGATCGCCCTCACGTACATCTACGGTCTCGGCCGTGTGTCCGCGCGGAAGATCTGCGACTCGACGAAAATCGACCCGAACAAGAAGATCAACGACCTTTCCAACGACGAGCTCGCCGAGCTCCGCAAGGTCATCGAGAGCGACTACAAGGTCGAGGGACGCCTCCGGTCTGAGGTGGCCCTCAACATCAAGCGGCTCATGGACATCGGCTGCTACCGCGGCCTCAGGCACCGCAGGGGCCTCCCCGTCCGCGGCCAGCGCACCAAGACGAACGCACGCACCCGCAAGGGCAAGCGCAAGACCGTCGCGAACAAGAAAAAGGCCTAAGGGCGGGGGCGAGAAGTGGCAACGGCCAAGAAGAAGAAAGAGAAGAAGTCGGTTTACGAGGGCAACGTCTACATCCAGGCGACCTTCAACAACACGATCGTCACGATTACCGACCTGAACGGGAACGCCATCTCCTGGGCCAGCTCCGGCGGCCTCGGATTCCGCGGGGCGAAGAAGTCCACCCCCTTCGCCGCCCAGACAATCGCGGAAACGGCGATCCAGAAGGCGCTCAATGTCGGTCTTCGCGAGGTCAACGTGTTCGTGAAGGGACCCGGCGTGGGTCGCGAGTCGGCCATCCGCCAGCTCGGCGCCTCGGGGCTCAAGGTCCGCACGATCAGCGACGTGACCCCGATACCGCACAACGGCTGCCGGCCCCGCAAGGCCCGACGCATCTGACAAGGAAGGGGTGACATAGTATGGCCAGATATATCGGTCCAGTCTGCAGGCTCTGCCGCACCGAGCAGCGCAAGCTCTTTCTCAAGGGCAACCGCTGCAAGAGCGACAAGTGCCCGATCAATCGCAAGGCCCTTCCCCCGGGGAAGGCGCCGAAGTCCCGCCAGGGCAAGCAATCCGAATACGCGGTCCAGCTCCGCGAGAAGCAGCGTCTCAAGAGGTCCTACGGCCTCATGGAGACCCAGTTCAGGAACACCTTCGAGAAGGCGCTCCGCATGCCCGGAAAGACAGGCGAAAACCTCTTCGCCCTCCTCGAGCGCAGGCTCGATACCGTCGTCATGCGGCTTCGCTTCGCGGTTTCCCGGGCTCAGGCGCGCCAGCTCGTTCTCCACGGCCACGTGTCCGTGAACGGCAAGCGCGTCAACGTGCCCTCCTACACCGTGCGCGAAGGCGACAAGATCGAGATCCTCGCCTCCGGCAAGAAGATGACCCTCGTCAAGGACGCTCTCCAGGAAGTGGGACGCTCAGGCGTCATGCCCTGGCTCGAGGTCGATCCGGACAAGATGAGTGGTCGCTTCGCGTCCATCCCCCACCGCCAAGACATCACTGACATGGCGGACATCCGGGAGCAGCTCGTCGTCGAGCTCTACTCCAAGTAAGGAGACGAAATGGCGCGGAAGAACCTCCTCAAAGGCTTCAAGAGGCCGAAGGGGATCACCTACGAACAGAGCGAGTCCGGCGCGGACTACGGCAAGTTCCTGGCGTACCCCTTCGAGCCCGGCTACGGCACTACCGTCGGCAACTCGCTGCGCCGCATCCTCCTCTCTTCGATCCAGGGTTACGCCGTCACCGCGGTGCGGATCGTCCGCTACGACGCGGATGGCGCCCAGCACATCGTCTCGAGCGAATTCGAGACGATTCCCGGCCTCGTCGAGGACACGATCGAGATGCTCAACAACCTCAAGCAGGTTCGCATCCGTCTGCCCAACGACGAGGAACAGGCGACCTTTCTCTACGAGTTCGCCGGACCGATGGAGATCACGGGAGCGTCGCTCGCCGAGGGCAAGTCCCTCGAGGTGCTCACTCCCGGGGTCAAGATCGGCAATCTCAGTGCGGGCGCCCGCATCGACGTCGAGGTGCAGATCGATCTCGGACGGGGCTACGTCCCCTCCGAGGTCAACGAGAAGTACGTCGAAGTCGTGGGCACCATCCCGATGGACGCGATCTTCTCGCCCATCCGAAAAGTGAAGTATGCGGTCGAACCGACCCGCGTCGGCCAGCGCTCGGACTACGACAAGCTCGTGCTCGAGATCTGGACGGACGGGACGGTGAAACCCGAGGACGCGCTCGCCGAGGCCGCCAAGATCGCCAAGGATCACTTCGCGATCTTCGTCAACTTCGACGAGGGCGAGATCGGCGACGACGGCGAGAGCGACGAGATCGAGGAGAGGGTCCGCCAGATCCTCAATACCCCGGTCGAGGAACTCGAGCTCTCGGTGCGCTCCTCCAACTGCCTCAAGAACGCCAGCATCAAGACCATAGGCGATCTCACGAGGAAGACCGAGGATGACATCGCGAAGACCAGGAATTTCGGCAAGAAGTCCCTCCAGGAGATCAAGGACAAGCTCAAGGAGTGGAATCTCGGTCTCGGCATGACGGACTATTCCGCCCTGCGGAACCACCTAAGGCTGTCCATGAAGAAGGAAGAGACCGATGAAGCATAAGATCGGATTCAACAAGCTTAACCGGGTGCCGGCCCATCGCAAGGCCCTCATCCGCAACATGATGACGGTGCTTTTCAAGCACGAGCGCATCGTCACGACCCGGGCCAAGGCGAAGGAAGTCCAGCGCTTTTCCGAGAAGGAAATCACCCGCGCGAAGGTGGACTCGGTCCACAATCGACGAATGGTCGCCCGCAAGCTCTGGGACGAAGCCATTATCGCCAAGCTCTTCACCGACATCGGTCCCCGCTTCAAGGAGCGGAACGGCGGCTATACACGCATCCTCAGGCTCGGCGAACGAGCCCAGGACGCGGCCGACATGGTCGTCCTCGAGCTCGTCGACCGCAAGACGGACGACAAGAAGGCGGAGCGCGAGCAGCGCAAGGCCGACAAGCAGGCCAAGGCCGACAAGGCAGCGAAGGCCGACGCCGCCAAGGCCCAGTAATCCGGGACCGGAGGAGATACTATGTCGAAGGCACACCGCGGCAAGGGTCTGAAAGATACCGCCGCCCACGGCCGGGGCACCTGTCCCGTCTGCAAACGCGAAGGCGTCAAGATCGTCTACGAGCAGGAAGTCGAAGGCCAGAAGGTCAAGATCTGCAAGACCTGTAAGGCAACGATCGCGAATAAGAAATAAGGCGATCGTTGCCCGATGTCGCTGCCGAAATCGCCCTGCCAAGCCGCGGCTTGGCGAGATTTCGGCACGCGAAGCGGCGACCTAAATCGCGCTTCAGGAAGACCTCGCCCGCCGTAGCGGACGAGGTCTTCTGTATTAAGCGGATGTCGCCGCTTCGCGCCGCCAACAAAAAATAAGGCGATTGCTGAATTCTCGAAGGGGCGCCTGTGGGCGCCCCTTCGAGAATTCCCTCGCGAAAAAATTCTGGAATTGCGGCATGTGCCGCTCTTGGTTTTTATAGCTGCGGCCGTTAATTAGTACAAAGGTGACAGCCTCCGGCGGGTATCAATGCCTCCGGGCGGGATTTACCCCCGCTCGAGGGAGATCACCCCGACCGGGCAGCCATCGGCGGCCGATTGGACGCCTTCGCGAAGGGCTTCGGGCGCTTCGCCGCATCCGGTGTCACCCGAAATTCGGTACTTCGCCACGATTCGGCTGAGGCTGTCGTCGGGATCCTGTTCGAAGACTTCCGGACATTCGGTCCAGCAGAGCGCGCAGCCGATGCATCCCCCGCGATCGATTTCGACCTTCATCGCTCCTCCCTTCCGCCTTGGCGCGGAACTTCCTGAATGGACATTCATCCACCCCTTGAGTATCTTCCTATTGCTAAAGGAGGAACCGTGATGAATGTTACAAAAATCGGATCATTAGTCGCAGTGATCCTGTTTGCCGGCAGTCTTTTCGTGGGTGCGGAAACCTTGCCTGCCCTCGAGCTCGTGCCCCAGGTGGATCCCGCTCGCTATGTAGGCCGTTGGTACGAGATTGCGCGATTCCAGCAAACCTTTGAAAAGGATCTCGTCGGGGTGACGGCCGAGTATTCGATCAGGAAGGATGGAAGGATCGCCGTCAAGAACAGCGGCTTCAAGAAGTCCCTCGATGGACCCTACACCGATGCGAAGGCTGTGGCGTGGGTTCCCGATCCTGCAAAGCCCGCCGCCCTCAAGGTCCAGTTTTTCTGGCCATTCGCCGCTGATTACCTCATCTTCGGCCTCGATGAGCAGGACTATTCATGGGCCCTCGTCGGTGACAATTCGAGGAAGTACCTCTGGTTCCTTTCGCGAAGCCCGACTCTCGACCAGGGAACCTATGACAAGATGGCCGAGCTGGCGACAGCCCAAGGCTACGACTTATCGAAACTCTTTATCGTGCCGCAAAAAGAGCGCAATTAGGGCCTAATTACCCCTTCCTCGAATCCTTGGCCGTGCATCCTACGGAAAGCCAACAAAAAGACCGGAGCCACGCGGCTCCGGTCTTCGTTTCGAGGGCTGTTTTGCGCTTTTCGCAGCCCTAGTCTCCGTATTTCTGCAGATAGCTGTCCTTGAGGGCCTTGGCCTGCTCCGGCGTGAGACCGTGGATCCATTGGTTTTCCGGCCTCGCGAGGATGGCGGCGACCTTGTCCTCGTATTTCTTCTTCATCGCGGGGCTGACGTCCGCGGCAGCGTCGATGACCTCGGGCAGGAAGCCGGTGTAGAAGACCTGGGCGACCTCGTACATGCCGTGCCAGTTGACATAGTCGGGTCCCATCATCGAGGCGCCCATCCGCGCGCGCCTTCCCTCGTGGTGCCAGAGTTCGTACCAGGTCCACTGGAGTTTCTTCTCGTAGGGGGCGTTCGCCTTGAGCACCTTGTCGGCCAGGAGATCGTTCATGAGCTGGTTGCCGATCTTGGCGAACTTGTCGTCATAGAGGTTCACGAGGTCGTCGTACTGGTCGTAGAAGTTGTTGACCTGGGAGACGCCGTGGCAGTTGAGGCAGACACCCTTCATGGTATCGCGTCGCTCCTGCCAAGTTATGATCTTTGCGACGGTGCGCGTGACCTTGGCGGGGGCGAATTTGCCGTTTGAGAACCTGTTCTCCGTGGTCTCGAGCTTGGCGCCGATCGCGGGGAGGGCCTGGGTCGAGGGATAGTCGTCCTCGAAACCGTCGGTAAAGACGACGCGGTTGATCTTCGCGCTCACGATCGGCCTGTTCGTCCAGCTGATGCGGGCGCCGACGTCGTGGCTGCTCGGGACGACGGTGCCGTCGGCGGTGGTGTAGGAACCGACATGGCAGGTGGCGCAGGTCGGGGCGGCGGAATAGTCCTTGCCGAGGACCCAGTCGCCTTCCTTGTCGAGGTTCATCTTGTCGCGGTTGACGGCGAAGGCGATGCCGTGCTTCGACTCGGCGTAGATTTCAGCCTGGGGATGATCGGGACCGAGGTGGCACTTGCCGCAGCTCTCGGGGGAGCGGGCCATCGCGATCGAGAAGTTATGCTTCGAATGGCAGGCGTTGCAGCTGCCCTTCGAGCCGTCGGGGTTGAGGCGTCCGATGCCGGAGTTGGGCCAACTCGAAGCCAGGAGTTTCGGGAAACCCGTCTCGGAATCGTAGATCATCTGTCCCTTGGCGTCTTTCTGGAACTTGACGGTGGAACCGTGGCACTGCCAGCAGGCGTCCGAGGCGTCGGCGATGTTGCCGGGCATGCCCGCGGCCTTTTCGGCGAGGACGTTGTCGAGGCTCGCCATGATGTCGCCGGCCTTGGCATGGTGGCTGACCTCGAATTCGTCGTACTCCTTCTGATGGCACTTCGAGCAGTCCTTGGGAGTGACGATGTCGGTAACGGTGAATCCCATGTGGTTGCCCGCTCGCACGTCAGTCTTGCTGACCGCGTGGCAGGAAAGACAGCCGACGCCGGCGGCCGCGTGGCGCGAGCTCTGCCAGTCCATGACAAGGGCGGGGGAAGTGCCCGAATGGCAGGCTATACAGGCTTCACTTCCGTCGCTTTTCGCGGCGGCGGTGTCGGCAAAAACCGCGGGGACGAAGAGAACCAAAAAGGCTCCGATCACCGCCGCACAGAATTTGCGTTCAGGTAGAAACATCACGACTCCTCCTTCGACTTTGCTTTCGGTCATCCCGTCTGTGAGCAGAATTGCCGACAGAACTCTGAACCTCCCCCAACTATTGCGGACGCACAAAGTTGGCACGCGAACATTTGTTACACTTTTCATATTTTTTTACCAGGAATCTTGACTCTGGAAGGACCGGCTTTTCCATTAAAGTCGCTCCGAGGTATCCTCCCGGCATGGATAAGCCCGGGGGCCTGCTCTCATCATCGAATACAGCCTTTCTCCAGTCAAAGGGTGGAACGATCGCGGCATTCGCCACCTATGGGATGTGGGGACTCTTTCCGCTCTATTGGAAGAGGCTCGAGGCGATCGACCCATTTCAGGTGCTGTCCCATCGCATAGTATGGGCAGCCCTATTCACGGTCTTTCTTCTTGCGTTCCGAGGGGGCTTTTCGGGCCTCCTTTCACTTCTCGCAAATCGTAAACGCCTCGCGGTCGCTTTCGTGGCCGCCCTCCTCGTCACCACGAACTGGGGCGTCTATATCTGGGCCGTCGACAACGGCAATATTGCCCAATCGGCCCTCGGTTACTACATCAATCCCCTCGTTTCGGTCGCCCTCGGGGCCTTGTTCCTTCGCGAGAAGCTCGATGGCTTTACAATGGCGGCGATCGGCATCGCTGCGGCCGGTGTGATCGCGGCGACCATCATCCTGGGATCGCCGCCCTGGATTTCGCTGATACTCGCCTTCACTTTCGGATTCTATGGCCTCGTCAAGAAACAGGCCGGCCTCGATCCGATGACGGGCCTCGCCGCCGAAACCCTTACCGTGACGCCGATCGCACTGGCTTATCTCATATGGAGACACTCCGCCGGCGCGGGAGCCTTCGGCGGCCCCGATGTCGGGGCCAACATTCTGCTCGTCGTCGCGGGACCTGTGACGGCAATTCCCCTCATCACCTTCGCCTTCGCGGCCAACCGTATCACGCTCCAGCGACTGGGTTTCATCCAGTACGTGTCGCCTTCGATGCAGCTCATCCTCGGGCTCTTCGTTTATCGCGAGGAGCTGACGCCGGCTTTGATCGTGGCCTTCGTCGCCGTGATCGGGGCGGTGCTGATTTACGCCGGGTCGAGGGGACGGTTCGGCTCTCGCTGAAAGGCGATGGCGCCATTTTTCACTACCGCGCGCAGCTGGTTCATTCCCACGTTGTAGGCGAGGTGCCGATACGAGGGGGCGTCGAGAAAAGGCCGGACTCGGTCCTCTGATGTGGAACTTCCGACGGGCAAGCGATGCGGATAGGCAATAGTGTCTGCTGACTTCATGGATTCTCCGGAAAGTTACTTTTTCTTTGTTTTCCTCCCTCTGTGAACGCTATAATTAAAGCATCATTCCATAAAGGTGCACACCATGAAGTCTGGATGCGCCGGTTGGATTTTAGGCGCGGTTTTCGTGGTTGCGGGGAGCGCATTTACGCTTTCAGCTGCCCCACATCTCGGTGCAAGGCTTGAGCCGGAGGTGTGGCTTCCTACCGGGAACGTCGCCGCTTCGGGCACTGGATTGGAGCTCTATACCCCCGGTTTCGGCGCAAATATCTCCGTCGACCTCTCCTTTTTCGGTTTCCTGAGCCCTTCCATCGAAGGCGCCGTTGGCTTGATTCCCCTGAATAATGTTTCGAGCTCAATGAGTTTCGTCGAAGCGGGTCCCGGTCTTTTCTTCTATTCCTTCCCTTTGCCGCGACTTTCATTGAGACTTGGCGGCTCCGGCGGATTGGCCTGGGTCAGCGTGCCGAAAACCAACATCGCAGATGGTATTTCCGGTTTCGCCCCGTATTGGAAGGCCGGCGCCGAAATCGGCTATCGCTTCGGCCCTTCCTTCAGCCTCCTCGCCGATATCGGCTATTCCCAAATACTCGGAAGCCAGGCTCCCATTTTCAAGGCAATCTCGGCCGGAGTCACGGTCAGTCTTGGTTTGGATCGGCTTTTCGGGGAGGCGAGCGGCCTCTCCTTGGCCGTAGTCAATCAGAAGTCGCTCTTTCCAATACTTTGGTACAAGGGCGCCCTTGACCCGCTTGGGACCCTCCGAATCGTGAACGACGAGGCGGCGGAAATCCGCGACGTAAAGGTCAGTTTTGCCGCCGGCGATTACACGTCGCGCCCTGCCGATTGCGCGAATATCCCCTTGGTACAAAGGGGCGGCCATGTCGAAACGCCGATCTTCGCGAATCTCAACGAGAGGCCATTGGCTTTCTCGGAGACCACCAAAATTCAAGGCCAGATTCGGATCGACTACAAGGTCCTTGACGCCACGCGAAGCGTTACGGAAGTCGTGACCGTCGTCTTCAACAATCGAAACGCTGCCACGTGGCAAGATCCCGACATAGCGGCTGCTTTCGTGTCACCTCAGGACCCGGTGATGCTGGGTCTCTCGAAATACATCGCGGGTCTCGTACGCATCAGCGCGAGGCCAGAAATCGACAAGTCCCTTCAATATGGAATGGGGCTCTTCGAGGGCCTTCGCGTCTATGGAGTGAATTGGTCGCCCGATCCCTCGGTTCCCTATACCGCGGCCGTCCGAGATTCGAGTAGATTGGCCTATATCCAGTACCCCTGGCAGACCCTTACCTACAAGTCGGGCGACTCGGACGCCCTGGCCCTGCTCTTCGCGGAGGCCCTCGAGTCGGTGGCAATCCCGGCCGCCATCGCCGCCCTTCCCGAGGATTGCATCGTCGCCTTTCCCCTCGACATGAACGAGGCGCAGGCGCGCACGACCTTCGGCACGATCTCCAACTTCATCTTCGATTCCGGGAAGGCTTGGGTCCCGCTGCGTCCCTCCCTGATCCGCGAAGGCTTTCTCCCGGCCTGGCAAGGAGGGGCGAATCTTTGGAACGAGAGCGTACGTCGAGGCGACTCGCCGAGATTAGTGCAATTGGAAGATGCCTGGAAGAAATACCAACCGGTTGCCATTCCCAATGTAGCTTTCTCGCCGGTAAAACCGGCCGAGGGGACGATTTCCCAGGCTTTCGAAAGCACGCTTTCCAGGTTCGTTGCCGTCGAAGTTGCGCCGAAGGTGAAGCGTTTGACTTCGGCCTTCGAGGGCACGGGAACGGGCAGGCAGCACAACTCCCTCGGCATCATATACGCCCAATACGGAATGTACACGGAAGCGCGTGCGGAGTTTTCAAAGGCGGTTGCCCTGGGGACCGTACCTGCCTTGGTCAATCTCGCGAACGTCGCATTCCTCATGAAAGACTACGAAACGGCCGCATCCTGGTTCCAGAAGGCACTCGATGTCCAGCCAGGCAACAAGGCGGCTCTCATCGGCCTCGCCCGGACCCGTTATGAACTTGACGCCTATGCCGAGGCCGATTCCCTGTACGCCAAGGTCAAGATCTTGGATCAAGCACTTGCAGAGCGCTACGCCTATCTTTCATCCAAGGTGGATGCGAGGGCGGCCCTGCGTGCTTCCTCCGCCGCTGCCGACAGGGGCGGAGGCATGGTGTGGGACGATGGAGAATGAACGATCGGAGCAGCCGTCTTTCGCCGATCATAACGGCGATCGTGGCAGTCCTCGCCTTGTCGACGACTGTCGGCAGTGCGCAAGACGGCCCCGCATTCCATATTAGGACCTTGGCGGAATTGTATTTCCCCCTCGACACCTACAAGGATTCCTTGACAGGCGCTTCGAAAAAGCTCTATGGCGATCTAGGCTACGGTTCGGGCGCTTCGATCGAGATTACGGCCACCGAGTGGCTGCGACCCTTCGTTCGGGGCATGTACGTCACGATTCCCTACGCCGGAGGCTCGGGTTCGCTTGCTGCGGGCGAGGGCGATGTCGGAATCGGTCTCCTCGTGCGACCTGTCGATCGCCTTTCACTCCGACTCGATGCGATGGGAGGATTGGCGGAACTTTACTTCGCTGGAGGCGGTGGAACCTCCTTCGCGGCCGGCGCGAGGCTGGGCTCGGGATTTCGGATATCCCCCTTGCTGACTCTCTCCGCGAGTGGTGGTTATTCGACCTATCTCGGAACGACTGCGCCGATCCTCAGCATTTTTGAAGCCGGGATCTGGTTCAGCCTCAATCTCTCCGCCATAAGCGGAGCGAAAACGAAGGTCTCCGTCGAGAACCCTCGCCTCGACGCGGTCTTCCCGTCGCTGTACGCCTATTACAATGATGAGCCATTCGGCAAGGTCGACATAGTCAACCGCGAGGACGCGGCGATACGGAACGTCACCATATCTTTCAACGCGCCGGGATTTATGGACCAGCCCAAGGTCTGTGCGACCTTGGAAGCGATCCCCAAAGGGGGGACGATCGAGGTTCCGATAAAGGCGCTCTTCAACGATAGCGTCCTCGATATCACCCAAGGAATCGACGCCAAGGGCGAGGTGATTGTCAAATTCAATTTCCTCGGCTCGGAGAGATCTTTCCGGACGCCGATCGATTTTCGCATGCATCATCGGAACGCCATCACCTGGTCGGACGACAGACGTGCCGCTTCCTTCGTCTCTCCTAAGAATCCCGCAGCTCTCTGGTTTGCCAGATTCGCCTCTGGCATCGTGCGCGACAGACTGCGAGGAGACATCAACAAGCCTCTGCAATACGCGATCGGAATGTTCGAGGCCGAACGCCTGTATGGTCTCAATTATGTGGTAGTACCGGCCAACGACTATTCGGTCAAACACGGGATCAAGGACTACATCGATTCCGTGCAATTTCCCCATCAGACCCTGGAGAACCGCGGCGGAGACTGTTCGGATTTGGCCATCCTTTTCGCCTCGCTAATGCAATCGGTGGGCATCGACGCGGCATTCATAACGATCCCTGGCCATATCTTCGCCGCCTTCGATACCGGACTCGATGAGGCGACGGCCCGTTCGACTTTCTACGACCAGAATCTACTCATCTATCGCGAAGGGCGGGTCTGGATACCAGTCGAGATCACCATGGTCGCCGACGGTTTCATAAAGGCTTGGAGGGTCGCCGCGAAGGAATGGATCGACAACAGCGTCGCCGGGACTGTCGCCTTCTATACCTTGCCCGATTGCTGGAAAATATATCCGCCCGCATCCTTCCCCGGGGTCAATCCGCGATTCAACCTGCCTGGCGAGGCGGATTCCGCTGTCGCCTTTGACGCTTCCCTCGACCGATTCGTGGTTAGGGAGATCGAAGGGAGGGTCGAACGACTTCGCGTCGCCGACAAGGGGATGAGGCCCGAACAATCGGCGAATGAACTAGGTATTCTTTATGCCGAGTTCGGCCTGCTCAAGCAGGCCTGGCAAAGTTTCTCGGACAGCGCCAAGGCCCAGTGCCTCCAGGCTTGGACGAACCTCGGCAATGTCGCCTTCCTTCGCAAGGACTATAAACTTGCCCTCACCTATTATCAGTACGCTTGGAAGAACGACCCGAAGTCATCCCAGGCTCTCCTCGGCAAGGTTCGCTGCGAATATGAACTCGAGGATTTCGAAGGTTCAGACGCGGATTACGCGAGATTGAAAATCCTCGACCCATCGCTCGCGGGGAAATTCGGCTACCTCGCTTCGATATTCGGCGGGCAGGGAAGGGCATTTTCGCTTGCCGATCGGGCCTCATCGGTGACATGGGCGAAAATACCCGCGCCTGCTTTGGCGAGTGCCGCGCTCCCCGCGGCTGGACCAGCGGAATCGGCAACTGTCGCCAAACAAGGAGACTCGACAAAGACCGCAGCCACGAACGGAATTGTATCAGGCTCTCCCACTGCCATCTCAGCTGCCGCTCCGAGTGATGGCCTTCAGGAAGCGACAAAGCCCGAGCCTGTTGGGTCTCCGGCGCTTGCGGCGACGCCTATGGCCACGCTTCTGCCAAAAGCCACTGCTGAACCGGCCCCGTTGCCGGCGCCTCAAGCGGCGTTAGCCCCTCCGCCTGCGGCGACGCCGATGCCTGTGGCAACGCCTCTTCCTGAAGCAACAGCTGAACCAGCCCCGTTGCCAGCGCCTCAAATGGCGTTGGCGCCTCTGCCTGCGGCATCGCCTTCACCTGTCGCGGCAGCAGAGCCCGTTCCGGCACCAACTTCGGAGACATCGTCCGCCGCACTTGCCGAGCCTGCTCCAACTTCATTGCCACAGGTGCCCCTCGTACCTACCAGAATTGCAAACCCTGAAGTCGTATCCGGAATCGATGAGACGCCCGCGTCAAACGCGGCGCTTTCGCCGGAAGCGCAGCCTACCCCCGCGCTCGATATCAGCCCGGCGCCTGCGGTGGAAGAGAGCCCGGCGCCCGCGGTGGAAGAGAGCCCGGCGCCCGCAGTGGAAGAGAGCCCGGCGCCTGCGGCGGAAGAGAGCCCGGCGCCCGCGGTGGAAGAGAGCCTGGCGCCCGCGGTGGAGGCAAGCCCGGCGCCCGCGGTGGAAGAGAGCCCCATGCCCGCGGTGGAAGAGAGCCCGGCGCCCGCGGCGGAAGAGAGCCCCATGCCCGCGGTGGAAGAGAGCCCGGCGCCCGCGGTGGAAGAGAGCCCCATGCCCGCGATGGAAGAGAGCCCGGCGCCTGCGGTGGAGGCGAGCCCTATGCCAACTCCCGCACCTCAAACGACCAATCCGAATAGTGCGCCTTTTGTTGAGACCCCCTCTCCGGGCGTCGCCCCGATCGAAACCGCTCCCTCGATCTCCGCGGAGTTGCCCGCGGATTTGGATCTACTTCAAAAAGCTGATGAGCAAAGAAGAGTCGCCAAGGCCCTCGAGTCGGA
>DATKVC010000022.1:0-92146 GCA_035530275.1 Rectinemataceae bacterium | reverse complement strand
TCGGGCAGTCGCGTTCGCGATCATCAGGCTGGGATTCCCTTAGGGATTCCCGGCCTCTTTTATCGCCTCCGTATTGCCTGGGATATCGGGAATCGATGATGGCTCGAATTGTTTTCCGAGCCATGGATCTCGGGATTCCCGAGAGTTTTTATCATAGTTCAGATGAAAATATCGCGGGAAGGAAGTGGAAAAGAAAGCGGGAGGCTACAATATGTTTCCTCCCGAATGGACTCTGAAAGCTTGGCGCAAACGAATCGCGGTGTCTGACATGGGCGAGCTCATGGAGGAGCACGACCCTGAGTCGTTCCCCGTTCCAAGCGGCCGCCTCCATCGGCAGGAGGATTCGGGGTCGCAGAACGCCATGTGTAAAAGGCATGGTGATGCCCTGGCTCATCTCGATCTTCACTGATTGCTCGATCCGAAGGCCTGACTTGAGTTCGGCCGCGAACTCGAGGATGGACGCGGGAGCGGATACGGCGGGAAGCCTCGACGCGTGGAGGAGTCCGATGGCCAGACGGGCCACGAGAAACAAGGAACCGCCAAGCCATATCCATGGGAGAAGAAAGCCGACGCGCGTCATCCGCCCCGAGAGCCCCTCCGGGTCCAGGGCGGAATAGGCTCTGGCCCAGCTATCCAAGCCGAGTGCCATGCGCGGGGAGAGGAGGAGACCCGCGTTCTTTGGCGGACTTGCCGGAGCGAGATCGGCCAAGATTGGTCCGAGCTCCACGGGCGGGAGCTAGAGCCAAAGCGGGGGCAGGACGAGCAGGGCGAGCAGGCAGAGCGCCCACAGGGCTCGATCGCGCCGGGGATCTCGCTGAAGCCAAACCCGCGAGAGGATGAAGGCGAAGAGGACGAGAGCGCCCCCCTTGATGAGATCGATCGTAAGTATTGCCAAGAGAATTTTAAGCGGAAAGGCCGAGGAGAAGGCGGCGACAAATCCGCTTGCCGTCATTTTCCCGACCTCCTTCGGGATTCGATGAGACCCGTGAGATTCCGGTACTCCTCATCGCTGATTTCCGCGCCGTGGAGGTCGAGGAGGGCCGAGACGGCGGCCGAGACCGAATTGTCGAAGTAGGTGCAGAGCAGGCGGGCTATCGCCGTTCCGCGCGCCTTCTCCGGGGGAATGGCCGGGAAGTAGACGAATTTCCTTCCATCCTTTTTCGTGAGAAGGAGCCCCTTTCGAACGAGGACATTCATCGTCGCGCGCAGGGAGGAATAGCCGGGCGCTTCGGGAATCGCTTCAAGGACCTCCCAAACGCTCGCCTCGCCCAAGCGATAGACCGCCTCGACGACCTGCCGCTCCCTCTTGCCCAATTCGTCCGGATGCTTTCTGACCACAAGCTTTCCTCCGCTCATATGCTGATATTTTAGCACTTACGGCGATGGCGTCAAGGTCAAGTGCGAAAAAAATAGCATTTCCGTAGTTGAAGCTGTGGCGATGGCAGAAGACGCGCTTTTTTGCCGTGGATTTCATGGCCGCGCTCGTGAGGGCTGTACGTCTCAGCCCCGCGACGAAGACGACGAGCAGGACTCAACCCTGCAATAGATTCAGATTTTATTGTTATAAAATAAATTGCAGCATTCGCCCCTTGCTTCTTATACCATAAGTACACAATGCGTCAAAGATTTCGGTGCACCATTCAGTACCGTTTCGTGGTACTATAAGCTTTGAACGTAAAGCACCGCAGGACCTTGGAAGCGGTATTCGGAAGGCCCACCCGTGCCGACATCCCGTGGGCCGACATTGAAGGCCTTTTCGGCGCGTTGGGAGCGGGGGTAAAGCCATGAACGTGATGGAATATAAAGGCTATTTTGGCACCGTCACCTTTGACGATGAGGGCGGCATATTCTTCGGGCGCGTGAGCAACCTTCAAAGTGACGGTATCACGTTCGAGGGTTCGAGCGTGGAGGGGCTTCGCGCCGCCTTCCGCGTTTCCGTTGACGACTATCTGGCGTGGTGTGCGGAGCGCGGGGAAACCCCGGACAAGCCCTACTCGGGCAAGTTCAACGTCCGCATTCCGCCAGAGCTACACGCGCGGGCTGCGAGCAAGGCGCAAGCCAAAGGCGAATCCCTTAATGAGTTCGTCCGCAAAGCCATTGAGCACGAGGTTGGAGCGTAGGCGTAAAGTACAAATACCGCCTCGCACACTGATCTGACACTTCCTCGCGCGAATTCCTGACACGCACATTCACCTGATTTTTCGCCGAAAGCCTGGTGTCCGCCGGAAGGTGGAACGCCGAGGCATATGTGTACATGATCTCCGTCGACGCGATGCAGACGTGCTTGACGGTGATAAACCCGTGGGGTCTGACCCTTCCGGTTATGCCGCATGCTAGAGCGACCCTTCCGGTTATGCCGCATGCTGTCGCCTGAACCGGTGCAAGAGATGGCCGAATGGGGCCGTCACCGTGCTACCATGCTTCGAGAGCGACCGGCTTGGCGCTTCTCGTCATAAATTCGAGGCGCCGGCTCTCCGCTTCGTTCATTGCGAAATGCCATCAGGGGGTTGAAATGCGACGTTCATGGGCATCGATCCTATTTGAATTGACCATTTTGTTTTCGCCGCTGCTCTACGCAGGCTGCGCATCGGCACCTGAAGGAGATACGAATCGGATCGAATCGCAGGACAAGGTCGCCTCGGCTTGGCAGGGCGACCTTGTCGTTCAGACTCGAGATGGCCTGATCAAAGGCCGCGAGGATCGCGGCGGCAGCTGGGTCTGGCGCGGCATTCCCTATGCCGCCCCTCCCGTCGGCGATCTCCGGTGGCGTGCGCCTGAACCGGCAAAACCATGGACAGGCATTCGCGACGCAGGCGCCTTCGGCGGATGGTCCGTGCAGAGAAGCCCCTTCCTCGATTTCATCATGGGAAGCGAAGACTGTCTGTACCTCAATGTCTGGAGGCCGCGCGGATTCGCGGGGGATTTGCCGGTCTACGTCTACATCCATGGAGGCGGCAATACAGCGGGGGCTTCGAATCTGATCGACGATTATCTTGGCTGGGCGGTGGCATCGAAATCCGGAATGGTCTTTGTCTCGCTCAATTATCGCCTCGGGCCGCTGGGCTGGTTTCTAGACCCCGCCATCGCAGCCGGCGCCGATCCCGATTCGGCCTCGGGCAATTTCGGCACCCTCGACATTATCGAGGCGCTTCGTTGGGTAAAAATGAACATCTCCGCCTTCGGCGGCGATCCGAGCCGCGTTACCGTGGCGGGCGAATCCGCGGGGGGCCTCGATACCCTGTCGCTTCTCCTTTCGCCTCGGGCTACTGGGCTCTTCGAAAGGGCGGTTGTCGAATCCGGATATGACGGCTTCACTTCCATGGCCGATGCCAGGACGGAGAGTGGCGATCTATTTGCCGCCCTCCTCGTCAAGCTGGGCCGCGCCAAGACCCTCACCGAGGCCGAGCGAATTGCCGCTTCGATGCCTCCGGCCGCGAGAGCGAAACTACTTCGCGCAGCGAGCGCGAAAGAACTGTTGCGTCTCATCCCCTCGAGCGGCCTCGGCATGTCGAAGTGGTCGTCGACATTCATGGACGGTCACGTGATCGCGCAGGGCGGCCTCGCGGCCTTCAGCCAGGGCCTTTGGCCCAACAAGGTCCCTCTCATAATTGGGTCAAATCGCGAAGAGACAAAGCTCTTTTTGTCGGGAGACCGGAGCCTCGATTGGCGCTCGCCGCTCTACGCGGCCGCGGCGAAATTTGGGAGCCTTGAATGGAAGGCTGTGGGCGTCGATTCGATCGCCGATGCCATCGCCTCGCATAACGATGCGCCGCCCGTCTATGTATACCGCTTCGATTGGGGCGCTCCGGATGCATCGGGAAGAGGACCCATGCCGGGCGACTGGGGGAGAAGACTCGGGGCCTTCCATTCGCTCGATGTCTCCTTCTTCCTCGGAACGGAAAGTTGCCTCGGACCGCTTTACACCGGGCGCCTCTTCACATCCGCCAATCTCCCCGGCAGGGAGGAACTAAGCCGCGGCATCATGAGCTACCTTTCCGCCTTTGCCGCCTCGGGCCAGCCCGGCGCGAGCGGTCTCCCCTCATGGACTCGCCGGCCATCCGACGCGGCCTCGGCCTCAAAGGCGGGCCTGCCTGTCGGCATTGTCTTCGATGCGAGCTCTACGAAAGCGACCTTTTTGCCCCTCTCCGAGGTCGTCACGAAAGAAGGCGTCGCCGCGGCTCTCGATGCGGGATTCAGTTCCGACATAGCAGCATTGATAAGGAAACACTTCACAGTGCGTTGACGAACTCGCGCCACCCCGGACTTCTATCGCGCCACCCCGGCCTTCTGCCGCGCCACCCCGACCTTCTGCCGCGCCACCCTGGCCTTCTGTCACGCCACCCTGGCCTTCTGTCACGCCACCCTGGCCTTCTGTCACGCCACCCCGACCTTCTGCCGCGCCACCCCGGCCTTCTGTCGCGCCACCCCGGACTTCTCGCGTTCCTCGAAGCTTGTTGCAGGATCGGCGCCTTCGAGCAGCGCAAGCCGACCTTGCCCCGACTTCGCTGCCGCGCTACCCTCCCCCCATGAACCGCCCCGCCCTTCTGGACTTCCTCGCTGCCCAGCGCGCCGCGACCTCGGACATGCCCTTCGACGACTCGGCCCTGGTGTTCCGCGTCGGAGGCAAGATCTTCGCCATCATCGACGTGAAGGAGGAGCCGGGAAGCGTGTCGCTCAAGTGCGACCCGGCGATGTCGGGCGATCTTCGCGCCGCCTGGCCTTGTATCCGTCCGGGCTGGCACCTCAACAAGGAGCATTGGAACACGATCGCCCTCGACGGGACCCTGCCCGACGAAATCCTCGAAGACCTCGTCAGGCGATCGTGGGAATTGGTAGCTTCGAGCCTCTCGCGGTCGGCCAGGGAAAAGGCGGGATTGGCGGGACTGTCGGGGCGAAAATAGTCCCCCTCGAGGGGCGCGGACAGGCTCCTATTCGGCGAGGCGGCGGTCGTCGCGTCGACGACGAGGGGTTCATCCCTCCGGTATCCGGAAGTTCTGCAGTAGGCATCGTTCGTGTCGACAATCCGCCCTTCCAAATCCACGAGCCAAAAGCCGTCCATCGCCGTCGATAGGATGTCCCGGTGCAGTTCCTCGCTGA
Organism: Rectinemataceae bacterium; assembly: GCA_035530275.1. Taxonomy (GTDB): domain Bacteria; phylum Spirochaetota; class Spirochaetia; order Treponematales; family Rectinemataceae; genus CAIJMU01. Next base: position 87,049 of record DATKVC010000022.1, on the reverse strand, counting down.
GCCTCGGCTTTTCGGTCATCGCATCGAGCCCGGCCCCGAGGCCTTGGGCGGCCATCGCGATCGCCACCGCCGCGAGCATCTCGCCGGTCACGAGGTAGATCGCGAGGACGAGGGCCTCATTGAGATTGGCCCGATGGGGAAGCCGCCCATTCTGCCGATTCCCTGAAAGAGTCTCGTCTCCGGTGTCAGGTCGCGGCCGGCAAAAAGGCTGGCCAGCTTCGCGCCGGTGAAGAGGAGCTCCGCCAGGCCGAGGAGTCCGAGCGTCAGGTCGACCGAGGTCGCGGCCTTCCCGCGCCGCGCTCGCAGTACGAGGGTCGCGACAGACGCCATCTTCCGTTCCGACCTTCCCCCGCTCCCGTCATCCGACATCGAGCCTCCCCCAAAGATGGCGCCATCCCCGAAGGTTCGAGCCTGGTCACGGAAGTGGCGCCGTCCTTGCGCTTCCATGTGCAAGGTAGCGCGATTTGCGGCGAGTGGCCAGGAAGGCAGAGGTCAGGGCAGGCTTTCCGCGAAGATCTCCCTTCCGATGAGCATGCGCCTGATTTCGCTCGTCCCCGCGCCGATCTCGTAGAGCTTGGCGTCGCGGAGGAGGCGGCCCGCCGGGTAGTCGTTGATGTAGCCGTTTCCGCCCAGGATCTGGATCGCCTGCAGTGCCATCCAGGTGGCTTTCTCGGCCGCGTAGAGGATGACGCCCGCCGCGTCCTTCCGGATGCCCTGCCTGTGCGCCGATTTCGCGGCGGTGTAGACGTAGGCCTTGCAGGCATTCATAGTTGTGTACATGTCGGCTATCTTGCCCTGCATGAGTTCGAACTCGCCGATGGACTTGCCGAATTGCTTGCGCGCGTGGATGTAGGGGACCACCGTGTCCATGCAGGCCTCCATCAGGCCGACGGGGCCGGCGGAGAGGACGATGCGCTCGTAGTCGAGGCCGCTCATCAGCACCTTCACGCCACCGCCCACCTTGCCCACGACGTTCTCCTCGGGCACCTCGCAGTCCTCGAAGACGAGTTCGCAGGTGTCCGAGCCGCGCATGCCGAGCTTGTCGAGCTTGGGCGAGGTCGAGAAGCCGGGGAAGCCGCTCTCCACGATGAAGGCGGTGATGCCGTGAGAGCCGCCGGAGGCATCGGTCTTCGCGTAGACAAGGAGGGTGTCGGCGTGGGGGCCGTTGGTGATCCACATCTTCGTGCCGTTGAGGATGTAGCGGTCACCCTTCTTGTCGGCCCGGAGCCGCATGCCGACGACATCCGAGCCGGCCTCGGCCTCGCTCATCGCGAGGGCACCGACATGTTCGCCGGAGACGAGGGGGGGCAGGTACTTCGCCTTCTGCGAGGCGTTACCATTTATGAAGATCTGGTTGACGCAGAGGTTGGAGTGGGCGGCATAGGCGAGGCCGATCGAGCCCGAGGCCCGGCTGATCTCCTCCATGGCGACGGCGTGCTCGAGGTAGCCCATGCCCGCACCGCCGTACTCCTCCGAGACGGTGATGCCGAGGAAGCCCAGTTCGCCCATTCGCTTCCAGAGGTGCATCGGAAAGGCGTTGGCTCGATCGACCTCGTCGGCGATGGGCGCGATCTCGTCCGCGGCGAAACGACGGGCGGTCTCCCTGAGGAGGTCGGCCGTCGAACCGAGGTCGAAGTCGAGGGGATGGAAGGATTTCATCGTGCGCTCCTTGGATCTTCGCGATGGGAGGTTTCGACTCCGGCGCGCTCGAGGAGGCGCCGCGCCGTCTTCAGCACCGGCATGTCCACCATCTTGCCTTCGAGTGCGAAGGCGCCCTTGCCCTCGCGCTGATTCGCCTCGAAGGCCTCGACGATGCGGAGCGCCTTCGCGACGGCTTCGGGGGCAGGGGTGAAGGCTTCCTGGGCAGGGCCCACCTGCGCGGGATGGATGAGCTGCTTGCCGGAATAGCCCATGCCCGCGCCCTCCAAGGACTCGGTACGCAATCCCTCGGTGTCGCGAAAGTCGACGAAGACCATGTCGATGGCCTGGAGGCCGAAGGCAGAGGCGTGGGTCACCACCGAGCTTCTCGCGTAAAGGACCTCGCGGCCTTCGCGGGTCCGCGTCATGCCGATGTCGCCGGCCAGATCCTCGGCGCCGAAGATCGCCGCTTGCAGCCGGGGATCGGCGGAGAGTATCTCCCTGGCGTTGACGATACCCAGGGCGGTTTCGAGGAGGACGATGATGCCCATGCTACCGGCCTGCCAGCCCTGGCTCGCCTCGGCAACGGCGATGCGCGCGGATAGCCAACGAACCTGCTCCGCGGACTCGACCTTGGGCAGGACGATGCCGTCGGGGCGCACATCGGGACTGGCACCGAGGACTGCCTCGAGATCGGCCTCCTCGAGGCCGGTGCCGACGGCGTTGACCCTGACCAGCTTTTCGCTCCGCCCGAAGTCGACCGTGAGGAGGGCTTCGGCTATCGTGGCGCGAGCCTCGGCCTTGCGATCGATCGCGACCCCATCCTCCATGTCCATGCAGACGCAGTCGACGCCGAGGCCCGCCGCCTTGCGAATCTTGTGCCCGTCGTCGCCGGGCATGTAGAGCAAGCCCCTTCTGGCGCGCATCAGGCCTTCTCTCCCGCCGGCCCGGGCTTGCGGAGAAAGAGGACCGTGCGCTCGAACTCGACGACGATTTCTCCGTGCTGGTTCCTGCCCGTGTGCTTGAGCCTCACGACGCCATTTTTTGGGCGCGACTTCGAGGGTCGCATTTCGAGCACCTCCGATTCGACGTAGAGGGTGTCGCCGTGGAAGACGGGATTCGGGTGGACCACCCTGTCGTAGCCGAGATTGGCGACGATCGTGCCCTCGGTGAGCCCCGAGACTGACAGCCCCACGGCGAGGCCGAGGGTGAAGACGCCGTTGACGAGCCTGTGCCCGAACTCCGTGTGGGAGGAGAAGTCCTCGTTGAGGTGGAGGGGCTGACCGTTCATCGTCATCGCGCAGAAAAGGACGTTGTCGGTCTCGGTGATGGTCCGTCCCTGTCCGTTGCTGTACTTGGCGCCCACGGCGAGTTCATCATAGTACTTACCTGTCATCTTCGCCTCCCGATCGGTCCCCGGCCTTCGGTCTCGGGGCGAGCTCTATCAATTCCTCGTCGCGGCTGACCTGCCGGCCTTCGGCGACGAAGATCCTGGCCACCCTCCAGCTCCCCGGGGGAGCCGACACGCGGGTCTCCATTTTCATCGCCTCGATGACGAGGAGGGTTTTTCCACCCTCGATCTCCTGACCCTCGGCGACCTCCACGGAAATCACGAGGGCAGGCATGGGCGAGCGTTGGATCTCGTCCTTCCTTTCCGCCGACTCGCGCTGGCGCCGGGAGACGGGCTTCGGTCTGTCGAATCGGAAGACCCTTCCTTCACTGCAGAGCCAACCGCCGCTTTCATCGGCGGCGAAATCGAAGGCCAGGATGCGCCCCTCGATACGAAGCACGAGTTCGCCCGGTCGCTCCGCGACAAGCTCCACCTCGGTCCGGAGGCCGTCGATCGTCGCGGTCAGTGTCCGGCCTTCGCCGGCCAGCTCGATTTCATGGAGCGCTCCCGCGCTTTGGAAACGCTGCTTCATTTCCCCCCCGAGCGGAAGGCGTCCGCGCTCTGCCAGGGACTGAAGGGGTCGCTTCCCCCATCGGCGGCAGGCCGCGCCTCACCCGAGGAGTCTCGACTTCCTGCCGATGCAAGTCCGGCAGACCTGTGGCCGCCCGAACTTTGGCCGAGTGAGTTCGGAGGCATTCCCTTCGACCCGCCCGCGCCGAAGACGAAGGCCGCGGCCGCGAGGAATTCGGGAGGCGGATTCTCTTCAGAATGCTTCCAGTCGGCGAGCCTTTCCTCGATCCAGGTGGTATGCACCCGCCCCTCCTCGAAATCCGGCTCGTCGAGGAGCTCCCTAAGGAATTCCCAATTGGTAACTATGCCGAGCACCGCCATCCTTCTCAGCGCCTCGCGCATTCGGGCCAGGGCCGTCGGGCGGTCCTCGGCGTAGGCGATGATCTTCGCGAGGAGGGGATCGTAATGGAGACCCACCGTGTCGCCCTCGGCGAAGCCTGAGTCGACGCGGATGCCCGGGCCGGAGGGCGGGGCGAAACGGAGGAGCCTGCCTCCGGTCGGCAGGAAGCCCCGCGACGGATCCTCGGCGTAAAGCCTGCATTCGATCGCGTGGCCCCGCGAGCGAAGCTCCTCCTGCGTGAAGGGCAGGGCTGCGCCTTCGGCGACCCGGATCTGCCAACGCACGAGGTCGAGGCCCGTCACGGACTCGGTGACCGGATGCTCGACCTGGAGACGGGTGTTCATCTCGAGAAAATAGAAGCCGCGAGTCGCGGGGTCCACGATGAACTCGACGGTGCCGGCGTTGGAATAGCCCGCTGCCTTCGCGGCCCTGACCGCGGCCTCGCCCATCCGGGAGCGCAACTCCTCGTCGAGGAGGGCCGAGGGGCTCTCCTCGATGATCTTCTGGTGCCGGCGCTGGACCGAGCATTCGCGCTCGAAAAGATGGACGAGGTTCCCGAGCGAATCGCCGAGAACCTGGATTTCGACATGATGGGCCCGGGCTATGTAGCGTTCGACGAAGAGGGTGCCGTCGCCGAAGGCGTGGAGGGCCTCGCGCCTCGCCGCGGCGAGGCCTTCGGCCAGCCCCGACGCCGCCGTGACGACCCGCATGCCGCGACCGCCTCCCCCCGCCGTCGCCTTGACGAGGAGGGGATAGCCTATACGGGAGGCCGCGGCCGCGAGTTCTTCGTCGCTCGGGGGCGAACCGGGCAGGCCATGATAGCCGGGCACCACGGGCACGCCCGCCGCCTCCATCGCCGCGCGCGCCGCAGCCTTGTCGCCCATCGCGCGCATCGCGGCCGGCGAGGGCCCGATGAAGACGAGGCCCGCCGCCTCGACGGCCTCGGCGAAGGCCGCGTTCTCCGAGAGGAAACCGTAGCCGGGATGGATCGCCTCGGCGCCGCTGCGCAGGGCCGCCTCGACTATCTTGGCGATCGAAAGGTAGGACTCGAGGGCGGGAGCGGGGCCGATGTGGAGCGCCTCGTCGGCCATGCGCACATGCATCGAACCGTGATCTGCGTCGGAATAGACGGCCACCGAGGCGATACCCATCTCGCGGCAGGCCCTGATGATCCGCACCGCGATCTCTCCGCGATTGGCGACGAGTATCTTCGAAAAGCTGCGACCCATCTCGTCACATCCTGAAGACGCCGAAGCCGCCTTCGGGCCTCGGCGCGTTGAGCAGCACCGAGAGGGCGAGAGAGAGGACGCGGCGCGTATCCACGGGGTCGATGACCCCGTCGTCCCAGAGCCTCGCCGTCGAATGATAGGGGTGGCCGGCGCTCTCGTACTCCTCGAGGATGGGGCGCTTGAACTCCTCGGCCTCGGGCGCTCCGAGGGCTGGCTTGCCCTGTCGGGCGAGCTGATCCTGCTTGACGGTGAGGAGGACGTTGGCGGCCTGCTCGCCGCCCATCACGCTGATGCGCGCGTTCGGCCACATCCACAGGAAGCGCGGATCGTAGGCCCGCCCAGCCATCCCGTAGTTGCCCGCCCCGAAAGAACCACCTATGACGACCGTGAGTTTGGGGACGGTCGTCGTCGCCACCGCGTGGACCATCTTGGCGCCGTCCCTCGCGATGCCCTTCGTCTCGTACTCCCGGCCCACCATGAAGCCGGTGATGTTCTGGAGGAAGAGCAGGGGGATGCCGCGCTGCTCGCAGAGCTCGATGAAGTGGGTGCCCTTGAGGGCGCTCTCGCCGAAGAGGACTCCGTTGTTGCCGATTACGCCGACCGGATAGCCTCCGATGCGGGCGAAGCCAGAGACGAGGGTCGTGCCGTAGCGCGCCTTGAATTCGCGGAAGTCGCTGCCATCCACGAGGCGGGCAATCACCTCGCGTACGTCGTAGGCCTCGCGAAAGGTCTTCGGAATGATGCCGTACAGCTCCTCGGCGGGGTACAGAGGGTCGGCGGGAGCCTCGAGGTCGAGGCCCTCCAGCATCGATGGTCGCTTGCCGCGCCTCTTCGGCAGGCCCGCGACGATGTCGCGAAGAATCTCTATCGCGTGTTCGTCGTCCTCGGCGAAATGGTCGGCGACCCCCGAGAGACGGGTATGCACATCGGCCCCGCCGAGATCCTCGGCGCTCACGTCCTCGCCGGTAGCTGCCTTCACCAGGGGCGGTCCTGCCAGGAATATCGTACCAATACCCTTTACTATCACCGCCTCGTCGCTCATGGCCGGCACGTAGGCGCCTCCTGCCGTGCAGGAGCCCATCACCGCGGCGATCTGCGGTATGCCGAGGGAGCTCATCCTCGCCTGATTGAAAAAGATGCGGCCGAAGTGGTCGACGTCGGGGAAGACCTCGTCCTGCATCGGCAGGAAGGCTCCGCCGGAATCCACGAGGTAAAGACAGGGCAGCCAATTCTGCTCGGCGACCTTCTGCGCGCGCAGGTGTTTCTTCACCGTGAGGGGGTAGTAGGAGCCTCCCTTCACCGTGGCGTCGTTGGCGACGATCATTACCTCGCGCCCCGCCACCCTGCCTATGCCGGCGACGATGCCGGCGCCATGGGCCTGGCCGCCATAGAGGCCGCGGGCCGCCAGCGGCGACAGCTCGAGGAAGGGAGAGCCCGGATCGAGGAGCCTGTCGATGCGGTCGCGCACGAAGAGCTTGCCCTGCTCCTCGTGCCGCTGACGGTAGGTCGGGCCGCCGCCCTGCCCTGCGAGATCGAGCTCGCGCCGGAGATCGGCCGCGAGCGCCCTATGATGCGCGGCGTTCGCGGCGAAGCGCTCCGAGGCGAGGTCTACCTGGGATTCGATGACGGACATTTCAACCAATTGCCAAGCAATATCGACACGGGGCGCCGCCCGGATTCATCCAATCGATGGAGAATGCTCGACATCAAGCCTCCTGAAGGCCGGCGCTGAGCGCCGTGGGCTGAGACTAATACCAGTGTCGGACGCCGTCAATCTTTTTATCCCGGTCGACCGCGGGCCCTCCCGCCCATCCGCCGTCACGGTCCACTCCCTCCCGCGGCCCCTTCACCATCTTGCCTCCAAAGTAAAATGACCCAATAATCTCGGCTTGCACGCGGGCGCGTCGACAGCGACGCGCATGCCTCTTCCACCATAGTAAGGAGCCAGAACATGCTCTTGAATCCGAAACAGCTCGCCCTCTCCCACCCCGACCCCCTTCTGTCGGAGATCGTCCGAAAGACCGTCGACTTCTTCGAGGCGAAGGGCAAGATCAAACTCAAGGAAGACGATTTCGATCGAGTCTGGTATGCGGACTTCATCGACTTCGTCAAAAGAGAAAAAATCTTCGCCCGTCTCCTCACGCCGCCCGCCTACGGCGGACCGGGCAGCAGATGGGACACATCGCGCAACGCCGTCTTTTCGGAGCTGCTGGGCTTTTACGGCCTCTGCTATTGGTACGTCTGGCAGGTCACGATCCTCGGCCTCGGTCCGATCTGGATGAGCCGCAACGAAGCCCTCAAGAAGAAGGCGGCGAAGCTCCTCGACGAGGGGGCCATCTTCGCCTTCGGCCTCTCGGAAAAGGAGCACGGAGCCGACATCTATTCGAGCGACATGCTCCTCATCCCGACCGGTGAGGGAAAGTTCATCGCCCGCGGCGACAAGTACTACATCGGCAACGGCAACGAGGCGGCCATGGTCTCGACCTTCGGCCGCATTCCCCGCGACCTCGGTCCCGCCGGCTCCGGCGATGGCGCGAAGCCGGGGAAGGACGACGAGTACGTCTTCTTCGCCGTAAACAGCAAACACGAAAAATACGAATGCGTTAAGAACATCACGACGACCCAGTCCTATGTCGCCGAGTTCAACCTCCACGACTACCCGATAGCCGAGTCCGACATCCTCGCGCGCGGCCAGCACGCCTGGGATTGCTCGCTCAACACGGTCAACGTCGGCAAGTACAACCTCGGCTGGGCATCCATCGGCATCTGCAGCCACGCCTTCTACGAGGCCCTCAACCACGCCTCGGCCCGCGGCCTCTACGGCATGAAGGTGACCGACTTCCCCCATGTCCAGCACATGTTCGTCGACGCATGGTCCCGCCTCGTCGCGATGCGGCTTTTCGCGCAGCGAGCCGCCGACTACATGCGTTCGGCCTCCCCCGACGACCGCCGCTACCTCCTCTTCAATCCCGTGGTCAAAATGAAGGTGACCACCCAGGGCGAACAGGTCATCGACCTCCTCTGGGACGTCATCGCCGCCAAGGGCTTCGAAAAGGACATGTACTTCGATACCGCGACACGCGACATCCGCGCCCTTCCCAAGCTCGAGGGCACCGTGCACGTCAACATCGCCCTCATCATCAAATTCATGTCCAACTACCTCTTCAATCCCGCGGAATACCCGGAAGTGCCGCGCCGCGAGGATCCGGCGAACGACGATTTCCTCTTCGACCAGGGACCGACCCGCGGCCTCGGGAAGATACGCTTCGCCGATTATCGCAAGGCCTACGAGGCCTGGAGACTCCCCAACGTCGAGATATTCAAGGATCAGATCAAAGTCTTCAGGGAATTCCTCTCGAAGGCCACGCCCGATGCCGACCAGCAAAAGGATATCGATTTCATCCTCACCGGAGGGGAGATTTTCACCCTCATCGTCTACGGCCAGCTCATCCTCGAAAATGCGAAGATGAGCGGCCTCGACGACGACACCGTCGACCAGATCTTCGACTTCATGGTGCGCGATTTCTCGAAATTCGCCCTTCAGCTATATTCCAAGACCTCGAGCACCGCCTCGCAGATGGACTGCTGCATGAGGATGATCCGCAAGGCCGCCGTCGACGAGGCCCGCTTCCGCCGGGTCCTCGAAGCGCGGGTCTATTCGCTCAAGGGCGCCTACGAGATGTCGGAATAGAGCCCCTCGATGACGGGGCGGTATTTCTCGGTGACGAGGGTGCGCTTGAGCTTGAGGGTCTGGGTGAGGAGGCCGTTGTCGACGGTGAAGTCCTCGGCTATGAAGGCGATGCGCCTGGGTATCTCGTAGCCTCCGAAGCGCTTGCGGAGATGGTTGCCGATCTCCTGGGTGATGAGTTCCTTCATCTGCCTGTTTTCCAGCAGCTCGTCGACGCTGATGGAGAGCTCCAGTTCCTTGGCCACGCGCTGCATCACCCTCAGCTCGGGCACGACGAGGGCGACGTTGAAGGGCATGCCGTCGCCATAGACGAGGGCGTTCGCCACATAGGGCAGGAGCTTGATGTCCTCTTCGATCTCGGCCGGGAAGACGTACTTGCCGTTGTTGAGCTTGTACTCCTCCTTGAAGCGGCCGGTGATGTAGAGGAAGCCGTCGGCGTCGAGCCTGCCGCGGTCCCCGGTTCGGATGCCCCCGTCGGCCGTCATGATCGCGGCCGTCCTTTCGGGCTTGCCGTGGTAGCCCTTCATCACATGGGGACCGTAGGCGACGATCTCCCCCTCGCCGCTGCCGTCGGAAACCATCGAGGTATCTATGACGATATCCATGTGCCTGAGGGCCTTGCCGACGGAGCCGGGCCTGTATTGGGATGCGTGGCTCATCGTGATGGCGGGACTCGTCTCGGTCATGCCGTAGCAGTCGTAGACGGGAATGCCGATGTCGAAGAAGAATTCGGCGATCTCGGGATTCATCTTGGCGCTCGCCGTGAGGGCCTCTTTGAGACTGCCGCCGAAGATGGCGCGGATCTTCGAGAGCACGAGCTTATCGAGGAGGCGGTGCCTGAGGCCGCTCCGACCCGACAGCCTCTTTTCGTGGGCGGAGGCCACCGCCATGTTGAAGAGCTTCAGCTTGAGGCCACCCTCCTCGCGCATCGTCTCCACGACCTTCGCGTGGATCTTGTTGAACACCCGCGGCGCGGAGATGAGGATGGTCGGCGCCACCTTGGGCATGTCCTCGGCGAGACTGTCGAGGCTGTCCATCAGGCCGATGGCCCCGCCGAATTGGATGAAGTTGTTGAGCTCGGCGGCAAAGCCGTAGCTATGGGCCCAGGGCAGGTGCGAGAAGGAAACGGAACGCTCGTCGAGCTCGCTATAGAGATGCCAGCCGGCATGGCTGCAGCTCGTGCAGTTGCCATGCGACAGAAGGACGCCCTTGGGCTCGCCGGTGGTGCCGCTCGTGTAGATGAGAACGGCGATATCCTCGGCCGAGGGGTGAAGGGAGGGCACGATTCCATCCTTGTCCCTCGACTCGAGCTCGGCGAAAGTCCCAGGCCCCTCTCCCTCGATGAGGACGACATGCTCGAGCCCCGGATGCCTTACGGGGAATTCCCTCACGCGCTCGAATAGGTCCGGCTTCGACACGAAAAGGACTTTGACGGCGGCGTCGGCGACGATGTACTCCCAGGTCGATTCGAGTTCCTTTTCGTACATCGGGACGAAGCGGGCCCCGAGCCCGTAGGTCGCGAAGGCCGCCACGACCCATTCGACCCTGTTGGAGGCGATGATGCCCACGGCGTCGTTCTTTCCGACGCCCAGGCGGGCGAGACTCGCGCGAAGGCTGTCGACCCTCTTTCCTATGTCCCCATAGCTCGCCCATTCGTAGTCGCCCCCGGCTCCCTTCGTGCCGAGAAACCTGTTCGCCGGATACCGCGCCACCGTGTCTTCGAAGACCTCGACCAAGTTGTCGGGCTTGTCGTAGACCCCGTTCCACGTCCTTGTCGCCGCCATAGAGTCCCCCTCGCGTTTATTGGATTAGTTGTATGCTGTTTTCTTCGGCGTCGCGAGAATGCGGCGCCGCTCGACAAGCTTGACGACCCCCGCCGCCGCCCAAATGGCGATGCCCTTGTCGGGGATGCGATATCTCCGCTTCGCGCCGCGAGGCCGACGATCAGGGCCGTCGCCATGCTGCAGACCACGAAAGGCATGAAGCCGCCGCTGAATCCGTGGAAAGCCTCCATGATGAACTGCGAGATCAGCGCGCAGACCATCCCCGCCAGCGGTCCGAAAAGGGCCGCGGTCGCGACAGTGAAAATCGAATCGAAAAAGAAGGGGCTCGATATCGCCATATTGAAGAGACTGAGCAGGGCGTTTGCGAGGCCGCCTACCACCACGAAGAGAAGGAGAAGGAGCCCCCTCGAAAGCGGAATGCCCTTTTTCGTGGCGTCGGACGCCTCAGTCATGCTACCCTCCCCAGGTCGCCGGAAATCCGAAGCCATGCCAATTGACACGCCACGAGCACCCAGACTGGCACATTCTCAGGTCGGCCAGATCTTCATCGGCGCAACCATCATTGTGCTGGCAATTTTCATGGCTGTCACCTGGAATGTTCTCGGAAAAATCGGGGAGGAAAGCCGGAAGACGGGGCAATTCCTCGATTCCTGGCTTTCGGCCAAGGCTGATTGCGTCGCCATGATGGCCGCGCCCGAAAGCATCGATGAGGCCTCAGTCCGCGCCGAGATCGATCGCTGCGACGGTATTTTCAAAGAGCTCGCCAAGGCGAGCCTCATCGATTCGGCCACAAGGATCAGAGGCGGAAGGATCGGCGAAATCCTTCCGCTTTGGACCGGGCTCCGCGAAGCTATCCGCGAGGAGCCCATCCCCGCGGGAGAGGGCAGACCAAGCGCCCCGGCAAGGGTCGCGGCCCTCCTCGCGCTTTCGGCCAGCTTCGAAAGCGCGCTGAGAGAGCGGCTCGTTTCGATCGCGGGCCTCGAATTCGGACAGAACCGCGCCTTCCTCACCCTCCTCGTTTCCATATTCGTGGCGATGGTCGCCCTCGTGGTGGGCAGCGCCCTCCTCGCGGTGTCCGCGGCCCGCGATCGCGCGGGAAGGCTCCGCCTCGAAGACCTGATGGGCGCCACCCTGGCGGCCCAGGAGGCGGAGCGCACGCGGATCGCCCTCGATCTGCACGACTCGGTGGCCCAGGATCTAGCGGCGACCTTGATGGCCGCTCGACGACTCGCCGCGGATGGATCGGGCAGCAAGGACCTCGTCATCCGCTCGGTGCAGACTGCCATCGACTCCCTGAGGCGGATTTCCTGGGACATGCGCCCTCCCGAATTGGAACGCCTCGGTTTCCGTGGAGCCGCCCTCGATCTCGCGGAGTCCTTCGCGAGACACGCGGGCCTGGAGTTGGAGGTCAGCTTGAACGACTACGATTCCAACGGCCCTTCCGTCTCGGTTTCGCTCCATCTTTACCGCATCCTCCAGGAAGCCCTCGCCAATATTCGAAGGCATGCCCGCGCCACGAGAATCGGCCTGTCCCTCTCGGAGATCGAAGGTCGGTATCGCCTCGAAATCAGGGATGACGGCATCGGCTTCGATCGGCTCAAGAGCGAGGACGGCCGGCCGGGACCCGCGCACCTCGGCGTGGCCGGAATGAAAGAGAGAGCCAGGCTCGCGGGCGGCGACCTTGAAATCGAAACGGCTCCCGGGCGGGGTACGAGGCTCTGCGTGGAGGTTCCCCTTGGCTGAAGAACTCATTCCCGTGTTCGTGATCGATGATCATCCTTCGGTCAGACAGGGCTACCGAACGATGATCGAAGCCTCGGGCCGCTATACCGTCGTCGGCCTCGCGGCCTCGACGGAAGAGGCGAAACCCCTCCTCGCCTCCCTCGGCGCGGAGAGGAGGGCCCCGGCCATTATCGTCGTCGACATCAACCTCAAGGGTCAAAGCGGCATCGATTTCGTCCGGGAACTCAGGCGAGAGAACGATGAAGGGCCCGCCTGCGTCGTCATCAGCATGTCCATCCGCTCGGAGACCATCATGGAAGCGCTGGCCGCCGGCGCCCGCGGCTACCTCGGAAAGGACCAGGATGACATCGCCGTCATACGCGTCCTCGACGCCGTTACCCGAAAGGAATTCGGGATTGTCGGCGCGGTGCTCGAATCCTTCGTCGAGGGGGGAATCCGCCTTTTCGAGGCGAGGGTCGGCCTCGAACGTTCGCGCTACGAGAGCCTGACCCCCCGCGAAAAGGAGGTGTTCAGGCTTCTGGCCTTGAATCGGGAAACCGAGGTGATCGCCATCACCCTCGACATCTCGGAGAAGACCATCGACAACCTGCGTTCGGCGATCCTGGGCAAATTGGGGGCCCGCGATCGTCTCGATCTCTATCGCTACGCGATCAAGATAGGAGTGATAGAAGAATAGCCGTGTCCGGTCCCGCTTGTCTTTTCCAGGCCTCTGTGCCGATACTATGGAAATGGACATCGCAGCGATGAGCACACAGCTCGCCCAGTCGAAGCTTTCGGATCAGGTCGGAACGGCCATGCTTTCCAAGGGCCTCAAGACCGCCGAGGATCAAGCCTCGCAGATCATGAAGATGCTCGGTTCGCCCGCGCCCCTCGCGGCGGGATCCGGGCAGCAGGTCGATCTGCTCGCCTGACAAGCTTTCAGACGCCTCGCAGGACGGGGTTTCATAGCCCAATAGCCTCACGCTTTCCAATCTCAAGGATCATTGAGACCAAGGCTCCCTCGGGCGAAACTGCCCTCACCGCAGGGGGAGTCGGTGTCGACGAGGAGCAGCGCGCGAGCCTTGCTTGCCAGAAATATGAAACGTCTCAGGGAAGCGACGGGCATTTCGCAGGCTGTTCTGGCCGAACGAGTCGGCTGCTCCTCGACCATGGTCGGCAATATCGAAATCAAGAAGCGTTTCCCCTCGGCCGAGAACATCGACCGCATCGCCCGGGCCTTCCAGGTCGAAGTCCATGAACTCTTCCTGGAAACCGCGCCTATCGCGGCCCGAGCCTCCGTAAGGGTGGAAGTACGCGAACGCCTCGAACGCAGGATCCTTTCCGCAATCGACGAGGCCCTCGATTCGGGCTCCGAATCGTAAGCTACGTTATATTACAATTACTTTCTATTTGCGCCGTTGTCTCGATTCGAGACGCAATTGACAGCCCAAAGTGGAAGGCTTAGTTTTAGCTCCTCACTGGGGGCAGCATGGGAGAAAGGCTCATAGAAGGGCTCGAGGTCGACGTCCTCGCCGCGACTCTGCGCCAGGGCCTCGACCGGTCCGGGGACTTGCTCGAGTTCCTCGCGATGAAGTTCGAAGGGCCGCTTTCGCCGCTGATGAGCGTGAAGCGAAGGGGCGGCCTCTTCGCGAAGGCGCACCCGATCGAGGAACTCGTCATCCGCTTCGAGGAACGACACTTCCAGATGACGAGGGAGCCCCAGGGATTCCTCTCGGCGAAAATACTCAAGTCGGTCCGCGGCGTCGTCCTCAAGACCTCCAAGGTCGCCGAGGAAGACTGGCTGAAGGAGCTCGCGGGCGAACTGGCGGCCCAGGCCGAGCGTTCGACCTCAGCGCGCGAGGCGCTTTCGCGCTTCGTGCTGGGATAGTCGCATGGGTCTGTTCTCGAGGGAATCGGCCGAGGATAAGGCGGCCCGCCTCGAAGGCGAACGTGAGCTCGAAGAGAGCCTCGCGGCCCTCGGTTCGGGCGGCATTCCTCCTCGCGCGCGCAAGCGACTCGAGGAGGCTCGAGTCGAGGGAGGGCTCGCGACGAGCGATCTCGACATCGACGAACATCTGCTCGCGCGGCAGGCGGGCTACGAAATCGCGGGCCAGGTGATGGGCTCTTCGTTCTACAAAGTATCCATGGGCGGCAGGGCCCTGGGCGGCGTCACGCCGACAGGCGAACTCGCGATCATGACCCAGGCCCAGCTCGCCGTGCGGAACCTGGCCCTGTCGCGGCTTAAGCAGGAAGCCGCCCTCCTCGGCGCGGACGGCGTCGTTGGCGTCCGCCTCAAGATCGGCCGCTACGACTGGAGCGCGGGGCTCATCGAGTTTTCCGCGATGGGCACGGCGATCAGACAGACCGGAAGATCGGCGCCGGGCACGGACGAGCCCTTCACCTCAGCCCTGGACGGCCGGGAATTCTGGAAGCTCAGACAGGCCGGCTATCTCCCCAGGGAAATCGCCTACGGTGTTTGCTCCTACTATCTCCACACCGATCTCGGAACCGCCTCCCTCCTCGCGAACTACTGGGGCTCGGGCATGGGGAATCAGGAGATCGGCCTCTACACCGCGGGCTTCATGCATGCGCGCCACCTTGCCATGAGCCGTTTCGCCGCCGAGGCCAGGCGTTCGGGCGCGATCGGCACCGTCGGCGTTCGCGTCGACTGGGACGTCGAAGACGTCGAATACGAGGTGAACGATACCACCTACCACGACCTTCTCGTGCATTTCGCGGCCCTTGGGAGCGCGATAGTCGATGCGCCTTCCCCCGCCCCGGCCGGGCTGACGATACTCAGCGTCCACGATCTAAGGAGCATGCCATGGCAAACGACCTCCCCCCCGACGCAGTCGAGCGACTGAACTCGATGAAGGGCCGCGACGGACACGCGGCCTTCTTCACCTCCGACCTCTCGGTCAACGAGTTTCTCCTCGTGAAGGAGGCGGGCTTCGAGCCCGTCGGCATGGTGGTGGGCAGCTCGATCTACCACATCGGCTACCAGCAGAGCAGCTGGAACAAGAACCAGGAGATGAACGTCCTGACCCAGGCGATGTATCACGCCCGGGAGCTCGCGATGAGCCGCATGGAGGAGGAGGCGGACGCCCTCGGCGCGGACGGCATCATCGGCGTCCGCCTCGAGATCAAGATGCTCGAATGGGCGGAGAACCTCGCCGAGTTCGTCGCAATTGGTACGGCAGTCGTCGCCAAGGACCGGGCCACGAACTGGAAGACCGTGACGGACAAGCCCTTTACGAGCGACCTTTCCGGCCAGGATTTCTGGACCCTCCTACGTTCGGGCTACCGCCCCCTCGGCTTCGTGATGGGCGTCTGCGTGTACCACATCGCCCACCAGAGTTTCGGCCAGATGCTGAAGAGCGCCGGCATGAACACCGAGATGGTCAATTTCACCCAGGCCCTCTACGACTCGCGCGAACTGGCGATGGAGCGAATGCAGGCCGAGGCGACGCAGCTCAAGGCCGAGGGCATAGTCGGCGTCACCATAGAGGAGGGCAGCTACGGCTGGTCGCCCCACGTCATCGAGTTCAGCGCCCTCGGCACCGCCGTCGTCGCCATGCGCGCCGACCACGTGATCCCGACGCCGCAGCTCGTATTGACGGTGGACGGTTAGAGTCTCGAATAGGCGCTACTTCGTCGGCTTGGAGGCTCCGTAGACCGGGTCGACGTACTCAGCCGCCGTCCAGGCTCCCTTGATGTCCTCGAGGACGGCGAGATCGGGAAGGTGCTCGAGCATCTCCCTCAGCTTCGGGTTCTTCAACTTGAAGGCGCCGGTCTCGTCCTTCTCGTCCAGCCGGGAGCGCTCGTAGACCGCGCCCACCTTTCCCTTGTCGTCGAGGAGAAGGATGCGCCCGCCTTCGAGATCGAACAGCAGCTTGCCGAAAGCGAAGGTCTCTCCGGTCGCGACGCTCTTGAGAATGGATACCTGCGGGAGATGGCCCCGAGTGAGCCCGTAGGATCGGCTGACTCCGCAGTAATAGCGCTGGGTCGGCTGGCCGGCCAGGCAGAGATCGACGCGCTCGTTGACCTCGTAGGGCTTGAGGAGCTGGGTGAATTCGTCGAGGAGGGTCTTGTCGTAGCGGGCGGATATTTCGCCCGCTTTGTAGTCGCCCGACCGCGAGTAGAGGAGGCGGACAGCCTCCGAGCGGCCCATGGGATGGGGGTTGAGCACCGGGTTGACGAGCTCGTCGTAGTCGTCGGCGATGACGGCCATGCGGGCGTATTCGGGGACGAAGCGGAGCTCCGCGGGGTCGACGAGGGGGTAGCCGCTGCCGTCGGGATATTGCTTCATTTGATAGATTATTTTCTTGGAGACGGCGGACACGTCGTCTCGGCTTTCGAAGAGGTTCCTGACCGCGAACTGCCCCTTGCGCAGGGTCTTGAGGTCATCCTGGGATCGGGGCGAACCGTCGAGGAGGGGCCGCCGCGATACGACGCGGTTGACCGACAGGTGGGCGTAGCCGAGGCTGTGGAGGACGCAGCCCAGGGCGGCGGCGAGAACCGTCTCCTTCGGATAGTGGAAACGTTCCACCTTTTCGCGGATGGTGGCGTGGGATGTGACGCTCTTCTTCGCCTTTTCGAACTCGTCGATCGACTCGGGAAAGCCGAGGGTCCGGCGCTTCTTGCTCATGTTGAGGAGGGAGGCGAGGGTCAGGATCGCCGTATCCGTCGCGTGCCAGGCCAGGGCGTTGCCTGGGTCGAGGATTCGGACCCTGTCCTTCACCGCCGGATCGTAGATCGTGCCGAGCCGGATCGAATCGAGGAATAGCCGGGGCATCGTCTTCGCGCCGCGCGCCGTCTCGGGGCTCCTGTATTCGAAGGCCTCGAGGTGGGAGTAGATGCCGTCCAGGGCATCGTGGATCGCCTTTCGGTCGTCGTACTGGTTGTTCGCGCCGCTCGTGCTGAAAAGCGAGAGGCTCCCCATATAGGCGCCGTTGCGGTAGAGAGCCTCGCATTTCCGGTCGAGGAGGAAATCGGGCTTTATCACTTTTTCGCCCAGCTTGCCCCAAAAGGCGCGATTGGTCTTTTCGCTGTAGGGCTTGTAGATCTTCTTGGCGCTTTCGAAGAGCCGGTTTCGGAGAATCGCGAATTCGCCTTCTTCCTTTTCCTTGATGGTCTTTTCGATCGGAGCGAGGCCGAGACCCTGGGCGATTTCCTCCCTGCTCGGGAAAAGCACCGTAACCACGGGGACGTGATGCGCCGCGAGCCTTTGGATCAATGCGTCGGTGATCGGAGTCCCGGGGCTCGCGATGTTCCCGGCAGGAGAATAGAGGAAGTCCCGATCGGGGACGAGATCTTCCAAGGATTTTCTTTTGAGGAGGGGCATTGCGGAAACGAGGCTCCCTTGGCGCGCCTGGAATGGCTTTCGCCCTGCGCGACGCCCAGTCGCGAGACACTAAACCGGTCCCGCATAATCGTCAATCGAGAAGCGTCGCGTTAGCGCAGCGTTATGCGAAATCATTAACTCGGACATCGGCCCCTATCAAGATATAACGTCATGACGATGCAAGGGTCCCGCGAGCCCGGGATCGGGCGATCCCAGCAGTCGCCAAGCCCCTCTCAGTCATGGTTCGCGAAGAGATCCGCGGGGTCGATGGAAAATCCTTCCAATACCGATGATTCGACCCTCGACCAATCACCGCCCTCCTCGCGGAGTCGGGGAACGCCGAAGCGCCTGCGATGGCCCGGCATGGCCACGAGGGGGAAGACCTCGATCGAGACCGCCATCGGGTCGACTATCCAGTACTCCCTCACGCCAGCTCGCTCATAGCGCTTGAATTTCAGCTTCCGGTCCTTGGTCTCGGTGGACTTGGAGAGTATCTCGACGACGAGCTCCGGCGCGCCGCGGCCGAAGGCCTCGCGGAGCTTCGTCCGGTCGCAGTAGACGACGATGTCCGGCTGGACGACCGTATCCACCTTGTCGTCGTCCTCCTCGGGCTCTTCGTCCTTGGGTATCAAGACATCGAAGGGCGCCGGCAGGGCCCTGCAGGGTTTGCCCTTGAGATAGACATAGAGTTCACCATGAATGCGGCCCAAGAGAATCTGGTGCCATTCGGTTGGCGAGGCCATCATCCAGGCCTCCCCATCGATGAGCTCCCACCTCTCGTCGTCGGGCCATCGGCGATAGTCACCGTAAGAAAATCGTTCCTCGAGTTTTTCCGCCAAACTACTCATCTCCTCGCCCCCTCAGTATACCTCTACGCCCGCACCGATGCGAGGCGCTTCAAGCAGCCTCCCCACAGACCCCCCCTCACTCGCCCTTCCCTGGCCGAGCAAGGCCCCGCCCTCGCCACCCCACCCCACCCGGCCCTCACCCAACCGACGCTCCCCAACCCCAAAGGGGGGGGTAGCGGAAAAGCCCGGAGGCGCGGCACGCCGCGCCGAGGACTTTGGAGCGAGGGGGGGCCGCGGCTGCGTGGCGAAAGGCCTGCCGAGAGAGCGATTCGTGAGCCGGTAGAAGCGAAGTGGGGCAGCTGCATGGAGAGGCGCGCTGGATGGGCCAACCAAGGAAATGGTTTTCGAGATAGTTGGCAGGACGGCGGGTGGCAGGGGTAGGGAGGTAGTGCTGCGTACGCTCGCCGAAGGCGTTGCGGACGCAGTACTACCGCAGTACCCTCGCCTCGGCGCGCAGGGATGCGCGCCTACGGCGTTGCCGAATGTGCTTCGCACATTCGGCGCGTCATGGATGACGAGGCCCCGCCCTACCAGGTCATCGAAATCCCTCTTCAATTGGCTCACGAATCGTTTCTGCATTGGAGCTGCCCCCCCTTCCCTTGAAAAACGTGCCTTTTTTCGTATATAGTGCGGCATCATGGACCTTCGTACTACCCGCAACATCGGCATCATGGCCCACATCGACGCCGGCAAGACGACCACGACCGAGCGCATCCTCTACTACTCCGGCAAGACTTACCGCATCGGCGAGGTCGATGACGGCGAGGCGACGATGGACTGGATGGACCAGGAGCAGGAGCGGGGCATCACGATCCAGAGCGCCGCGACGACGACGTTCTGGCGCGAGCACCAGATCAACATCATCGACACGCCCGGACACGTGGATTTCACGGCGGAGGTCGAGCGGTCCTTGCGCGTCCTCGACGGGGCCGTCGCCGTGTTCTCGGCGGTGGACGGGGTCGAGCCCCAGTCCGAGACGGTCTGGCACCAGGCGGACCGCTACCACGTGCCGCGCCTGGCCTTCGTCAACAAGATGGACAGGCTCGGCTCGGACTTCGACGCGGTGCTCGAGGACATGCGGAAGAAGCTCGATGCCAAACCAATTGCGATCAATTATCCCCTAGGCGCCGAGGGCGGTTTCGAGGGGGTCGTCGATCTCGTGACGATGGAGGAGATCCGCTTTCCCGAGGACAGCCACGAGGTCGAGCGCTCGCCCGTCGCCCCGGAGCGTCTCGAGGAGGCGAAGCGGAGGCGTGAGGTCTTGATCGACGCGCTATCCGAGGGCTCCGACGAAATAACCAATTTGTATCTTGAAGGGGCCGAGGTGCCGGTCGAGCTTGTGAGGCGCGAGCTCCGCGCGGCCTGCATCTCCCAACGCCTCGTGCCGACCCTCGCGGGGGCGAGCAGGCGCAACTTAGGCGTCCAGCCCCTCATCGACGCGGTGGTCGACTACCTCCCCGCCCCGGACGAGGTGCCCCACGCGAAGGCCTGGAATCCGAAGAAGGAGGAGGAGGTCGACGTGCCCTGCTCCGCGAAGGGCATGGCCCTCGGCCTCGTCTTCAAGATCCAGAACGACCGCGAGGCCGGCCCGCTTTGCTACGTGCGGATGTACTCGGGCTCGATCAAGAACGCGAGCGTGATCTACGACATCAGCAAGAAGAAGCGGGAGCGGGTGACGCGACTCTTGCGCATGCACGCCAACAAGAGCGAGCCCCTCGAGCAGGTGGAGGCGGGCGACATCGCGGTCATCGTCGGCATGAAGAACGCGCAGACGGGCGACACCATCGGCACGGAGGGTTGGCAGGTCCTCCTCGAGAAGATGCACTTCCCCGAGCCGGTGATTTCCGTCGCGATCGAACCCAAGTCCCTGTCGGAGCGCGAAAAGATGAAGGAGGTCCTCGAGGTCCTGTCGCGCGAGGATCCCACCTTCACGAGCGCGGAGAACGAGGAGACGGGCCAGCTCATCATCCGCGGCATGGGCGAGCTCCACCTCGATGTCCTCGTCACGCGGATGATCCGCGAGTTCAAGGTGGCCGCCAGGGTGGGCAACCCCCAGGTGACCTACCGCGAATCGATCACGAAGACCGTGGAGCACCGGCAGCGTTTCGAAAAAGTGCTGGCCGGCAAGGAGAACGCCGCGGGCATCACGGTGAAGATCGAGCCTCTCGAGCGCGGTTCGGGCAACCGCTACACGAAGGCCCTCCGCAATCACCAGGTGCCCGACGAGATCTACGAGGCCATCGAGCGGGGCTTCACCAACGCCTTCGGCTCGGGCATCCAGTTCGGCTATCCCGCCGTCGACGTGGGCATCACGCTGATCGCCATCGACTACGACGAGCTCAGGGCCTCGCCCTTCGCCTTCGAGGCCTGCGCCAACATGGCCTTCGACGAGGGGGCGCGCTCGGCCGGCCCGGTGATGCTCGAACCAATTATGAAGGTCGACATCACCTCGCCCAAGGAGTTCGTCGGCGAGGTGATGAGCCTCGTGTCGCAGCGCGGCGGCCTCATCCACGGCTCCGACTCGAAGGCCGCCGTCGACGTGGTCCACGTGCAGGCGCCCCTGGCCGCCATGTTCGGCTTCACCACGAGCCTGCGCTCGGTGAGCCAAGGCCGGGCAGCTTTCAGTATGGAATTCTCGCACTTCGAGCCGAAAAAAAGCTGATGCAGCCTAGGGCGCGCAAGGACGCGCGCCCCAAGGAGGATCGCGGAATGCCCGAGCATTCCGCGCCGTCATGGATGACGATGGAATTTAGCCACTTCGAACCGAAAAAGAACTGACGCAAGGGCGCGCGGCCTTGGGCGCCGCATGGATGCGGCGCACGGTAGATCGCGAGAATCGCGCAAGCGATTCTTGCACGTCATGGATGACGAGGATGCCGTCGCGCGCTTTCAGCGCGCACTTCAACCCCTCCCTGCGGCACAAGGTCCGAAGGACCTTATGCGGCGCCAGGGCGATCGCGAGAATCGCGCCAGCGATTCTCGCACATCATGGATGATGAGGGCGCGCCGCTTTCAGCATGGAGTTCAGTCACTTCGAACCGAAGAAGAGCTGATGCGGCCGAGGGCCGGCACGGATGCCGTCGCGCGCTTTCAGCGCGCCCTTCAACCCCTCCCTGCGGCACAAGGTCCGTAGAACCTTATGCCGCCCCAATGTGGTTCGCGGAATGCTTGAGCATTCCGCGCCGTCATGGATGACGCGGGCTCCAACCCAACTGAGTCCTTCCTTCGCTCCCGAATTTAGTTTGGAAAAAACTAACTAACTCGCTATCTTGGCCGTAGCCGAAGCAAAGGCTTCGGAAGGAGCGGCCATGAGTTATTCCGAAACGCCTATTCGTCCAGCCCTCGTCGCGCCGATTTCGAGTTTTGGCAGGGAGAGCCTGGCCCTGGCGGGGGGCAAGGGCGCCAATCTCGGCGAGCTGACCCGAAATGGCTTTTCCGTTCCCAGCGGCTTCGTCGTCACGACCGCCGCCTACGAATCGGGCCTGATGCGGGAGGGGCTTGGCGATAAGGTGGAGAGGCTCGGCGCGGGCTTCGATCCCGAGGATGCGGCCGGCGCAGCCAGGGTGGCCGCATCGATTCGCGAGGCGATAACCCAGGCTCCCCTTCCCGGGGCGCTCCGCGAGGAAATTCTCGCGGCCTATCGGGGGCTGGGAGCCGGAGCCGTCGCCGTCCGTTCGAGTTCCACGGCGGAGGATCTTCCGGACTCGGCCTTCGCGGGACAGCAGGAAACCTTTCTCAATGTCATCGGCGAGGATCCGCTCCTCGAGGCTGTGAAGGAATGCTGGGCCTCGCTCTGGTCGGAAAGGGCCATGACCTACCGGGCGCCGCGGCGGAACGGTAGGCTCTCGGCGAGCATCGCCGTCGTGGTCCAGGAGATGGTTCGGGCCAGGTCGGCTGGCGTCATGTTCACCGCCAATCCTCTGACGGGGGAGAGAGAAGAGATCCTCATCGACGCGGCCCCGGGTCTCGGTGTGGCCGTCGTCGAGGGTCTCGTGACGCCCGATCGCTTCATCCTGGACAAGGCAACTACGCGAATCGCCAAGGTAAAGCTCGGAAAGAGGGAAGCCCTGGTGCGGGCGAGGTCCGGGGGTGGCACCGAGGAGCTGCGCCCCGAGGGGGCGTGGCCGCCTCGGCCGGCGATTCGACTCGCGTTGCCGCGAAGGGCCGCAAGGGAGCTCGCGGCGATCGGGAAGAGCATCGAGGCTCATTTCAGCTGTCCCCAGGACATCGAATGGGCCTGGTTTGAGGGGCTAGACGGGGTCTGGGCCTTCGCCATTCTCCAGGCGAGACCGATGACCGCCCTTCCCTCGGCGATCAAGGTGAATGCCGTCATGGCGAAAATCATGCCCATGCTCGCCGAGATGTGGCCTTCACGGCCCTTCCCCTTGGACATGACGACCTTCGCCGGAGCCCTGGAGTCAGCGGTAGGATCCCTCCTTCGCTCCTTTCTCGGCGCCGCCGCCCCGGACCCGGACAAGGCCCTCGTCGAGGAGGACGGCGTGGTGCTGCGGCTCGAGGCTCCCGAATTCCGACCCCGCCCTTCCCTCCTCTTCTCCCTCGTTCGCGCGCTATGGCGAACGAGGAAGTTCGATCCCGAGCATTGGGCAAGCGATCCCCGCGTCGCGGGCATCGCCGAGGAGGTTCGGGCCCTGGAGGAGAGGGACATGAGGAAGGCGGCCTGGTCGGAAAACATCATAGTTATGAGGAAGGCCCTCGACCTGGTCGGAAGGGCGATGGCCATCCGCGAAGACTATGTCCTTCCCGCCGCCCGGGCCCTGCTTCGGCTCAGGCTCCTCCTCGGCCTCGCCGCCTCGGGCTCCCGCTTCGCCGACCTGATCGGCGGCGTCGAGACGAAGACCACCGAGACGAACCGGGCCCTCGAGGCCCTGGCAGCCTCCATCCGCGAGGATGAGCGCTTGCGACGGATCTTTTCGGAGGGCGCTGCGCCCCATATCCGCCGGGCCCTCGCCGAAGAAGCCTCGGGCCGCCCCTTCCTCGAAGCCTTCGACGCCTTCATCCTGGCCTATGGTCATCGGGAAACGGATTTCTCCCTTGTCAGCGGCACCTGGAGAGACGAACCCGACAGGGTCTTCGTACTCCTCACCGCCCTTGTCGCTGCCCCGCCCTCCGCCGCCGGAAGTTACGCGCGATGGGAAGAGGCGAGGGATCGGCTCCTGTCCCGTTCTATCCTCGGCCTCCCCCTTTTTCGCCCCGCTTTTCTTAAGGCGCTTCGCAGAGGTCGGGCCTTTTTCACGCTTAGGGAAGACACGCATTTCCATGCGACTCTCGCCCTCCCCCTCCTCCGCGCCCTGGCCCTCGAAGGGGGCAGGCGCCTTGCCGAGGCGGGGGCGATCGAAGCGCCTTGGGACATTCTCCATCTCAAGCTCGGGGAACTCGAGGCTCTGGACGAGACCTGGCCGCCTGCCGAAGCCGAGGCCGAAGGGCTCCGCGCCCTCATCGCGAGGCGAAAGGCCAAACGCGAGAGCCTCGCCTCCACCCCGATGGTCGATCCACGCTATCTCGCGGCCCCCCAGCCTCGGGGGAAGGGAAAGAGGCTCCTCCTTCGCGGCTCGGCGGGGAGCCCGGGCGGGGCCGTCGGTAGGGCGAGGATAATCCGGGACGCCGGGGAATTCGGGAAGCTCCTCCCCGGAGAGATTTTGGTGGCGCCCCTCACCAACCCTTCCTGGACGCCCCTTTTCCGCCATGCCCTGGCAATCGTCGTCGACTCGGGCGGGCCGGCATCACATGCGGCCATCGTCGCGCGCGAGTACGGGGTGCCCGCCGTAATGGGCGTGGGAGCGGGCACTTCCATCCTCAAGGACGGCCAGCGCATCCGGGTGGACGGCTCGGCGGGGACGGTGAGCATGGCGGACGACGATGAGTGAGGCCTCATCCGGCCCAACCTCGCGAGAAAGGCTCGGCGAGGAGATACTAACTAGGTGGATGGATTTTTTCATTCAAATGCAATACGGGTCGATCTCGAATTGGCTCATGCACGAACTCAGCTTCGCGCAGGCCCGGGCCCTGATCGTGATCGCCGCCAAGAAGAGCCAGACCCTGGGTCAGCTCGCGATCCTCCTCGACGTGAGCAAGGCCACGGCGAGCGTCCTCGTCCAGCACCTTGTCGACAAGGGTCTCCTCGAAAGGAGGGAGAATCCCCAGGATCGTCGCAGCGTGGACATCACTCTGAGCTCGAAGGGCGCGGAGATCGGGGCGGGAAGGAGAGGCGCGAGGGAGGGGCAGTGGCGGCGCTGGCTCGAAAGGATGACGGAGGAGGAGCTCGGCGATTTGGCGCGAGGCCTGGCCGCCCTGGCGCGGGCGGCCGGCGAGGAGGATCAGAACCTGTAGCGCCAACCCATGAAGCCGGGGCCGATCTTTGTCTCAAGCGTCACCTTGCCTGCCTTAATGGCGGCCTGGGCGTCGGTGGCGGCGTCGTGCGAGGCGAAGAAGCGGAGGGGCATGTCGACGAGCATGCCGGCCGCCATAATGCCGAAGGAGGGGAGGTAATCCATGACGCTGTGGTTTTCCCAGGTGGTCTTGATGTTCGCGATCGGCGAGCCCAAATAGTCGAGCTTGTCGAAGCGAAGATCCGCGGGCAGGAGGAAGTAGGCGCCTGCCATGGTGCCGCCGACGACGGCGAGCTGTGCCGCAAAAAAGGCGGCGCCCGTGCCCGGGTTGCCCGTGGCGAACTGTCCTGCGCCTGGCATCATGAAGGACATGGCCGCGACATGCCTGACATAGGCTCGCTCGAAGGCCGCAGTCCGGATCTTGAGCGCGAGGGCCGCGAGGGCCGGGCCGTCGAGATCCCCCAATTTCTTGTCGCCGAGTTCGGCGGCGACGGCATCGAGGCCCCTGCCGAGGGGATCGCCGGCGAGGGCGGCGCCCATGCCCGCGAAGGGCGAGCGCCCGAAATGCATGGGCTGGGCAAAGGCGGCCGCTCCGACGAGCAAGGCTGCCACGAAAACTAGACTACGACGCACAGTATCCTCCTTAAAGGACTTGCCGCCCACCTTTACCGGTCTCGAGGGCCGTGGTGAAGGCGGCATTCATCAGGAGAACAATACTGACGCCGCGAGGTTTCGACGTAATCCGATCGCCTTTTTCTCCGCGACTCTCTCATTGCGCGTTGTCGGCACGCTCGACATGGAATATGGCGAGAACAATTCCGAGGGCGGCGGTAGCCGTTACGACAAGCCAGCTTCCCCAGCCGAGGGACGGCGCCGACGTGGCGGCAGCGTCAAAGCCGGGACCGGCGGCCAGGAGGACGATGGTCCAGGGGCACCAGGGGGCCCAGCCCGTATGGCTGAAGAAATTGGCGACGAACATGGTGCCGATCGCGTAGCCCATGGGGCCGAAGTAGCCGCGGGTCGCCTCGGCGATCCAGGCCACGGGGAGGGCGACGAAGAAGGACATAAGAGAAATGAAGAGGAGCCTCGCCGTCGCCAGGCCGAAGAGGGCGGGCGACCAGCCGGGCAGAGCGAGAAGAGTCCCCGCGAGCCAGGTTCCCGCGATGGTGAGGAGGAGTAAGGCGGCTAGCCAGCAGGCGGCAACCACCACCTTCGCCGCCACGAAGGTCCAGCGCCCGATGGGAAGGGCGAGGAAATTCTTTGCCGTGCCTTCCACATACTCCCGGCCAAAGATCCAGGCGAGGATGATGGAGGAGAAGAGCACGCCGAGGACGGCGCCCAACATCAGGTTGACGTGGAGATAGCCCGCCCAGTCCTTGCCTTCGCCCCCGAAGGTGAAGCTCG
Source organism: Rectinemataceae bacterium (assembly GCA_035530275.1). GTDB lineage: Bacteria > Spirochaetota > Spirochaetia > Treponematales > Rectinemataceae > CAIJMU01. The sequence goes on along the minus strand of DATKVC010000022.1, from coordinate 60,745 downwards.
CCTTGTCGCCGATGAGTCCGAAGGTCGCGGCCGCACCGGGATTCATCACGATCCACATGAAGAAGGCGATGAAGAATATGCCCGCTGCCCAGGCGGCGAAGCTCACTCTGATGACCACGCTTCGCCGCAGCTTGAGAAACTCGCACAAGAGCGCATCCAAAGCCTTCACTTTTCGCCTCCCGTCAATCGCATGAAGAAGTCCTCGAGACCCTCCCCCACCGCAGCGAGACGGGTGAGTCCGATGCCGGCGCCGACGAGGGCTCGGGCCGCCTGGGCCGGATCGAGGCCTTCCTTCGCGACGCGAAGGAGGCCCCCTTCGCTCCTCCCGATGATCCGATAGCCGAGCTCGTCGCGGAGGATGACCTCAGCGCGGAGCGGATCGTCGACGCCGATCTCGAAGGAGCGAATCGTCTTCCGCCGCAGCTCCTCGGCGTCGAGTTCCTCGACGAGAAGGCCCTCATGGACGATGCCGATGCGGTCGGCGAGCCTGTCGACCTCGGCGAGATTGTGACTCGACATGAAAATGGTGATGCCCTCGTCGCGGACAAGGCGACGCAGTAGCTCGCGGATTTCCACGATGCCCGCAGGGTCGAGTCCGTTCACCGGCTCGTCGAGAATGAGGAGGCGGGGCTTGTGGAGGAGGGCCCGGGCGATGGAGAGTCGCTGCTTGTTGCCCAAGGATAGGGTGCCTGCGCGCCGATCGGCATATTCTTTCAGGCCGAGGCGATCGATCGATTCCTCGACCGAGGCCGGCGAAGCTCCCTGGAGCCTTCGCTGGATTTCGAGGTTCTCGCGAACGCTGACATTGGGGTAGGCAGTGGCCGTCTCCACGAAATAGCCGATCTGGGACAGCAGTTCGCGGCGGGACTCCTTGAGCGTGGAGCCCAGAATTCTGGCCTCTCCCTCGTCCGGTCGCACGAGACCGAGGAGTATCCTGATGGTCGTCGTCTTGCCGGCTCCGTTCCTTCCGAGAAAACCGTAGATTTCTCGTCGTTTCACCTTGAGATCGATGCCGCGTAGCGCCCGTACCTGCCCATAGCTTTTGCAGAGGGCTCGGGTCTCTATAGCGTAATCGGCATTCGCTTCAGCTTCCATTTTCATGTGGTTCTCCTGTGGAGGGAGCGAGCTTCGCCGCGAGGGACGAGGCGAGGAGGCGGGTCATCGGCTCGAAGCTGTCGGCGGGAAAGTCGTCGCGGTGGAGGGCCATCGCGAAGATGAGGGGGATGAGGGCGGGGAGGGCATCTCTTCCCGCCGGAGCAACGAGGCCTTCCGTCTCCCAGGCCGCGAAGGCATGCTCGAGGACGTCGCGGTCGGCCGCCTGGTGGGCGGCCAGGCGCTCGGGCGGAAGCCGCAGGGCCAGATCTTCGATATCCCGAGGGCGGATGCGAAGGAGGCCGGGTTCCCGCCGGAAAACGGCGAAGGCGCCCAATATGAGTCTTTCGATCCGCTTTCGAGGGCTCTCTCCCGATTCCGCGACCTCGCGAAGCAAGGCGCTTCTGAATTCTCCTTCCCATGCCTCGAAGACCGAGAGAATGAAGTCCTCTCTCGAAGGAAAGAAGGAGTAGAAGCTTCCCTTGGAAATCCCCGCCTCTCGCGTCACCTCGTCGATGACGAGACGACGGATACCCAAGGCGGAAATCTGGCGCTTCCCCGCGGCGATGAGGCGGTTACGGATCTGCACCTGCTCCGCCTCAGAAAAAGCTCGTGGCATACAACCTCTATGACCATATTTGTCTTTTCAGTCATAGCCTAGGCAAAGATAAAGGCGCTGTCAAGCAGCCTCGGCTGGAATGATCCGGCCCTCGGCCCTCGTTATAGAGAAGCTTAGCCCACCGTGCCGAAATTGGAGAGAATCTGCATGAGGCGCGCCTCGAGGATTTCGTAGGAAAAGTATTTCCTGCCCAGCTCGAAGTTATGATCCGTCGCGTCGCGCCTGAGTCCCGCTTCGTCGAGGAGGCGCCGCACATGATGGACGGTGTCCGGCGTTATGTAGGTGTCGATGAGGGCGGTCTTGAAACCGAGGGGCTCGATGTCGCTCTCGAAGATGGAATAGCGATTCACCATGACAGGTTTCCTGTAGAAGATCGCCTCTATGAAGGCGTTCCCGAAACCTTCGTAGGTGGAGGGATAGGTGACGAAATCGGCATTGGCGTAGCAATCCCAGAGGTCGTAGACCTTTCGCCCGTCGGGTCTCAGGCCGCGCTCGTTGCCAAGGAAGGGCCCGCCGGCAATGAGGTCGACCCCGAGGAGTCGGGCATAGTCGACGATCCGCTTGTAGTAGTCCGAGCCCTCGTCCCTTTCCTGGTGACTGACCACGAGCTTGATCCTGCGCTCGGGCAGCCGATTTACGAGCTCGATCGCGTGTTCGATGCCCTTGCGCGCGATGATGCGCGTCGGCTGGAGAAAGAGAAGATCGCCGTCCGCCATTCCCAGGTCGGCTTTCAGCGTCCGGTTGTACTCGTCGATGCCCCGGGGCTCGGAGGCGAAGTCGTAGACATTGGGGATGACGACGCTCGAAAGGCCTCGACGACGGCCGAGCTGGGCGCGGGCCTCCGTATTGATGACGACATGATTCATCGCGTGGACGCGCGGCGGAAAGGCCATATCGATGTAGTCGTCCACTCCGCTCATGATGAAGCGCTGGCGCTCCCAGACGAAGTCGTGATGATGGCCCACCGCGGGCATGCCCGTCTCGGACAGGACCTCGGTGATCGCGAGGCCAAGGGGGATGTGCATGGGAATGGAGAGGGCGTTTTCGACGACGAGGAGGTCGATGCGGAAGCTATCGATGAAGGCATAGAGGCTTTTTTTGAGAAGCTGCCTGAGCCTGTGGATCTCCCCGGAAATCCATTCATCGCGCATCGTGACGCCGAAGCATTTGGCATGGAGGGCCGCCACCTCGGGATGGCCGAAGTAGGCTTCATCGACGACGAGGCTCCGTTCCGGGGGCCGGTCCGATAGGCCGCTGTAGTAGAAGCACTCGAAGCCCATGCGGCCGAGCACCGTCGCCCACTTGTCGGTTTCGAGGGAGACTCCGTCGAAGCCCTTGAAACGGGTGGAGACGAAACCGATCCGTTTTATCTCCTGCTTGTCTTTCAGATACACTGTCCATCTCCTCGGGATTTCCGCGGCCGGGGACGGCCGGGCGTGCGAGACCGAGAGACTCCCATGCGCCGAATCATCGGTGCAATTGGTCCTATCGTTCGAAAACCGACGTCATCGGCCTTCCTTCAAATATCGGGACCGCTGCATGCTCCTGTCAACCATGGTCCCCCGCTTCCTCATTCAATCCGCCGATGAGTATCATTGGAGGATGAAGGTCGCCCAACTCCATTTCCATCTCAGGCGCGGCGGCGTCGCGTCGGTGATGCTGCATCAGGTCAGAAGCCTCGCCGAATCGGAGGAGGATGTCGAGACGGTCCTCGTCGTGGGAGCTCCTCCCGAAGCCAAGGCCCCCGTGCCCTGCATCGTCGTGCCGGGCCTCGACTACGACAGCCTCGCCAAGGAGGAGGCCGGGAATCCGACCGACGCCGAATCGCTCGCCGACGATATCGAGCAAGCCGTCTCGCGGGCCTTCCCGGGCGGCTGCGACCTCATCCATGTCCATAATCCATTGATCCGCAAGAATCGCAGACTCCTCGGCGCCTTGCGGCGCCTGCGCGAGAGGGGTCAGGCCTTCCTCGTGCAGGTTCACGATTTCGCGGAGGACTTCAGGCCCGAGGTCTACGACGGCGAAGGGCCCTACCCCTTCGATTGCGACTACGCGACCATCAATGGCCGCGATCGCGATCGACTCGTCGCCTCGGGACTGGAGGCCGATCGTGTCCATTTTCTGCCCAACCCCGTCGCCGCCCATGACGGCTTCGACCCGAGGTCCTCCTACGCGGTCGAAGTCGCCCGGGGGCGGAGGACCCTCCTCTATCCCGTGCGCGCGATAGGCCGGAAAAACATCGGCGAGGCCCTCCTCCTCGCGCGCTTTCTCCCGGAAGGCGCGGAACTCGCCGTCACCCTGCCGCCGACGAGTCCCGGAGACGGAAAGGTCTATCGAGGATGGCGGGAACTTGCCGCCGCGCAGGGGCTTCGCATCCGCTTCGAAGCGGGGCTCGGCCAGAGCCTGGATGCCCTCTACGGTTCTTCATTCGGCGTCGTGACGACCTCGGTCAAGGAAGGATTCGGGTATTCCTATATCGATCCCCTCGTGAGGGGCCTCCCCGTCGCCGGCAGGGAGATACCGCACATCATCGGCGATTTCGCCGAAAGGGGCCTGCACTTCGACCGGCTCTACCGAGGCATCGCGATTCCCCGTTCGTCCCTCCCCGATGGCCTTCTCGAAGAGGCGGTCGAATCGCGACTTTCGGCCTTCAAGCGGGTCTATGGCCCACTATTCGGCTCGGACCGAGCCCGTCTCGAAACCCGGCTCGCCTCCCTCAGGCTCAGGTTCAAAGAGGAACTTGTCGATTTCGGCGCCCTCGATCCGGGACTCCAGAGCTTCATCCTCGTGAAGATGGACAGGGACAGCGGGTTCCAAGGGGAGATCGCGACCCTCAATCCATTTCTCGTCGGACTCTTCGAAGCCTCCCCCGACCCTGCGGAAGCGGGGCGTCTTCGCGACGCGGCGCTTTCGGGTTATTCGGAAGCGACCTACGCGAAGGCCCTCGTCGCAGCCTACAGGAGCGCGGCGGATGGACGGGCCCGGGGCGAGATCGACAGGGCGCGGCTGCTCGAAAGCTATCTCGAAGCCTCCTCGTTCTTCCTCTGCGCCTCATGACCAGGATGACCATTCCATGATTTTGGAAGCCGCCGAAAGATTCGAACTCATCGCGCTGCTGCGCGAAGTCTCTCCGCAGGGCTTCGCGCCCGATCCCGGTCTGCCGCCGCCCTGGATCGCGGACTTGAAGAACGCCCCCCTTCCTCGCCCGCCCAAGGCGGTTCTGTTCGATCTCTACGGCACCCTACTCGCGAGCGCAGCCGGGGGAGAGCCCGGTCTGACAAGTGCCGGGAGCAAGGCCGAGGGTGAGGGGGCCCTTGCGAAGCGACGGCTTGAAGATGAGCTGCCGGCGGCCGGCTGCGGAATGGGCGCCGCGACCTTCGCCGAGGAAGTGGCGCACCGAATCGCCGAACGCAGGGATCGCGCCCTCGTGCGACATCCCTTTCCGGAGATAGACATCGAGGAAATCGTCGGCTCGCTCATTTTAGGCGCCGGCGCCGCCGCGATCAGGCGCCTGGCCCTCCTCCACGAGGCGTGGAGAAATCCCTGCGCCCCGATGCCCGGCGCTTCGGCCCTCCTGAGGCGCCTCAGGATGAAGGGCCTCCGCCTCGGCATCGTCTCGAATGCGCAATTCTACACGCCCCTGCTTTTCGAGGCGCTCTTCGGAGCGGCGCCTGCGGAGTCGGGGATGGAAACAATACTTACCATCTATTCTTTCAAGACGGGGATCGCGAAACCCGACCCCGCGCTCTTCGTCCGCGCCGCGGCGCCCCTTTTCGCCGCGGGGTTCGAGCCCGGCGACATCCTGGTCGTCGGCAACAGCACGACCAACGACATCGCGCCGGCGGCCTCTCTCGGCTTCATGACGGCCCTTTTTGCGGGTGACGAGCGTTCATTCCGGCCCGCGAGGCGCGATGCCGGCGCAAGGCCTGACACCTTGATCGACAGCCTCCAAGCCCTCGACGCGAGCTTTCCCGAGGACTGACCGACGACAGGACCTTCGACAGATGCCGTCGTCAGTCTCACCCCCGCGATGGCGAGGGAAACTTCTTCACGTACTCGGGAATCGTGCGCATGGGTGGTCGCTCGATCGTGGATATCTCCGTCGGCACGATCTTCCATGCCTCCGCGTCGGCCGCGAGGGCGATATGCCTCGCGCCGAGTTCCTTCGCGACGCTGAGGTCCCCGTACTTGCCGAGGCGATCGAGAAAGGTCGCGATGATGCCGTAGGACATGCGGCTCAAGGCTTCGATCGTCTGATTCCTGTGAATGCGTTCGTCCATATCGACCTGGGCGAAGATGCTCGGGCCGAACATGTGATAGAGGTCGAGTAGGTGGCCTACCTCCACCCCATAGCCCACGGAAAAGGGCAGCTGCTCGAGGATTTCGCGCCGCCCCGCGTACTCGCCGGAAAGCGGCTGCACGAGTTCAGCCAACTCGGGATAAAAGAGGGAGAAGAGGGGACGTATCAGGATTTCCGTGACACGGCCGCCCCCGCTCGGCGTCAGGCCCGTCGCCGAGCGGATCGGGCGCCTGTAGAAGGCCTTCACGTAGCCCACCTCGTCGTTTTCGAGGAGTGGGCCGACGAGGCCGTAGAGAAATTTCGGATTGATGTTCGCGATGTCCGCGTCGATCCATACGATTATGTCGCCCTTGAGGACATAGAGACTCTTCCAGAGATTCTCCCCCTTGCCGCGATAGGTCCCGTAGCCCTTGAGGATGTCGGAGGAAACGAAGACGGTCGCCCCGTATTCCTTTGCGATTTCGCGGGTCTTGTCGGTCGAGCCCGAATCGATGACGGCGATCTCGTCGAGGAGGGGGAATCGGTCCATCAATTCGGTCTTGAGGACGAGTATCTCCTTCGCGATCGTCGCCTCCTCGTTGAGCGTGGGGAAGGCGAGGGAGATCGTGAGCCCCTTTTCCTTTTTGAGTTCGACGAGGCGCTTTTTGTCGCTGTAGGCGCTGCTGTGTTTCGACCGTCCGAGAATCTTCCCCTTGGCTTCCAATTCCTTCATCCCTCCCGCCTTCCGAGCGTCGCCGGCACGCCCTCGATCACGAGGAGAAGCTGCCTGAATCCCCGGGCTATGGGCTCGAGATCGACCTCCTCGCGTTCGAGGCTGGTCGTGCCCGTCGTGAGGCCCACCGCGACGGCCGGAATGCCCCTCTCGTTGAGGACCGACACCTTCTCCGAAACGATGCCCGTCTCGGCCTTGACGCCGATCTTGACGAGGGCGCTCCTGACCAGGCCGAGAAGGGGCGCATTGAGCTTGGGATCGCCTGCCGAGCGTTTGAAGCGCACACGGCTATCGATCTTCGCCCCGGAACTCTGGGCCGCCTTCGTGATGCTGCCGGTGACGACGCTCTTGACCGTTTCGAGCATCCTGTCGTCCTCGGCCATCAGTTCGATTTCCATTTCGCCCTGAGCCGCCCAATGCCCATGACCGACGCCGGCCTCCATCCTCGCGATGTTCACCATCGCCGTCTGCTTCTCGTCCCAGGTGATGCTCGCGATCTGCGCGGCGATTCCGCCGAGCACGCCCGCCGCGGAGGAGCCGTCGCCGGGCGAGAGCATCTCCCTTTCCTCCGTGGTTACGTTGACCGAAAGGCGGTAGGAACCCACATGCCTCGTCTCGACCCTGCCGAGGCCCGTTCCGCGCACGAAGACCCCGCAACTGATGCTGTCGCCCCAGCCATCGAGGAAATGGCGGAAGGCCTCTTCCTTTTCATCCACCGAGGAATCGCGGGTGAAGAGGACCATGAGATTCTTGTCCAGATGAAAGCCGGTGGCCTGGGCGAATTCCGCAAACACAAGGAGGGCCGCGGGGCCGAAGCTTCTTTCGCCGAGGCCCTGTCCGGTCGCGTGTTCCCGCGCCAAATGCACGGAATTCCCGAGGGGCGTATAGTTGGCGTCGCCGACCTCGGCGACCACGAGGAGATAGTCGCTCCTCGTGCCGAAGGCGGGGAAGAGGGCGATGACATTCCCCAATTCATCGGTGAAGATATTCGAGATGCCGAACTCGCCGAGGCGTTGCACGATGAATTCCATCCTGAGCTTTTCGGCGTCGCTCGGGGAGGGGATGTCGTTGAGAAGGACAGCGTCCGATATGACCCTGCTGGCGTAGGCGGCGGAATCGATCTTCGCGAGTTCTTTGAGGGCCTCCCGGGCGGCCCTTCCGCCGAAGAGAAGTCCCAGGATGCCGGCCACGCGGCGCAAGGCGAGGTATAGCTTTCTCACACCTTGAGAATTGCATGGTTTGGGAAGAAAATGAAGCGAGGTCGATCGCGGCGCCCGAATCGGATCGCAGGGTCGCCTCCTCCCCGGAAACCAGGAAATGGACCTGTATGAGAAAATGCCAGGAGGCGACATGGAATCTTCCGGAACATCGGCCCTTTTCAAGGGCGTGGCGAGCTTATGGGGCGACTTGGCCGCGTCGCTTCCGTCGATTCTTTCCACGCTCGCCCTGCTCGCGATCGGCAGCCTCGCGGTGTTCGGCGTCGGCAAGATCGCCGAGGCGATCGCCCGCAACGCCGCCGTCCCCAATGTCCGCGCCGTGGGCAGGACCTTCAGGGTCATCGTTTCAGTCCTCGTCGGACTCGCCGTCCTGGATCGGCTCGGTTTCAGTCGAAGCCTCCTCGGCATCATTTTCCTCATCTCGATCGGAGCCGTCGTTCTGGCCTTCGCGATCGCCTTCGGTCTCGGCGCCATCTCGCTGGCCAAGAAGGCCGCCGAGGAAGTGGTCCCGGATCTGCGAAAAGGAATTTTGCCCGAGCTCCCTCGGGACGAGAAATAGGAAGACTCGGTCGCGTGTAGACCCGATCCCGGTAGGTCCTGTGCGGCTTGACAGTGCGGGGCTTGGGGCCTGCTACGACAGTTGCTATGTAGGGCGCGGGACCGCAATTCGAACTTGCCTTTTCGCGATACGTCGGCGGCACGGGCGGCACGCCTTCCCATCGCCGAGACCATCGGCGCCGGGTTCCAGGCGCCTCGGGGAGGCTTGACCAAGAGGAGGGGCGAACCGCTAAATTGCAGTACCCTGCCGGGGCCGCGATAGAGCGGGCAGGGTCGTGTGCCGAGGCCCCGCCGGAGGAATCCACCCCATGAGCACAGAATCCTACTTCGCCCCCTTCCGACACAATATCGTCGGCATCGACGCGACCATGCCCCTCGCCGATGGCACTGCGGCCCCCATCGTCTACGCCGACTGGACGGCCTCGGGTAGGCTCTACCGCCCCATCGAGGACTTCATGTTGAAGGAGATCGGGCCCCTCGTCGCGAACACCCACACCGAGACGACCTACACCGGCACCGCGATGACCCTCGCCTACCACGCCGCACGCGACATCATCAAGCGCCATGTGAACGCCGGACCCGACGACTCCCTCATCTTCACGGGCTTCGGCATGACGGCAGCCATCAACAAGCTCCAGCGCATCCTGGGAATCCGCATGCCCGAGGGTTGCGACAAGAGCTGCAGGGAAGGAAAGCGCCCCCTCGTCCTCGTCACCCACATGGAGCACCATTCCAACCAGATCACCTGGGAGGAATGCGAGGTCGATCTCCGCATCATTCCGCGCGACGAGGGGACGGGTCTCCCCGATCTCGGTTGGATGGAGCGGATCCTCCGCGAGAACACCGATCGGCCCCTCCTCATCGGCGCCTTCACCGCGGGCTCGAACGTCACCGGCATCCTCACACCTTACGGAAAGATGGCCGCCATGATGCACCGCCACGGCGGCCTCTGTTTCGTGGACTTCGCCGCGGCCGCCCCCTACATCGACATCGACATGCACGCCACCGCCGAGGAAAGCCTCGACGCGATCACCTTTTCGCCGCACAAATTCCTGGGCGGCCCGGGCAGCGCGGGCGTCCTCATCCTCCACAACTCGCTCTACCATAGCCGGGTCCCCGACCAGCCGGGCGGCGGCACGGTTGTCTGGACGACGCCCTACGGAACCCATAAGTATTATGACAATATCGAGGCGCGCGAGGACGGAGGCACGCCCGGCTTCCTCCAGGCGATGCGCGCGGCCCTCGCCGTCAAGGTCAAGGAGGCGATGGGCACCGCCCGCATCCGCGAGCGCGAAAAGGAACTCATCTCGATAATAATCGAGGAATTCGCCAAGGAGCCCGCGGTCATGCTCCTCGAGGGCGAGAACCTCGAGCGTCTCGGCATACTGTCGTTCTACGCGCCGGGCGAACATCACAACCTCATCGTCCGCCTCCTCAACGATCGCTTCGGCGTGCAGACGCGGGGCGGCTGCAGCTGCGCCGGCACCTACGGACACATCCTCTTCAACATCGGCAAGACCAATTCCCGCCACATCACCGACCTCATCGACTCGGGCGATCTCTCCGAAAAGCCGGGCTGGGTCCGCGTCTCGGTGCATCCCACCATGACCGACGCCGAGGCGCGCCATGTCGGCCGCTCCGTCGTTGAGACGATCAGGCATTACCGCGAATGGGGCGGGGACTACGAGTTCGACAAGGAGTCGGGGGAGTTTTCGCCGAAGATTCGACGGGAGGCGCAGCCCGACCTTCTCGCGGGCTTCCGTCCCTTGTGAGCTCCCTGGCTTCAGGAGAAGGCCGACCGGTCGAGGCTCCCCGCGGCCCGCGCATCTCCGGCTCGGAATACAGCCGCGCGACGCGTCTCGCCGTCGTCGCGGGCGGCTTCGCGGCCGTGTTCCTCACCGTCTGCTCGAACCAGCCGATAACCGCCGTCTTCCTCACGAACCATCTCAAGGCCTCGCCGGAGCTCCTCGGCGCCCTCTTCGGTTTCATCCAGGCGACGGGAGCCCTTCAACTCCTCTCAGTGTTCATCTATCGCGTCCTGCCCCGGCGCAAGCCCTTCTTCATCGCCGCCCATCTCGTGCATCGCGTCCTCGGCCTCGCCCTCGCGGCCTCGGCCCTCCTCTTCCTCGGCGGCATGCGCGGAGAGGACGCGGCCAATTTCGCCGCGATCGGCATCGGCGTCTCCTGGATCTTCATGAGCCTGTCGACCTCGGGCTGGCTTTCGTGGATGGCGGATCTCGTGCCCGAGGACGTGCGGGGCTCATTCTTCCTGAAGCGCTCGGCCCTCTACCAGACGGTCGTCGTCATCTGGTTCTTCCTCGCCAACGTCGCCCTCGATCTCGTGCCCGACTCGGGACGGTCGATCGCCTATGCCGTCATCTTCGGCATCGGGGCCGCGGGCGGCGTCGTCGACATCCTCATCCACATCCGCATCCCCGAGCCGATCCCCCATCGAGAGGCCGGCAGGATGAAGCTTGGCGAATTCGCCGCCCCCCTCCGCGACGGCAATTTCCTCCGCTATTCCTTCGGCATCGGCCTCGCGGTCTTCGCCGTCTTCGTCGGCTCGCCCTTCCAGGCCCCCCGCGTCACCGATCCCGCCCTGATCGGGGCGCCTAACGTCTGGCTCGGCATCATGACCGTCATCACGATCCTCGCCTGGGTGGCGATGGCCCCCCTCTGGGGCTTCGTGATGGATCGCTACGGCCGCAAGCCCGCCGTCATCCTCGGCTGCCTCCTCATATCCGGCTGGGTGGTCTACTTCTTCATAGACCATCATAATTATTCCTATTTGCTACCCGTGACGGCCCTCGTCGCGGGCTTCTTCGGCCCCGCGTTCTGGGAGGGTTCGGGCCAGCTCATGCTGACCCTCGCCCCTCCTTCGCGGCGCGTCGCCTACATCGCCTGGTACAACACCATCGTCGGTCTCGTCTCCGCCGTCGGCTCTCCCCTGGGCGGCATCCTGGTCGCCGCCCTTCCCGCCGGAGCGGCCCAGGGCATCTTCCCCGGACTTCCGCCCCTCTTCGCGAAAATCGAGGGCTTCCATCTCGCGCAGGCGGCGGGCCTCCTTTCGATGGCCCTCGCCATGCTCCTCATCCGCGGCGTCCGCGAAGGGCGCGAACGCCCCGTCGCCGGCCTCGTCGGTCAGATGGCGAGCGCGGGGCTCTTCCGCACCTACGCATCCCTCCTCGACCTCAAGCGCCATTCGGGCGATCCGCGGGTGGCCAGAGCCCTCAGACGCATCGACGGCGACGAGGGTGAGATGGTCATCCGCGAGGTGGTCGAGCGCCTCGACGACCCCGAACCGGAAACCCGGGAGGAAGCCCTCCGCGCCCTCGCGAGAATCGGCAGCCTGGAGTCGCGCTCCGTCCTCGAGGCGAGACTCGCCGATCCGGGTTGCGACCTCCGCGTCGAGGCGGCCAAGGCCCTCGGCAGGTTGGGCGATCCCTGCTCCGTGCCGGCCCTCGAGTCGGCGATGCGGGGCGGCGACCCGGTGCTGAGGGCGGCCTGCGCGGGCGCCATCGCCTCCTTGAGCGGTAATGCCGACGGCTCCCCCCTCGCCGTCATCCTGGAGGCCGAACGCGATCCCGCCGTGCACGAGGCGGCAGCCCTCGGCGCGAGCTTCTGGTGCTCGGACGAGGACATGGGAGCGCCTGAACTCCTCGACGCGGCGGTCGAGCTCACGGGCAGGCTGTTCTCGGCGCGGAATCGCGCCTCGCGGCTCCAGTATGCCATCGGGATCGCCAACCTCCTCGGCAAGCCCGGCGAGTTCGCCCGGCTTACGACGGGCGGCGAGGAGTTGCGGGCCGCCAAAAGGCGCGCCGTCGTCGACTCCCTGGCGAGGCGCTTCGAGGAGCTGTTCGGCGGCGAAAGGGCCGGCAGAAAATCGTCGATCCTGCCCGTGGAACGCCTCTTGACCGCCTTCGATTCGGGCGACGGCCGCGTATCGATCGACATCGTCATCGAGGCCGGGCGGGCTGTCATCGAGCGGATCTTCGGAGAATTCGCCGAGGCGGGCGATACGGCGCTTCTCATGAGGGCCGACGCCCGGCTCGCCGCCTGGACCGCGGTCGCGAAGGTCGCCCGCGGACGCTTGCGGTCTGAGTCGGGCTCGGGACACTCGGCGGAAGAGGCCGCCCTCCTCGTGGCCCTCGTCGGAGCCTGGTACTTCTCCGCGGCATGAGATCGGCCTTTCAATATAGAGCGCATAACTAGACGAATAATAAGGACAGGACGAAACCATCATGGAAGCGATTGCGCATCATCACGAAAGGACGAAGGGCGTGGCGGCCTTCGCCGCCTGCGCCCTCCTCTGGAGCACGGCGGGCATTTTCATCAAACTCCTCCCCTGGAGCGCCCCCCTCATCGCAGGCATGCGCAGCCTCATCGCGAGCATCTTCCTCCTCGCCTGGCTCAAGCGACCCCATTTCCACTGGTCCTTCGCCCAGGTCGCCGCGGGAGTCCTCAACGCCGCGACGATGTGCCTCTTCGTCTACGCCAACAAGGCCACTACCTCGGCCAACGCCATCCTCCTCCAGTACTCGGCCCCCGTCTTCACCGCGATCGCGGGCACCTTCATCCTCCGCGAGAAGCCCAAGCCCGAGCAGGTCGTCGCCTTCGTATTCGTGGTGATCGGCATGGGCGTGTTCTTCGTCGGCCCAGGGGGAGGGCTCGGCGGAGGGAGCTTCCTCGGCAACCTCGCCGCCGCGACGACGGGCCTCACCTTCGGCCTCTATTTCGTCTTCATGCGCAAGCAGAAGGACGGCTCGCCCCTCGAGTCCAATCTCCTCTCGCATTGGATCACCGCCGCGGTGATGCTTCCCCTCGCGCTCTTCTTCCCCGCGCCGACCCTCACACCCGTCACAATTGGGGCAATCCTCGCCCTCGGCACCCTGCAGATCGGCGTCGCCGCCATCTTCTTCGCCTACGGCATCAAGCGGGTCACGGCGGTGCAGGGCGTCCTCACCGCCGTCCTCGAGCCGGTCTTCAATCCCGTCTGGGTCTTCCTCTTCGTCGGCGAGAGGCCCTCGCCCAACGCCCTCGCCGGCGGGGCGATCATCGTGGCCGCGGTGACGATCGCCTCGGTGGTAGGCGCGAGGAGGGAGTCGGCGCGTGCCCGCTAGCGCGGCCGCGAATGCGCGCGACGAGGGACCGCGGCTGTCCCGCCTCGCGGCCCCCATCGTCGCGGAAAACCTCATCAGGACATCCCTCCTCTCCATCGACCAGTTCATGCTCTACGCCTTCGCCACCGACGCCGCGGCGGCGATGAGCGCCACCTCGCAACTGAGCTTCTTCCTCCAGCTCCTCTACCAGATGCCGGCCCAAGGGGCGAGCATCCTTGTCGCCCAGAAACTCGGTGCTGGCCGTCGCGAGGAAGCCGAGTCCTACGCCCTCGGCGGCATCGCCCTCGTCGGCCTCTTCTCGATCTTCGTCAGCCTCGCCTACGCCACCCTCGCCGGGCCGGCGATCTCCCTCTTCGATCTCGAGCCGGCCGTCCATAATCTCGCCCTGTCCTTTCTCGCGATCTACGGCGGCCTGAGCGTCTTCATGGCCCTGAACATCGCCCAGGCCGCCATCCTCCGCGCCTGGGGTCACACCCGCGACGCCATGGTGGCCAACGTCGCAGCCCTCGCCTGCACGATAGCGGGCAACTACGTCGCCCTCTTCGGCCCCTTCGGCCTCCCCGTCCTGGGCCTCCGCGGCGTCGCCCTGGCCAACGTCCTCGGCCAGGCGGTGGCCCTCGTCATCCTGTCCCTCGCCATAAAGAGGCGAGGCATCAGGCTGAGATGGGGTCGACTGGGGCGACTTCCCGGCTCCGTCGTCGCCGACATACTCGAAATCGGCGTCCCCACCGCCGGCGAGAACATTTCGTACAACCTGTCGCAGGTAGTAATAACTGGTATCGTTTCGACCATGGGCACGGCCGCCCTCGCCGCCTACGGCCTCGTCATATCGATCGTGCGCTACGTCTTCACCTTCGGCGTGTCGATCGGCGCGGCGGCCCAGATCCGCGTCGGATGGCTCGTCGGCGCGGGTAAGGCCCACATCGCCAAGGCCTCGATGTGGCGATGGCTGGCCATGGCGGCCTCGGTCGCCTTCGGCCTCGCCATCGCGCTCAACCTCCTCAAAGGGCGCATCGTCCCCCTCTTCACCGACGATCCGACCATCGTGGGACTGGTCACCTCCATCTTCGCGCTCTCGATCCTATACGAACCGGGGCGAAGCATGAACACGGTCGTCATCCCCGGCCTCAAGGGCGCCGGCGACGTGCGTTTCCCCGTGCTGATGGGCATGGTCTTCAACTGGTCGATCGCGGTCTCGGGCGCCTTCGTGTTCGGCAAGACCCTCGGCCTCGGCCTCTTCGGCGTCTTCGCGGCCATGGCGAGCGACGAATGGATCCGCGGCCTCGTCATACTCCGGCGCTGGTCGGGCGGTCGATGGATGCGCGCCAAGGCGTAAAACGCCCGCCGCAAGCCGTTTCCGCTTTTTCCCTTGCCACGTTCGGCGAGGCGCTGCTACTCTGGTCGCATGAAACTCGACATAGCTTCGATATTGTCCCGCCCCCATGCCGACCCCGTGGTGGAGCGCCTCGTTCGCTACGCGAGCATCGGCACCACGAGCGACCGCCACGCCACCGAGATCCCCTCGACCCCCCAACAATGGGAACTCGCCCGACTCCTCGTCGATGAACTCCAGGCCCTCGGTCTCGCCGATGTCGAACTCGACGGCCACTGCTACCTCATCGCCCGCCTACCGGCCTCGCCAGGCTTCGAGGGCAAGCCCTCCATCGGACTCATGGCCCACATCGATACGGCGAGCGACGCCCCCGGCAGCGACGTGAAACCCCAGATCCACAAGGCCTGGAACGGTTCGCCCATCGCCTTGGCAGACGGGCTCGCCATAGATCCTGTCCTCGACACCGAGCTCGCGGAGCACGTCGGCGACACCCTCGTCTGCACGGACGGCCGCAGCCTCCTCGGCGCCGACGACAAAGCCGGCGTGGCCGAAATCATGACCGCCGTCGCCTGGCTCCTCGCCCATCCCGAAATCAAGCACGGCCCCCTCGAAATCATCTTCACGCCCGACGAGGAAACCGGCAATGGCATGAATCTCTTCCCCGTCAAGAACCTGAAATCCGTCGCCTGCTATACGGTCGACGGGAGTTCGGCCGGCGAAGTCGAGGCCGAGTGCTTCAGCGCCTGGGAAGCCAAGATCGACATCACGGGCAAGTCCATCCATCCCGGCTACGCCCGCGGCAAGCTCGCCAATGCCACGGCCATGGCCGCGGCCTATGTCGCCCTCCTGCCCCGCAGCGAGAGCCCCGAGGCTACCGACGGCTGGTACGGTTATTACAATCCCCATGAAATTTCCGGCGGCGTCGAGAAGGCCCGCGTGGAGATCCTCGTCCGCGATTTCGAGGACGAGGGAATCTCGCGGCGGCTCGCGACCCTCGAAACCCTGGCCCGCGCCGTCGAGGCCCAATTCCCCGGGGGCAAGGTCGAGGTGACGACGCGCAAGCAGTACCTCAACATGAAGCGCAAGCTCGACGAGAACCCGAAGGTCCTCGAGCGGGCCTTCGAGGCCGCTCGCCGCGCCGGCGTCGAACCCTACTCGAAACCCATTCGCGGCGGCACCGACGGCTCGCGCCTCACCGAAATGGGCATTCCCACGCCCAACATCTTCACCGGCGGCCACGCCTATCACAGCCGCCTCGAATGGGCGAGCGCCGCCGAGATGGTCCTCGCAGTCGACACCCTCCTCGAGCTCGTCAGGCTCTGGAGCGAGTAGAACCGACATGCCGCTGCAGGGAATCCTTCGCGGCGGCCAGCGCCTCCTCGTCGGCGGGCGCTTCGTACTCCCCGACCGGGTTATCGAGGGCGGGGCTCTCCTCGTCTCCGAGGGCCGGGTCGTCGCGGTGTACGAAGCCGCTTCGGAACTGCCGCGGCTGCCGCGCGAAGAGCTCGGCGGCGCCTGGGTGACTCCCGGCCTCGTCGAACTCCACATCCATGGCGCCGGGGGCATCGGCTTCGACGATCTCGGCGACAGTCCAGCCGAGGCGGCGAAAGCCCTCCGCCGCACGCAGGACTTCCTCCGCTCCCGCGGCGTGACAAGCTTCGTTCCCACCCTCGTCTACCGCGAACGTGAGCTCGCCGCCCTCGCCGCAGCCATCGGGGAAGCCGCCTTCCCCCGCCCCGAGCTCCCCGGCATCTACCTCGAAGGGCCTTTCGTGGCGGCTTCGCACTGCGGCGGCATCCCCGCGGACACCCTCCATGAATACTCGCCGGAGGCCCTTTCTCGTGTCCTATCGCTCGGCGGGGGCAGGATCGTCCTCATGACCTACGCCCCGGAAAAATCCGGCGCCCGGGAACTCGCGAAAGGCCTGGCGAATTCCGGAATCATTCCCTGCCTCGGCCACTCCGACGCGGACCTCGACCGCGTCGCCCTGCCCGAAGGCAGCTTTTCGATCACCCATCTTTTCAACGCGATGTCGCCCTTTTCGCACAAGAAGGCCGGGCTCGCGATGCTCCCCTTCGTCGACGGGAGACCCTTCGTCGAGCTCAACGCCGACGGAGTCCACGTCGGCGCCACGGCCCTGCGGGCCTGCTTCGGGGCGGTAGACCCCGACCGCCTCGTTCTGATCTCCGACGCCGTCGTCGCCGCGGGCCTCCCCCATGGCGATTATAATTATTACGGAATGCCCATCGTCTCGGGCGACGAGGGCGTGCGATACGCGGACTCGAGGGTGCTCATGGGTTCGAATCGACTCGCCCCCGAGGTCCTCCGCCATTGGCTGGCGGTCACGGGCGCGCCTGTCCATGAGGCCCTTCGCGCGCTCACGATGAACCCCGCGCGGCTCCTGGGCTTCGAGGCGATCAGGGGAGCCATCGTGCCCGGCATGCAGGCCGACCTCGTCGTGTGGGAGGGTGATTTCGAGGGAGTGCGGGAGATCGTGGAGTAAAGCCAGGATCCTGTCGCATCGGCGAGATGCCCGAGAATGGATCGTCCCCGCCCCCCATCCGCCGCGGAGCCTCGCCCGGCTCAGCCGCCTTCCAACAACTCCACATCCACCCCCTTCCAGCGCCTCATTCCCGCGTCTGCCGTCACGAGTGTCGCGTCGTGGCGGATCGCGAGGGCGGCGAGGAAGGCGTCGGGCACCGCGTTGCCCGAGGCACCCTCGACCAGGCAGAGATGCTTGAAGATGCCGTGGGTCATCTCGTCAGCCTCGGCGAATCGGGAGACCGGGTGGCTTTCGAGCCAGTCGATGAAGGTCCAGGCCTCGCGATAGTCGCTCGGCTGCACGAAGATCCGCGAATTCGTCACCAGCCTGAGAAAGGATGACGCGACCGAGGGACAAAAGAGAAAGGGCTCCCGTCGATCGAAGGCATCGAGGAGGGCGGCCCTGCTTTTTTCGTGCTGGGGGCTGTCCGCACGAAAGGCGTAAACCCACAGGTTGACGTCCCAGAGCCTCATCGATAGGCCTCGCCCTCATCCTCGGCAGTCTCGAGCCTATCCCAGATGACACCGGAGCGAAGGCCGCCTTCGGCAACCGATATCGGCAGGGCCTCGACCTGCCTCCCCCGTTCAAGGCGAGCCTTGAGGCCCTGGACGATGAGGTCGGTCAGGGTGGTCGCCTCTTCGAGTGCCCGCCGCTTTGCGTCCCGCACGACGGGGTCGGGCAAATTCAGTGTGGTCTTCATACAGACATATTGCCACATATACAGATCGCCGTCAAGCCAATTATCAAAAAAGGCGCCCGAAAGGGGGCGCCTTTACCGTCACGGAGGGGGGGCCCCCCGACCGCCTACCTCCCGCGCTTCAGCACCGTCACGCAGTTGGTCACCGCCGAGCCGCCGACGTTGAAGACGACGGCCACTTCCGGCGCCTTCGCCGGCGCCGCCCCGATGGGCGAGCCGACCAGCTGCTTGTGCAGCATCGCGTGCATCGAAACCCCCGTGGCGCCCACCGGATGACCCTTGGCCTTGAGACCGCCCGAGAGGTTGATCGCGGGCCTGTCCTCCCGACCGAAGCGGCCGGAGGCGTAGTCCTCGCCGGCCTTCCCGTCGGCGGAAAAGCCCAGGGCCTCGGTGGAAAGGATCTGATTGATGGTGAAGCAGTCATGCAGCTCCACGATGTCGACATCCTTCTTCGTCACCCCGGCCTCGGCGAAGGCCTTCTCCACCGCCATCTTGCCTGCCGTGAGCTCGTACATGTTCGGCCGGACGCCGATGGCCATGCGCTCGCCCACCTGGGCGAAGCCCGCCACCTCCGAATAGGGCCGCTTCGTGGCCCTCGCGTCGTCGAGGCGCATCAGCACCACGGCCGCGGCCCCGTCCGACACAAGGGAGCAGTCGTGGAGCCTGAGGGGATCGGCGATCATCGGATTCTTCTCGTCGGGAAGACCCATGATAGCTTCGGCCGTAATGAGCTGGAGCTTGTCGCTCGGCCCGCCTTTTCCGAAATGCGCCAGCGGGTTGTCGAGGCCGTTCTTATAGCAGAGCGCCGCCGCCGAGGCCAGGTAGCGTCGCAGCCTCTCCCCATCGATCCCGTACTTCTTCGCGTAGCCCTTCGCGTACTCAGCGAAAAGCCCGGGAAAGGTCATGCCCGACAGGCCTTCGGTAGGCCAGTAGGAGCAGGTCGCCAGCGCGTGGGTCACGCCCTTCGTGTCGAGGAGGTTCATCTTCTCGACGCCGAGCACCAAGGCCACCTTGGCCCGCCCCGACTCCAGGGCGTAGATGGCCTGGTACAGGGCCACCGAACCCGAGGCGCAGGCGTCCTCCACGCGGCTGAAGGGCTTGAATCGCAGGCCCACCGGGTCGATCTCGGCCGCCATCGCCGCGACGTGCTCCTGATTGGCGAAGATCCCCGGCGCGCAGCTGCCCACCCAGACCCCGTCGATGTCCTTGCCCTCGACGCCGGCATCCGCGAGGGCCCCCCGTCCCGCCTCGTTGATCAGGTCGTAGATCGAGGCCAGGTCCGTGACCTCGCCCGTCTCCTTGTTCTTCTTCACGAGGTTCCCGAACTTCGTGTTATAGGCCCCTACGATCGCCGTCTTGCCCATGCCATCCTCCTCATTTGCGTGAGACATGAATCATCTCTCACTCGATCAGTCTACGTCCGATTCCCCAAGCCCGCAAGCGCGAGAAAGGGAACTCTCCGGGAAGAGAAACCTTTGGACCGGCCCAAAGGTTTCCCTTCCCGGCCCATCCCTTCCAAAAGCCGGAACAGCCCCAGCCTCTCCTGATGGCCCGACCTCACCTGGCCTGCGCCTTCTCGACCAGGCGCTTGACCACCCAGGTCGCCACGTCGTTGGCGTAGGCGCCCCGTCCGAAGCCCACATCGTAGCCGAGCTCCACGGCCAGCTTGTTCGAGAGCCGCGGACCGCCGGCGACGAGGACGTAGCGGGGGCGCTCGCCCCGGGCCTCGAGCAATTCGACCAATTGGGTCATGTTTGCGATATGCACGTCCTTCTGCGTCACCACCTGCGACACCAGGATGGCGTCGGCCCTCACCTTGGCCGCGTACTCCGCCAGGCGCTCGTTGGAGACCTGGGCGCCCAGGTTGTGGGCCTCTATCATCGCGTAGCGTTCCAGGCCGTAGTGGTGGTTGAAGCCCTTCATGTTCATAATTGCGTCTATTCCGACCGTATGCGCGTCGAAGCCCGTGCAGGCACCCACGACCACGATCTTCCGGCCGAGCTCGGCTCGGATGAAGGCGTCCACCTCGTCCATCGACATCGACTCGCCCTCACGCGCGTCGTCGGCCACCACGGCGTCGAAGTCGATGCCGCTCCCGGCCTTCGCGTAGGCCACGAAGAAGGTGAAGTCCTCCGACATGGCCTGCGAATGCACCACCTCGCAGTCGCGGAAGCCCCAGGACTCGACAAGGAGTCTCGCGGCCTCGCGGGCCTTCGGGCCCTCGCCCACCGGAAGGCTGAAGGAGAACTGGACCTTCCCGTCGTCCAGGGTGTCGCCGTAGGGCTTTATTATCGTGGCCATCACAGACCTCCCTTCGCCGCGCCGGAGACCTTCGAAGCGCCGCCGGAGCTGCCGGCCACCCCGAAGACTCCCACTGCCGAAGCCTCACGCCGCCCGAGCCCCAGCCTGGCCTCGAGGAGCTCCTCCACCGGGTTCCAGTAGCCCTCGCCCTTCTCGACCAGGCCGTCGAGGCCCTTGCCCCCGTCGCGGGGGCGCTTCACGTCGGCGAAGAGGCCTTCCGCGATCGAGTCGATGAGGCCCTTCTTCTCGACCTCCTCAAGGAAGGCCAGCGTCCGGTCGAGAACCTCGTGGGCCCTCTTCACAATTATTCCATCTTTCCTGAACTCGATCTCGTCGGCCAGGGAGGCGATGTTGTCCATCACATACTTCGCGTTGTCCACGGCTATGTGTCTGTCCATCATGAAGGGCGTGTGGATGGCCTCGGTGAGCATGCCCAGGAGGTGGATGCCCTGGCCCGTGGCCTTCGACACGAAGTTGAACAGAGTGTCCATCGCCAGACCCTTGAAGATGTCCCCCGACATGAACTTGGTCGGCGGCATGTACTTGAGGGGATGCTCGGGAAAGATCTCCCGCGCCATCTGTGCCTGGGAGAGCTCGAGAAGGAAGCCGTCCTTCAGCGTCGGGTCCATCTCGAAGGCGTGGCCGAGGCCCATCTGCCAGGGCTGGAGTCCGGCGGCGATGGCGAGGCGCTCGTTGAGGAACTGGCTCGCGAGGACCGTATAGGCCTTCTCCACCGCGTCACTCGTCGTCAGGTAATTGTCCTCGCCGGTGTTGATGATAATGCCGGCGGCCGCGTTGATCATCCGCGAGAAATTCTGGTCCACGAAGGTCCGGTAGGGATTGATGTCGCGGAAGAGGATGCCGTACATCGAGTCGTTCAGCATCATGTCGAGGCGCTCGAGGGCCCCCATCGCCGCGATCTCGGGCATGCAGAGCCCCGAGGCGTAGTTCGTGAGCCGTATGTAGCGGCCCTCCCGCTCGGACACCTCGTCGAGGGCCGCGCGCATGATGCGGAAATTCTCCTGCGTCGCGAAGGTCCCGCCGAAGCCCTCGACGGTGGCGCCGAAGGGCACGTAGTCGAGGAGGCTCTGGGCCGTCGTGCGGATGACGGCTATCACGTCGGCGCCCCGCGAGGCAGCGGCCTTCGCCTGCTTCACGTCCTCGTAGATGTTCCCCGTCGCGACGATGAGATAGAGGAGGGGGTCGTTGTTGCGTCCCTTCCAGCGCTCGAGCATCGCATCGCGCTTCGCCCTGTTGGTTGCCACGCGGTCGAGGCCCGCCCTCGCGAGCTCCTCCCCCTTCCGGCGGACGGCGCCGGCCTCGCCCAGGGGCAACTCGCCGATGCGGAGCCCCGCGGCTATCTTCGCGTCGAGCTCGGAGGGCCTGAGGCCCTCTCGAAGCAGGGCGTTCGCATACCATGACAGGGCCCCGCCCTCGAGCTTGCCGGCGGCGCCGAGCTGGTCGACGACGATGTTCGGCACGGGCACCCCGTCGCGGTCGGCCCCGTCGCAGCCCGCTAGCCGTAAGGTCGCCCGCTCCACCGTCACCGTCGTGTGCTTCTCCACGAAACCGAGGATCGGCCTCGATATGCGCTCCGCCAGAGCCCTCGCCCCCTCGATCTTTTCGCGGGGCAATCCCAACTTTTCCCTCATCATCCCTCCCTGCGGGCCTTTCCCTCATCGTCGTGCAACTCCGTCGGGGCCCCCGGATGGGCCTCCGCGAACAGGGCTTCGGCCTTTCCGACGATGCCCGGGTCGAGGCCGAGGAGGCCCGCCACGAGGAGCGCGTCGGAGCGGCCGTCGCCGCCTTCATCTTCTACCAATTCATAACGCATCAGCGAATTGAGCCTCGCGAGGGCTTCCTCGTAGCCGGCCTTCGCGAAGGGGCTCCCATCGCTCGCGAGCCGGCTGGAGCCTGCGCCGAGCCCCGGGCCGATCGCCACTCTGTCGAGGCCGCGCATCCTGAGGCGCCTCGCGCCATCCACCCGCGCCACCCCCCGGAAGTGGGTTGCGAAGAGGGCCTTGATGCCGGGTCTGTGCGTCAGGGCCGCGAGAAGGGCCGACAGCAGTGCCTCGGCCTCTCCCGAGCTCGTCGTCCTCGCGAACTCGTCGAAGGCGAGGAGGCCTCCCGAAGTCGCGCTGCCCATAGCCTCGACGAGGGAGCGGATCTCCCTGCCGAAGCCCGAGAGCCCGCCCTCGCCTCTCTCCGCTCCTCGATCGACTCGGACCTCGCGCGTCGCCCCTTCCCCCACGAAATGAATGAAGGGAAAGAGGGGAGCCATGAAGGACTCCGCCGGAACAAGGAAGCCCGACTGCGCGAGGACCTGGAGAAAGAGCATCGTCTGGAGCACCACGGTCTTTCCGCCCATGTTCGAGCCGAAGATCAGGGCCGAAGGCTCGGGAAGGCGCAGCGATAGGGCCGTGTACCTCATGCCCGAGGCGGCGCAGTCCGATTCGAGGGGCGACAATCGCCCCTTCGCTATCTCGATCTTTTCGTCTCCCGCCTCGGCAAAACGGGGGCGCGAGAAGTCCGGGCCGGAGCAGAGAAGGGCCCTCGAGCGGGCTCCGTCGAGCCGCGCCACGGCCCTCACGCAGGCATCGAGGGCCGGCGCCTCGAGGGCGATGGCCTTCGACATCGAGGCGAGGACCTCGGCCTCGACCTGCCGCTCGGCTGCGAGGAGGAGAGCCCTCTCGTCGCCCAGTGTCAATTCCCCCGGGCCTGGCCGAGGCCGGAGAAGGTGCGAATTTCCATCCCAGGGCTCGATGTCAACGAGGGCGTCCAGCTCCGCGCCTCCCGTTTCAGGAAGACCGCTCACCGCGCTCACCACGAATTCCCTGCCCCCAAAATCGATGCCGACAGCCTCGAGAATTCGCGCCTCGCGCTCCCTGCGCGCTGCCGCCATCTTGGCGTCTATGGCCTCGAGCCCCGCCCGTATCCGCGGAAGGCGAGGATCGCAGGCGTCGGCGACGCGGAAATCCTCGCCCTCGCGGCCGAGGGGGGCGAAGGCTTCGTCGAGGCTCCGCGGTACGGGGACGAAGGCGAAGGCCTCCCTTGTCGCAGGGTCGAGGAGGGCCGAAAGTTTATGATAATTGCTCGCGAATTTCCTGATGGCAAAGAGCTCCACCGCGTCCAATGCTGTCCCGTCCCGCTCGAGGGGCTCCGGCAGGCGGGGCATCCTACCGAGGTGGAAGGCCAGCCTATCGAGCGCCGTCTCCCTTCCCTCCGCCCTGAGCCGAGTCTCGAAGGCCCTCCAAGCCTCGAGGTGGTCGAGAAGCTCGCCTATCGAAGCCTCGTCGCGGCAGACGACACGCGCCTCCTTCTCGTCCTTGCCCCAGGGCGTGAGGGGTTGCCAGCGGGACAGGAATTCGTCGACGCGGCAGAAGGCCCGTGCAGCCTCGGTCGCCGCCGACGCCCCGCGCTCAGGCCGCATGGGCATCACCTTCCTCATAGGGGCTCGCGAAGAGGAGCCGCTCCCCTCCGAAAGAGAGCGCCAAATCCTCCAACTCCTCGGTAGCCACGCCGCGTCGGGCCACGACAAAACCCGCGAACTCTATCCTTCGCTTCACGGCGAGAACATGCCGTGAAAGGAGGGCCCTCAAGGCCGCCTCCTCGAGGAAGACCTTCGTAAAATCGTTGACAACTAAAACTATAGGCCGTTCGGGCAACATCCCCATAGCCGCGGCGGTCAGGGGGCCATCGATGATCAGAGTGCCAGCCTCGGCCCCGGACTCGCCCGTTTCGGCCACAGGCAGACCTTTCGTCGTCGTCGCGTTACCCATCCTCGAGTCTCCCTCTACCGCCGCCGGCCTCGCGACATCCTCGTTCAGAGGAAGGGCTGCCAACGCGGTTAGGCGCCGCATCGAGGCCATCGTCGTCGCGAGGTTGCCCCTATCGACGATCATCGAAGAGAAAAACCTCGCGCCCTCGATCGAAGCCACCTGGGTCAAGCGGCCGAATGCCCCATCCACAAGCACACTCGCGGCGCCCGCCTCCCTCATGAGGGCAACGGCTTCGGCGGTCGCCTCGTTCGAATCCGGACCCACGAGCACCACGTCGCCTCTGCGCCTCGCCCTCGCGAGGGCCAGCTTCCCGAAGGCGCCGCTCCCCGACAGGAGACCGAGAATTTCCGGCGCTGCGCCGCAGCCCTCGAGCCAGGAGGCCGTGCTGGCGAAGAGCTCGCCGGCCTCGACCCTGAGCTTCGTCGTCCTCCCCTGCGCGGCGCCGAGGCCCTTCGCCGCCCCCTCGAAGCCGATGCCGAGGAGGGCGGCCCTCGCCCCCTCGCGCCTGAGCATCGCCAGAGCGGCGAGGAGGAGGGAGGTCTTGCCCGAAGCCCGGCCGGGACCCGTGAAGAATGTGACCCTGCCGGAAAAATCGGAAGCCGCGAGAGTGCGCACGACCCGCTTCAGTAGCCGCCCTTCCGCGGCCTATCCTTGCGACCCTCGGTGGCGATGCCCGTCGCGCGGTTTCCGCGGACGAGATTGGCCGGTTCGATGGTCTTTTGGCTTCCCTCGAGAAGACGCGCCACCCCGCAGGTCGGCCTGAGCCAGGGCTCGTCGTCGCAGAGCCTGCACATGCCGCAATCCTCGGCGTAATGCTGGGGCTCGTCGTAGGTGGTGATCACACCTTCATAGTTGCGAAGGACGACGCGGCGCTCGTTGGAGGTGATGATGTAGTTCGGCATCGCCGGCGTCTTGCCGCCGCCGCCGGGGGCGTCGATGACGAAGGTCGGCACCGCCATGCCCGTGGTGTGGCCGCGGAGATTCTCGATGATCTCGATGCCCTTCGACACGCTGGTGCGGAAATGGGAGATGCCCTTCGAAAGATCGCATTGGTAGATGTAGTAGGGTTTCACGCGGACGGTCAGGAGCTTCTGCACGAGCTTCTTCATGAGAGTCGGGCAGTCGTTGACGTCGCGGAGCAGCACCGATTGGTTGCCGAGGGGGATGCCGGCGTCGGCCAACTTGTCCAGCGCGGCCTTGGCCTCGACGGTGATCTCCTTCGGATGGTTGAAGTGCGTGTTGACGTAGAGGGGCTGATACTTCCGCAGCATCGCGACGAGGGAGTCGGTGATGCGCATGGGCATGACCACGGGCGTGCGCGTGCCGATGCGGATGATCTCCACGTGGGGAATGTCCCGGAGCCGAGAAATGACGCTCTCGAGCCTGTCGTCGGAAAGGACGAAGGGGTCCCCACCCGATATGAGGACGTCGCGGATGATGGGCGTCTTCGTGATGTAGTCGATGGCCTTCGAGACGCTGTCCTCGTCGAGATGCACGTCGTCCTGGCCCACGATCCGCCGCCTGGTGCAGTGCCGGCAATTCATCGAACAGATATTAGTTACGAGCATCAGGGCGCGGTCGGGGTAGCGATGCGTCAGCCCGGGAACCGGCGAGTCGATATCTTCGTGGAGGGGATCATCCCAGTCGACCTCGTCGTCATGGGCCTCGGGCAGGCGCGGCACGGCCTGAAGCCGGACCGGGCAGGCAGGATTGACCGGATCGATGAGGCTCGCGTAATAGGGCGTGATCGCCATCCGGAAGCGCTTGAGCACCTCGGTGATGTCGGCCTTGTCCTTGTCGGAGAGGGGCAGCACCTTCTCGAGGGTCGCGACGTCCTTGATGTCATTGCGCATCTGCCAGCGCCAATCGCCCCACTGCTCGGGCGTCACGTCCTTGTAAATCGGAATCCTTCTATAATCATGGCTCTGAAATTGCTGCATCAATTGCTCCTCATAATGGCTACCGCGCGAGACGCGGTGCGAACCCAATCCCGAGGCGAAAGCTTTGACCTAGCCCCTGAGTTTGAGATGTTTCCTGACCTCGTCGGGCGTCGCGGGTTCGAGTTGGGCTTCCTTCGCGATCCTCGCCGCCCTTTCGACGAATTCGGCGTTGGACTT
The DNA here is from genome assembly GCA_035530275.1 of Rectinemataceae bacterium. Classification (GTDB taxonomy): domain Bacteria; phylum Spirochaetota; class Spirochaetia; order Treponematales; family Rectinemataceae; genus CAIJMU01. The sequence continues at coordinate 34,358 of DATKVC010000022.1, read as the reverse complement.
CGCGAGGCGCCCCTTCGCGTAGTAGACGTTGTCTTCGAAGCCGACGCGGATCCAGCCGCCCGCCGCAATAGCCCCGTACTGGGCCGGGAGGTTCGCCCGCCCGATTCCCATCACCGTAAAATCGGCACCCATGGGCATGGCCCGCTTGAAGACCTCGAGATTGTCCGGGCTCCAGGGCACCGCTCCCGGCACGTTGAGCACGAAGCCGTAATGGAGGGGGCCCACCAGAAGCCCTTCCTTGACGAGGGTCAGGCTCGTGTACACGTGTCCGAGGTCGAAGCACTCGAGGGTCGGCCTCACCTTGTGCGCGCGGAAGGTCGAGGCGAACTCCCGCATCACGGGCAGGGTGTTCACGATGTATTCGTTTCCGAAATTGACCGTGCCGCAGTCGAGGCTCGCCATCTCAGGCTCGAGCTCCGCCACCGGTCGGAGACGTTCCTCGGCCGTGTCGCCGACGGCTCCGCCCGTGGTGATCTCAACAATTATGTCCGTTTTTCTGCGGACCGCCTCGATCACTTCCTTGAAGCGAGCGACGCTCTGCGTGGGCTTGCCCGCGTCATCTCGAACGTGGAGATGGAGGATGGCCGCCCCCGCCTCCCGCGCCTCCACCGCCGCCCTCACCACTTCCTCGGTGGTGGTAGGAAGGGCCGGGTTCTGTTCCTTCGTAGTCTCCGCCCCGGTGATGGCGCAGGTGATGACAATCTTGCCGTCGATCATGGCCATCCCCTCAGACCGGATACTTTTTCATCGTAAGCGCGAGACTCTCCTCGATGGCGGAAAGGGCCTTCGCGAGATCGGCATCCGTGTGGCGGTGCGCTATGTACCAATGATGATAGGGCTGGATGAAGAGCCCGCGCCGGATCGTTTGCGTGTAGAAATACTCGCGCCTGGCCTTGTAGGTCTTCTCGCCGGGAGTACCGGCTGCCTCGCCCGGCCCCTGGTCGAAGGTCACGTAGGGCATCGGCGGGATCCCGCTCACGGTCGCCGGCACTCCCGACTTCTTGACGATTGCACCGAGGTCGGCGAGGAACTTCGTGCCGCGCTTCCAGATCGAGTCCTGGACCTTTTCCCGCTCGAGGATGTCGAGGCACTTCATCGCGGCCACCATCTCGAGGCTGTTCGGGAAGTAGGTCGAGGAGACGAAGACCTTGCTCTCGCAGACAGACATGATCTCGCGCTTGCCGACCACCATGGAAAGCGGATAGCCGTTGGCCACGGCCTTGCCGAAGGTGGCGAGGTCGGGCGTCACGCCGTAGCGTTCCTGTGCCCCGCCCATCGCGACGCGGAATCCCGTCCGCACCTCGTCGAAGATGAGGACCACTTCATTCTTGGTCGCGATGTCGCGTACGGCCTGGAGATAGCCATCGGGCGGCGGGATGATGGGCTTGGCGCCGGGATGGCCGACGGGCGTGATGATGATGCAGGCCACCTCGCCCCTGTGCGACTCGAGCTTCTCCTCGAGGTCGTCGATGTCCCCGTACTCGAATTCGTCGGTCAAGGCGAGGGTCTCGTCGGGCACGCCGCCGTGGTTCTCGACGCACCAGTCGTGCCAGCCGTGGTAGCCGCAGCGAAGGATGACCTTGCGCCCCGTGTAACCTCGCGCGATGCGCACCGCGAGCGTCGTCGCATCCGAGCCGGTCTTCACAGGTATGACCATCTCGGCACAGGGCACGAGCTCGGTGATGCGCTTCTCGAAGGCGTTCTGGACGGGCTGGACGAGGGAGAAGCAGAAACCCCTGTCGATCTGCTGTTTGACCGCCTCGTTGATCTCCCTCTCGTCGTAGCCGAGGATGATGGGACCGTAGGCGCAGAGCATGTCGATGTAGTCGTTGCCGTCGACGTCGACGATGTGGCCGCCGTAGCCCTTCTCGATGAAGATGGGATACTCGCCCTGCACGAAATTGTAGGGACGCCTGATGCCCATCACCCCGCCGGGAGAGAGCCGCTTCGCCTCCTCGAACATCGACATCGATCGTTCGAGCCTGAGATGGGGAAACTCGTTGGCCATACGCCTGTCCTCTCGAGGAGAAGGAATGGTCTCGTCCATCCGCCCCGCCATGCGCGAAGCGCATGGCGCAGGCCTCCTCGAAACCCGACTCCGGCGATCCTGCCCGCGCCGCGGGTAGATAGCCTTCGTCGCGCAGGGGACGGGGAGCCCCCTGGCGCGGACGTGGCGCCGAAGCGACGCGTCCGCGATTCTTCATACTACCGAAGGATTCGATCGCCGACGGACGACGCTCAAATCCCGGCCAGCGGACTGCCCCCGTCTCCCGCCCGTCGTCACGACGGAAGGAGACTCGCCACTAGCCCTTTCGACTTCGCCTGTGGGCGAAGCCTCACTTCACATATTGTTCTTCGAAGAGTCTCCTCAGCTTCGGATTCTCGCGGAGTTCCCAGAGCGTGATCTCGGCGTGGTCCTTCGTGTAGCCGTTGCCGATCACCATCGTCACATCCTTGCCGATGCCCTCGGCGCCGAGGGCCGCCCGGGTGAAACTCGTCGCCATCGAGAAGAAGTAGACCGTCCCCTCGTCGCGGACGGGTAGAATCGAAGCCATTTCGGTGCCCTGGACATTCACGCAATTGATGGAAAGATCGACCTCCGAGCCCCGGTTGGCGGCGAGCACCCGCTCGAAGACCTCGATGGGCTTGGTGGCATCTGCCACGACGATTTCGTGGCAGACGCCAAGCTCCTCGAGCAATTTGCGCTGGCCAGCCTGGGGAATGAGCCCGATGACGCGGCCGGTCGGGCCGACGCGCTTCATGGCCTCGTAGCAGCAGAGCACGCCCGATTTGCCGGCCGCTCCGAGCACGAGGACGGACATGCCCGGTTTGACCAACTTGGCCGTCTGGGCCGGAGCTCCGGCGACATCGAGGGCCGCAAGGGCCAGCCCCTCGTCCATATCCTCGGGCAGCTTGGCGTAGATGCCGGACTCGAAAAGGATCGCCTGGGCCTCGACCTCGACTCGATCGATCTCGGGATGTATCTTGATGATTCGCTTGATCTTGAGGGGGGTGAGCGAGAGCGATACGAGAGAAGCGATGCGATCGCCCACGCGGAGTTCGCGATCCCTAAGGGCCTGGCCGATCTTGGCCACCCTGCCGATGAGCATGCCGCCCGAACCCGTCACCGGATTCTGCTGCTTGCCCCTGGAGGCGACGATTTCCAGTATTTTGGCCTCGATTTTCGCGAGATCGCCGCCGGCCTCTTCCTCGATCTGCGTAAAAGAAGCCGAATCGATGTTGAGGGCGATGACATCGACGAGGATTTCGTTGTCCCACACGACGGACATGTCGTTGTTGACCCGCAAGGCAGTCTGCGGAAGCACGCCTACCGGCTCGATGACGCGATGCGTTCCAAATTTGCTGCCCAGGGCCACGAAATCCTCCTGAAGACCGCGATCAGGCAGAAGGGCAGGTCAACACCTCGGCCAAGAACGCGCCCGATTCATATATCCAGCCTTTTGGCGGGCCGTCAAGGGGAAAGCGGTTCAGGATATGGAAAGGCATGTCCATCATTCAAAACGAAAGCCGTCGCTGCGACGGGTTTCGCGGCGACGGCCATGCCAGGATTTAGGCGGAAGCGACTCTAAGATTTCTGTCTAAAAGAGCAGGAGCTTGGCTCCAAGTGTAAAACGCATTGCCGGAATGTCTGTACTCCAATAACCTGTCGACGGATTCAAGGTCCCATAAGGCGGCACTTTGAGGGCAACACCTGTGGAGGTATCTGTCACTGTATTGCCAGAGCTATCAACCATATCCATTTGCTGTTTTATTGCATTGTTGTAGGACATCTTTCCGAAAATACCGATAGGACCGAGATTGATCCCCAATCCAAGGGCTCCATACCAGAACATACTGGCATTCAGGGGATTATATGCCGCATAACCTATAGACTTACTGGGATTGGAAGAAGCATAGTCATTTGCTATATAGCCAAATCCCAACTCTCCGAATGGGTCCAAGAAGGCTCGCGCCTTAAATAAATGGTAGGAAAAATATCCGGCAACGTCATAAGTTACCATATCACCCAAATAGTAATCGCTCCAACCTTTGTAGGTGCCTGCCAAGCCGATTCCAAGTCTTCCAAAAGCGATTTCGGCAAATGGACCATAGAAAATATTCGATCCATCTTTGAATTGGGCGGAAATTTCGCTGGCGCTCATCTGCGTGTCCATATGCAAATCGCCGGTGACTCCAAGCATCAATTGGCCAAATGCACCTCCGGTGATTAGCGTAGCTAAGACCAGCAGTGCGAAAAATTTCTTCATCAAAGTCCTCCTTGGGCTCCCCAGGTCCGTAACACAAAGATAGTGCGATGTTCAGAAATTTCAAGAAGAAGCATACCGTATTCCGGCTAGGAACCGCTGGCAACGGCATTTCAATGACGATATATTGAAGAAGTATGCTGGCTATCGCTCAGGAGGCAACATGAAAAGATTCCTGATAATCTTCGCGGCTCTATTTATCACTTCCACGGCTCTATTCGCTCAACGGGCTGCTCTAACTGTTCTCTGCAATACCAGTGGTGCGAGCGTTCTTGTGGCTGGCAGAATGGTTGGAACCACAACGCCAAATCTGACGGTCGTACTCCCCGTCGGCAGCTTCCCGGTAAAGATAACGAAACCAGGGTACCAAGCCTTTGACATTATGGTTAACCTGCCCACCGCTGGCTTCGTGTTAACTGCCAACCTCGTGCCAATAGGAGCTGGCAATGTGCCGCAACCAGCACCTGCGCCCCAGCCTGCATCGACCTATTCGCTTACTGTACGAACATCCGTTCCAAATTCACAAGTCATAATTAATGGATCGTCGCAGGGATATGGACCGGTTTCAGTTCAACTTGTGCCAGGCACCTACAATGTGACGGTCCGCAGTCCTGGCATGATGGAGTGGAGCCAGCAAGTCCAGATCGTCAACGGCCCCGTCGTCCTCACCCCGGGATTCCAGCCCCAAAACTACCAGCTTCAGGTTGGCGCAGCGAATGTCCAGGGCGCGATGATCTTCCTCAACGGCAATCAGGTTGCCTCGGGCAGCTACAACGCGGCGCTTCCGCCGGGCGAATACAGCATCGTGATCCGCGCCCCGGGCTTCCTCGACTACAGCGAAAATTTCACCCTCAACGGACCCAAGACCATATCGGCCTATCTCCAGGCGCAATCCTTCCAGTTCCAAGCAAGCGCAGCCAACGTTCCGGGCGCGGTGATTTTCCTCAACGGCAATCAGGTAGGGACGGGAAGCTACAACGCGGCCCTCCCGCCGGGAACCTACACGATCGTCATCAGGGCGGCGGGATTCAACGACTACAGCGAAACCTTCCAGTTGGCCGGCCCCAAGACGATCGCCGTTTCCCTCCAGCAGAATCTCGTTTCCTTCACTTTCACGATCCCTCCCGCCTTCTACAACCCCGAAGTGGGATCGCTGGCGCTTGGACGCCAGAATGACACTAGGGGCAAGTCCGAAGGCAAGGGCAATACCGTGGGCCAGGGGAGGACCATCGCCGTCTTCGAATTGTTCGTCGACGGAAATCTCCTGACGCCGTCAGGCAACAACACCTGGACGGGAGCTGTTACCCCGGGAAACCACCTTTTCAAGATTCTTTCCGGCGGACTTAAAGTGGAGAGTTCCATTAACCTGCAGCCCGGCAAGAACTGGATCCTGCAACCCAGCCTCGGCATCAGCGCCCAGTAAGGAGCTACCCGTCAGGCAGCGCGACGAGTGGCAGCGGCCGTCCCACGGAGGAAGGAGATCCTCGCGGGGCGGCCGCTCTTCTATTTTCGGACCGATGGCAAAGTCGCCGCCATTCGCCACGTTGTATCTTGCCCCGCGTGGTTGTAAACTTGCGCAGGTGATCGAGCGGACCAAACCGCGGAAAAACGTTAAGGATAGAAATGTGACCGATATTCGCGAATACATCGAACTCGCCCGCGACATGGGCGCCTTCAAAGACATCGAAATCGACATCCTCAAGGAAACCCTGATCGCGTGGGCCGAAAGACCCGGCGACCCTTGTTCGGTCGTCGAACTCCGCGACGGCAGGGTCTTGGCGGGCTTCGCCGTCTTCGCGCGCACACAAGGAACCGAATTCACCTGGGATGTCAGGGCTTTCTGCGTCGATTCCATCTATCGCGGCAAGGGTGTCGGCCAGCGTCTCGCAGACCTGATCGAGGAGGAGATCCTCGACTCGACCGACCACGGCATCATCCGCGTGGAATTGTCGAGAAAGAAGGAATCCGCCGTCGGCGAAGGCTTCCTCCTCGAACGGGACTTCACCCTCATAGGTCATATCGAAAGCTTCTACGAATCGAATGACGACTATTACATCTACGCGAAGCATGTGACCATCCACGAACCCGAGATCATGGAAGAGCCCGGCAAGGATGATGAGGCGTCGACCGAAAGCAAGGACGGAGCCGCGGCGGAGACGGGCACGACATGATAGTCGCCGCCATCGAGGCGGGTGGGACTAAATTCGTGCTCGGCCTCGCGAAGACGGATGATGCCGGGCTGGCCCTTCCGGAGTTGCTCTTTCGGGAATCGATCGCGACGACGACGCCTGAAGAAACGATCGACCGTTCGGCGAAGGTGCTCGCAGCGGCCGGCAAACGATTCGGAGCCCCCGAGGCCCTCGGAATCGGCTGCTTCGGCCCGGTCGAACTCAGGAAAGACCACTTCGATTGGGGCCATGTCACCTCCACCCCCAAGCCGCTCTGGCGAGATGCCGACGTCGCGACCCCCCTGGGAGAAGCCCTCGGCCTCAAGGCGGCCTTCGACACCGACGTCAACGCTGCGGCGCTGGGAGAGGGGCGTTGGGGCGCCGGGCGGGGGCTTTCGGATTTCATCTATGTCACCGTCGGCACCGGCATCGGCGGCGGAGTGGTTTCGGGTGGCAGTATCGTCCACGGAAGCTCCCATCCCGAACTCGGGCATTTCAAGCCTGCACGGGTCGAAGGCGACGGCTATTCCGGCTATTGCCCCTACCATGGCGCATGCCTCGAAGGCCTCGCTTCGGGGCCGGCGATAGGCGCGCGCTGGGGCAAACGGGCCGAGGAGCTTCCGGAGGGTCATCCGGCATGGCGCATGGAGGCTGCCTATCTCGCCCGGGCCTTTGCCGCCTTTGCATGCATTCTCTCGCCCCAGCGCATCATCCTGGGAGGCGGAGTCGGCATGCGGCCCGGTCTGGCCGAAGAGGTCGCCGAACTGGTCGGCATCGAACTCAAGGGCTATCTCGGCTGGCTCAGTGAGCAGTCGGCCCGAAAAGCCTTCGTCGTCAGACCGGAACTCGGTGCAGACGCGGGGCTTTTAGGGGCCGTTGCCCTCGCCATCGGAAAAAGCGGAGACTAATCGAAGCCTCGCCGGTGGGACGGGAGGACTGAGGCTATATATTTTCGTCAGTCCTGCCGAAAATCTTAGGAAGAGCAGAAGAATCGGCGGAGGGAGTGAACGTGGATGCATTCGCATTGACCGGCGCGACGATCGTCACGCCCCGGGGCATCAAGACCTCATCCTCCCTGGTAGTGGAAGGCGAGCGCTTCGCGGGATTCGCCCGGCCTTCGGCCATCAATGCCGCGACCGGCCCGGCCTTCGTCTATCCCGGTCTCATCAACGTGCATGACCACCTCAGGGGCAACTACACGCCCCGCGTCGGACCGGCGCCCGGCACCTTTTACGTCAATTGGGGCCCCTGGGATGCTGACCTCAAGGCCTCCGATGTCTATGCCGAGCGCGCCAACATCACCATCGAGCAAATGTACCACCTCGGAGCCTGGAAGAACCTCTTCTCGGGCGTCACGACCGTCAACGACCATTTCCCCCACCAATTCAATGAGCCTTTCATCGATAAGCTCCCGATCCGCGTTATCCGCGAATACTGCCTCGCCCACGAGTGCTCATCTTTCGACCTCAAATGGGGCGACGGCATCGAAATCGAGCATACATGGGCCGTCGAGCGCGACTGGCCCTTCATCACCCATCTGGAAGAAGGCTTTGACCCCGAATCGCAGGACGGCGTGGGAGTGCTCGAACGATCCGGTTGCCTCACCGAGCACGACCTCCTCATCCATTGCATCGGCTTCTCGGACGAGGATATCCGCAAGGTCAAGAAGGCCGGCGCGAGCGTCGCCTGGTGCCCGGCGTCGAACCTCTTCATGTTCAACGTCACCTGCAAGATCCGAAAGCTCCTCAGGGCCGACATCAACGTCGCGCTGGGAACGGACTCGACCCATACAGGCTCGGCCAACCTCCTCGAGGAGATGCGCTGCGCCCGCCAGGCCTATCGCGACATCTACGGAGAAGAGCTTCCGGCCAAGACCCTTTTCGACATGGTGACGATCAACGGGGCGAAGGCCTTCCGGATCGCCAAGGAGACGGGCTCGATCGAAAGCGGCAAGCTCGCCGATATCGCCGTGTTCCGCGCCCGCCGCGACGACCCCTTCGAAAATCTCGTCGAATCGCGGATGGAGGACCTCGAGCTCCTCGTCCATCGGGGCAGGCCCCTCCTCGGACTCGAAGACCGCTATGCCGGGCTCTTCGCGCAGGAGAATCGGCCCGTCACGCGAATCGCCATCGGCGGCCGCGACTACCTCGTCCTGGGCAACCCCGCGGCACTGTATAGAAATGTTAGAAAGGCCATCGGCTTCGACAAGAAACTCGATTACATGCCCTTCGAGCCCTGATCGGCGGGCGACTGGAAATGCTGGATGCCATCGACTAGACTGATGAAGCCGGAGCCGCCGGCGACGCGTCGGAATTTTCGTGACGATCGTCGTTGTCGGCAGAAAGGCAGAGAGTCGCTCGAGGCACCGAGCGGCCAGCGTGTCGAAGGTGGAGTTGGCTGATGCCAAAAGCGGGAGCATACAGGGCGAACTCGGTCATCTACTTCCAAGGCGATCTGAGCGACCGTATCTTCATCCTCCAGTCGGGGAGGGTGAGCCTCAATTACAACGATATCGAAACGGGCAAGGACCTTCACGACATGGTCCAGGTCGGCGAGTTCTTCGGCGTCAAGAGCGCCCTCGGCAAGTATCCCCGCGAGGAGAACGCCGTCGTCCAGGCCGACGCCACCGTCCTCGTTTTCACCGTCCCCGAATTCGAGGTTTTCTCCCAGGCGAACACCCGAATCATCATGAAGATGCTCAAGGTCTTCTCCAATCAGCTCCGGCGCGTCCACAAGCAGGTCGAAAACCTCCTCGAGCACGGCGAAAGCCTCAGCCCCGAAACAGGCCTCTTTTCGACAGGCACCTACTACCTCAAGAATCGCCAATACAGCCAGGCTCGCTACATCTTCAGTCGGTATCTGACCTATTACCCGACGGGCAGCCTCGCCGCCGAGGCGAGCCATTACCTCGAATCGGCCGAAAACGGCGCTCAGAAATTCGGCGACGGCAAGGGCCCCGCGCCGATGGTCGTCGACAAGGCCCAGCGGGCCGCGACCCAAAAGACGGCCGCCGAGAGCGAAACCAAGGAGCCGGGAGAGCAGCTTTCGACAACGGCGAAGGCCTACTACGAAAGCGTGAGCCTCTTCAGCCAGGAAAAATACAAGGAAGCCCTCTCCGGCTTCAAGAAGATACTCGAAGCCAACGACGATCCCGAATACACCATGAAGGCCGTCTACGATATCGGCCGATCGCTTTTCATGCTCAGGGATTACGACGGCGCGATCAAGCACTTCACGGGAATCGTGCAGAACACGCCCCGCCACCCCGATCTCGTCGACATCCTCTTTTTCATCGGACAGGCCTGGGAGAAGAAAGGCGATGCCGAAAGGGCCAAAGGATTTTACAAAAAGATATTGACGATGGAACAAGACGAGGACGCGGCGCCGCGGCTCAAGGCCATGCGCGCCCTCAAGCGGCTGGAAGCGGGGCAAAATGGCTGATCTCTCCTCCTTTACGCGTTTCGCCCGCACCTTCCACCCAGGCGAAATCATCTTCGCGGAATACGAGCCCGGCGACAGCTTCTACCTCATCCAGGCCGGCCGCGTGAAAATATCGAAGATCGTCGGTGACATCGAAAAGACCATCGACATACTCCAGCCGCCCGAAATCTTCGGCGAAATGGCCATACTCGAAGGGGCTCCCCGTTCCGCCACCGCCCAGTCGGTCGATACCGTGAAGGTCCTCGAATTCAACCGCGCCAATTTCGAAGTGCTCATGATGGGCAACCCTCAGATCGCCCTCAGGCTCCTCAAGCTCTTTACCAAGCGCATTTGGGACCAAAAGCGCCGCTTCATGATCCTCACCCTCGACGAGCCCCAGGCCAGAATCGCGGACGTCTTCCTTATGCTCGCCGAGACCCAGGCCGCCGTCGCAGGCTCCGACAGCGATGGCGAAAAGCGCGAATTCAAGGTCACCCAGGAAGATGTCGCCCATTGGGCCGGCATGTCGGCCGCAGAGGTGCAGACAGTACTGGGCCACTTCGCGAACCAACGCCGCCTCGAAATCTACCCGGACCGCATCGTCGTCCGCAACATCAGCGACTTCCAACGCTTTGTCAATTCCAAGCGCAAGAAGTAATTAAGCCTGCTCTTGCCAGCCGTTTTCCCCTTGACCCGCCCCGAAGCTCTCGGCTATTCTCGTCCCCGCACGTCCGTCGAGCGGACAGGCCGAGATAGCTCACTTGGCAGAGCGGCGCACTCGTAATGCGCAGGTACCCGGTTCGATTCCGGGTCTCGGCTTTACAGGATAACGAATTAGGCCACCGGAAAAACCGGCGCCTTGTCCACAATTCCACGTATGCGACTTTTCCATGAGAAAAGCCGCGAAGGAAGGGGCAATGCGTCGGTTTTCGTTTCATCGTCGGAATGGGATTGTCTACTGCCAGCTTTTCAATGAAGCGACAGGGAAGTATTCCACGGCCAAGTCTACAGGCACGGGCGACAAGAATGAGGCGCTTCTCATTGCGGCCGGATGGCTGAATGATGGAGTGCCGACAGGCCGCCACAGGGCGGCTCGGCCCGTGGTCGAGACCTTCACTGTCGATGCCGTGATTCATGCCGCGAAGGCCGAGTCCTTCACCCGCGAAGACGCGGCCCGCGTGTTGGCCGTCTTCAAGGATCGCGGCTTCGTAACTAAAGTTACAATGAAGGATGAACCGGCGGCCGAGCTCGCCCTCGCCTTCCTTCGCCGGGCATGGACTGAGGACGGCCCCTACGTTGCCGAGCGCCGGGCCTATGGCCATGTCCTTACACGCCGCCACATTCGCGAAATGGCCGCAATCGTCGAACGGTACTGGGCCGCCCCTCTCGCCGGACTGACGCTTGCCGACCTGACCCGCGCGAGGATCAAGGTTATCCTCGTCGGCCTGTCTGAAAGCGGGCTTGCCGCCGCGACAGTCAACAAGGCTTTCGCTTGTCTCGCGACTCCCCTCGGCTGGGCCGCGCGAAACGACCTAATTCCCGAAGACCCGAGCGAAGGGATTCCGACCTTTACCGCCCCTGCCCGGAAAAAGGGCATTCTGACCGGAGAGGAGCTTTCCTCCCTCGTCGGCCTCGCGTGGCCGGACTCCCGGGCGAGGGCCGCTTTTCTGGTAGCCGCGACGACGGGCATGAGGCTTGGCGAGATCATGGCCCTACAGGGCCGCGATATTGGCGAGGATCGGCTCTTCATCCGCCATAGCTGGAACGACGACGACCGCCTAAAATGCCCTAAGAATGGCGAGGAACGAGAGGCGCCACTCCTCCCCGAAGTCCGGGCCGCTCTCCTCGCCCTCCTCGCCGAAAACCCCCATGGGACCGGCGCCGATACCTTCGTCATTTTCGGCGCTCAGGCGGACAGGCCCCTAGACGGGCAGGCGGTGAGTCGATACTTCAATCTCGCCCTCGAAGCCATCGGGATTTCCGACAAGGCCCGTCAAGGCCGAGGCCTGAGCTTTCATTCCCTCCGGCACGGGTATGCCAAGGCGATGGCCGACAGGCTCGATACGGCGCGGGCGATGAAGGCGACAGGCCACCTCTCGGCCGCCATGCTTGCACATTACGCGGACCATCGAAGCGCCGAAGACCTTGCGGCAGTGGCGGGCGCCCAGGCTGACGCCTTCGGGAAGGTTCTTTCCTTCCGGAAGGGGGCCTAAGATGATTGAAGCCACGATCAAATACGGCGCAACACTTGACGAAATGCTCGCATGGGGCCGCAATGCGATAATGGACGCGGACATGCCTTCAAACGAGGCCCTCGCGGCTATGGCACTTGCCCGAGAGGTCGACCGGCTCAGGGCGGAGCGGGAACACCTCCGCGATCTTTGCGATACGGGCAAGGTCCGGCCATGAGCGACGCACTGGTCCTTTCTCGCGAGGCCACGGCCCACGGGCGAATCCCTCCTCGCCGATGGCCCGGATCGGCGAGCCGCCTACCTCGCGCGAGTCCGTGACGATGCCTTACTTTGAAAAGTAAGCATTGACCCGCCGCCCCGTCGCCTCCCCGGACGTGGGCGGCTTTTTTAGTGCGAGTTATTGGAGTCCCTAAAACGCATGGGCAATGCGTATGGAAACGATACCAGTAATGAAATTAAGTATTGTCGCGAAAGGGAAATGAGTCTGGCAATTGAGAAAATCGGCATAGGTTTATTTTTTCGTTTGGAACCTATTGACCACGAGAGGGCAAGTATGGTATCATCTTTTCATCATCGTTGTGATAACGAGGAGACTGTATTGATCGACCAAGAGACCCTTTCCTGTCTGAAATCTAAATTCACCTCACGCCTACTCGCTGCCGCTCTTGGTATCAATTCCCGAATCGTTAGGGAGTGGTACTCTGGCAATCGGGCAATTCCTGCCCGGCACCTCGCCGCGATACACCGCTACTTATCAACAGGTTCATTCTCTGAATGTTACGATGTCGAAGGGCCCCTTGGAATATTCCATTTCGAGGGAGGCCTTCGCCGAGACGGAACACGCATAAGGATTTCAAAAGACAAAGTTCATTCCTAGAGGTTTTCTATTTGCGGATCGCGCCTAGTGTGCCCGACAGGGACCGGACGCGGATCGCGAGAGACCCCAGCCCGCCGTATAGCGGACTGAGGGCCTCCGGGCTCCCGATGCAGTAGGTGAGCCTCCGAACCTCCTCCCCTTCACAAAGGGAAGGAGTCTTTTGGAGGGCTTGCTATGTCCGCCCGACGAATCCCAGAGCTTTCAGCCGAGCTGAATCTCTCACCGAAAACGCTTCGCCGCGAGATCGCGCGGGGCAATCTACCCTATCACCGCGCGGGAAAAATCATCCTCTTCACCGACGAGGATATTTCCGCGTACCTGTCCAGTATTGCCGTCCCGGCAGGCGGTCCTAAATGATCGCGGCCCGCAACACCTTGGGCGAGGGGCGGGCCGCGATGGTCAACGAGACCAAAGTACACCCCTCGATTTACTCAGGCAATGACGATGCCGAAGCGTTCTTTGATCGCATGGCCGAAATGTTCCCGGCGCCCGACAGGCTCAAAAAACTAGAGCGAGAAGTCGATTCACTGACCGGCGCAAGCTTGAGCTGCCTTCGCGACTCGATTTCATTTCGCCTTGAAGCGGAAGCCGCCGCCGCCCGCCTCGCCCGCCTCCGGGCCGCGAATCGGGGTCAATCGTGAGACCCACGGATACTACATGCGCGGGCGCCTCAGCTACCGCAAGCAATTACGATCAAACTTCAAAGCCGAATGTGACATGCCATGAGACGGCGCGATGGGCGAGCTTCCCGAAATCGGAAATTGTCGATGCACTAACCGCGATTCGCCGAATTGCGATCGATGCCGATGAGGCGAAAGAGGGCCGCCTTTCCGACGGCTACCTCTCGGCTGCCGATATTGTCGTAATTCTCCGGGCCTACCGAGAATTCGCCGCCCTTCCGTTCTCAGTGAGAAGCCAGCCCGAAGCCAGCCTGAACGCATTCCGCCTTCGGGCGATACGCGCGGCCCTCGGCCCCATGCCTGAGCATCCTTTCAATGAAAAGACCATCGCCGAAGCGAAGACGACAATCGACAAAGAAGATCGCCGAGCGAAAATCCTTGAATCTTCGGGAATACTCAACGCCCACGATCTTGGCGGCATGGCCTTCGCGCCGGTCCGATGGGCGATACCCGATCTTGTGCCGGAAGGCCTCACGCTCCTCTCAGGTTCGCCCAAGAGCGGGAAAAGTTGGCTTAGTCTCGATCTTCTCCGGGCAATCACAACGGGCGGATTCGCCCTCGGCCGTGTCGAAGTTGAAAAGGGGCGAGGCTTATACATGTCGCTCGAAGACTCCCCACGTCGCCTACAGGCCCGCCTCGCGAAGCTTGGGGGGGATTTCCCGCCGTGGCTTGACCTTGTAACCGACCTTCCTCGCGGGTATTCCCTCGTCGATTTTTTGGACGCGTATACCTCGGCCCATGAAGATTGCCGAATGATCGTAATTGACACTTTGGGCCGGGCGCTTCAAGGCGACCTGAATCAATACGATGAAATGACGAGCCTACTGGACCCACTGCAACGCATGGCCTTAGAGCGTCATATCGCCCTCGTTTTCGTTCATCATACGCGAAAGGGCGGTGCCGAGGGCGATCCATTCGACGCCTCGCTTGGGTCAACGGGAATCTTCGGCGCAATGGACACGACACTCGTTCTTGAACGAAAGCGGGGAGAGGACAAGGCCCTCCTCCGCGCGACAGGCCGCGAGATCATCGACGCGGAGCTTGTCCTAGAGCTTTTGCCCGATACCATGCAGTGGCGAATCACCGATGAAGACCCGCGCGAGGCCTCGCAATCAGGGGAGAGAATCGAGGTACTGAACGCAGTCCCGTATGAGCCTGAGTCCCGAAGATCGAAAGACATCGCCGCGTTGACCGGCCGGAAGGGGCCCGCCGTCTCCCGGCTCCTCGAAAAGCTTGAAGCCGACGGCCTTGTGTTCAGCCCGCATTATGGGTCCTGGAGTCGAAGGGCCGGTAAAAGTGGGCAAACTGGTAAAAGTACTGACAGTGAGAATGAGGACGATTCTCATCAAGGTGCATGGGAGGAGCTGGGGGGCGGTAAAAGTAGGCAAAGCGGTAAAAGTGACCCGGAGGCCTCCAGGCCCCCGCCTAGTTCCGTTCCCGATCAAAGCCAAGACCTGGAGGAAGATTTACCACTTTTACAAGATTTACCTCCTTTCCCGGAAGCGGAGGCTACAAAAGCCAAGCCCGCAAAGCGGAAGCCGCCCGAGTCAAAATACCTAGTTGCCATTCAAGGGAGGGTGGGCGACGAGGTTGACGCACTGCCTGATAACCTCGCGCGGCATGCGTTCATCAACGAGCTGCTGAAATTCATTAAGCGACGCAAGGCTTCGGAGGATGCACCCTGGTCGATTCCCCACGATGGAACTGCGTCGGATGTTCCAAGCGCCTTCGGCGAAGCTCTTTACGGTACGAAAATGTTCATCGACGACCGCCTAATCGTGACAGGCGAAGGAAGCCCACAACAGAGCGATCTGATGGAAGGCCTCGTCGTCTACCTGAAATCCGAGGCGATAGCCCTCGGTCGCGAGGCAGCCCGATGAGCCCGGCCCTCCTCGCCCGAATCGAGGCGGAACTCGGCGGCCTTGAACACGGGATTGTTCGGGTAGAGTTGCATGTCCGAGACGGGCACCTTGTCCGGGCCGTCGTCGGCCGCGAGGAAAGCATCCTCGTCGAAACGGACGAGCCATGCGTGGGTAGACCACAAAAGACAGGCGAATCTCCGGGCGCCTCTTCCACTATGCGAAGGGGGCTGACATGAAGCTTCCTCACGACCTCCGCGCGGCCCTCGGCCGTGGCGAGACCTTCCGGCAGGCGCCTTCCCCGCCCCGCGTCCGCGTCCCTAATGAATCCGAGGCAGGCGAGACCCTGGCGCGAGGACGAGGCCGCCCGAAGGGCTCGAAGACGAAGACCGACGATACCCGACGCGGCCGGACCTCCGGCCGCCACCCTCGTCCCGATGAAGTCGAATTGTTGCGACAGGCCGCCATGGTTGCTTTCCTTCGCGCCTTCCCGGCCCTCGCGCGGACCCTGAGCGAATCGGAGCTTGACCGCCTCGAACATATCTTCGAGGTCGAAATCACTGGCGCACTAAAGCGCCAATAGGAGGCCGCATGGTAACTCGCGAAGATTTTGAATCTATAGGGTTTTGGACCTTTATCCTGGAAGCGCTCGCCGCCGGGCTGGCAACAAGGATTCCCCTCGATGAGCTATCGGAAACCGTGACAGAAGCCATTCTTGAAATTGGACAAGACATTAGCCCCGAAGCGCTGCCCGGCTTCCGGGGAGCTGTCGACGGGCTTATTTGCCGCGCGGAGATTCGCCGAGCCGCTAGCGGGACTTGGCCTCCTGAAAATGCGCAAAGAGACGAGGCTAACGGCATTTAATTAGAAAATAGTCCGTGCTATTGCATTCTTACCAGCGCCACGGTGGGGCGGAGCGTCGACGCTCCGCCGAACGCTGGGCTTTTGAAGCCGTGAACGGGCTTGCTTGGAATTGCGTAACTACGGCCCGGAGGCTCCGGGCATGATGGTAGGAGGAATTAAATGGAAATACCGGAAACGAAAAAGAGCGGACCCCCTCGGCTTGCCCTGGACGGCCCGAAGACGACAAGGAGAACTATCGCGCGACTCATTCGCCTGCGCTTTCGTGGTGAGCTGGCGAGCGATGTTTTTCGCGATTGCTTGTACGGCCTCAATACAGCCCTCGGCTATGACCGGCTCCTCGCCGATCTTCGAATAGAGGAACGCTTGACCGCAATCGAAGCGGCCCAGGCCGCCCAGGCCCTCGCCGCAAAGGGGACGCCATGAAACTTCAATTGTCGCGCGTGCGGAAGGCCGAGTCCTCCGTCTTCGTGTCACGATACCGCCGCGATCTTCCGCCGGTCCTTTTCATCGAAGACGGGCCGGACGTGGAATCGCGGATTGCGGAATACAAGGCGGGTCTCGTCGCGCAGGGATTCGACCCCGAAGACCCTCTCATCATCATCCTGGACGATATTCCTAATACGCATGCGCCATGCGTTGACGAGGCCGCCCTGTAAGTAATTACGTTTACAATGCCTTCGATTGTGTGAGGCATTATGAGAAAGTATCGGCGAGAAGCCGAAAAGGGGAGAATTATGGACAATCATTTCGACCAGGTTTATCAGAGCTTGGCGTCAAGCTACGGGAATCAGCACGGTGAATCCCCCGTTCCGCCGATCCTCAGGCTCCTGCCCTCCGGCAAGTTCTTCGATTCGCTCGCCGGGACGCATATGAGCCTGGCGCAATTCAATGCGTTTGCCGCGCCGTGGTACGCCAAAGGCCTGCCGATTGTCATCGTCGCGGGGGCTATAGCATGAGCAATCGAAGCGAAGGATTCCGCCGCGGTCTCGAAGCCGCAAAGGCCAAGCCCGCCACCCAGGCGCATGGGCGCATTGCCCAACAGCTCGCGGCCATCGAAGCCGATCACGCCCGCCGCATCTCCGCCGGAGCCGTTCCCGAGCGTCTCGCCGAGATTGCCGCCGCGAAAATCGTCATGCTGAGGGCGCAGGCGCGACAGGCCAACCAGCAAGCCGCCCAGGTCGCCGCGCGAAGTTACCAGGCCTCTGTCGACGCCCTAGAGAGAAAGTTCTCCGACCCGACTGCGCGGCTTGCCGCGATGGAAGAGGCCCGCCTGACGATTGGGACGATGGACAAGGGCGCCCTTGCCTACTGGGCGCGTCGAATCGATACGGGCGAGATTTCCCCCGCGAGTCATTACGAATTGATCGTCGCTCGCGGGATTCTTGACCCCGACCATCCGCTCTTGAAGAGGATTTCGGGCGAGATTGACCCTGCCGAATGGACGCCGGAAGGCCGACAAGCCGATGCCGACATGCGATTCTATTCCAGTCTCGGCGACAATCTCGCGTACACGGCCGATGACGGAACACGGTTAAGCGTCGGGGTTCAAGACCTCTATTTGCCTGTTGCGACCAATGTAACCGACCAGGCGCGGCAGGAACTTGAAGGCGTGGCGAACGGATTCGCCTCACCCTCGCCCGCCTGACCCTGACACGACCGTCGTGATGACGGACAGAACTAAAAGCCGACCTAGGACAATCTCATCCTAGGTCGGCGCCGCCCCCCTTCGCCTTTAGCGGCACGGGGGGCTTTTCTATGTGCGATCAATTCCTGAGAAAATCGGCCCTTATTTTGCAGGCATGCGCGCATTTTCGCTTGACGCCTTCCATTATATGGACAATACTGACCATGAAAGACTAGTTAGGACAAGGCATTAGCCGCCCTCGTAATGCGCAGGTAGGCGGTTCGATTCCGCCTCTCGGCTCTTACAGTACAATGAATTAGCAAGGTCGCGACCGGAAAACCGGAGCACCTACACCCTATGTACAGCACGACCTACAGCAGGCCCGTGCGTGGGAGTAGCGATGCGCCGGTTTTCTTATTTCAAGCGGTCGAATTCCGGGATCTATTTCGTCCAGTTCAAAGACCCTGCAACGGGGGCGAGGATGTCTCCGCGATCCCTTGGAACCCGCGACAAGGACGAGGCCCTCCTCAAAATCAGCGATTGGTTGCATAATGGCATCCCTGTTCGTGGCGAGAAGGCGGTCGCTCAACCCCTACCGGCAGCGGCGGCCGTGGAAGCGGCCTTTCGCGCGTTCCAAGCGGCTCCATTCACGAAAAGTGATGCCCTCCGCATCGTCGAGCTGCTGCGGAAGCGCGAGCTCATCGCGATAGATGCACGAGAGGTCAACAGCGGCGACAAACTCCTATTCGGCGCTTGGCTCCAAGATTTTTGGAAGTACGAAAGTTCGCAATACATTCGCGAACGACTCGCCCATGGCCAGCGCATTACCAAACGCCATTGCCAGGATATGCTAGGGCGGGCACGGGAAATTTCTCGCTATCTCGGAGACGAACTTACTTTGGGCCAAGTCCGGCGCTCCCATCTGGTTAGCCTCGGTCTCAAGCTGCGCGAGAAGGGACTCGCCCCTGCCACAGTCAACAAGACCATGAGCGCTGTTACAACCGCGCTTCGCTGGGCCTCCGCAAATGAGCTTCTCGCAGTAGATCCCTCACGAGGGCTACGAGGATTCTCAGGAACGACACGCAAGCGAGGCATCCTCGAGCCTAAGGAAGTCAAAGCCCTTTTCTCGACAATCTGGCGAGACCAACGAGCACGCGTCGCCTGTCTGGTCGCTGCTACCACAGGCGCTCGCCTTGGTGAAATACTGGCCCTGCGACATGAGGATATCGGCGATAAACTCCTTTTCATTCGCCACTCCTACAGCATCCGCGATGGCCTTAAGAGCACCAAGAATGGGGAGGAGAGGAAAGCTCCACTTCTACCTGCGGTCAGAAAAGCATTGTTCGATCTGGAATCCAAGAGTAGGCACGTTGCGGGCCCGGAACGCTTCGTTTTCGCCGGCCGAGATCCCGATAAGCCAGTCGATGGGAACCGAATTCTTTCTGGCCTGCGGCGCGCCTTAGTTTCAATGAACGGAAAGGAATGGGATGACGAAAAGGAAAGAACTTCGATTCTAACCACCTACCGGGCAAGGGGTATTGATTTCCATAGTTGGCGGCATTACTACGCAAAGCACATGGCGGACAAGCTCGAAGCTCGGGCGGTACAACGGGTTACTGGGCACAAGACTGGAGCTATGCTTGAGCACTACGCTGACCATGAGGAGGAAACAGACCTCCAGCGGGTCGCTGATGTAGCCCAAGCGGTATTTTTTGATTTCACAGCCGTGAGTTAGCCTTGGCAGAATTTCATTCAGCAGCATTAGGAAGGTACAGGTGGTTAACGCTCGGACATTGCATCCATACCCACCGGACACACCGAGAGGCGAAGACGGCATTCACGCCCCAAACGAATGTATAGCTGCCGACAGGCAGTAGGATGGGCGTCGGTTTCGCTACGGGCAGGACCTTCGACATGACTACGGCGGCGAATGCCATGAAAGTGGCAGGTTGCCCGAATCCTGAGAATAATGTCTGCATAATTTCAACCTCAGCTTGAGAGAATCCGGCCTCCCGCACTGGAGATTTAGGTGAACCCTATCCTGCGCGTCGAGTTCGGGGCCCGCTGTTTCACCTCTTTTTCGAGCAGACCCACGATGTCGGCAGTGGTCGTGGCTCCCTGTTCACGACTCCCAACCATGAGATCCAACCTCCGGGCGATGTTCCCGATATCACCGAGGCACAGGCCTTCCAAACTAGAGAGCCCTCGACGATCCGCTTCCCCCATCGGTCCGCCAAATCGCTCGAGTTCCCGTTCATAGGCCGTCACCCGATCACGCTCTCTTAGTGGATGGAATCCCACCTTCAGTGTCATCCGCCTCATGAGCGCCGAATCGAGCATCTCCTGATTGTTAGTGCAGGCGACGAACAGCCCCTGGAAGAGGTCGAGTTCCATGAGGAACGTATTGGTGAGCGACACCCCCGCCGCCCAGGACCGATTCGCCTCCCGCGTCATGATGAGGCTCTCAACTTCATCGATGAGCAGCACCGCGTTTTCGCGCGCGGCCTCCAGGAATGCCCTGTGGATGAGCTTTTCAAACATCCCGAACCTCCAGTGAAGGAGGTTGCTCGCCCGTCGCTGCCGCAAGGGAACCCCAAGTTCTTTTGCGAGCCATTTCGCGTATTCCGTCTTTCCCGCGCCTGAAGGGCCGCTCATGAGGAGCCGCGCCCCCTTCTTCCCCTTCCCCGCGAGCATGACCGCCAAGACCTCATCCAGGGGGACATCGGCGTTGATAAGATCGACATGGTAGTGGCCCGGCTCCACCCAGTCGACCTCCTCTGATCGCCCCCGCCCCTTCGCCAGCCGTATCTCCTCCGTCTTCGCCGCGATCTCGATGAGCGCCTCGAGGTGCGAAGGATCTGTCTGGGCGACCTTAGCGACCATGCCTTCGAGGGTCGAGAGGGTTTTCTTGCCCGTCATGC
The DNA here is from genome assembly GCA_035530275.1 of Rectinemataceae bacterium. GTDB lineage: Bacteria > Spirochaetota > Spirochaetia > Treponematales > Rectinemataceae > CAIJMU01. The sequence goes on along the minus strand of DATKVC010000022.1, from coordinate 13,488 downwards.
GCGACAGCCGCCTTAGCGTCCGCTCGGAGACTGCGCCGACGCAGAGTTCCCGAATGCGGTCCCGGCTCTTCGTCGCTTGTCCGAGTTTTGGGGCGAGGTCCTGCACTAGGCATGAGGCCGTGAGTTCCCTCGGCAGTCTCTCAAGCTCCGTTTCAACAATGAGGACAAGGGGTACCTTGGCCTCCCAAGCCTGGTTCAGCTTGGCACGAGCTTCGCCCAGGTTGAACTTCTGTGCCAGGTCTTCATCGACAAGGACAACGACCCTCCCCTCTCCCGCCGCCCTCGTGAGAAGGGCTTCATACGCCGAGGTCTCATGGCGAAAGCCCTTGAAGACATAGCCGCCGATCCTGGCCTCAGAGAGCATCCCGAAGAGGGCCTCCAGAGCCAACTCCGCCGGCGCGCCGCAGAGTAGAACGGCGGCCGGGGATCCGGCCGCGAGAACCGCGCCGAGCACCCGCCTCGACCGCTCATCGATGGCCTGTGCGTGGAGCTCCCACCCGTTCCCAATGCACGCTTCAAGGGGCTTTGCGTGGAATCGTTCCAACTCAGCCCTCTCTGCCTCAAGGGACTCGATAGCATCTGCCAGGATTCGGGCATGCCTATTATCCGGAGCCCTTGCCAGGGCTCCCTTGAGTTCGTCGATGATTACTTGCACCACCGCATCTTTAGCTCCGGGGGGAAGGATCGTCATAGTTTCTCCTAGTCTTCGTCACCTACAATCCTAAGGGCATGGTCCCGAAGGACCACGCGCACCGCCTTTATCCGCCTACGCTGCAGGAGAAGACCTGTGGCCCTTTCGCGGCACAACCTGCTGAGGCGATCGCTCGATGAAGTGGCACTGGATCTTGTACTCGGCATCGAGGAGACGGAGCGACTTGAGTAGCCCCGCGCGTCTTCGCGCTGACCCAGAGCGGAAGAGCCGTTCATAGTCAGCCTCCGCCATCCCGGGGGCATGGTATTTCGCTTGGATGGCTGCGAAGTTCTCAAATTGCCGAAGAAGAATGGCCTGGTAAGCGCGACGGAAATCGGAATCTTGCTCCCCCCTCCGGTCGAAGGACCGGAACAGTGCCTGGAAGGGGCGGAACCTCGCCTGCTCGAACCACTCGAGTTCCTCAAGGTAGTCGGGGACGACATCGGCGATGGACGAATCCCTAATGTCGCAGTGGATGACGCGGGCAGGAGGATCGAGGAGTTCGCGGACGTGCGGGTTCGCGAGCCCCCTGATTGCCTCGCGCCCTGGCTCGGAAAAGAGCTCCGGATAGTAGCGCGAGACAGTGTAGACGCAGTCCTCAGGTGCGTGCACGAGGGTCCAGCCTGGGAAGCGTAGGATTCCCTGCACCAACCCAGAGCCAAGGATCAGGACGTCGCGGAGCTCGTCGCGCGCTGGATCGTGGTACTCCTTTCCGTCACACTCGATGCAGACGCTCCCTCGCTCGGTCGAGAGTACGAAATCGGGACGAAATCGGGAGTGGGGAAGCTTGATCCAGCGCTGGGCATGGATCGTGACTCCGGCTGAGCAGTAGTGGCGAAATACGTCAAAGAAGTCCTGCTCGATTGGACTTTCACAGAATTCGCCGAACTCGGCGCTGCGCGAGGGGATCGGAACGCGATCATAGCTCATAGAGCCTCCTTGGAGGATTTCATCCTCTCATCTATACTGTTACGCTTGTGTAACAGTATAGTCAAGGGCTTTGCTCTTTTATTTTTTTCTTGTTCCGCCTAAGTTATTCACATGACTGGTCTCACCGTGGCCGAGATTGGCGTGCAGCTCGGCATCTCACCTCAGGCAGCCAAACAGCGCCTATTCCGTGCTGGTATAACACCTGTGGGATATGCCGGCCCGACCGCTATTTATGCTCCTGAAGTGGTAGAGGCCATTCGGAACACCCCGCCACCCGGCTGGCCTAAGAAGAAACCCGCAGTGGAGTAACTCCTCAAGCATCGAAATAGCTACACCCTCTAAAAGAGAATGTCACCTTCCAAAATGTGAGGCTTCTTGTTGAGATCTGGCGCTCTCTTGGAGTCCATGATCCCTACTTCTTGGTCGGAGCCTGAGCGGGAGCGAGGAATGCTTCGAGCTACCTTGTCCTCGCCTCCGCGAGGGTAGCCTTGGCTTAGGCGGCCCCCTCGGCCTGCATTGGTGGCCATGAATTCCATAACCCGCGCGCGCTTCACACCGGTGATGGTCGCGCAGCCTTCCGTAAGATCACCTCGCCCGGAAATCCCTCATCGGGGTCGCAACGTGTTCCAGCGTGACATCTGTTTCTTGCCCTGGACCAGTCCAGGCGAGGCTCTCCTGGCGATATTTGAGATAGCGTCTGAAATATCGCCGCCCCCACTCGACACTCGGTCCAGGCATGCCAGATAAAGCATGTGCATAAGCGAAGGGATTACCGGAGAAAAATTCCCAAACTCGCACGAGAGTCGGACCGAAAGATGCTTGAAAAGGCTAGCGCCATAGGCAGCACGCTCCTACCCTTGCCGCTCCTGTTTGTCAGCGCCGACAATGAGTCGCCCAATCTGGTAGTTTGTGGCGAACTTGCGGTAGTTAACCGCCGTCGCCGCTTTCCGGAGGGCCTCGAGGATGAGGTCGCGTAGTTTTAGGAGAAGGATGTCGAGGTCATCCCCAAACCCCGCAAGAATAATTGCATATTTCATGAGGACCCGGTCAGGGTATTAATTGCCTATATATATTCGATCTCTCACCGCGGCGTGATGTATGGAAGCTGATAGTCGAGCAATAAATAGCATTCGCTCTCATTGAGATTCGTCATCTTCGCCTTCGTCTGAAACCGCCTCACCCGCAGGCAGGAGTCGCATCGCCTCCTCGCTTGGCAAAGCCGAAACCGTATTCAACTTTCTGCTCATCTGTTTCGCCCGATGCGATACGGCAGAAAGGTTTGTGGATGCCGTTTCCAGGTTCTTCTCGACCTTTGAGACAGCGTCGCCAAACCGCTGGAACTCGGTCTTGATGGCTCCAAGGACCTTCCACACCTCGCCTGACTGTTTGGTGATCGCCAGAGTCTTGAAACCGACCTGCAGGCTGTTGAGGAAGGCGGCGAGTGTCGTAGGACCAACGATGGTCACGTGATACTTAGCCTGGATTCCCTGAAAGAGGCCAGGCCTACGGATAGCCTCGCCATAGAGGCTCTCAAAGGGCAGGAACATGAGGCCGAACTCGGTAGTATGGGGAACGTCGATATATTTCGACGAAATATCGACAGCATGCTGGTAGAGCCGGTTCTCGAATGCCTTTCCCGCTGCTTCCCAGGCAGGCTTATCACCGTTCTCGTAGGCATCCTGGAGGCGTTGATAATCTTCGATTGGAAACTTAGAATCGATAGGAAGCCAGAGCGGCTCGCCTGCCTCGACCCCTGGAAGCTTGACAGCGAACTCAACCCGCTCGGCCGATCGGGGTTTGACGGCGACATTCTCGGCATACTGATCTGGGGTCAGGAACTGCTCAAGAAGGGCACCGAGCTGGGCCTCCCCGAGCATCCCACGGACCTTCACGTTGGTGAGGGCCTTCTTGAGGCCACCGACATCCTGGGCGAGGGTCTGCATCTCGGTCAGCCCCTTCTGGACTTCGAGGAGCTGTTTGGTAACCAACTCGAAGCTCTGCGTGAGGCGGGTATCGAGGGTCTTCTGGAGTTTCTCGTCCACGGTCAGGCGCATCTGCTCGAGCTTCAGCTCATTCTTTTCCTGGATATCCTTGAGGCCGAGGCCTACCGACTCGGTCACCTTGGTGCGAACATCGACCATCGCCGCCGTCTGCTTTTCCGCAGCTTCCGCTGTGGCTTTCTGAAGCCCCTCGAGGCGGATCTGAAGGGTATCGACGAGTTCCTTGCGGTTTTCCTGGAGCACGCTGGAGATCCGGTCCGAGTTGCTCGTCAGGGTCTCGCTGTATTTGTCCATGCGCTCCTGGATGGCCTTCTGGAAGGCCAATTGCGTTTCGGCAGAACCGCCGCGAAGCCGGTCCATTCCCTCTCCCAGCTCCTTTCGAGTCTGCGCGAGGGCATCCTGCAATTCCTGCCTGATTCCGCGCGTCTCGGCGCGAAGATTGTCTGCATTGACCTTTTCGTTGCCGGAGAGAAGAGCCTTGAATAGCTCGGAAGCCGGGTTCGCTCCCTGCTTCCTCACTGATAGCAAGATGATGATGGCGAGTATTACCAGCACGATTATGCAGACCAGGGAAAGCAGGCTCAAGATTTCGATCATTGTTTTCATCTCCTTTGTGGTCAGGCGAAGGTGACTAAATCGTCACATTATACCTCTTCCTAAGTGCGGCTACTCGGTCTCAATCCGTTGTTAGGATTCCCTCCGGGCTGCGCCAGCGTCCTTAGTTCTTGCAATAGCCATCGATCCAGTCACATAGCCCGTATTTGACCAATCTCCAACGATTGGGCCCTCTTACAAGGAAATAGCCTGCGGGAACCACAATGGGTTGGGGTATGACCATAATCTACGAGCCGCGATCGCGCCATAATCACATGCCCGTCACATACCTCAAACGTAGAAAGGCACATATCGCGCATCCCTTCTTGACTTGTTTGTCGGGTCGGCATCCTTAACCAGGCCAGACTTCTTGGTATCGTTGATAACCCGAGAGACCATTGAATAATTTTTCTCTTCGATGCCGAGGCGCTCGCGGAGCGTCTTGTTCGTCATATAGGAATTCTCAGCGAGCCGAAGGCAGCAATGCTGGTAGCAGGCGTTGACCCGATCATCGGCTTCGAGTTCACGGAAAGGCCGAGGGGAGAGGATGACGACTTTGAAGAAATCATCTTCTTCGATGAAACGAACGGGCGGCATGATATGGGTCTCGAGCTCGGTCACTACTTTGTCGATGCCGCTTCCTCGTTCCTCACAGATGCTTACGCGCCGCATGAAGGAAGCAAGTTGCTCATTGCGAGACCTTGGTGGATGATCGATGAATCGCAAGGTAGAGATTATGGGCTTGCCAGGATTGGTCACCTCAATCCGATCAGAAAAAAGTTCGATCATGGGGCCGGTACCAGTGATCTCGAAGTCCTGATGAATGATCGCATTTGCGACGATCTCACGCATGATTATCTCTGGATAAAGAGAGCCGGTCCTGCGAAGTCCCTTTTCGATTATCTCGCCTGTCGAGAGCCTGCCCATGATGTAGGCGATCAGACCTGAATACCCTGATGCATAGCCTTTCCTTCCTTCCTGCTCAGCTATGGCAGCGGTACGACCTGTACCCCTATACTGAATGACACGTACGGCTTTTCTCGACAAAGAAGGAAATTGGCGAAGGTCCTTGGCGATAAGTATTGCTCCGAGATTGGTGATCGATCGCTTCCCTGCTTCGCTCTTGAGTAATCGCTCCTTTTCCAGCAGATCGAGAACATATGCTCTATCAGGAATCGCCTGCCCAAAAAGGTCGAAATAGGCGCCAATATCAAGGATGGTCAGGATCTCCTCGTCAGCGAGATCGGAAGCGGCAATACCATCCTCGAAGGTCGTTCCCCTGGCCTTGTTCCAGAGCTTGGCTTCACGATCTGGATAATCCTTGAGCTTCTTCTTGTGAGATCCGATTCGGATGAACTCCACACCGCTGAAAGCCACTGGGCGGCCCCGCGCAGCATCGACTTTGAAGACGACCACGGCCTTGCCTTCGACCTCGGCTCTTTGAATGGAAAAATCCATTCGCGGCTCAAGGAGTCGGGCAAGCCATGGTTCGAGCGGCTCGTTCCCAATTTTTTTTTCATGAGGATTGATGTTGGTACCGACCACCCGATGAGACCCATTCTCGATGCCAAAGCAGAGGTAGCCATGTGATTGACCGGCAAGAAGAGCGGCATTTGAGAGTGCCGAGAGATATTCGCCTATCTCATTAGGATCGTCATTATTTTCCTTGAATTCTATCCACTCGGTCTCTGCCTCGTGCGAGACAAGGTCCCGGATCAGGATCTCTAGTCGTTCATGCTCTGCCATGCCTATCCCATCCTCTTGCCTTGATCATTCTCCTACCTCTCCCTAGCCTTCGTCCCTCTCTTCTCCGGATAATGCATCATCTCAACTCTGCTCTTGGTAAGCTGCTCCGCTAACCTCTATTCATGCCGCGCAAGCAAGCGGGCATGCGGGTGCGTAAGCCGTTCTACATGCGGTAGCTCCTGGTCGATATCTTTGTCGAAATCGGGTTGGAACCCGAGGAAATATGCCTCGATGATGGCCCAGAACCGGTCGGTCCTATCTCCGACCTTAATGAAGAGATAGTCGAGCATCTTCACGGAATTCTCGTGCCGCATCTTCACGTTGTTGAGGATCATATTGTCGTAGCCATCGTAATCCCTCGAGATGTTCTGAAGTTGATAATAGCTGTTGATGCGGATGAAAATCTCCGGATTCTCCCCGCCTTGGACGGTATACGTAAGGCAGCCGGCCGTGTCGAGAAGGCTGAGAAGTGCGAATGTCTTGCGGAGCCGGCTCAGACCGGATTGGGACGAGTCCACAAAAAACCTCTTGCCTACCGAGAGATCGAGGCTACTCCAGAAGTCGCGCACGTCAATATAGCCGGCTCCCATAATGCGGTAGCCAAGGTCTTCTCGGAACGAGAGGAACCTTCCATTGTTGAGCGCGATATTCCTATTCCAAACCTCTAGGAATGCCACGACGGCTTCTGAGAGAAGGTTAGTCTTCACGCGCTCGATGGCAATGAAGCAGGCCTTGAGATGAGCCTCTACCGCGTTTACTTTGAAATACTTCCCGGACTGTGCGTAGCCATCGCAAAACGAAAGGATGGCGTCGATGAGTCGATCTTCGGATATCTCGTTATCGCCTCCGTCATGCGCAACATCGATGACCACGACAGGCGCTATGCTTTCCTTCCGCGAGAACCCGAATGCGGTCGGATCGTTGTAAAGGTCATACTTGAGCTTCGGGAAGGAATACTTCGGATAATTTGCCTCCCAGAAGGCTTTAAGATTTACCTTGGTGCATTCCCCGATATCTTCGCAGTGCCGGCCGAAAACGCGCGACATCTCCGAGGCTCCGCGGTCGCCATCCGCCCTGAAGAAGGCGTAGGTGAAAAGGGCGCGGGGCCGAGCAACGATGGGCGAGTATCCCAGCTTCATCACCAGATCCTTCTCGATGATCAAGAGCGCGGTTTTCAGCTTGTTGTCGAGGTTGTCGCCGTCCTTGTCCGAATAGCGGCCCCCCTCGTTGAAGATCAGGTAGAAGTCGTCTGATGAGACGAGGAGGTTACGTCTATAACCGTTTGCAGCCCCGATGTCGAGGAGTTTCCTCATTACCGCCAGCAGTTGAGACTTGCGTATGGTCGATATGCCGTGGAGGCGATTGACGAAGGAAAAATCCTTTGGCAGATAGTCGAATTTTGCGAGACCTCGTATCCGCTCATCCCGCGCCGCCCGACCAATTTCCTGGACGTAGTCACACACGTTCCCGGTCGGTGCGAAATGGTAGACGGCGTCGATATCGGGAATATCGATACCCATACCAAAAGCCTTGGTAGCCAACATGATCCTGCACTCGTTCGATTTGTATCTTTGGAAACTCTCCTTTTTGTCAATTTGCGCCATTCCCCCGTGGTAGCGGACCAGATCCGAAGTGGATAGGCCGGTTTCGTGTCCGGAGAGGAAGATGTCGAAGTCATTTATTAGGGAGACGAAAGGGAAGTAGACGAGCGTCTTTTTTCCGGCCGCCTTGAACTCCTCCAGTCTCGAGGCGAGGACAGAGAACTTGACCTCGTTGTATTCGCTCGTTTTCGCTCCTGCGTGTCCCTCGCTTCTCGCGAAAGAGACGTCAATGTTTTTTCGAGGGATATGGCCGAAGTATGTGATAGGGTCTCGCATGCCGAGACTATCGCGCGTCTCGCTATACATGTCCTCGGGGCCCCTGTAGATGGCTGTCGCGGTGAAAGTCGCTATCGGGAATCGATGCTCCTTCCGCAACCGTTGAATGTAGTTGCCAAGGTACCAGTAGTCGGGGCGGAATGCCTTGCCCCAGGTTGTGACAATGTGGGCCTCGTCGACGACAATGAGCCCCACAACCCGGTCGCCAATGAGCGTGCGGATATCCGCCCTGCTGAGGAGGCTCTCGGGGGAGAGATAGAGAACGCTAACCTCGCCCGACTGAACCCGGGCGATTATCACCTCCTTCTCAGAGAGACTCACGCTCGAGTTGATTGTCGCCGCAATTCCGAGGCCCTTCCCCGAAAGAGAATAGACCTGGTCGTTCATGAGCGCGATGAGAGGAGAAATGACGAGCGTTAGCATCCGCCGTTCATGCAAGATAATAGCGGGAACTTGGAACATGACCGACTTGCCCGATCCCGTCGGCGCAGTCACGAAGATGTCCCGATAGGACTGGCCCGACAGCGCGTTATCGACTTGCGTCAGGATGTCCTCAATGACGTCAGCCTGGCTGACTTCCTCTACTTTAACGCCGCTGGAACTCCGCACGTTGCGGTAAACAAGGAAATCGCGAAAGCCGGATACTCGCCAATACTTCTGGATTATGCCTTCACTATCGTACCCGTGACGCCTCGACGCGGCCGCCTCTTCGAGCTTCAGCGATACGGGATTTCGCGCGAAATCGCCGAGACGAGCGACCAAATCAGCATAAGCAGCCCGTAGCACCTCGTTGCTGATGTTGATGCCGACACTAGAGGCTGCGGGGATTTCAGTCATGAGCCTCCAACATAACAATGCCCAGGATCCTTCGTCCTCCGTGATCGTGAACTGGAACTCCGAATCGTGGTCTTCTGGCATCTCCTTGAGGCGAGGCGCCTTGCTCTCCTGCCAAGGAACCGGGAAAGGTACGGTGTACCAACATGCCCCCCCGCCGCGGTACACTTGGCCGAGCCGCGAATCCAATTCCTTCGCGCGGGCTTCATCGAAGAATACCGGCACGAGACATTCGGAAGCGCACTCCTCTTCCTCCGGGGAAGGCTCGGCACCGTACGCCCCGAGATCGATGTCGAACGGCAGAAGGTTACGATAGATCGGCGATTTAATGAATCGAAGTGCGAAGAACTCTTCGAGCACCTTGGCTTCGAGGAGCGCATAATCCTCGAGCCTGCACCAGGCCTCCTCCTCCCTATTGCCCCGCGCGACGGCCTCACTGACCATGCGCCTGCGCTCAGCCTTGTCGAAGTACTCGTCAAGTGAGGCGCAGCGGCGCGTGAACAGATAAGGAATGGTCATCTTAATCGCACCGAACGGGAATCCGCCGAGGACGAAAAGGCGCGGCCTATCGGCGACGGCTGATGCTCGGACAGCGGACTCGACGTACGACTGGATAGACTCTATGCGTATCATGAAACTCTCCTAAAAACGGCGAGTTCGTCTTTGTCGAACACGCGTTTTGCAACTACCTTTTCGATGTACCTCTTCGCGATTTGCCTGACTCGCTCGCGAGTTACGGAAAAATACTTGCCGACTTCCTCGAGGGTATGCGGCCGTCCGTACTTGCCGAAGCCGTACCGCATCTTCACCATTTCTCCCCTTCTCTCGTCGAGCAGTGCAGAAATCGACTCTTCGATGCGCCTGCGAAGATCTTGCTGGAGAAGCTGAATCTCGGGTAGGTCGTTTCCGTCCAGGCTAGGCTGATTCAAGGAACAGCTGGACGGCAAGAGCTGTATCAGCTCCGTGTCCTCGCCTGCGTAATTATCGAGGGAGACTTTGTGCATAAGCCTGAAATCGACGAGTAGGGCGAGGTTGTCAGTCCCTTCGTTCTTTCTCAGATACATACTGTTCAGGCGTTTCTGGAAATTAACAGGAATATGCGCCATCCCCAAATTGTTCACGATCTCACGCGCCGCGACTTGCCGTATCCAGTGGATGGCATAGGTAGAGAACTCGTTCGCGTACCGGGCGTCGAACCGTCTCACACTGATAAGGAGGCCATGCATTGCGGCGCCGAGGACGTCATCGAAATCGATCACACCTCCGAGACGATTCCGGTATTTCCGCCATAATGATGATGCGACGCTATGTGCGAGTCGCTGATGACGCTCCACGAGGACGGCTTCCACTTCGGGAGTCCGTTCATCCCTCGATATCTTCAGAAGCAGATGGGTAGAGGAATGATCGAAGCCGTACTTCTTCCTCTTTTTCGGATTGGCGAGAATATCCTCAAGCGGGCGCATGATCTATGGAAGCCTCCACTCCGGATCGATCGCTTTCATCCCCCCGCCCTTGGTTTGGTTGTTCTCCACCTGGACGCCGAAACTTCCATGGTAGTTGATGCCTTCGCGGCCACGAGAGGGGGCGCTATTATTAATGCGATCCATCGCCGCAACCTTGACAGTTCCAACCAAGCGGGCTAAATTCATAACGAATCCAAACCCCGTCCCGAATGGGTAGTAGGATTCCCTGGGGGCGCGAAAGCGTCCCTCATTTTTTTGGCCATCACGATGCCAAGAGGATGGCTGGAGGCCTCTTTCTTGATGATCGCAGGCTCGAGCCCCGCTCGTAGTAGCGCGCGGCTCCTTGTTTCTTGACCACCTTATTCGGCTTAAGGCTTTGGCGCGCGAAGTAGGCGCAAACGTTAGTCCATGCAGCGGGACATGCTCCTCCCGAAAGACTTCATGAATGCAGGCTTCCTTGATTCTTGGCGAAGATTTTTTGCTTTGGCGCTCCTGGGCATGTCTTGTTGGGAAACAGGCGTGATTCATCTACTTCCTAACCTCTATATTGATATCTCTGATGAATTTGTGGATCCTTCGCCAATGCCCACCGACCTGATGCCGAATTTGATCATCACCGAATATCTCTGCAGCATTTCGTTCATAGGTAAAGAAATTCCTCTTCTTAATTGAGATTGGCGCATCAGATGCCCGAAGTTCTTGCAGATTACGCCGGTTGGCTTCACCCAAGTGGCTTGACCGGGCGTAGAGATGCTTCCGACCAACGATGCGACCTTTTTGGGTGGATATATGCTGTAGCAGAAAAAGACGGCGAGTAAGTTTCTGGTAATATTTGTTGAGAGTTCCTTCGCGCAATCGCACGCAGGCACCATTATACGAAAAGCCAAGGTAGTCGATGATTCCAGGCCTGTTGTACGTATCAACTCCGACAAAGATGCTTGGGTCGGTAAACGGTTTCCCCTCAACGACTCTGAAACGTTTCGTTTTGGCAGGAGATATATCTGCGCGGATACTCGTCAGGAGTTCGGCAAAAAATGCCTCAAAGCGGGCCCTCTCATGGAATGGAACTGCACAAATTATGTCATCAGAATAGCGACGGTAGAATCCATTCAAGGAAAGGGTGAAGTTTTGGAGCTCCTTGTCAAAATCAATCATATAGACATTGGCATATACAGCGCTGATTGGCGACCCTTGGGGAATGCCAACGATCACCTCGCTTCGCCTATTGTCATTGCTCTTGAGGAATTCTTTCTTCATTGACCGCATGGCAGCAGAAGACAAGAGACGATCCGGTTTTCGGGTTCGATGCCTAAGTAGTTCCTTGGTAGTCCCAAGCGCTTTAGCGATATCCTGGAGGTCGAAGTACCGGAACTTGGTCATATTCTTGTAGACGCGGTAGTGGTCATCAGGGAGTTCCCTCACACCGAAAACCGTCTTAAGTTTTTCTTTGAGGAGCGCATGGTCTAGATTGTCGAAGAATTTATGAAAATCGGAGATGAAGACAAATGAGTCTTCCTGTTTCCGAATGAAGTCAAAGGCTTCTTTGGCGAAGTGAATGTTCGTCTTGCTGTCAATAGATCGGTACGCGATCGGTGCTGCGTCGAAGGCGTTTGCCTTGATATAGCTTTCATAGGCCTCTGATGTCAGGTGCGCGTACCATTGATACACATAGCGATCCAAGTGACTCGCGTAGTAGATATGCCGATCTTTATACTCCGGGCGAACATGCTTTCCCTTTCTCCGCCTAGTCTTTAGCACAACATGTATGAAGGGTAGAAAGCCATGCCGAGCGACCCACTCAGGGTCTTTGATGAAACTCTGCATAGGTTCAGGCTGTCGCTTGGCATCAAGATGAGCATAGGGCTTGTTGCGGAATATGGGTTTTGGGGAATATTCAGCGAGCACGGAGGGCGGGATCGCAGCCATCCTATCTGCCCCCCGTACTTTTTGAGATCACGCCGAGGCTAACCTCATGCCGTGCTGCGCAGCTAATGCTGATAAGGTATATTGGAGGATGCGAAATGAACCTGTTAGAGTTCATACCGATACTTGCCGAGGCCGTAGCCTTGACAAGCTCAATCTCCGTCCTCTTTCCCCAATTGGAAGAGCTAATTCGAGAATAATTTACGCCCAATAATCCGTCAAGGCCTCTCATTTTGAAGTCTACTCCTCATCGCTACCGCAAACGCGTCATATCGTTCCAAAATCACCCTCTTCGTCCTGTACTCCCCGAACTCCGCTTCGTCATGGCGCTTCACGATGGGGAAGGTCTCGAGGATGTAGTCCGCGTCGTCGGTATCGATGCCGTAGAGATGGAAGAAGGCAGCATCAAGTTCGCAGCGAAGGGCAAAGCGGCGCTCGACATCCCAGGTGAAGGGCCTACCCGTGTAGCCCAAGTCCAGCGCAAAGGGCTCGAGGGAATGCGAGGTGTAGACGAGCTCGAGAACCCGGAGCTTGATCCAGTCCGCCACCGTCCCGGCACTCACCTCCCAGCGGCAGGGAACCGAGAAAGCGGAAGGAGGTAGGATGGGGAGTTGCTTGGTAATATAATCGGACATATTTGCTGAACCTAGTTTTTGGCGAGAAACATAGTCAATGATAAACGTATTAAATGTAGCAAGGAGCAAACTTCCAAATACTGGACTATTTTTAATAAAACCGACACGGATTGAAAAGTTTGTTCCGACTAGGGGAAGAATTGCACCAATTAGCGATCTCGAATCTGTGCTTCTAGCTATATTCCTCCAGACCAGAAGCCATGCATGTTTTTGAAATTTTGCCGCATAATCACCGATTAGTTTTCGACTGATATTATAGTAGGCAGACGTGTCATAGGAGGCATTATACTTCTCATCTATGCCGACCTCACGAACGCCTTCTCCCGCGTAAGTAGCATATCGATGATCGTAGGAATTTATCATCTTTGATTCGAATACGGGGACAAGTAGCTTTGAAGCAACTGCTAAATCCTTCTCCGTCTTGCATTGCTCAAGTACTTCCGATTTATTCATATCCAGCACTCGCCTTATTGTGAGCCCCCACGGATTCTCCTCCGGCGGCCCCTCGCGCATGAGGACGGGCACACGCTCGTAGACCCGCCGCGTGATCTCCGCGTCGCGTCGGCTCCGGAAGATGGGGGCGGTCTTGGTGTTGGGGTTCATGCGGGCGAAGTCCCGGTCCGTGAGCTCGATGAGGCGTTCGCTCTCCTCAAGCTGTTTTCTGTCAAGCAAAATTCCCGGATATCGCCACATAGGTTTCCCGGAAAACGCCACGGGAAATTCCCGGCTTTCGCCATCGGGTTTTCTCCCGTGGATTACCTGAATGGCGGCGGGAGCCTCCTCCTCGGCACCGTC
>DATKVC010000021.1:0-115934 GCA_035530275.1 Rectinemataceae bacterium | reverse complement strand
TGCCTGGGATATCGGGAATCGATGATGGCTCGAATTGTTTTCCGAGCCATGGATCTCGGGATTCCCGCACTCATTTCTCACAGGTCAGACGAAAGAAACGCGGGAGAGGATTGGAAAAGAGAGCGGGAGGCTACAAGGGGCGGTTTTGCTTCCCCGCCTGCAACCAAGCCAAGTTCCAGCGAATGGACGGGACGAGGCTGGGAATCTCATACCCCATCGCTAAAGGGAAACGCCTTCTTTCTTGAAGACAGATAATAATGCCAAAGAAAATATGCCGCTAGACTCCTAAAAGGCTTCCAGCTGCCGGAAAGGTCAATTATTTCCTCTTCCGTTTTCGCCCCCGTCAATTCCGATATGGCCCTGCGAATTGCGATATCCCCCAATGGCAGAATGTCTTTGTTCCGCAAACAAAAGAGCAGATAAATATCCACGGTCCAATTCCCGATTCCCTTGAGCCTTATCAGCTCCGCGCGCACTTCTTCCGGCTTTCTCTCGGAGAGACGGCTCAAGTCAATTGAGCCTCTCTGAATTTCATGAGCCAGGGCCCTGAGGTAGGTCATCTTTTGCCTGGAAATCTGACATTGACGAAATTCGGCATCCGACAGCCGAAGTATGTTCTGAAATGTAAAATTGCCTAAGTACTCTTTTAATTTCAGGTAATGAGCCCTTGCCGCGTTCAGACTGACTTGTTGTTCTAGTATGATTCGGCATAGCGATACGAAACCAGGCCTTCTTCGCCAGTTTGGCGGGATCCCGTAGTGCTTTTCCAATGCCAAGAAAAGCTTGTCCCTATTCTTCAGTTCTTCGATATCGGGCCCGTTCACAATGTCCATAAATGCCTTTCATGTTTGTCGGCGTTGCCATTGACTGCGATCTCGAGGAAGTAGTCGTCGCCCTCGTCCCGACAGGCATGGGCAAAGTATAGGGTAGATCCCTGTGCCCGACCCTAATTCCTCAACCGATACCCGATCCCCGGCTCCGTCACGATGAAGCGGGGCCGCGAGGGGTCGCGCTCCATCTTCTTCCGCATCGAGGAGAGGTGGACGCGGAGGCTGCCCTGCTCGAGCTCGCCGATGGGACCCCATATTTCGCGGAGGAGGGCGGCCTTGGTGACGATGCGGCCGCCGGCCCGGGCGAGGACGGCGACGATGGCGTACTCGGTGGGGGTCAGCTTGAGGATCTCGCCGTCGATGTTCACGCAGCGCTCCTCGAAGTCCACGACGAGGCCTCCCGAGGAATAGGGTTCCTCGGGCTTCCCTCCGCGCCTCCTGAGGGCCGCGTTCATGCGCGCCACGAGTTCGCCGATGGCGAAGGGCTTGGTCACGTAGTCGTCGGCGCCGCCGTCGAGGAGGGCGACGATGTCGGCCTCGCGATCGCGGACGGAGATGACGATGACGGGCGTTTCGGAGCGGTCGCGGATCTCGGCGAGGACGGCCGACCCGTCGCGGTCGGGCAGGCCTAGGTCGAGGAGGACGATGTCGGGGCGGAGGCCGGCGAAGGCCTGGAGTCCTTCGAAGCCCGAAGCCGCCTCGATGGTCTCGAAGCCCCGGGGCTCGAGGCTGATCCGGAGGAGTTTGCGGATCTGCTCTTCGTCGTCGATGACGAGGGCCTTTCTCATACCGGGCCTCCAAGCAGCGAGGGCCTCGGAATCTGCTCCGAGGTCCCGGGGTTCGTCGATGACCTCTGGGACCTCGATGGCTGCCTACGGGCAGCCTGGGGTCCTTCGTCGGGGAGATCGAAGGAGACTTCGAAGCCACGGCCCCGGAGATTGCGGGCGGCAATCTCGCCGCCATGGGCCTTGACGATGCCCCTGCAGATTGAGAGGCCGAGTCCGGTGCCGCCCGTCTTGGCGGGGCGCGAGCGGTAGAATTTGTCGAAGAGCCGGGGCAGTTCGGAGGGAGGAACGCCGGGCCCGTCGTCGCGAACGCGAAAGCCAGTGGCTCCGGCTCCCTGTTCGATTTCGACGGTGACCGACGCCTCGGCCCCGGCGTGGCGCCGGCAGTTTCGGAGGAGGTTGACGAGGGTCTGCACGATGAGGCCCTCGTCGCAGCGCAGGGATCGCGGTTCGGCGGGGGCGCGTATCTCGACGCGCATGCCGCCGAGTTCCTCCGCTATCTTGTCGACCGCCGTCGAGGCGAGGTCAGCGGGGTCGTAGTCGTCAAGTCGCAGGACGAGATTGCCCGATTCGAGTCGGCCCATCGAGAGGAGGTCCTCGACCACGCCGTCGAGGCGGGCGGCGCTGTTCGCGATCTCGGTGACGAGCTCCCGCCTTCCGGTCTCGCCGAGGGCGGCCCCTGCGTCGCGGTCGCTCGAGACGAGGGCCGAGGCGGCCCCTTCGATCACGGCGAGGGGGGTCCTGAGTTCGTGGGAGACCGAGTCGAGGAGGAGGGCGCCGAGGCGCTCCGATTCCCTCGCGAAGTCAGCCGTCGCTGACTTCGCGGCCAGTCGTTCGCGCTCGATGGCCATCGACAGGCTCCGCGACATGGTCGACAGCCAGTCCTCGAAGTCCTCGGACCAGGCGCGGTCCTCCCTGGGCTTGAGACCGAGGACGCCCACCCTGCCCTGCGGGGCCTCGAGGGGGACGAAGTGCCACTCGACGACGCTCAGGGTCCGCGTAAAGCGACCCGAGGGGCTCCCCTTCGCGAAGGCCCATTCGGCGGCGCTCCTCGCCTTTTCGTCGACCTCGAGCCCGGCCGGTCGCAGGCCGTTCTCCAGGGCTCCCGCCCCGTCCTCGAGGATGAAGAGTGCCTCGGCGTCGAAGGCCTTCCGCAGCGCCGCGGCCGATTTCGAGAGGATGAGGTCGAGGCCCGAAGAGCCGGCGAGTTCGGAGGCGAGGCCGCCGATGACCTTGAGCCGCGCCTCGCGGATGGCGAGGAGGCGGGCGTTGGCTCCGAGCCTGCTCGTGAGAAAACCCGTCGTAATTGCGACGACGAAGTAGAGGCCCAGCATGAGGGCGTCCTCGGGGCGGGTGACGGCGAAGGTGAAGTGGGGGGGGATGAAGAGGAGGTCCCAGAGGAGGGCGGAGGCGAGGGCCGCGACAAATACGGGGCTTCGCTTGAGGGCGAGGGAGAGGGCGCTGATCGTCGTGAGATAGACGATCGCCGCCGAATAGTAGCCGATGCGCGGGGCCAGGAGGAGATTGAGGCCGGTGGCCAGGGCGACGGCCCCGAGGCCGGCCGCGTACTGGATCGCGGGTGTCTTTTCGAGCCTGCGCCTGGCGCGCTTCCTGAGCGGTTCGCGGAGGGGGCGCTCCTGCACGGCGAAGACGGGGATGGTTCCCGATTCGGCGATGATGCGCTCGGATAGGGTCGCCGATCGGAAGTATCTCCGGCGCGCGGCGATGCCCGACTTGCCGGCGACGATGACGAAGGCCTGGCGCTCGCGAGCGCATTCGGCGATCGCCGCCGGGATGTCGGCTCCGCTCAGGGTGACGACGGCCGCGCCAAGGTCCCGCGCGAGCTTGAGATTCGAGGCCAGCCTCGCGCGGTCTTCTTCGCTCGGGCGTTCGCCCGTGTCGACGTGGACGCATTCGAGGGGAGCCTTGAGGCTATAGGCGAGGCGCCGCGCCCAACGGAGGAGTTCCTCGCCGTGGGGGCTCGCGCCGACGGCGACGAGGACGCCGTTGGTGCTTCCACCCTCCCCTCCTCCGCCGCCCGCACGGTGGCGGATGCTGTTCGTCGTCTCGTGGCTGGCGAAGAGGGAGGCCTGGCGCAGGGCGATTTCGCGGAGGGCCGAGATGTTCGTCTTCGAGAAGAAATTGGCGATCGCGTCGCGCGAGGCGCCGCCGGTGTAGACCTTGCCTTCGGCGAGGCGGCGGAGGAGTTCGTCCGGAGGCAGGTCGACGAGCTGCACCTCGTCGGCCCGGTCGAAGACGGCGTCGGGCACGCGCTCGCGCACGGGCGCGAGGGTGAGGAGCTCGACCGAGTCGGCCATGCTCTCGAGGTGCTGGATGTTGACGGTGCTCCACACTTCGATGCCGGCGTCGAGAAGCTCGATGACGTCCTCGTAGCGCTTGGCGTGGCGCATCCCCGGCGTGTTCGAATGGGCGAGTTCGTCGACGAGGGCGACCGCCGGACGCCGCGCGAGAATGGCGTCGAGGTCCATCTCGCGGAGTTCGATGCCCCGGTAGGACTCGGTCTTCGGGGGCAGCCTTTCGAGTCCCTCGAGGAGGGCGTCGGTCTCCTGCCTGCCGTGGGCTTCGACCCAGGCTATGACGAGGTCGGTCCCGCGCTCTCGCGCTGAGCGCGCCTCTTTGAGCATGGCGTAGGTCTTGCCCACGCCGGCGGCCATGCCGAGGAAGATCCTGAAGCGGGCCCTCGGGGCCCCTTCTTCCGCGGCCGCGCGCCTGAGAGCGGCGTCGGGATCTAGACGATCGGATTCTTGCATCGCGATCTCACTTTCCCGCCCTGTCGGCGGGGGCTAGAGGAAGGCTCTCCTCTGGCGAAGGGGCGGCGGCGACAGGCGGGACATTCCCCGCAATGCCGGCGTTCAATTCTACCACGTTGACGCGAGGGGTTCCCAGGAGCGTCTCCGAGGCGGCCGCCATCTCGCTGATGCGGCGCTCGAGGGAGGTCTTCGCCGCGGCGTCGAGTCCCCGCTCCGAGGCGACGCGGTCGAGCTGGCCGAGGGCCGCCTCGAGGCTGACGTCGGGATCGAGGCCCGAACCCGAGGATGTCGCCATGTCGGGAGGCAGGCTCTTGCCGGGGGCGGCGAGGCTCCAAGCAGCCGCGTTCGCCGCCTCCTCCTTGGCGAAGGCCGGGTTGGTGGCCGCGAGGTTCGAGGCACCGCCCGGCAAGGTCGCCCACCCGGTCGCCGAGGGCCGCGCGACAAACCATCCCTTTGAGGCGGTGAAGTCCTGGGCCAGGAGCCGCGAGCCGCGGACCTGCCCGCCAACGAGGAGGAGGCTTCCGTTCGCTTTGTCGCGGAAGGCCAGCTGGGCTCCGAGGGTGACGAGGGCGGGATAAAGGACCCCGGTGAGGAGGCTCATCCAGAGGAGTAAGGATAGCGATTGGAGCAATGCGTTCTTTTTCATTCTAATCCTCCTCAAGCCATTCCGATGGCCGATAGCAGCATGTCGATGAGCTTGATGCCGACGAAGGGCACGACGAGGCCGCCGAGGCCGTAGACGAGGAGGTTCCGCGCAAGAAGACGCGAGGCTCCCTCCCTCGGCGAAAAGGCCGAGCCCTTCAGGGCCAGGGGTATCAGGGCGACGATGACGAGGGCGTTGAAGATGACCGCCGAGAGGATGGCGCTCGAAGGCGAGGCGAGGCCCATGATGTTGAGGGCCGAAAGTGGTCCCGGATGGCCTGAGACCGCTTGGATGCCCGCGAAGACGGCGGGGAGTATCGCGAAGTACTTGGCGACATCGTTGGCTATCGAAAAGGTCGTGAGGGAGCCCCTCGTGACGAGGAGGCGCTTGCCGACCTCGACGACGTCGATGACCTTGGCGGGGTCGTTGTCGAAATCGACCATGTTGCCCGCCTCGCGGGCCGTCTGCGAGCCCGAGGCCATGGCGACGCCGACATCGGCCTGGGCGAGGGCGGGCGCGTCGTTGGTACCGTCGCCGATCATGCCCACGAGGTGGCCGGCGGCCTGCTCTCTCCTTATGGCTTCGAGCTTGGCCTCGGGCCGCGCCTCGGCGATGAAGTCGGAGACTCCCGCCTCGGCGGCGATGGCGGCAGCGGTGAGGCGGTTGTCGCCGGTGATCATAATTGTGCGTATGCCGAGGGCATGGAGGCCCTCGAAGCGCTCGCGTATGCCTTCCTTGATCACGTCCTTGAGATGGATGGCGCCCAGAACCCTCCCGCCGACCGACACGGCCAGGGGGGTGCCCCCCGATCGAGCGATCCGGTCGCAGGCTGCCCTGACATCATCCGGCATCGAGCCGCCGAGACCGGCGACCTGCTCCGCGATGGCCTCCATCGCGCCCTTGCGCACCGAGCGGGCCGAATCGAGCTCGGCGGCGGGGCCCTCGCCGGCGGAGCCCGCACCGACTGAGCCCGCGCCGCCGGTTGCCGCGAAATCGAGGCCGCTCATCCTCGTCCGCGCGGTGAAGGGGACGAAGACGGCGCCCTCGGGAAGGGTCCGCTTCGCGTCGCGGCGATACGCGGTTCCGACGTAGGCGACGATGGATTTTCCTTCCGGCGTGTCGTCGGCGAGGGAGGCGAGGAGGGAAGCCTCCACGAGTTCCTCCTCGCGGACACCCCGGGCGGCGACGAGCTCGGCGGCCCGCCTGTTGCCGAGAGTGATGGTGCCCGTCTTGTCGAGGAGGAGGGTGTCGATGTCGCCGGCGGCCTCGATGGCCTTGCCCGACAGGGCCATCACGTTCTTCCGCATGAGGCGCGAGACGCCGGAGATGCCGATGGCGGAGAGGAGGCCGCCGATGGTGGTCGGCACGAGGCAGACGAGGAGGGCCGTGAGGGTGACGACGTCGAGGAGGTCTGCCCCCGCGCCAGGACCGGCCACCATCAGGGCCAGGGGCCGGAGGGTCGCCACCGCGAGGAGAAAGATGATCGACAGGGAGGCGAGGAGGATGGTGAGGGCGATCTCGCCGGGAGTCTTCTGCCTCGTCGCGTTTTCGACCATGAGAATCATCTTATCTATGAAGGTGGAGCCCGGTCCGGCGGTGATGCGGACGACGATGCGGTCGGAGATGACCCGGGTGCCGCCGGTGACGCCCGAGCGGTCGCCTCCCGATTCGCGGATGACGGGCGCCGACTCGCCGGTGATGGCCGATTCGTCGACGCTCGCTATTCCCTCGATGACCTCGCCGTCGCCGGGGATGAGGTCGCCCGTCTCGCAGAGGACCTCGTCGCCCACCTTGAGATCCGAGGCCGGCACCTCCGTCAGCCTTTCGCCCTTCCGGAGGCGGGCCTTCCCGCCCTCCCTCATCTTGCGGAGGGAGTCGGCCCGGGCCTTGCCCTGGACTTCGGCGACGCTCTCGGCGAAGTTGGCGAAGAGTAGGGTGAACCAGAGCCAGAGGTCGATCTGGATCGCGAAGGAGGTCGGCAATCCGCCCGGCCCCGGCACATGATGGCCGATGATCTCCGCGATCGTCACGACCGTCGAAAAGGCCGTGCCGACCCATACGAGGAACATCACGGGATTGCGGAACTCTATTCGCGGATCGAGCTTGGCGAAGGCCGAGACGATAGCCCGGCCCAGCATGGCCGCGGTGAAACGCTGTTCGTGCTTGCTCATTGCCTGTTCCTTTACTTGACCGCGGCGACCATGCCGAGATGGTCGAGGATGGGTCCGAGGGAAAGGGCCGGGAAGTGGGTGAGACCGGCCACGATGAGGATGACGAAGAAGAGGAGGACGCCGAAAACGAGGCTGTCGGTGCGGAAGGTCCCTGCACTTTCGGGGATGGTCTTCTTGCCGGCGAGGCTCCCGGCCGCTCCGAGGATCGGGACGATGACGCCGTAGCGGCCGATGAGCATACCCGCGCCCTGCATGAGGTTAAAGAAATACGTATTGGTAGTGAGTCCGGCGAAGGCGGAGCCGTTGTTGCCGGCGGCCGAGGCGAAGGCGTAGAGGATCTCGGAAAGGCCATGGGCCCCGGGATTGCCGAGACTCGCGATGGCGACGGGCAAGGAGGCCGCGATCGCCGCGAAAAGAAGGATGACGAGGTTGGGCGCGATGATGGCCACCATCGAAAGCTGGACCTCCCGCGCCTCGATCTTCTTGCCGAGGTACTCCGGTCCCCTGCCCACCATCAAGCCCGCTATGAAGACCGCGATGAAGACGAGGGCGAACATGCCGTAGAGACCCGAGCCCACTCCGCCGAAGACGACCTCGCCGAGCATTATGTTGATCAAGGGGATCATGCCGGCTAGCGGCGAAAGGGAATCGTGCATCGCGTTCACCGAGCCGTTGGAGGTCACCGTCGTGGTCACCGCCCAGAGGGTCGAATTCGAAATGCCGAAGCGGAGCTCCTTGCCCTCGAGGCTGCCCCAGCGGAGTTCGGTCCCGATGGCCGCGACGAGGCCGACGGCGAAGAGGAGGAACATCACAGCGAAGAGTAGCCGCCCCTGACGTCGTTTTCCGGCCATTCTGCCGAAGAGAAGGGGCAAGGCGGCGGGAATGAGGATGATCGAAATGAGTTCGACGATGTTGGAGAAGGGAGTCGGGTTCTCGAAGGGATGGGCCGAATTCTGGCCGAAGAAGCCCCCTCCGTTGCTGCCGAGCTGCTTGATGGCGACCTGGCTCGCCGCGGGACCGAGGGGGATGACGCCATCTCCGGTAGGACCCGCGGCGCCAGCCGCGCCGGCGAGTCCGTGAAATCCCACGTAGTTTCCGAGGCTCTGGACGACGCCCTGGCTCGCGAGGATAAGCGCCACGACGATCGAGAGAGGGAGGAGGAGGTACAGGACGCTCTTCGTCGTGTCGACCCAGAAGTTGCCGATCGTCGCTTTTTCGCCGAGGCCCGCCTGGCCGCGCGAAACGATGCCGCGGACGACGGCCACGGCGATGGCGATCCCGACCGCGGCGGACAGAAAATTCTGCACCGCGAGACCTACGGCCTGCGAGAAATAGCTCAGGCTCGACTCGCCGGCATAGGACTGCCAGTTCGTGTTCGTCACGAAACTGATGGCCGTGTTGAGGGCGAGGTCCCAGCGCATGCCGGCGAAGTGCCGCGGGTTGAGGGGCAGGAATGCCTGGCCCATCAGGATACCCGCGAGGACGATAATGGAAACGAGGCCGAGGGCAAGGACGGAGAAAGCGTAGGTCTTCCAGTCCATTTCGCCCCTGTCGAGGCGGGCGAGGCGATAGAAGGCGGCCTCGGCAGGCTCGAGGAATGACAAGGGATGTCGCTTCCCCCCGAAGACCGCTTCCAGGTAGGCCGCGAGCAAGGGTGAGATAACGAGGATGGACGCTATGACGATCGCGATTTCCGCAATATCGTGGTAATTCATGGCGCGGACCAGCCCGCATATCTCACAGGCAAAATCGGGCTTAGCGCTAACGAAGTATAGCGAAGCGTTAGGAGCGACGAAGCCGAGGAGCGGAGCGTGCTATTCTGCACGTGAGCACCGAGGCGAGGAAGCGACAACGCGATCAGCCCGATTTTGCGAATTTGGTCCATGTAACAACTATTCATACAAAGGCCTCACTTTCATTTGCGGTCGTGAGATATGCGGGCTAAAACCGTTCCGGCCGGAACATGGCCCAACCCAGATAGGCGAGCAGGACGAGGGAGAGGACGAGGGCCGTCCCGAAGACGATGTTTGACATGACTGCCTCCGCCCTCAATGCTAGCGAAGGCGGCAGCGAGGCTAAATAAAGGATGAATTAAGATTTACGCGGAGGCCGTTAAGGCAGCGTTAAGATGGGCATCCTTCGCGCCTCGCCCCGCCGTCCGGGCTTGCATATCCGCCCGACATGTCGAATTATCATTTCCATCGGGCGCGACAGTTCGTTGACGAGGGAGAGGAGGGGCCGATGAGAGGATCTGTTTTGCTCATGTTGGCGCTGGTGGCATGCTCGCCCCCGGCGGTCATGGCCCAGCGATACAGCCTCGGCTTCGCCACGGGCTATCCGCCGTATCAGTTCAGGGAGGGCGGCAAGCCGGCCGGCCTCGACATCGAATTGGCGAAGGTTCTGGCGAAATACGGCCTGTCATTTTCCATCATCCAGGACAATTGGGACGATGTCGTCGCAAGGCTGCGCAACCGCGTCGGCATGAATATCGTCGGCGGAATGGAGATCAGCGCGGAGCGCGCGGCCCAGTTCGATTTCAGTCCTGCGCTCTATTTTCGAAAGAATGTCGTCTTCGTGCCGGCTGGCACTTCGAACATCAAGGGACTCGTGGACCTTGAGGGAAAGATCGTGTCCGGGGATAGAGGGAGTTACGTCGAGAACCGGCTCGACAAGATGGGCATCAAGGACGGGGTCAGGCTCGTGGAATACGAATCGAAGGAAGATTCCATGAAGGCCCTCAAGGATGGGAAGGTCGTGGCTTCGATCATGCCGGACGCCGTGGGATTCTATCTCGCCAAGCGACTCGGAGTGGCGGTCAGATTAATCGATGTGGGCGATCCCGGTTCGCCGGTCGGCTTCGCGGCGCGCAAGGGAGACGCATCGACTCTCGCCTCCGTCGACGCCGCGATCCAAAAAGCCCTGGCCTCGCACGCCTTCGATCCGGTCTTCGACAAATGGCTTAATTAGGTCGAAAAGGAAGACGGGCGCGGGGTAGACGACGAGCCGAACCCTGTCTAGGCGATGCCCGGCTCCGAGCAGGCCCGCGCGGCGGGTTTGCCGAGGGAGCCCGCGTAGGCTCCGCCGGCCAGGGCGAAGACGAGGGCGATGGCGACGAGGACGCCGCCGAAATCCAGGAGTCTGGCGTCGAGGATCTTGCCGACGGCCGCGGTCCCGAGGGCGCCGGCCACGAAGCCCGCGAGATTGAAGAGGCCCATGCCGACTCCCGTCTTTTCCGGCGACAGGGTCTGCGACACGCCGTTGATGAGGCCCGTCTGGAAAAAGGTCACGCCGACGTTGACCGCGACGAGGATGATGGCCGGTCCATAGGGCGCGAGGCCGATGACGAAGGGCAGGCAGGCCAGGCCCGTGACGAAGAGGACGAGACCGATGCGGAGCACGAATCGGTTGCCGCAGTTGTCGGCGAGCCTCCCCGCGAAGGGGCCGAAGAAGACCCCGCTGATGGCTCCCGGGAAGAGGACGAGGCCGATGCTCGCCGGTCCGAGGCCGGCTTCCCTGCTCAGCATCAGGGGCAGGGCGAAGAACATGGACATGAGACAGGCGAAGAGGAAGAGGGCGGCTATGACTCCCCTCCGGAAGGGTCGATTGGCGAAGAGGCCCGGATCGATGAAGGGCTCCTTCGCCCATCGGAGCCGCAGTGCGAAAAGGAGGAGAAAGAGGGCGGCCGCCAGGAACCAAGGCCAGCCGAGGTAGGTGAGGAAGACCATGAGACTACCGAGGCCGAGAGCCATCAGGAGGGCGCCGAGGATATCGACCCGCCCCGCCCTTCTTTCCTCCGCGGGGAGGAGACGCCCGATAAAGGGCAGGGCCGCCAGGGTGAGGAGGGGAATGAGGAAGAGCCAGGCCCAACCGAGGCGGGAGGCGACGAAGCCCCCGATCACCGGACCGAAGCCCGCGGCGAAGGCGACGACGGAGCCGATGGAGCCGAAAATCCCGCCCCTGATCTCGGGCGCGAAGTGGCGGGCGACGATGACCATGACGAGGGCCGGGAGCGAGGAACCGCCCATGCCCTGGAAGGCCCGCGCCGCGAGGACGATGGGATAAGAGCCGTGGCCCAGGAAGCCCAGGAGGGAGGCCGCCGCATAGATGACGATGCCGATCGAAAGGAGTCGACCCACGCCGAAAAGATCGGAGAGCCGTCCGAAGACCACCGTGCCGATGCCGAAGAAGATGATGAAACTCGTCATCATCCAACTCACCCCGGCCGGCGAAAGATGGAATTGCGACGATATGGCCGGGGTGGAGACATTGAAGACGGTTTCATTGAGGACTGAGAAAAAGATGAGGAAGAGGATCCAGGGAAGAACCTTCCTGGTATCGAGACTTTGCATCGACGAAAGATACGAAATTCCCCGGCCTCGGGCCAGGTCGGCCGTTCTTCGCCTTCCCGAGCCTGGGTATATTACCCGTGGGGGGTGTCCATGGCGGCGACTTCGCAAAGCGGGGAATCGATGGCGGCGCAGATCGCGACGAATGCCGCCGGGGACGGAGAGCCGACGAAGGCCGATCGCGAATTCGGCGCCGGTCTCGAAAAGATCGCAGGACAAATCTTCGCCCTCGCCTTCCGGCTCGGCAACGACGCCGAGCGGGCCCGGGACCTCACCCAAGACAGCCTGCTCGCCGCCTGGGAAAAGCGCGATCAGCTCGCAACGCCCGAGCGCCTCCTCTCCTGGGCCCGCAAGATCTGCATCAATCTTTTCCTCATGGAAGAACGGCGCCTCTCAGGTCTCGCGCCTCTCTCGCTGGAAGAACTCGGGGGCCTCGAGGCGGAGGGAAGGGGCCTCGATATCCCGGACGAGGGACCCCTGCCCCCCGAACTCGCAGAGGTGAACGAAGGCATCCGCGAGATCCGGGACATCTGTTTCGCCGCGATGGTCCATCGCCTCGGCCTCAATCAACGCGTCGTCTTCGCCCTCGTCGAAACCTTCGGCCTTTCGATCGGCGAGGCCGCGGAGGCGGCGGGCTTCTCCCTCGCCGCGGCCAAGGCCCTCCTCGGCCGGGCTAGGCGCCACATCCTCAATTATTTCGAGACCAATTGCGATCTCATGAACCGCGACAATCCCTGCGACTGCCTCATTTGGAAGGGCATCGCCAACGACAGGATACTCCTCCGCGAGGAGGCCCGGAGACGCGGCCTCGAGGCCGACTTCGGCGACGACCGCCTACCCGCCGCCGAGGCGAAGGTCCACGCCGCTCGCATCATCGCGATGTTCCGCCAGCTCCCGCCTCGGCGTCCCGATCCCGCCTGGTTCGAGGCGATCATTTCCAGACTTCCTCGTACACCCTCATGATATTGCCTCCGAAAATCAGGGCAATGTCCTTCGGCGAGAAGCCCCTGCGCAAGAGTCCCTCCGTCAGATTGCCGAGCTTCTTGGGGGTCTCAATGCCTTCCGGGTAGTACCAGGGCGGCGAAGCGTAGTTGGAGGCGTTCCAGGCGCCGGTAAGTAGTAGGTAATAGTAGGCGATAGTCGCTTTCAGCCGGCTGGAGTAATCTGCCTGGTACTCGAAATAGTCCAGACCGAGGCCGACATGCTCGACGCCGACCATTCGCGCGATATGGTCGATGTGATCCATGTAATCGTCCAGCGAAGGCCTGCGGGACTTGGAGACGAAGCTCGGAAAGCCATTCAGGCCGATCACGCCGCCTTTCTTGGCAATGGCCTTAACGACATCGTCGTTAAGGTTGCGGTCGTTGGCGTGCACGGCCTTGGCATTGCCATGGGATATGATGACCGGCGCGTTCGAAGCGGCTTCATCCCCTGAAAATGGAAGAGAATGCCGAGCTTGCCCTCCGCCTTGGCGCGGCGAATATCCGCGACTGTGGTGACGAGCACGAGATCGTCCCTGCCGCGAGAGCGCTCATGCCAGGTGCTGATCGCGCTCATGACCGCCCGATCTTCCGCCAGCATGGGGCAAGTGTCCCGAAGGGGCCTCCGTGAATAGCCGCGGATGCCCAAACCGCCAGCGAGCACAGTCACCGCTCATCTTAACTGAATAGGGCGGATAGTAAACCCGTTTCCATCATCCTGTGACGGATATTTCGCATCTCCGCGGCAGGGAGGCCTTATCGCGATAATTTGCCGGCCTCGGCAGCGGCTCCTTGTATTGTCCAGCCCCCGGGAACCGCAGAGGAGATCGGCGAGCCTACTCAATCGGCCTTGAAACGAAGGGTCCAGATGGTTCGGCCGGGACTCGAGGCGAGCTCGGCCGCCCCTCCGAGCTGGTCGGCCAAGCCATGCACCAGTTGGGTGCCGAAGCCGCCGCCTCGGCGGCCAGGGTCTTCGCTCGCGGCGAAGCCGATCCCGGAGTCCTCCACGGTGAGAACCCCTTCCCCGCCCTCCCGGCGCAACCCGATCGCGACCTTGCCGCTAGACTCGCCGGGAAAGGCATACTTGTGCGCATTCGTGAGCAACTCATTCAGTATCAATCCCAGGGGCACGGCCTTGGCGATGTCCGCGGACAGATGCTCGAGCTCGAGTTCCAGCGACACCTTCGCGTCGAGCCCGATGAAGGCAGCCTTGAAATCCTCGCAGATGTCGCGCAAATACAGGGCCAGATCCACGCCCGCCCCCGGATCGGCGTGTCCGTTCAGGCGCTCGTGGGCGGCCGCGATGGACTCGATGCGCCGGTCCAGTTCCTCCAGCAAGGCCCGATGTCCCTCGCTCTCGATGAGGCCCGATTGGATGGAGATGAAGCTCGCGATCATCTGAAGGTTGTTCTTCACGCGATGGTGGAGCTCCATCATGAGTCGGTCCTTCGCGGTGAGGGCCTCCTCGAGTCTCCGGTAGGTGATGGAATTCTGGATGGCCACGGCGGCGTGGTTCGCGAAACCCTGGACGATCCTGACATCCTCGGGGAGGAAGGGATCGACGACGTTGCGGTCGAGGGCGATCATGCCTATGACCTCGCCCGAGACAATCATCGGGACTCCGAGCCAGGACCGTATTCCACCCGAGCCGAATTCCTCCTTTCGCGTCAGGAAATGAGGGTACTCCTCCCAGGTGTCCGCGATGCCGATCGGCCTGCGTTCGGTCACCACCCGGAAGTTCGGGTACAAGGGGTCCATCGGAAATCGAAGGTCCATCACGATGTCTGGATCAAGATTGCCGAGGAAGGCGACTATCCTCGCCTCCTGGTTTTCCATGACCTGGATTGAGCCCGAATTAAAGGGGACGGCGCGGGACAGTCGACCGAGGAGGCTGGCGTAGAGCGCCTTCGTATCCGTCAGCATTGTGTTCAAATCGGCGGTGGCCTCGAGGATGATCGAGAGGCGCGCCGACAGCGCGCGCTTGGCGGCGCCTGTCATGCGAAAATTCCCCGGAGAAGGGGATTTGCGTCCTCGCGATGCTGCTGCGGCCACTACATCACAATACGGACATCGGCTCAGGCGCGCAAGCGCCGGGGATGGATGCCGCAGCCCGGCCTCGGCTTGCACATCCCGGCCCGACCTGCCATCTTCCTCGGGTCATGGACGACCTTCCCTTCGGCGACGCCGAATTCCTTCTCCGGCTCGCGAACACCCGCATGCCCTTCGGCAAATATTCCGGAACCCTTCTCATGAACCTCCCCGAGGCCTATGTCGTCTGGTTCGCGCGCAAGGGCTGGCCGGAGGGGGAGATAGGAAAACTCCTGGCCGCCCTCTACACGATAAAGGAGAATGGGCTCGAGTACTTGCTGAGGCCCCTCGTCGAGAGGGAATGAGGGGCCGCTAGATGGCGAAGGCGAAGACGAGGCGGCGGAGACCAGCCTCGCGGCGGAACGAGGCGCTCAATCGGGGAAGGAGGGCCGTGAGAAAGGCCGAGCTCTCGCTTAAGGCGGCCTTGGCCGCCATCTCTGACTCGACGAGGAGGGATACCCGGCCCTCCGCGCAGGTGACTTCGACGCGGATCGAGCCTGCGGGGACATTGCGGACCTCGCGGCCCATGGCAATATTGAGCATTTCGGTGAGCGCGAGCCCGAGGAGGAGCATCCTTCCGGGTTCCAGGGAGAAGTCGTCTATTTCCGCGTCGACGCAGGCTGAGTCCAAATGAGGACGGTCGGCCAGGGCACCTCCCGTCAATCGGGGAACATAGTCCCTCGCCCGAACGCGGCGCTCGGTCTCGGCGCCGAAGAGCCCGTCACAGAGAAGCTCGACGCTCCGAACCCGTGACTCGAGCCCGTCGAGGACTTCCTTCGCCGCGGCCTCGGTGGCCCGCACCTGCTCCGTGACGTCCTGGATCACGCCATAGACCACGCGCGCGGCCTTGTCGTAGGTGGCGATCGATCGGACATCGACGATTTCGCCGTCCGATTTCCTGCGGATCTTGGCGACGAGGTCGTAGGGTTCGTCGCGTCGAAGCAGGCCCTCGCCAGCCGCGACTCGCTCTCCGCGAGTTCGCGGTTCGCGGCGCAGAGCTTGAGCGCCATCTTGATCGAGGCGTCGATTACGACGATGCCCGGCTCGCACTCGATCGCTTTGATGGCCTCCTCTCCCGAGAAGGCAAGCACGACCCCGTAGCCATAGCCTTCGAAATCGAGCTTCTCCCTCATCGCGAGGATAGCCTCGTCCTCGACGAGGAGGAGGAGCCGCTTGTTTTCCCTATCCACCCGCCCCTCCTTTCGAAGGGCCATTCTACGGCTTAAAGGCGGGGGGTCAAGGCGGATCTCGTGCCGACTACTGCAGCTCCGCCTCGATGGCCCCGCGCATCCGTTCGGGCGTGAAGTTGGGGGCGAAGCGGCTAACCTTCGTTCCGTCGCCCGACACGAGGAATTTGGTGAAATTCCATTTGATGGAATCGCCGAGGAATCCTCGGCTACGCCGCCGGAGTTCGACGAAAAGCGGCAGCGCGCCGGGGCCGTTCACCTCGACCTTCGACATGAGGGGGAAGCTGACCCCGAAATTGACCTCGCAGAACGCCGCGATTTCCGCGTCGCTGCCTGGTTCCTGGTGGGCGAACTGGTCGCAGGGCAGGCCGATGACGACGAGCCCTCTATCCTTGTACTCCCTGTGGAGGGCTTCGAGCCCCTTGTACTGGGGAGTGAAGCCGCACTTGCTGGCCGTGTTGACGATGAGGAGGGGCTTGCCCCTGAAGGCCGAAAGAGGGAAGGCGCTGCCGTCGTTGCGACGGAGCTCGAAATCGTGGATCGCTTGATCGGACATGATGTTCCTCCTGTCCGCACCTGACTGAATGCCGAAGGTACTGAGGGCCGGACCGACAGCATAGGGGAGAAGGCCGCCGAGGCCCGCCGTGGTCTTGCTCGTTGCTAGCCCGCCCCCTCAGGGACGGCCGGTTCCCTTCGCCTGCGCCCCGGCGTATTATCGAGGCAAGCAGGACGCCCCGAGGAGGAATCCCATGGTCCCCGACCGCAATGCCGACAGGAGCTACATCGAACGCGGCTCCCGCCGCAGCGCCGACTACGGCATCGAGCCGGAGCGGGTCTTCTCGCGCCGCATCCTCGAGGGGGCCGAACTCGCCGAGAGGCTCGCGCGGCGCAAGGACCTCATCGTCGCGGCCGAGCCCTTCGTGGCGGGCCTCTACGGCTTTCTCCGCGGTTCGGGATTCTTCGCAATACTGACCGATGACGAGGGCTGCATCCTCTCGGTGCTCGGCGACGAAAACATCCTCGCCGAGGCCTTCGCCCTCCGCATGGTGCCCGGCGCCTTCATGGACGAATCGAACATCGGCACCAACGCGATGGGTACGGCCCTCGCCGAGGGGCATCCGGTGCAGGTCTCGGGCCACGAGCATTTCATCAAGGCCTATCATCGCTGGACCTGCTCGGGGGCACCCATACGCGACGCCGAGGGCCGCATCGTGGGATCCCTCGATCTCACGGGGAGCAGGGACGAGGTCCATCTCCACACCCTCGGCATGGTGGTGGCCGCGGTGTCCGCGATCGAAAAGACCCTGGCGCTCAACGCCCGGAACGAGGCCCTTCTCGAGCAGCGGCGCTTCACCGAGACCCTCCTCGATTCGATCGCCGCGGGCATCCTTTCCGCCGACCTCGAGGGGCGGATACTCACGGCCAATTCCCAGGCCCCCGAGATGTTCGGCTATTCGCGCGAGGAACTCCTCGCCCTCGGCATGGACGCCCTGTTGCCGGGCTGGAACGAGGTGCGTCTCGCCTGCGTCGAGGGCAGGCCCTTCGCCAACGACGACGTGCGCGTCGACGTGCGCTCGAACCGTCTCTATTTCAACCTCGCGACCTATCCCATCCTCGATCGCAACGGCAGGCCCGAGGCCATCATCCTCGTCTTCAAGGACGTGAAGCGGGTCCGCAAGCACGCGAACGAGATCATGGGGCGGAAGGCGATCTACACCTTCGACAAGATAATCGGCCAGTCGCGCGCCCTCTCCGAGGCGGTGGCCTTCGCTAAAAAAGTGGCGGACAGCCGGTCGACCATACTGATCACCGGTGAGTCGGGCACGGGCAAGGAGATATTCGCCCAGGCCATCCAGAACGCGAGCGCCAGACGCGACGAGGCCTTCGTCGTCCTCAACTGCGGGGCCATTCCATCCACCCTCATCGAATCGGAGCTTTTCGGCTACGCGGAGGGGGCCTTCACCGGGGCGCGGCGCGGCGGCCAGCCGGGCAAGTTCGAGATCGCCGACGGCGGCACCCTCTTCCTCGACGAAATCGGCGAAATGCCGCTGGAACTCCAGGTGCGGCTGCTCCGCGTCATCGAGGAAGGCACAATTACGAGGGTCGGCGACTCGCGCGAAATCCCGGTCGATGTGCGCATCATCGCCGCCTCGAACAAGGACCTCAAGGAGGAGGTGTCGAGGGGGCTGTTCAGGATGGATCTCTTTTACCGTCTCAATGTCCTCCCCATCCATCTTCCGGCCCTGCGGGAAAGGAGGGACGACATTCCCCTCCTCGTCGATTTTTACATGAAGAAACTCTCGCGCAAGCTCAATAAAAAGCCGGTGACGATAGGCGACGACTACCTCGCCCGCCTCGTGGCCCAGGATTGGCCCGGCAACATCCGCGAGCTCGAGAACATGCTGGAACTCATCATCAACAGCGAGGTGCTGCCCTCCCTCGGAACTCCCGCCGAGCCCCAGGGCGAGGGTGAGGGCGATACCGAGGGGAAAGAGCAAAGCGAAGGCAGGGCCGCAGGCCGGGACATCGCCCCGAGCGCCGGCCGTGGCGCCGGGACAGACGGCGCCGATGCGGCGGCACGGCCGGCGAGGGCCCCCACCCTCCTCGCCGCCGAAGAGGAAACCGTCAGGGCTGCCCTCCGCGACGCGGGCAACAACATTTCGCTGGCCGCCCGCCGCCTCGGTATAGGGCGGAACACCCTCTACCGGAAAATGGAACGCTTCGGGATAGTCTGTTCCGAAACAGAACAACGCTCCGTCATGGAACAGGCAGCGCAGGTCAAGGTGTCCTGAATCGGAACAGCCTGCTAGGCTTGACTCTTCGCAGGGGCTAGGGCCCTGCCCTGAGTCGCCTATTCAATTCGAATCAATCGCGCATGCCTCCGGTTTTTCGCGGCACGACGATTTCCCCGCATTTCCATCATTCCATCACAAGATGGTACGAATCCTGCTTATTAAGGGTATCGCTACCTAAGGTGGAGGAATCATGGATAGTATCATCCGCATCGATGTCAGCGCGGCCAAGGGACCCAAGGTCACGAAGGAAGGCGTCGGTTCCTACGCGGGAATCGGCGGCCGAGCCCTTACATCGGCCCTCATATACAAGGAAGTTCCGGCCCTCTGCCACCCCCTCGGGCCGGAAAACAAGCTCGTCATTGCCCCCGGAATCCTCTCCGGCACGGCGGCCGGCAATTCGGGTCGCCTCTCCATCGGCTGCAAGAGCCCCCTCACGGGCGGCATCAAGGAATCCAACGCCGGAGGCCAGGCCGCCCAGGTCATGGCCCGCCTCGGCTACGCGGCCATCGTCCTCGAGGGCGCCCCCGCCGGCAAGCCCTGCTACCTCGTCCACATCGACAAGAACGGCATCAAGATCGAGGACGACCAGAGCCTCAAGGGTCTTGGCAATTATGCCCTTATCGACATCCTCAAGAAGCGCTACGGCGACAAGGTCGCCTGCATCTCCATCGGACAGGCCGGCGAGATGAAGCTGCCCTCGGCCTCTATCGCCTGCACCGACATGGAAATGCACCCCACCCGCCACGCGGGCCGCGGCGGCGTCGGCGCGGTGATGGGCGCCAAGGGCGTCAAGGCCATCGTCCTCGACGACGAGGGCTGCCCGATGCGCACCCCGAAAGATCCCGAGAAATTCAAGGCCGCCAACAAGATCTGGGTCGAGGGTCTCAAAAAGCACCCCGTCACCGGCGGAGGCCTCCCGAGCTTCGGCACCAACGTGCTCTCGAACATCATCAACGAGGCCGGCGGCCTCCCCACCAACAACTTCCGGACGGGCCAGTTCGCGGGCGTCTCCAAGGTGTCGGGCGAGACGATGGCCGCCCTCGAGACCAAGCGCGGTGGCCTGGCCACCCACGGCTGCCACCGCGGCTGCGTCATCCAGTGCTCGGGCATCTACAACGACGCCCAGGGCAACTACCTCACCAAGCAGCCCGAGTACGAGACAGTCTGGGCCCACGGCGCCAACTGCGGCATCGACGACATCGACGCCATCGCCCGCCTCGACCGCCTCGAGGACGACATCGGCCTCGACACCATCGAAATGGGAGCGGCCATCGGTGTCGCGATGGAAGCGGGCTATCTCAAGTTCGGCGACGCCGAAGGAGCCATCCGCCTCATCGAGGAGGTCGGCAAGGGCACGCCCATGGGCCGCATCATCGGCTCCGGCACCGGCGCCACGGCCAAGGCCTTCGGAATAGAGCGGGCTCCCGTCGTCAAGAACCAGGCCATGCCGGCCTACGATCCCCGCGCCGTCATGGGCATGGGCGTCACCTACGCCACCACGCCGATGGGCGCCGACCACACCGCCGGCTACGCGGTCACGGCCAACGTCCTCAAGGTCGGCGGCTTCGTCGACCCCCTCAAGCCCGAGGGCCAGATCGAACTATCGCGCAACCTCCAGATCGCGACTGCCGCGATCGACTCGACGGGCATGTGCCTCTTCATCGCATTCGCCGTCCTCGACCAGCCCGAGACCTTCCAGGCCTTCATCGACCTCATCAACGCCTTCTACGGCCTCGCCCTCACGGGCGACGACGTCACCGCCCTGGGCAAATCCATCCTCAAGAACGAAAGGGACTTCAACAAGGCCGCGGGCTTCACCAAGGAAGACGACCGCCTGCCGATGTACTTCCGCCGCGAGGCCATCGCGCCCCATAATGTCACCTTCCAGGTCAAGGACGAGGATCTCGACAAGGTCTTCAACTGGTAGCCCAAAAGGGACCGATGCGCTAGAAAGGTACAATGCGGACGATACAGATCGAATTGCCGAGGGCCGACCTCCGCTGGGGGGCGGCCCTCGGCCTTCTTCAGGCGGGCTTCTCCATGCGGGCACGGGCGGGCATCAGCGCCCGCGCCTTCATGCGTGAGACTCTGGGCTTTCCCGACGCCTACATCGAAGGGGCCGTCAGCACTGTCTTCATCGACGACAGCCCCGTGGACGACATCGACGCGGCGCGCCTCGCGGAGGGCTCGCGCATAGCCCTCTCGGCCGCCATGCCCGGTCTCGTCGGAGCCGTGATGCGTCGCCACAGCCCCTACGCCGCCCTCCGCGAGAGCATCAGCTATCGCGAGAGGACGGGCGGGGCCGACGAGGGACGCCTCCCCGAGATCCGGGTGGGCGTCAAGCTCTTCAACTCGGTGATGGTCGATCGCGGCCCCGAGGTCCTCGCGAGGGGCATTCACCTCGGGGGCGAGAAGGCCATCGAGGCCCTGCAATGGCTCGGCATCGAAGACGCGGCGGCTACGATGGCGCCGGCCGGGACGATAGCTGCGAAAAATGACGCCGAGTTTCTCCTTCGTATCTGCGAGGCTCCCTCATGAAGGTGACCGTCAAGCTCTTCGCCTCGCTCCGAGAAGGGCGCTTCGACGTGACGAGCCTTGAAGTCCGCGAAGGTGGCACGATAGCCGACGCCATCGCGGCCGCGGGACTCCGTCCGGGCGAGGCTACCGTAATCTTCAAGAACGCCCGCCACGCCGAGCCGGGCGAGTCCCTCGC
This sequence comes from Rectinemataceae bacterium, assembly GCA_035530275.1. Taxonomy (GTDB): domain Bacteria; phylum Spirochaetota; class Spirochaetia; order Treponematales; family Rectinemataceae; genus CAIJMU01. The sequence continues at coordinate 94,625 of DATKVC010000021.1, read as the reverse complement.
CGAGGGCGACAGCCTCTCGCTTTTTCCGCCGGTCGGCGGGGGCTGAATGCCGGAATGGCAGCGATGCCAGCCGCATCCTATTCTCTCGACAAGCCCAGCTTCTTCCGCCGAATGAGCATGGCCTTGTACGACGGCACGCGGCCCCGCCGCCCGCTTCACGCGACGGCTCGTGACGCGGCTCGAATCGGCGGAGGATATCCCGCCGTAAATGGGCTTACACCGGAGCGTCCTCCGCCGGCACTTTCTTGACCCTGGATCCTGAATGTAACACGCTAGTATTATGCGCAAGCATATGAGTATTGCCGTGCCCGAAGATGCCGCCAAGCACTGCGCAACTATGCTCGTCGAGAGCGCCGACCCCGACTTGTCCGGCGACTCTTCCCCGTGCAAAAATGATTCTTCGATAGGGAGACCATGCTAGACATCGCACTCGTACTGGCCGGCGGCGGCGTCGGTTCGCTTTCGCGCTACCTCGTTTCGCTTTCGGCCGGTCGCTTTTTCGGCGATTCCTTCGCCTGGGGCACGATGATCGTCAACCTCCTCGGCTGCCTCATCATCGGCTTTGTCGTCGGCCTCCTCGACAGGTCCGTCCTCCCCCGCGCGATGCGCCTCCTCCTCGTCACGGGCTTCCTCGGGGGCTTCACAACCTTCTCCTCCTTCTCCCTCGAATCGGTGCGCATGTTCATGGCGGGAACCGTGGGCAAGGGGGCCTTGAATTTGGGCATCAACGTCATAGCGGGCTTCGCGCTCACCATCGCGGGGCTCTATGCGGCCTCTCGCGTATGATGCGAAGGCCTCGCTTAGGCGGCTCGGGCGGCAATAGGAGGACTAGATGACCGACTTCAAGATCATTCGCGTCTACACGAGGGAGAAGGCCCGCTACGAAGGCAAGCCCCTCTCCCACGCCGTCGTCGCCTATGTGCATTCGCTCAAGACCCTGGCCCGCTGCGTCGTGCTGCGAGGCGTCGAAGGCCTCTACGAGACCGGCGAGATGATGAGCGCCTCCATCGTCGAAGGCTCCTACGATCTCCCCATCGTCATCGACATAGTACTGCCCGCTTCGGAATCCGAGGCCGTCGTCGCGAGGCTCGAGACGATGGTGACCGACGGCTTCGTCACCATGTCGGGCGCCAGCGTCACCTCGTACCGGACTCCCGAGGGTCCCCTGCCCTCCCATCTCCTCGTGCGCGACATCATGACGAGGGAACCGATCAGCGCCCACCGCGATTTTTCCCTTCGCGTGGCGGTCGAGCTCCTCCTCGACCGCAAGCTCAAATCCCTGCCCGTCGTCGACGACCACGGCGCCCCCATCGGCATCCTCACGCAGGGGGATCTCGCGGCCAAGGCGTCCATGCCGGTCCGCCTCGGCCTCCTCGACACCCTTCGCGACCCCGTCCGCGAGGGATGGCTCGCTTCCCTGGAAAGCCGCGGCATCGCCGAGGTGATGACAATCAATCCGAAAACGGTGCGAGACGATCAAAAAGCCTCCTCCGCCATCCACTTCATGGCCAGAGCCAGGATGAAGCGCCTACCTGTAGTGGACGCCAAGGGCAGACTCGTCGGCATGCTCTCGCGGATCGACGTCCTCAAGACCCTCACGAAGAGCCACGAGGAGGCGAAGCCGGTTGGCGGAGAACGAGTCGGGAGCGCCGCATCGAGCCTCGTGCGCGACCTCGAGGAACGCGACGCCCTGGCCCTCGCCGCCGACACTTCGATCCAGGCGGCCATCGACGCTCTTTCGCGGGACAGCTCGCAGCGCGCCGCCGTGGTCGACGCCGAGGGAAGGCTCATCGGACTCGTCACCGACAGGCTCCTCCTCGAGGCCATCGACATCGAGGAATCGCGGCATCGGGGACTCGGACGCCTCCTCCCCCAAGGCGACCCGAAGCGGGCAGTGACCGACATAATGCTGAGGAAAGTTGACACGATCTCCGAGGACGCGCCGACCAAGGCGGCCCTTCGCCTCATGACGGAGCGCGGCTTCAAGCGAATACCCGTTGTCGACGCCGACGGGAAATTCAAGGGCATGCTGCGGAGGGACACGATCCTTCTCGCGATGACCGGAAATATCTAAGGTCGATCCGAGGCCGCGAGAACAGAGCCCAAGGCTGGAGCCCGGCGGCTCGATACGCAAAGGTGATAGCGGGAAACATGCAACTTTCGCTATGATCGCCATGAGCATGCAAGCAAAAGGCAACTGGAGTCGAAAACATGGACAAGCCGCGGATCTCGCTCTTTAACGGCGCCCTTGTCGCCCTCGTCGCCGCCGCGGTCATGTCCGGCTGCGCGAGCCTCAAGGGGGGGCTCGATAGCGGAGGCCTCAAAGACAGCGCGAAGGCCATGCAAGGCGCCGTCACCCTCTATCAGGATGGCCGTTTCCGGGGAGCCGCGGCCCTCGAGGAGGAACTCGCCTCCTTCGACCCCTTCGCCCTCGTCGAGAAGCCGCCCCGGGTCGAAGTGAGGGTCGGGCGCCTCGACCGCTGGAGGCTCAAGGACGTTTGGCATGATCTCCACCAGGAAAGATTGAGCTTTCCCTCGGTATCGCCCGTGCGCGAGGGAAGTCCGGACGAGGCTGTCTTCTATCTCTATTATCGGGGCGATCTCCGGGGGAAGAAGGTAATACTCTGGGTGCCCGGCTACGGGGTCTCGGATTTCGCCTTTCTCTTCATCCGCAGGTTCTTCGCGACCGAACTCGATCATAATTATGCTATTTTATTCTATACGCCTCCCGGGCATCTCGAGCGCATCGGGCCCGGCGAGAAAAGCGGCGACGGGCTCCTTTCGGCCGACCCGGGCGTCAATCTCGAGACGGTGCGGACGGTTCTCGGCGAGCTCGCGACGGGCATGAACTATGTCCGGGCGCAAGGGGCTTCATCCTTTTCGGCCTGGGGCGGGTCGATGGGAGCCGCCTTCCTCCTCATCCTCGCGGAAAGGGAACGCTTCGAGCATATCGCCCTCATGATCCCCGTCCTCGACTGGAATTCGATCATGGGCGCCGCCGCGATGGGGAGCATTCGGTCGCGGCTCAGGGAGGCCGGCTATCCGGACGCCCTCGTGGAAAGGGCCTATCGAGCCATCTCCCCGATGTACCGGCCCTGGAATCCGGGATCGACGAAATTCCTCATCCAGTACGCCCGCTTCGATCGGCTGACGCCCGAGGCCCTCACCCTCGCCTTCGCGAAGGAACGCGGCATCGAGGCGCTGGGCTACGACGAGAGCCATGCCACCATCCTCCTCAACGGAAGGATGTTCGAGGACTATCGGAAATTCCTGGACGGCGTGGCGGATCTTCCGCCCGCCGCCCAGTGAGCCTATAACCGGACGAAACTCGGGCCGCCCTGGGGACCATGACCGCCCTGGGCTCCGTGATGCCCATGTTCGCAACTATGCCCTTCTTCATGACCCTGTCCGTGATGCTCGTGGCTCGCGCAGCCGACGCCGGAGTCCACGATGCCGCCCTGCGCGAAGGCGAGGGCCGCCGCCGCGGCGTCGCCCACCGCGCCGCGGGTGACGACTATGCCGTTGGCGCCGAGGACGCGCAGGGCTCCCTCGCCCATGTTGCCGGCGACGAGGTGGGTAACGCCCGCGCGGGCGAGTTCGGATGCGATGCCGGACTTGCAGCCGCAGCTGTCGCCCGAGGCGACCGTCGGCTCGGCGACGAGCCGGCCGCCTTCGTAGCGGAAGACGAGGAATTCCTTGCAATGCCCGAAGTGTTCGTCCACCTGGCCGTTTCTCGATGGTACCGCGATTTTCATGATCGACTCTCCTTCTTGTCGTAAGGAAACTTCGCCCCCCTCGATGCGGAGGGCCTTGCCGTTCAGGACGGCGTCGGCGACCTTGCGGCGCGCCGATTCGACGATTCGCCCGAAGGTTTGCCTCGATACGCCCATGGATCGGGCAGCTGCCTCCTGGTAGAGGCCCTCGAGATCCGCAAGTCTGAGGGCTTCTGCCTCGTCGAGACCGAGGAAGACTCCCTCGAGCTCGCCTTCGAGGCTCCCGATCGGAGCGATGGTTCTGGAGGAGATGGGAATGCCGAGCCTGCGTTCATTTACAGGTCGAGGCATTCCGCTCTCCTTCCGGCGTATTGGGTGTTGTTGCGTTTGCCGCCCTCAAGGTTATTGTCATATGCTTATTATAATGAGCATGAGTCGCGCGGTCAAGTCGAGAAGCGACGCTTCAAATTTCGGCGAGACTCGAATCGCGGGAAGGGTCCAGGGCTTCATTGAAATGAGGATGCTCGATGGGGAGTTCGATCAGGAAGCGCGCGCCGCCCAAGGGCGAGTCGTCGACGGTCAGGCGACCTCCGTGTTTCTTGACGACGATGTCGTAGGAAATGGAAAGGCCCAATCCCGTGCCTTTCCCCGGCTCCTTGGTCGTGAAGAAGGGATCGAAGACGCGGAGCCTCGATGCCTCGGGAATTCCCGGTCCATCGTCATCGACGGAAACGACGACATGGTCGCCGTCGCTCGAAGTCGCGATGAGGATGCGTCCCTCGGTTTGGCGCTTTTGTCCTTCGATGGCCTGCGCGGCGTTCATCACGATATTCAGCAGGACCTGATTGATCTCGCCGCCCGCCGCCTCCACGAGGGGGACCCCGGCAAGCGCCAGTTCCACCCCCGCCACGTACTTTATCGCGTTCCTGGCGACGATGAGGGTGCTCCTGATCCCCTCCTCGATGTCGTATTTTGAATACTTGATCTCCGAATCCTCGCGCGCGAAATTGCGCAGGGTCTTCACGATCTCCACGATGCGCCTGAAGCCATCGTCCGATTCGCGGACTATTTCCGCGACCTGTGCGAACACGTAGTCGAGATCGAGGCGCTCGGCTATCCCTGCGTGGGACGAGGGATCGAGAGCCGAGGCTTCGTCCCAGGCCGTCCGGAGCCTGCCGAGAAAGCCTTGGAGCACCTCGTGATTGCTCTTGAGAAAGCCGAGGGGGTTGTTGATCTCGTGGGCTATTCCCGCCGACAGCTGTCCGATGGAGGCGAGTTTTTCCCTCTGGACTACCAGCATCTGGGTTTCCCTGAGACGGGCGTTGGCGCTGTTCAACTCGAGATTGGTTCGCCAGAGTTCCTTTTCCTTGTTGATGCGTTCCGAAATATCCTTGACAATACCTTGTATTTCCGTGAGCGAACCGTCATGTGTCCTTAAGGAGTGGGCGGTTTCGATGCAGAACATCGGGCTTCCGTCGGCTTTCCTGAGCACGATCTCGTAATCGCGGGCGTAACCCCGCGTCCTGAGATCGCCGAGGAAAATTTCCCTGTCTTCGGGCGAGAGCGCGAACTCCGAGAATTTTCGCCCTACCGCCTCGAATCGGTCCGAGAGCCCCAGCAGCTCGATGCCGGCGTCGTTGATCCAGGCGATGATGTCATCGCCGTTGGCGGTATAGATCATGTCGCGCGATTCCTCGAAGAAGGTGCGCAGACGCACTTCGCTCCTCCGCAGCTCGAGCTCGGCGGCGGCCTTCGTCTCCTCCCTTCTCGATCGCTCCCTTCTCTCGTAGACGAGGGGCGAGAGGTCCTTTAGGACGCGATTCACGGCCTCGACCTCTCGAGCCTGGAAATTCCCGACGCGGCGCCCGATGAGAATGTATCCGGCGGCATCCGTTCCGATGGCGAGCCTCGCGCCTACGCATCCTTCGTAGGCTTCGCCGAGAAGCTCGACGTTCGACCCCGATGATTTCGAGGCCTTTTCGACTTCGCTCAACATCGAGCCGTCGATAGCCATTGCCTCCCGGCCCTCGGCGAAAACGGCGCGCGCTTCGTTCCGCCCGTTGAAAAAAACCATGAGCCCCGACTCGACGCCGAGCCCTTCGAGGAGGGCGTCGAGCAAGGACAGGTAGGCCTCGTCATCGCCTGAGGAGAGAGCAAGGGCCCGAGTGGCGGCATTCATTATGGAGAGGTCGCCGGTCCTCGACTTGACCTCCATTTCGAGGGTGCTTCGCTGGATCGAGACCTTCGCCATGAGTTCGCCGAAGGCCGCGACGAGATATCCGATCTCTCCTTTCGCAGGACTGGGTAGCCTCGGTTTATTGCCCTCGGCGAAGGCCCGAACCGCCTCGGCAAGCCTGTGATAGGGAAGGAACACGCGCCTCAGGACCAGCCACGTGAAGGCGATGCTCGCCAGTCCAAATAGGACGTTCAGGAGAAGCGAGGCGAAGACCTCGGTGCCGAGCGGAGCGTCGAGGGTCTTGCGATCGGCGAAGACGAAAAGCCGTATCCCTCCATCAACCAGGGGAAGGGGCTCCGAAAACATGCCCAGCAGCTTCGCGCCGCGAAAGTCGAAAGCCATCGCCGCGCCCGCTTGGAAAATCGGCTTCGCGCCGGACTCGGGCGATAGCTTGCTTCCGATAGGGAAGAGGAGTGGCAGGTTCGAGGCGAAAACCTTTCCTTGGGCGTCAACGAGGGTCCAATCGAGCCCCTCCGCGTCGGCCTCTCCGACCGGCACGATCTGTCGAAAAAATGCCTCGGGATCGACGACGAGGCCGAGCCACTCGGGGCCGGACCGCGACCCGTCGGAGATGAGGGGCGCGAGGAAGACGATGGCGTCGGCAAAGACGAAAGGCCCGCCTTCTTCGTCGAAACGATGCAATTCCATCGAAGCGGCGAATGGCGGCGAGGAGGAAGAAAGCAGCAGCCTCCCCGTCCTCGAATCCGCGATGAAGAATTCCCGATAGGCGGTGTTCTTCGCGAGCCCGGCGGCGAAAAGACCCGAGGCCGTCGATTTCCACGAGTCGCCGGCATCGGCCGCTATCGGCATAGCCGCGCTTCCCCGCAATTGGGAGGCGAGCGAACGAAGGTCCGCTTCGCTGCGGTTGAGCCACTGGGCCATCGACCTTCTCTTGTCGGCGATGGAGATCTCAAACGACGCGGACATCTCCGCGAAGGCGAGATGCCCGCGTCCCTTGTAGCCGAGGGGGGAGAACCCGTAGATATCGATGGCGGCACGGCCCACGATCGACAGGGATACGAGCGCGCTCAAGACTAACACCACTCGTCCAGTGGTCGACAATCCAGGGTACCCCAGCCTCTCCGCGCCAGCGCCGGATCTGGACGAAATCACTTCCCGCCCTCGTAGCGATCGAGCTGGTCAAAAAAGGAGCTGAAGCCGAGGACGTCGAGGACTGCGCCGACGTTGCGCGGAATCCGATAGAGATAGTAGGGAATATCATGGCGCCGAGTCTCGACGAGGAGGGCAGTCAAGGCGCCTATCCCCGCGGAGGAAGCGTACGACACCTGCTCCAGATCGATGATGAGACAGCCCCGATGTTTCGCTACTCCGAGACATTCCGTCACGACGGATTGAAAGTCCGGGGAATTCGTCGTATCGAGAACGCCCGAGACGCGAATCACCAAGGCCGGCGGATCGACGCTCTCGAAGGCCGACAAGCTCGTTCCGGGATGGGCGATCTCGAAACCGGAGAGCCTCGCGGAGAGAAGCTCGTCGCCCCCGGAAAGCGTCATTCGATCTTGGCCGTGACGATCGTCACGTCGTCTTCGAAGTCCTCGGCGCCCGACATTTCCAAGGCGCGCTCGAGCATTCGCTTGTGCAAGTCCGCCCCATAGGGCACGTCCGCGAGGAGATGGCGCAGCGATACCACCGGATCATTGCCGTCTTTGGCGCCGGCCTCGACGAGACCGTCGGTAGTGATCACGATGAGGTCTCCGCCGTGCAGCAACTCGCTCCGCTCGGAATACATGCTCGATTGCGCGAAACCGAGGGCCGAACCCGAAACGGGAAGTTCCCTCGGAACTCCATTCGAGACGATGACGGGATGCTCCTGCCCGGCGTTCGAGTACGTGAAGGTCATGGTCGCGCGATCTATCACTCCCGCAAAGAAGGTGACGAGGAGATCGGAAGCCTGCCTGAGCTCGAAATTCATCCTGTCATTGAGCCAGCCGAGGAAGCCCGCGGGGGAGAATTTCTTGCCTATCTGGTTCCGTACGAATTCCGGATAGATGATCGCCTTGAGAATTCCGGTCACGAAGGCGGCCTTGACGCCATGGCCCGCCACATCGCCCAGGAGGACGAGGAAGCGCTCTCCGCCGATCGAAATCACGTCGTAATAGTCCCCGCCGCAATACAGTCCCTTGACGGGGCGATAGCTCGTCCGAAACTCGATGCCTTCGGTCTTGAGCGGGGCGGGTTTCAGGATGGCCCTTTGCATCTCTCCCGCCCAGCGCAACTCCTCCTCCAGGGTCTTGGCGTAGGCGGCGTTCTCCATGCGGAGTCGCCTCGTCGCGATCGCCTTCTCGAGCTCCGCGCGAAGATATTCCGGCTCCCAAGGCTTGAGGATGTAGCTGGAAATTCCCGCCTGGACCGCCTTCATGACCTCGCTGGATTCCGAGAACCCGGTCAGGAGTATCGTGACGATGTCATTCCAACGCCGCTTCACCTCGAGGAGGAAGTCCGAGCCCTTCATCTCCGGCATCCTGAGATCGGAGACGATTACGACGATTTTTTCCGGATCAGCCTCGACGAGGGCCAGGCCTTCCCTGGCGGAGAGCGCGGACGCGAGCTCCAGATCCTGCGCCCGAGCCCAGTCGTGCAATTCGCGCTTGAGCGAATTGAGAATGTTCTGCTCGTCGTCCACGAAAAGGATCACGTTCGCCAGGCCGTTTCTGTGTTTCATTGGATGAGCCTACGACAAGCTCTCCGCCGGCGCAATAGCCCTATGAACGCGCGGCCCAGTCTAGTCAGTCTCCCCTTGCACCAGCAGCCCTTCCCTTGGAATGGCGATGCGTCCCTCGAGCTCGACCGCGGCGCCGGAGATGAGGTCGATGCCGGAAATGCGGCGCGACAGGGTCGCGTTGCCGGAAAGGCCGCCCAGGTTGAGCAGTGCCGTCACGGGCCTCGGCCCTCCCGATCTTTCGATCAGGACGAGACCTTCGGCGATTTCACGGGCCGCGAAGCGATCCTCCCGCGCCCGGATCGCCTTCGTGACCTCGTGGGCCTTTGAAAACCAGGGATAAAAGGTCTTGTCGCCCTTCGACCAAGGAACGGGATTCCTGTCGAAGAGACCGGGCCTCTCGTCGATGGCGAGCTCCTGGCCCGCGTAGGCGAAAAAACAGCCTTCGAGGAGCATGGCGAAAAGGGTCCAATTGCGAAGGCTAGCGCCCTCGAATCGCGAGGCGGCCCGGAGCTGGTCGTGATTCTCGAGGAAGCGGGCCTTGATCGCGTGGGCCGGATACATGCAGCGCTGGAGTCGGAGGTGGTTGAGGTAGGCAGACAGCGGAGCCTTGCCGGCCCAGGCACGCTCGAGCTCCTCGCGGCCGTCGTAGTCGTAGCTAAGGTCGAAGGCCTCGTGGAGCTCGGCGTCGCAGGCGGCGTAGATGCCGCGCGCGCGGAGTTCGTCGACGAATTCCTTGTGGACGCTTTCGGCCAGCCAGAGCGGTGGGAGGGAGGAGGCCGCGGCCGACTTCAAGCCCTCGCCGCGACTCGCGTCGTCTTTCCGGACGGCTGCGCAACGGCGGCGGGCCTCGACCCAAAAGTCCACAGGGACCATGCTCGCGACGTCGCAGCGGAAACCGTCGACCCCGAGGCGTATCCACTTTTCAAGGGTTGCGAGGAGGTAGTCGCGGAGACCGCGGTGCGAATAGTCGAGATCGACGACGTCCGACCAGTCGGCGACGCGCGGAGCCGGCTTTCCGTCTTTTCCCTTCCAGAACCATTCGGGATGCTCGCGCGCGATGAGGGAATCGGGGCTCGTGTGGTTGAAGACGACGTCGATGATGACCCGCAAGCCCGCGGCATGGGCAGCGTCGAGGAAGCGGAGGAAGGCAGGCTCGCCGCCGAGGGTCTCGTCGACGGCCCGGTAGTCGGCGATCGCATAGGGGCTGCCTAGACCGCCCTTGCGGGCGACCTTCCCAATTGGGTGGATAGGCGCGAGGTAGAGGATGTCGAAGCCCATGGCCTTCGCGACGTCGATGGCGGGAAGAGCCGCGTCGAAGGTCCCCGCCTCGGACCAATTGCGGACGAAGACCTGATAGATCGAGGACGAGCGCAGCGAGCGCGGGGTGTCTGTGGCCATGAGGATGCTCCTTGTGTGAGGAGATTTTGCCGGAATCAGGCCTCGTCGTCCACCTCGCCGATGACCTCTTCCTCATCGCCCGCTGAAATGGAGCGGAGGCAATCTTCGCAGGACAGGAACGCCTTTACGAGGATGGGATCGAAGTGGCTGCCCGAGCCCGCGCGGATTATCTCGACGGCCGAGGCGAAGTCGATGGCCTTCTTGTAAGGCCGGTTCGAAAGGACGGCGTCGAAGACATCGGCTATGGAGACGATGCGTGCCGCCAGCGGTATGGCCTCCCCCGCCAGCCCTTCGGGATAGCCCTTGCCGTCCCAGCGTTCGTGATGGCTCCGGATTATCTCCCTGAGGACCGGGTCGGCATCGATGTTCCTGACGAGCCTTCCGCCGATGTCGACGTGGCTCTTGACGGTCGCGCGCTCCTCGTCGCTCAGGGGGCCTGGCTTGCCCAGAATGTCGCGGCTGATGCCGACCTTGCCTATGTCGTGGAGGCCGGCGAAGACGAAGATCCGCTTGCGGGCCGCCCTATCGAGCCCAGCGGCCTTCGCGATCGCGGCCGCGTAAATGGAAACGCGGCGGACATGATCGTAGGTTTCCGGATCGTCGATGTCGACGACGCTCTCGAGGGTCGCGAGGATGGTTCGGTTCATCGCCTCGACCTGTCGATGGAGCCGGCGGTTGAGGATCTCGAGGCGCCGATGCTCGACGGCCTGCCGGACGGCCATCCTGAGCTCGAGCGAGGACCAGGGTTTCGAGATGAAGCGGAAAAGACTGGCTTCGTTGATCGCCCGCTTGATCGCCTCGATTTCGGAAAATCCCGTAAGCATTATACCGAGGACTTCGGGAAAGCGCGCCTTGAGCCTAATGAGGAATTCGCTGCCGTCCAGGTGGGGCATGCGCTGGTCGGTGATGACGACGAGGAGGTTGCGCCCCTCGGCCTCGAGGGCCTCGGCGATCGCGAGCCCCTCCTCCCCCGACATCGCGATCTCGATGTCGAGATCCTTCCCGAACTCGTTTCGGAGCTCTACCTTGAGACTCGCCAGGATGATCGCTTCGTCGTCGACGCAGAGCACGCAATCGGTGGGCGTTCCTGCCATCTTTTGTCCATCCATTGACTCCAGTTTAGTCGAACCCTGACCGGAAGCAAGGCCGGCGACTACTGTTCGCGATGGGCCGATTCGTCATATAATGAATTTCCCACCAATTTCCCGCAGCAAGGAACACGATGCACAGCACTACTTTCGCCTCGCTCGGCCTCGGAGAGGCGCTCGTCTCGGCCGTCGCGGCGGCAGGCTACGAAGCGCCGACCCCCATCCAGGTCGCCGCCATCCCTCCCCTCCTCGAAGGCAGGGATCTCCTCGCCACGGCCCAGACCGGCACCGGCAAAACCGCGGCCTTCGCCCTTCCCATCATCGCCCATTTCTCATCCAAACCCGGAAGGCCGGCCCCCCGACAGGTTCGCGCCCTCATCCTCGCCCCGACCCGCGAGCTCGCCGCCCAGATCGACGCGAGCATCGAGATCTACGCCCGCGGCTCGCGCGTCAGCCACACCTGCATTTTCGGCGGCGTGGGGAAATCCCCCCAGGCCAAGGCCCTCGGTCGCGGCGTCGACATCCTCGTCGCGACGCCGGGACGCCTCCTCGACCTCCACGGGGACGGCAGTCTCCGTCTCGACCTCCTCGAGATCGTCGTCCTCGACGAGGCCGACCGGATGCTCGACATGGGCTTCATCCACGACGTCCGCAAGGTCTTCGCCCTCATCCCCGAACGCCGGCACACGATGCTCTTCTCCGCCACGATGCCTAAGGAGATCGCCACCCTCGCGGCCAAGATCCTCAAGGACCCCGCGCGCGTCGCCGTCACCCCCGAGAAGCCCGCCGTCGAACTCATCGAGCAGAGCGTGGCCTTCGTCGAAAAGGCCGACAAGCGGGCCTTCCTCGTGAGCCTCGTGGCCGCCGAGGGAGTGGAGAAGGGCCTCGTGTTCACGCGCACGAAGCACGGGGCCGACCGCCTCGCCAAGGCCTTCCACGCCGCGGGCATCCCGGCCGCCGCCATCCACGCGAACAAGAGCCAGGGCAACCGCACCAGGACCCTCGAGGATTTCCGCTCAGGCGCCATCCGCATCCTCGTGGCCACCGACCTGGCCGCACGGGGTATCGACGTCGAGGCGATCTCGCACGTTTATAATTATGAACTTCCCGACGTCGCCGAGACCTACGTCCACCGCATCGGCCGCACGGCCCGCGCCGGGGCGAGCGGCAGGGCGATAGCCCTCTGCGATACCGAGGAAAAGCCCCTCCTCCGCGCCATCGAGAAGCTCCTCCGAAAGGACGTGCCCCTGGCCGCCGGTCCGGAGATCGCCGCCGCCTACGAGGCGGCCCGGCTCGACCGCATCGCGAAGCCCGACCAGCGTGAGGCGGAGCGGCGCGACGACGAGTCCCGCGTGCGCGTCTTCGGCCGCGGCGGCCGACGCGGCCCGGAGCGGAGCGGCGGAAGGCCTTCCGAGTCCCCACGGGCGCCTCGCCCCACCGTCACGAGGGAAGGAAGCCCACTCAGGGCCCGACCTCAGGGCGGCATGCCCTCCTCGGGCGGGAACGCCGGCCGCAGGATCGCTGCGCAAGGTTTGCACGGCAGGCAGGAGCCGAGCGCGCAGAAATTGCGCGGTGCGCCGATGCGACCCGAGGCCGGACGAAGGGAAAGGCCCAATTTACGGCCTGAATAGGTTGAAAGGGATCGGCTAACTTGCCTTTTCTCCGAGTTCCCTGAGGAGGGCGTGCCAGGCGAGCGTCGCGCACTTGACGCGTACGGGAAGGCCAGCCACGCCCCGGAGGGCCGCCAGATCGCCCATCGCGTCGAGTTCGGACAGCCTACCCTCGCCGCGCAGGGCGACGATGAAGCGCTCCGCCGCAGCCCGAGCCTCGTCGGGGCTCAGCCCTCGCGTGTACTCGGTCATCAGCGAGGCCGAGGCCGTGCTGATGGCGCAGCCGTGTCCGTCGTGGCGCACCTCGGCGATCCTTCCCCCCTCGTCCCGCAGTACCTCCAGCTTGATCGAGTCGCCGCAGGTGGGATTCTCCATCGCCTTCTCGTCGGGCACGTGCGAGAGGTCCGCCTTCCCCTGGGGGTGGCGATAGTGGTCCATGATGAGATCCTGGTAGAGATCATCGAAATCGCTCATAGATAGAACCTTCGCGCCCCTTCGAGGGCGGCGCCGAGGCGCAATATCTCGTCCTCGGTATTCCAGAAGGCGAGGCTCGCCCTCGTGGTGGCAGGGACCTTGAGATGGCGCATCAGGGGTTGGGCGCAATGATGGCCCGCCCTGACGGCGATTCCTTCGCGGTCGAGGTACTGGGCGATGTCATGGGGATGGATATCGGCGAAGCTGAAGGAGAATACGGCGCCGCGATCGCGAGCCTTACCGTGGACGAGGAGACCGGGTACCGCTTCCAGCACGGCGAGGGTCTTCCTCCCGAGTTCGTTCTCGCGGGCTCCGATGTAGTCCCACCCGATGCCCTCGATGAAGTCGATCGCGGCGGCGAGACCGACCGCCCCTCCTACGTCGGGGGTTCCGGCCTCGAATTTCCAGGGCAGGTCGTTGTAGGTGGAGCGCTCGAGACCGACGGAGCGGATCATGTCGCCGCCGCCCATGTAGGGCGGCATGGCCTCGAGGAGGGACTCGCGGCCCCAGAGGACCCCTATGCCCATGGGAGCGTACATTTTGTGACCAGAGAAGGCGAGGAAGTCGCAGCCGAGGGCTCCGACATCGAGCCCCATATGGGGCGCGGACTGGGCAGCGTCGGCGAGGAGGAGGGCGCCGTGGGCGTGGGCGATCTCCGAGAGCCTCGCGATATCGTTTATCGTACCTAGTACATTCGACATGTGGGTGGCGCAGACGATGCGCGTGCGCGGATCCCAGGCGGACTCGACCCTTTCGAGATCGATGCCGCCGTCGGCCTCGAGGGGAATGTAGGCCAGACGGGCCCCGCGGCGCGCGGCCGCGAGCTGCCAGGGCACGATGTTCGAGTGATGCTCCATCAAGGTGAGAAGTATTACGTCGCCTTCCTTGATGAAGGCGTCGCCCCAACTCGAGGCCACGAGATTGATGGACTCGGTGGTGCCGCGGGTGAACACGACCTCCTCGGTTCGCCGCGCGCCGATAAAACGCGCGACCTTCGCGCGAGCGCCTTCCCAGTCGGCCGTCGCCTCCTCGCCGAGGGTGTGGAGGGAGCGATGGATGTTCGCGTTGCGCGAAAGATAGAAGGCGTCCATCGCCTCGATGACCTCGAGGGGCTTCTGCGAAGTGGCGGCGTTGTCGAGATAGGCCAGGGGATGTCCGTTGATTTCCCTCGAGAGGACGGGGAAGCGGGAGCGGAGAGAGGCGATGCGATCGTCGAGCTCCACTCCCTTCGTCGCCACGGGGACATCGGTCATCAAGGCAATTCCGCCCATAGCTCCCCTCCTTCCACTTTCAGGTTCCATGTGCGCACGGGGTCGGTGGCAGGCAAGCCGCAGGCCGCCCCGGTCGCGAGATCGAAGGCCGAACCATGCTTCGGACAGTAGACCTGCCCGTCCCACACCTCGCCCTCGGAGAGGAGGGAGTACTCGTGCGAGCAGACATCGTCGAGGGCGCGGAAACCCTCGGGCGTGCGAAACACCGCGATCCGCTTGCCGTCGATTTCGAAGGCGCGCGCGCTCTTGATCTCGCCTTCGGCCGCGAGCCTGGTCCAGCCCATTTCAGGCCACCCTTTCACCCAGGGCGACCTTCCGCGGCGCCGCCCCTTCGAGCCTTTCGGCGAGGCGTTTCGCGGCCGCCTCCGAGAAGACGGCCGGAGCGAGATCGAGAAGCTCGTTGAAGAATCCGAGCACGAGGAATTCGCGGGCCGAGGCCCGATCGAAGCCCCTCGATTCGAGATAGAACAACTCCGCCTCGGAAAGCTTCCCGGTCGTCGACCCGTGGCTGCATCGGACATCGTTGTTGCCGATGCGCAGCGTCGGGATCGAATCGGCACGCGCCCCATGCCCGAGGACGAGATTGCGGTTGGCGAGGAAGGCGTCGGTGCCCGAGGCTTCCTTCGCCACCTCGATGAGTCCCTGGAAGACGGAGCGTCCTCCGGAATCGAGGGCGCCTTTGTAGAGGGCACGGCTCGTCGCCTTGGGCGAAAGATGGCGCTGGACGGTGCGAATGTCGAGCTGCCTTCCCGCAGAGGCGTAGAAGATGCCGTCGAGATCGGCGTCGGCGCCCGGACCTTCGAGGGAACAGTCGACCCGGGACTTCACGAAACGGCCGGAGCTGTCGACGACGAGGTGGAGGAGACGAGCGTCGCGCGCGACGCGGGTCCTCTCGTCGACGAACCACATCGCGTCGTCGGGCGACTCCCGCGACTCGAAAAACCTGACAATTGAACCCTCGTCGAGCGAAAGGACGACGGCGGAATTGAGGAGGGCGCCGCTCCCGCTCGCCGAAACGCGGTAGACTATGTCAGCCTGGGACCCGGGGGCGGCGAATACGGAGAGATGCGGGTGGGCCGCGCGGCCCGAAAGGACGCAGTCGACGACGAGTTCCTTCTTCGAGACGAATCCCCGGGGAAGCACGAGTGCCCAGGCCTCGCCCTCGGCGAGGTTCCAGGCGGCGAATCGGTCTCCCTCGGCGAGGCTCCGCTCCAGGGCGGGTTCGGCGGCCTCGAACTCCCGGGCGGGGATGAGCCTGACCCCTGCCGCGACGGCCTCAGCGCTCAGGGTCGCCGCGAAGGTGACGGAACCAGGGCCGGAGGCGCCCATGAAGGAATCGAGACCGAGCTTCGAGACGTCGCTCCGCCTCCATTCCTCCTCCGTGACGAGGGGCCAATGGCCGGTGGCCAAACGGGCTCGGGCCTCGGCCCTCACCCTATCATACCAATTGGTATGCGATATCGAACTCATCATCCCACCGTCCCTTCCATCTCGAGCTCGATGAGGCGATTGAGCTCGACCGCGTACTCCATCGGCAGCTGCTTGACCAGGGGGTCGAGGAAGCCCGCGACGATCATCAGGGAGGCCTCGGCCTCGGTGAAGCCCCTCGACATGAGGTAGAAGAGCTGGTCCTCGCCGATGCGGCTCACCCGCGCCTCGTGCTCGATGGACACGTCGTCTGACTCGACCTCCATGTAGGGGAAGGTGTTGCTCGTGGATTTCTCGTCGAGGATGAGGGCGTCGCAGACGACCCGCGAGCGGATGTCGGTAAGCCCCTCCTTCACCTTGACGAGGCCGCGGTAGCTCGAAACCCCGCCGTCCTTCGAAATGGATTTGGAGGTCACCACCGAGGAGGTGTGGCTCGCCGCGTGGATGATCTTGGCGCCCGTGTCCTGTTCCTGGCCCTTGCCCGAGAAGGCTATCGAGAGCACCTCGCCGTGGGCTCCCTCGCCCATGAGCCAGATGGCCGGATACTTCATCGTGCGCTTCGCGCCGATGTTGCCGTCCACCCACTCGACCACCGCGTCGCGATAGGCGACGGCCCGCTTGGTCACGAGGTTGTACACGTCGTTCGACCAGTTCTGGATCGTCGTGTAGCGCACGCGGGAGCCCGGAAGGGCGATGATTTCGACGACGGCGGAGTGAAGGGACTCGGTGGCGTAGACGGGGGCGGTGCAGCCCTCTATGTAGTGCACGAAACTCCCCTCGTCCGCGATGATCAACGTGCGTTCGAACTGACCGAAACTCTTCGAATTGATACGGAAATATGCCTGGAGGGGAATGTCGACCCTGACGCCCTTGGGCACGTAGACGAAGGAGCCGCCCGACCAGACAGCCGAATTGAGGGCGGCGAATTTGTTGTCGAGGTAGGGGATGACGGTGCCGAAATACTTTCGCACGAGCTCGGGATGCTCGCGCACCGCGGTCTCCGGGTCGGTGAAGATGACGCCCTGCCGGGAGAGGTCCTCCTTCAGGCTGTGGTAGACGACCTCGGAGTCGTACTGGGCCCCGACGCCAGAGAGGAATTTGCGCTCCGCCTCGGGAATGCCGAGACGGTCGAAGGTCTTCTTGATCGAGTCGGGGACATCCTCCCAATTGCGAGCGCTTTCGTCCTGGGGCTTGGCGTAGTAGTAGAGATCGTCGAAGGTGATGCCCGACAGGTCGGCCCCCCAGTTGGGCATAGCCTTCCTCTCGAAGGCGGACAACGCGCGCAGCCTGAACTGGAGCATCCAGTCGGGCTCGCCCTTCTGCGCCGAAATGGCGCGCACGACCTCGGCGTCGAGACCTTTGCGCGTTCGGAAGACGGAGGTGTCCACATCATGCCAGCCCTGCTTGTAATCGGCGGGGGGGGCGAAGTCAGCGTCCGCTTTCATGACGCGCCGCCGGCCACGGTCACGAAGGCCCCGATAGGGGCTCCTGACTCGACTCCGTCCCGGCCATCGTCGACTATCGCGTTCCGCCTGTTGTCGTCGCCGGCCAGTTCGGCCACCCAGTCGTAGCCGCGCCGCTCGAGCTCGCCGACGAGCTCGGGCCCTCCCGACAGCACGATCTTGCCCTTGTACATGACGTGGACGAAGTCGGGGGCCACCTCGTCGAGGATGCGCTGGTAATGCGTGACGAGGAGGGCTCCGAAACCCTCGCCGCGGAGGCGATTGACGCCCTTGGCCACGACCTTGAGTGCGTCGATGTCGAGGCCCGAGTCGACCTCGTCCAGGATCGCGATCGAAGGCTTGAGCATCAGCATCTGGAGGATCTCCATCCGCTTCTTCTCGCCACCCGAAAAACCCTGGTTGAGATAGCGGTTGATGAAGGCCTGGTCCATCTCCATGTAGGCCATCGCTTCGCGAAGACGCTTCACGTAGTCGCCCATGGACAGTCCGCCCTCACGAGCTCGAGGGTCTGACGTCCTCGGGCCGGAGTCGGTTGCCGTATCCGCCGGCACCTGACGCAGCTCGAGGGCACGCTTGAGAAAACGGCCGACGGTGACGCCGGGAATCTCGACGGGGTACTGGAAGGCCAAATAGAGGCCGCGGAGGGCCCGTTCCGAGGCGGAGAGGGCGAGGAAGTCCTCGCCGTCGAGGTCGACCGAGCCGCCGCTTACCACATAGGCCGGATTGCCGGCGAGCACATTGGCCAGGGTGCTCTTACCCGAGCCGTTCGGCCCCATCAGCGCATGGATCTCGCCGGTCTTCACCTCGAGATCGAGACCTTCCAGGATGCGCTTTCCCTCGATGCCAGCCGAGAGTCCTCGTATATTCAAGCTTCGCTTCATGAATCGCTCCTTATATCGGATAGCCCAAGCCCACCCGCGCCTCTTCGCTCATCCTCGCCGGCGTCCACGCGGGCTCGAATACGAGCTGGGTCCTGATGCTGGTGTTGAAGGTGCGGGCGAGACGGTCGACGATGTCGTCCTGGATCTGGTCTCCAAGCGGACAGCCGGGGTAAGTCAGGGTGAAATCGACTTCGATAGCATCGCCGACATCCTCGGCCCGATAGACGAGACCGATATCGATGATGCTCATGCCGAGCTCGGGATCTTCGACCGGCCTGAGGGCCTCAAGAATGCTTTCTTTTGTAACCAAAGTTACGTTCCTCCGTATATGAAAATTCCCTAGACTGCGGGTGACAGTCAAGGGAAATCGAGGCCAAAGGTAACATTAGAGACAATTTGACTTCGGCAGCGATGGAGCAAGAGGTGAGAGCAGGTCCTATACATGGATTTTATGGAAAGGCCGGCCCTTCCGGACCGGCTCTCTATTTCCGCTCAGCGGGGCGCGGCGAAACGCTCCTGGTAAACCATCTTCCCGCCCTTGATCTTGATGATGACGGCATCCAGACCTTGAGGATTGTGGGTCGCCTTGTCGATCTTGATATGTCCCGTTATCCCCTGGATGTCGCAACTCTCCAAGGCCTGGGCTATCGCATTCCCGTCGAGGGACTGGGAGCGCTTCAGTGCGTCGAAGAACATGAGCAGGGCGTCATTGGCCAGGTAGGCCGGCAATTCGGGTTCCCTGCCATAGCTTTGAACGTAGGCAGTCCTGAATACCTGGACGGCTGGATCGTTCACATCGAGGTGACTGACGAAATAGCCCCCCTCGAGGGTATCTCCCGCCATCATGAGGAGATTCGAGGAGGACCAGCCGTCGCCGCCCATCATGATGGCGCTGATCCCCATGTCCCGAGCCTGATGCCCCATCAGCCCCGCTTCGGTATCGTACATCGGCGCGAAGATGATGTCGGGCTTGGCCGCCTTGATGGCGGAAAGGGGCTTGCTGAAGTCCTTATCGTCGCCCGAAAAGCTCACCGAGGCGAGGGTCTGGCCGCCGAGCCAGCGGAAATTCTGGTTGAAGTACTCGCCGAGGCCTATCGATCCTCCGTCGTCGGATTTGACGAAGATGGCGGCCGTCCGGGCGCCGAGTCTTTTGTAGGCAAAGGTTGCCGCCGCCAGTCCCTGAAAGGAATCATTGAAACAGGCGGTAAAGGCGAAGGGATTCACGCCAGTGCCAATTTGGGTGACCTTGGGATCGGTGGCCGTCGTGGCGATCATGGGGACTTTGTTCCAGGCGGCGACCTTGGCCACGGCAAGGGCCTCGGTCGAAAGGGCCGGGCCGATGATGACCGTCACCCTGTCTTTGCCCACGAGTCGCTTGGCCGCCGCGTCCGCCTCGCTCGCCAGCCCCCTGTCGTTGTAGGACATCACCGAAAAGCGGTAGGTCTTGGCGCCGACAACCAGGCCGCCGCCGGCATTGGCCTGATCGAGGAGCATTTTGAGCGCATTAAGCTCGGATTGGCCCCAAAGGGCGCCCTCCCCGGCCAGTGCTCCCACCCATCCGACCTTGATGAGGTCGGCAGGGCCGGCCCCCCAGGAACCCGCCACCACACTGAGACCCAAGGCCGCAACGAGGCCCAGACGAAATCGCATCCATCCCCCTTGCTCCTCCCCTCGCCGGAGCCAAAATCGCGCCGGCAGAGAGGGGACCCACGAACTGCAGCAGTATATTTCGGAAATGCGGCGGAGCAAGGGGAAATTACCGACCTGGAGATACAAATGAAGATTCTTTTCGTGGCCTGTCTGCCCAAGGTTCCCAGTTTCGGCGAAACCCTCGCCCAAAGGCTGCGGGAAACCCTGATCGAGGCCGGCCATGAGGTCGAATGGCACGAGCTCTATGCCGAAGGCTTCGATCCCCTCCTCGATCCCTCCGAACTCGCCCGCGCAACAAGCTTCGATGCACTCGTTCTAGCCCACAGCCGCGCCCTCGTCGAGGCCGAGGGTCTGGTGATAGTCCACCCCGACTGGTGGGGACAGCCTCCCGCCATCCTCAAGGGCTGGATCGACCGGGTCTTCCGCGAAGGCGTCGCCTACGAGCTGTCCGGCGAGGACGGCTTCGAAAAGGAATGGCGGCCCCTCCTCGGCGGGAAGAAGGCCTTCGTCCTCGTCACCTCGGACACTCGGGAC
Source organism: Rectinemataceae bacterium (assembly GCA_035530275.1). Lineage (GTDB taxonomy): Bacteria > Spirochaetota > Spirochaetia > Treponematales > Rectinemataceae > CAIJMU01. The sequence goes on along the minus strand of DATKVC010000021.1, from coordinate 74,196 downwards.
CCCGCTCGATCGGGGCTCTTCCGCTCGATTTGGGAAGGGGCCACCCTCGGCGCCTGCGGCATGGAGGCCGAGTGCCTCCTTATCGACCGCCTGCGGGAGCGAAGCTCCGAGGAAAGGGAGAAGGCCCTGCGGGCTGCCCTCGCCGCTGCCCTACTCCGCTTCGGCGGCCGCAGCGAAGGCTGAACGAAGGCCGGCGGCGGCCGCGAGGGTAAGGATTTCCGGAGGCCCCCGCCGCACGAGTATCGTATGTTCCGCCTGGGCGACGAGATTGCCGGGTCGGGTCGCCAGCGTCCAGCCGTCTTCGGCCACCGCGCAATGACCGTCCAGCGTCGACAGGAAAAGCTCGACCGCCACGACCCTGCCTTCCTCGAAGAGGGTCGGGTTTTCCGCATTGTCGTAGCATTCAAGGTGTTCGGGGGCCTCATGAGGGGCCCTGCCCACCCCATGGCCGCCGAGGTCGCGGAGGACGGCGAAACCCCGGGCAGCAGCCTCCTTTTCGATGAAGCCGCCGACCTTCCCAGCCCTCATCCCGGGCCGGATCTTCTCGAGAGCAAGGTGCAGGATGTCGCGAGCGGCAGCGGCGATGCGCAGCTCTGCCTCTCCGGCCGGCTCCAGCGCGAAGGAAAGGGCGCAGTCCGCGTAGTAGCCGTCGAGCTCGACCGCCAGGTCCAGGTTGACGAGGTCGCCGGCCGAGAACCGGCGAGGGCCGGGAGGACCATGCGCGGCCTCGTTGTTCACGCTGATGCAGATCGACCCCGGAAAGCCGTAGACGAGGCGGGGGGCCGACCGGGCGCCGCGACCTTCGAGAGCCGCGGCTACAGCCTCGTCGACATCCCTTGTCGTCGCACCGACGCGAGCGTGGATGAGGGCCTCCGCGAGGACCCCGGCCGCGACTTCCCCGACCCTGCGCATCGACAAAAGCTGGGAGGCATTCTTAATCAACATGCCCGCACGGCGATGTGGTCGAGCATCGCCAGAAGTTCCTCGCCCCGGGCGGTGATGCGCCTTCCCTGCTTCGTCACGCCGGTGTCGACGCAACCGGCCGACTCCAGACGCTTCAGCAGGCTGCGCAGCCGGTATTCCGAGGTGGCGCCCTCCCCGTCCTTCAGTTTGCGCAGGATGGAGGATCGGCCCAATCCGCGGTTCGATGCCGTCGAGCGGTGCATCTCCGAAAGGAGAAAGGCCGCGAGGGAGGCCTCCCCTTCCGTGGCGAGTTCGTCGACGAGGGCGGGAAGCCCATCTTCGCGCGATGCAAGGGCGAGAGGCGAAGCCGGTTTTTGGGTGCTGCCGCTTCGGGAGAGGTAGGGCTGGAGATGGCGGATCGTCACCGCCTCGTCGTCCGTCCTGACGCTGCAGATGTATTTCACGACGTTCTGGAGCTCGCGGATGTTGCCGGGCCAATCATAATTGCGAAGAAATTCGGCCAGCGGCGGCTCGATGATGAGGGGGCGGCCGGAAAAGCGCTCGGCGAAGGCCTGGGCGAGGGCGAGGATGTCCTCGCCCCTCTCGCGGAGGGGCGGCACGACGATGGGCAGGGCGCAGAGGCGGTAGAAAAGATCGCTGCGGAAGCGCCGCTCCTGGACGAGGGCCAGGAGATCAACGTTCGTGGCGGCGATCACTCGCACGTCGATCGGCGTCACCGTGTTCCCGCCCACGCGGCGGACCTCGCGTTCCTCGAGGACGCGGAGGAGTTTCTTCTGCACCTCGGGTGTGGCGTCGCCGATCTCATCGAGGAAGATGGTCCCCTGATGGGCGGTTTCGAATAAGCCCCTCTTGCCCCCCGATTTGGCGCCCGTGAAGGCCCCATGTTCGTAGCCGAAGAGTTCGCTCTCGGCGAGCTCCCCGGGGAGGGCGGCGAAATTGAGGGCGACGAAGGGGCCGTTGCGGCGCTGCGAGGCGTTGTGGATGGCCTGGGCGAAGAGCTCCTTGCCGGTGCCGCTCTCCCCCTCCAGGAGCACGGTCATCTCCGTGGCGGCGAAGCGCCTCGCCAGCGCGATGCCCTCCCGGAGCAGGGCCGAGTCGCCGATCACGTCGGCGAAGGTGTAGCGGGCGACATTGCCCCTGCGCTTGAGCTCGCGGCGCACCTTCGTCTCGAGCTCCTCGACCTCGGTGATCGCGCTCAGGGTCACGACGAGTCCGTTCGCGGCGCCCCCATCCTCGACGATCGGCGTCCCCGAGACGATGAGGTGGGTATCGCCGAAGCGGCGGATGTCGTCCTTTATGGCTTCGCCCGTCTTGAGGTGGCTGGCGAAGTCGATCTGGGGTAGGTAGCGCGAGATGTTGCGCCCGAGGCTCTCGCCCGCGGGGACGCCGAGGAGGGCCTCGGCGGCGGGATTGATGAGGGTGATCTCGCCTTCTCGGTTGATCGCGAGGATGGCCTTGTCGATCGTGTCGAGGATGACCTCCATGTTGCGGGTGAGGGTCTTGTTGAGCCTGACGAGGTGCTGGCGTCGGGCGCTCAATTTGAGGAGGGCCTCGACGTAGTCGTAGGATATGGCGTTGAGTGCCTCCACCGGCACCCTGAGGAGGTGGACGATCTGAACGTAGGTCGAAAGGTCGATACCGCGCACGCCGAGGTTGATGCACTGCTCCATGCCCTCGGGCACGAGATTCACGTTGCCCATGGTGATGGCGAGGCGGATGTCTTCGGGCGGCGGTCCGAAATCTCCGGGGTGGTAGGGGACGAGATCCAGATAGTCGAAGCCGAAGCTGTTGATGGTTGCCACCGCCTGCCCAGCCGTTTCGGCCGAGGTGCCGACGACGAGGGCTCGGGCCCCTGGCCCCAGGTCGAGGAGGAGGTCGAGGTTTTCCGTGTTGATGGTCCGGTCCGCAACGAGGATCGTCGCGCCTTCGGGAAGGCGCGGCCTTACGCGTTCGAGGACGGTGTAACTCGAGGCGATGAAGAGCTCGCAGGTGTCGAAGCCATCGGGAAATTCATCGGTGGAGAGGCACCACACGAGAAGCTCGAGATGGGCTCCGAGATAGTGCTCGAACTGCTGCCTGATATGGGAGCAGGTGCTGAGGTTGTAGCCGATAAAACAGAGACGCTTCTTCACGATGCGGACACCTGTGCGGACGGGATTCCTGACGATTCCGGCGACATGTACGCGTTGCAGGGCGCGCCTGATGCGCCACGTCTTTGCCGGGTTCGTAGTATACCCCCCTTTCCGCCAATCCGCTAACTTTCCTTTACGCCACTCCCCCGCGCCGCGCTCCGATGTCGCGCCAGCCCTGCCGCGCGAGGACAGGCCGGGCCGACACGACAAGGGAGGACCGCCGGGCGAGCCCGACGGCCGGGTTTTATCGCGCCAGATCGGCGCAGATCGCCGCCCCCATGGCCTGGGTGCTCGCCTTGCCGCCGAGGTCGGGGGTGACGTCCTTGCCCGCCGCCACGATGCGCGACACCGAGGCCTCGATGTCGGCGGCGACGGCCATGGCGTCCTCGTCGCCCCTTTTCTGCCCCAGCCAGGCGAGCATCATCTGGCCCGACATGATCATCGCGTAGGGGTTGGCTATTCCCTTGCCGGCGATATCGGGTGCCGAGCCGTGGGTCGCCTGGGCCATCACGTAGTCCGGACCCACGCAGAGTCCGGGCGCCATGCCGAGGCCGCCGACGATGCCGGCAGCCTCGTCGGTGAGGATGTCGCCGAACATGTTAGTTGTGACGACCACGTCGAAGGCCTGGGGCTTCATCACCATTTTCATCGCGAAGGTGTCGACCACCACCGTCTCGAAGGCAATGTCGGGATACTCGGCGGCGACCTCCCTGCAGGAGTCGACGAAGAGGCCGCAGCCCAGCTTGAAGACGGTGTTCTTGTGGATGGCGGTGACCTTCTTCATCTTGCCGCGCTGGCGGGCGAGCTCGAAACCGGTGCGCGCCACGAACTGAGAATTGCGCCTCGTGATGACGCGCATCGAGAGGGCCATGTCGGGGGTGGGCATGAACTCGCCCATGCCCTTCCACATGTTGCGGTCGGGCTGGAATCCCTCGTTGTTCTCCCTGATGATGACCATGTCGACGTTCTGGTGCACCGAGGGAATGGAGGCGAAGGACTTCGAGGGCCTGATGTTGCTCATCAGGTCGAATTGCCGGCGCAGGATGGGATGGGGGTTGATGGCCTTCGGGTTGTCCTTCGGATAGGCCATGTGGCCGATGGGCCCGAGGATCCAGCCGTCGAGCTTGGCGAGGGTCTCGAGGGTGCCCTCCGGCAGGGTCGCGCCGTTCTCCTTGAGCGAGGGGGCGCCGATGGGCAGGGGCACCCACTCGACCTTTACCGACTTCCGCCTCGCGAGGCCGGCCTTGAGAATGTCCACGGTGACGGGAACGATCTCGAGCCCGATGTCGTCCCCGTTGAGTATGCCGATTTTATAGCTGCCCATGTTCAGTCCTTTCCTTGCTTCGTCTTCGCCGCCTCGTCCTTGAGGATGTCCGCGCAGCGTACGGGATTGAAGATTCCGCAGTAGCAGAAGCTCGCGAGCTTGTTCGCGCCTTCCTCGGGCGTCACGCGCCCGCTGCCGACCTGTCGCAACACCTGCTTCACGAACTTGGGCGATATCATGTGATGCCCGCACATCGTCGAGATCGAGAGTGTGGTCTCGTCGGGCAGATTGTCCTTCTTGCCCCAGATACCCAGGGCATAATTGATCGTATGCGGGGTTACCGCGGCCTCGCGGCAGGCCTCGAGGACCAGGGGGAGCACGCCGGTGATGACGACCGACTGGCCGACCTCGCGCCCTTTTATGTCCTTGAGGAATTTGACCACCTGTTCCTTGCGCGTGAAGATGCCGCGGAGCCGCGACTTGTCGGAAAGCCTCTCCTCGATCTCCTGTCTCGAGAACTTGACCCTCGGCCCCGTCTTCACGTCGCCCCAGTTCTGCGAGCCGGCGTCCTCGGCCGCCGCGATGAACTGGAGGGCCTTGGGCTTGATGTCCTTGTCGTTGACGCCCTTGGTTTGGTACATGAACCAGACGAAGTCCCGCTTCTGGGACTCGATGGTCCCGGATCTGTGCAGCGAATGTGTCATGTGTCTATCTCCGTTTCATGGTTTCAGGCGAGCGAAAGGGGTCTGCCGAGGCCGACGTTCACCTTGCCCCTGTGCGGATAGTCGATGCCGAGTCCCTTCAGGCAATCGAGGGCATCGGTATGCCCCTCCTCGTCGACGCGGACGATGAGGCCGAGGGAGAAGACCGTGTCGATCTTCTTTTCGACATCCTTAAGCGCAATTAGGACATTCTTGAGCTCCGCGGTCTTGCACTTGCCCTCGATGATGACGGAGAGGAGGCGGTAGTCGAGGCAGGCGGGATCCATTTTGCCGGTGCGGTAGTCGGGCATCAGGGCCCCGATCGGGCTTTCCTCGGGCGGCGAGATGGCGAGACCCGCGGCGGCGCAGGCCATGGCAACCTTTTCCGCGTCGCGAAGGTACACGCCCATGCCGGGGCGGCCCATGTCGATGCAGAATCCGACCTCGCCCTTCTTGACGCGGCCGGAGACATCGTTGGTCTTGGCCTCCTCGGTGCCGCGGCCCGTGACCCCCGTGACCCCGTGATTCTCCACCGGGTCGCTGATGACATGCTGGAATTGCTTGAAGAAGCCCTCGATGGGGCTCGCGACGATCGCATCCTGGGCGCAGACCTTCATTCGGTAACAGACATAGCACTCCGTGCAGGTCTTTGGATTGATGAAGCATTTCTTCGCGTCGGCCTGGTATTCGATCGCGTCGACGGAGCAGTAGGTCATGCAGATCTTGCAGCCGGTGCATTTGTCGACTTCTATGACGGGCATTGTGTCCTTCCTTGTGCGGGTTGTGGAAAATAGGCGCGGGGACCCCTCGGCCCCCGCGCCGAAAATCAGCAGGCCGCTTCGACCTCGACCGGTTTCCTGAAGTTCTGCACGGTCGTTGCGATCACCGAGACGACGGCGATCACGACAAGAACCGTGCTGAGCGGCGAATTGAAAATGGCGTGGAGGTTGTCACCGTGGGAGATGATCAGGGCACGGCGGAAGTTGACCTCCATGATGAAGCCGAGGACGAAGCCCAGGACCACGGCCGTATGGGGCACGCCGTACTTCTTCATGACGAAGCCCGCGACGCCGAAGAAGAGGGTCACGCCGATATCGAAGATGTTGAGATTGAAGGCGAAGGCTCCCGTGAAGACCAGCGCCATGATGCTCGCCACGAGGACGGGCTTGGAGATCGAGGTCACCTTGATGGCGATCCTGATCGCGAGGAGTCCCATGAAGAACATGAGGAAGTTGGATACGAAAAGCGAGGTAAAAAGGCCGTAGGGGATCTCGGGGTGCTGGGTGAAGAGGAGGGGGCCGGGGTTGATATTGTGGATGACCAGTGCGCCGAGCATGATCGCCGTCGAGTTCGATCCGGGGATGCCGAGGGAAAGGAGGGGCACGAGGGCTCCGCCCGTCGCGCCGTTGTTGGCCGATTCCGGCGCCGCGACGCCCTTGGGGTTGCCCTGGCCGAAGCTGTCCTTGTCCTTTGACCAGCGCTTGGTCTCGCTGTAGGCGATGAAGGCGGCGGTCGTGGCGCCGACACCCGGCATGGCGCCGATGATGACGCCGATGGTCGAGCCGAGGCCCATGGTAGGTATGAGGCCCCGGATTTCCTTCCAGGTGGGAAAGCGGGTGTCGCCCTTTACCGACTTGATCACCGTGTCGCCGGCATGGACCTCGGTGACCTGAACGAAGAGCTCGGAGACGGCGAAGAGCCCCATCATAACGGGGATCATCTCGAGCCCGGCGCCCAGGTCGTAGGATCCGAAGGTGTAGCGGGGCACTCCCGCGAAGGGATCGAAACCGATGGTCGCGATGAAGACTCCGACGGCCCCCGCGAGGAGTCCCTTGAAGACGTTCTTTCCGCCGAGGGAACAGACGAGGGTCAGTCCGAGAAGGGCCAGGCCGAAGTACTCCGCGGGTCCGAAGGAGAGTGCAACCTTCGCGAGGGGGATGGCCACCAGGACGAGAACGATGGCGCTGAACATGCCGCCGAAGGTGGAGGCAATCAGGGAGGTGCCGAGGGCCAGGCCCGTCTTCCCTTTCTTATGAAGGGCGTAGCCGTCCATGACCGTACAGGCCGCTGCCGTTGTCCCCGGTGTGCCGATCAGGATGGCGGGTATCGAGCCTCCGTATTCACCCCCGCAATAGACGCCGGCGAGCATCATCACCGCGGTCGTGGGGTCCATGCCCCAGGTGAAAGGGAGGAGGAGGGCCATCGCGACAGAGGCGTTGATCCCGGGAATGATGCCCCCGATGACACCCCAAAAAACACCGAAGGCGATGGCGAGAAAGGACATGGGCTGAAAGACAGTCTGCAGCCCGAGCATAAATGCGTCCATGCTGGCGTTCCTCCTAGAAAAGCCCGGTGAATGGTCCCAGGGGGAAGTCCACCGTAAGCGCGAAATGGAAAAGGACGAAGAGGATCGCCGTCAGGGCGAGGTTCGTCCCGATGAGGGTCTTGAGATTCCTGTTACCCAAGGTCCAGAGAATCGCCGCGGTCATCAGGGGCAGGGCGATCAGGTAGCCGAGGAAATTGAGGAGGGCGATGAAGGCCGCCCCCTCGAGCGCGACCAGCATTACGAGTCGATAGCGAGACAAGAAGGAAGTCAGGATCGCGCCGATCCCCTCGCGGGGCTTGGCATCCTTGTTGGCGCGCTTCGCCACGATTCCGCCGACGATATGAATGGCGCCGAGGACGATCATCGCCCAGGCCATGAGGAGGGGCAGGGCCGAGGGGCCCGCCGGGTCGAGGGAGGTCTTGGCGACGAGGCCCTGAGATTGGGTAATTATGACGATTCCGAGGATGATGGCGACGATGCCGACCGAGAGATCTTTGGCACTGAACATTGTTGACGCTCCTCCAGGGCGGGCGGCCTCCCCGGCCGCCCGTCATAGTCCTAGTTGTTCGTGAATGCCTTGATCTGGGCGTCCTGGTTTTCCATGACCTTGGTGAAGTCGGCCCCGACCTTGAAGTTCGGGATCAGGCGCATGTTGGTGTAGTAGGCCTTGAAGTTGGGCTCGTCCATGGCCTTCCTGCAGGCGTCGGCGAAAATCTTGACATCCGCGTCGGGAAGGTTCTTGGGGGCGAGAATGCCGCGGAATTTCTCGATCGTGATGTTGAGCTTCTTGTCCATCACCGTCGGGTAGTCCATGCCCGGAACCTTGTTGAAGGCGAGGAGGACGCGGAGCTTGCCTGCCTCGATCTGCGCGGAACCTTCGGCGTACTCGCCGATGGCCCCGTCGATGTGGCCGCCGAGAACCGAGACGGCCGCGTCGGATCCGGCCTCGAAGGGAACGATGCTGAACTGGACGCCGGCTTCCTTCTCGAGGAGCTTGCCCGCGACGAAGCCGAGTTCGCCGGCGACGCCGCCCGCGATGCTGTACTTGCCGGGATTGGCCTTGGCGTCGGCGATGAAGTCCTCGAGGGTCTTCCAGGGCTTGTCGGCGCTCACGAAGAGAATCATCGGGTCCTGGAACATCATCGCCACCGGCTTGAAGTTGCGATAGGTGACGGGCATGTTGTTGAGGATCGGCGCGGTGATGATGGTGGAGGAGACGCCGAGGAGGGTGTGGTTGTCCCTCGCGTCTGCCGCGGCCCGCCATGCGTTGAGGCCGCCGGCGCCGGTCTTGTTTTCGACGACGATGGGCTTGCCGAGACCGGCCTCCGCGGACTTGGCGAGGGCCCTGAGGAAGAGGTCGCCTCCCGAACCGGCGCCCGAATGGTAGATCAGGGCGATAGCCTTGGTCGGCCAATTGGCGGCGGCGAAGCCGAGAGCTACCGCGACGACGAGCAGCGCGGCGACGATTGCGACTCGAACTGACCCTTGCTTCTTCATGGAAGCCTCCTTGCACGATTCTTCATGGACGGTGCAGCACCGTCCTAATTGCCTGAAACCGATATGAGATGGGGAATGAGCCCTCCCGCCCGCACGTAGTCGAGGAGGAAGGCGGGCGGTTTGACGAAGGAGTGGCTCTCGCCGAGGCTGAGGTTGCGGATGACCCCTGCGGCGAGATCGACCTCCACCTCGTCCATGCCGGAGACCCTGTCGAGGAACTCCGGACAGACCACGGCCGGAAGGCCGATATTGTAGCAATTGCGATAGAATATTCTCGCAAAGGTCCGCGCTACGACGACCTTGATGCCCGAATGGAGGAGAGCCCGCGGCGCCTGTTCGCGCGAGGAGCCGTAGCCGAGGTTGTAGCCGGCGGCGAGGATATCCCCAGGTCGCACCTCGGCCGCGAACTCCGGGTCGATGCCGGCCATGCAGTGCGCGGCGAGCTCGGCGGGTTCCACCTGGGTCATGAAGCGAGATGGGAGTATGTGGTCGGTGCTCACGTTGTCCTGGTATTTCCAGACGCGGCCGCGATATTGCATCGATTCCATCAGGCCTTCCTCGGATCGGCTATCGCGCCGGCGAGGGCCGAGGCGGCCACCGTCGCCGCGGCGGCCAGGTAGATCTCTCCGCCAGGTCCCATGCGCCCGTCCATGTTCCGGGTCGTGGTGGAGATGCAAACCTCTCCCGGAGCGAGGCAGCCGATTTCGTAGCCGGCGCAGGTTCCGCAGGCCGGCGAGCCTATCACCGCTCCCGCCTCGACCAGGGCCGAAAGGACGCCAGTCTCGGCCGCCTTCGCGACGACCCTGCTGCTGTTCGGTACTATGACGAAGCGCAGGCCCTTGGCGATATGCTTGCCCTTGAGTATCTCTGCGGCGGTCGCGAGGTCGTGGTAATAGGCGCCGGCGCAGGAGCCGAGGGTGGCCTGCTGGATGGGCGTCCCCACGGCCGAACCGACGGGCACGCCGTTGGTGGGCAGCCCGGGAGTCGCCACCATGGGCTCGAGAGTCCCGACGTCGAAGGTGACGGTGGAGACATAGCGCGCGTCGGGATCGGCGCGGGGCGCGTCAGGCTCGCCGACGGGCATCACCGCGTTCTTCACGCCCATCTCGAGGCACATCGTCGTGATCGCCATTCTTTCCTCGTCCCCGAGGCCATCGACGAAATCGCCGTAGAATTCGATGGCCATGTAATTCAGGAAGGAGGGCCCGAAATGACGGAGGAGGAGGAGGGCGACGTCGCGCGGCGATACCGCGGGCGGCAGACTGCCGTTGAGGACGACGCGGATCGTCTCGGGCACCATCATCCAAATGCGCCCCGTGTACATGACGGCGGCTGCCTCGGTGGAGCCGATCCCCGTGGCGAGGCAGCCCCTTACTCCGAGTCCCACGGTGTGCGAATCGGTTCCCAGCACCACCTGGCCCGGGCGCACCAGGCCCTCTTCGAGTACCACCGCGTGTGAAACGCCGCGGCCCACGTCGATCAGTTCGATGCCATGCTTGGCCGCGAAGGCTCGCAGGTCCCGGTGATGCTCGGCGGCCCTGAAGGTCGTCGCCGGCGCATGGTGGTCGAGTATGAAACGCACGCGGGAAGGGTCCCACACCGCCGCACCGGGGATGAGGGCGAATTGCTGAATTGCGATGGGGCCGTTGTTGTCATGGATATAGAGAAGATCGACCGAGACTTGATGGATCTCACCGGGGAGGACCTGCTCGACCCCGGCGTGTGAGGCGATAATTTTCTCGGTTACCGTCTGTCCCATCTCCACCCTGCTCCATCCACCGCGACTTGTTCTGGGCACCTACTATGCAGTTTGCATGCCAAGAATCGCGAGAGCAGCGACGAAACAGTTTTTTCTCAGGATGAGGGAATGAAAAGTGCAGGCGGATGAGGTTCTTCCGCTCTATTTATTGAATTTCGCGACTATCCTCCTCCCCCGGGCGACCAAGGGGGGAGGAAGAGGTAGCCGATGCCTAATATACATTTCTCGAATTGAAGCCAGAACTGAAGCTATTTTCTATATCCCAATAATCACCCAAATCCCAATAATCACCCAAATAGTATTCCAAACTCACCCAAATCTACCCAAAAAAAGTCTTGCCCAACTGTCGGGTCAGTCCTTTTCGAAGGGCGTTCCCAAAGCCGCGGGCGGCGTGGCCCGCATCGCGCGGAGGATCTTCGCGGCCCGCTTTCGCGCCTTTTCGGGCAGGCGCGCGAGGCTTCGTTCGACCCATTCGGCATTGCCCAGGTTGACGAGGAGGAGGGTGAGGATCATCAGGGGGAAGGGCGCCACCTGGAGAACCTGCGAGGGGATGCCGGGGAGGCTGGGCTGGAGCACGAGGCCGAGCCATTGGAGGAAGGCGAAGAGCCAGGCGCCCATGGCCGCGCGGAAGGGGTTCCAGCCGCCGAAGATGGTGATAGCCAGAGCTATCCAGCCGATGCCGTCGAGGCCTGAGATCGTGCCCTTCCAGCCCGCCTTCACCGACAGCGAATACATGGGCCCGGCGAGGCCGGCCAGGGCCCCGCCGACGGCCACGTAGAGATAGCGCAGGCCTTCTACCTTCGAGCCGCGAACGTAAGCGGCGGCCGGCTTTTCGCCGATACCCCGGAGTTCGAGGCCGGCCTTCGTCTTGAAGATGAAGATCCAGGCAAGTATGACAACCGCGAAGGAAAGGTAGGTCATGATGTCCTGCTGGAAAAAGAGGGGGCCGAGGATCGGGATTTGCGCGAGGCCGGGCAGGACGAGCTGGGGCAGGCGCGGGCCTGTCTGGCCCATGATGGGGTTGCCGAGGAAGTAGGAGAGATCGCGGCAGAGGAGGGTCAGGACGAAGCCGACGGCCACCTGCGACTGCTTGAGGGTTATCGAGGCGAAGGCCACGACGAGGGCCACGAGGGCGCCGATAGCCGCCCCGGCGACGAAGCCGAGGATGAGGGAGCCAGAGGCGAGGGAAACGGCGAAGCCGCCCATGGCCGACAGGAGGATGGTCCCGTTCATCGAGAGATTGATGACGCCCGCGCGCTCCGAAATGGTCTCGCCGATGACGGCGAAGACGATGGGCGCCGCGGAAAAGAGGACGCCCGCCAGGCCCGCGAGGATGATCGCTTCATTGGTCATTTTGCCGCCTTCCCGAGCAGACGCTCCTTCGCTCCCTTGGTGAGGAGGACGAGGAGGACGAGGCTGCCCTGGAGGACGCCCGCCAAAGAGGAATCGAGTTTGAGCACGATGGGGAGCTGAATGGAGCCGACATTGAGGGCCGCGAAGAAGAGGGCCACGGGGGCCGCCAGGGGCACGGAGTAGTTCACGAGCATCGCGACCATCAGGCCGAGGTAGCCGTAGCCTGAGGAGATCGAAGGGATGAGGCGGTGGTAGACGGCAAGGACCTGCATCGAGCCAGCGAGGCCCGCGAAGAGGCCGCAGAGGGCGAAGGCCGCCATCATGTGCTGCCAGGTCTTCACGCCGAGGACGTAGGCCGCCTTGGGGTTCCGGCCGACGGCCTTGAGCCTGAGGCCGAAATAAGTGCCCTGCACGAGGGCGAAGACCGCAACAATTGCGACGATCGCGATCACCACCGAGGCCGGGGCGAGCCGCGATTCAGGGGTGAGGGTCGGCAGCCAGAGCTTGGGGTCGAAGGGCAGGGTTCCCGACATCGAGGCGACGCCCGGCCTCTTCCAGGGGCCGAAGATCAGCCAGAGATTGATGGCGGTCGCGACGAAATTGAGCCCGAGGCCGCCGAAGATCTCGTTGACCCCGCCGAAGGTCTTGAGGGCGCCGGCGAGCATGGCCCAGAGGGCCCCTCCGGCCATGCCCGCGACGACAGCGATGGCGAGGATGAGGGCGGGATCGAGGCTCGAGTTCTGGAAGGTCCTGAGCGCCCAGGTCGAGAAGACGCCGCCCAGGATGATCTGGCCCTCGATGCCGATGTTCCAGAGCCCGACCGTGAAGGTGATGAGGAGGCCCGAGGTCGCGAGAACCAGGGGCACCCAGGACACGATGACATTCGCCGCAACGTCCCAGTTGCCCGCCGCGCCGAGGAGGATGTTGTAGAAGGCCTGGAGGGGCGGGGCCTTCGCGGCGACGAGGACGAGGGTCGTGAGGACGAAGGCGAGGACGACGCCGCCCACGTCGAAGGCCAAACGGGTCGGTCGGTTATGCGACATTTGAACCCTTCCCTTCCAGGCTCTCCCAGCCCGCACCGCCGATGAGACCGCCGAGCCGCTCGACCGTCAGGCTCTCGGCCTCGATGGGCGGCGAGACTCGGCCCGCGTAGAACACGAGGACTCGGTCGGAGTATTCGAGGATCTCGTCGAGATCAGAGGAGATGAAGATGATCGAAGTGCCCTCGGCGCAGCGGTCGCGGAGCTTTCCCCAGATGTAGGCCGTCGACTCTATGTCGAGACCGCGGGTCGGATGCTCGACGAGGATGAGGGAGAGGGGCTCGCGCATCAGAGCGAGGAGGGCCCGCTGCTGGTTGCCGCCCGAAAGCGACTCGACGCTGCTTTCGGGCTTCCCTTTTATGTGGTAGGCCGCGATGCGCGACTCGGCCAGCTCGTGAGCGCGCTTTCGATCGATGAAAAGACCCTTCATGCCCTCGGAGAGGATGAAATGCTCGGTGAGGCTCAGACCGGGCACGAGGCCCTGTTCGAGCCGGGCCGCCGGCAACCAGGCCACGCCGGCCTTTCGGAACTCGTGGTGGGTCCGACCCGTCATATCCCTACGTTCGTCCTCGTCCAGGCAAAAGGAACCTGCCACCGGCTGCACGAGACCGCCGCAGGCGCCCAGGAAGAGGCTCTGCCCCGAGCCCTCCATGCCGGCAAGGCCGATGATCTCGCCGGCCCTGACCTCGAGGTCGAGACCGGCCATGCTGAGCCTCGGCCCCTCGATGGCCGCACCCTTCACCGAGAGCACGCTCCGCCCAGGAGAGGCGTGGCGGCGCTCGGCACGGGGAAGCTCCTTGCCGAACATGAGGGCGACGAGGTCCTTTGAGGAGAGGGGTCGCCGGGCGCTGCCGACCAGCTTGCCCATCCTGAGCACGGCCACCTGATCGCAGAGGTACTCCGCGTCCTCGAGCTTGTGCGTGACAAAAAGTATGGTCATTCCCTCTGCGGCGAGCTTCTTGAGCGTCGCGAAGAGCTTTTCCTTTTGCGGCAGACTGATGCCCGTGGTCGGCTCGTCGAGAATCAGGACCTTGGCGCCCAGCCAGAGCAGCCTGAGAATTTCGAGCTGCTGCCTCTCGCCCACGGTGAGGGAATCGACCCAGGCATCGGGGTCGAGATCGAAGCCGAAGCGAACCGAGAGTTCGATGAAGTCCTTGCGGGCCTGTCGCTTGCTGCGCCGGGATTTGCGCCCGCCAACAGCTCCCCCGCCCCCTCCGGCCCTGGAAGCGCCGAGCATGAAGTCCTCGAGAAGCCTGAAGGGCGGAAAGTCCAAGGGATCCTGGTGGAGCATGCCGATGCCCTGCCTGATGGCATCGGCGGGCGAGGCGATGTCGATAGCCTCGCCGTCAAGGAGGATCTCCCCCGAATCGTGGGAAATAAAGCCCGATAGGATCTTCATCAATGTGCTCTTGCCGGCGCCGTTTTCCCCGAGGAGGCCTTGCACGGCGCCTGAGGCTACGTCGAGGGAAATCGCGTCATTGGCCCGAAGCGATCCGAAGGTTTTGGTAATTTCACGAAGCTCGACGCGCATGGCGACTCCATGAAGCCGGGATGTTCCGGCTCCCAGGTGCCCGCCGGAATTTGTATACAGAATACAGTAGCTTTCCCCCGGACGCGAGGGGAAAAAGAAAACCGCACCGAGATCCCCTCAAAAGAAAGCGAGCCGAGGAATGTCCTTCCTGCCAATACTCAAACGTATGTTCATGGGGTCACTTGTTCAAGCTTGTGTGCCTGTGTACCTCCGTGCCTGCGTGCCTTCACTTGTCCATGTGCTCATATGTTCATTCGTTCATGTTTTCATACCTCATGCTCTCGCGCATTCGTGCTCTCGTGCATTCACACCCCCGTGCATTCGTGCCCTCGCGCATTCATACTTTCATCTGTTCATATGTTCACGCGTTCATATGACAGCATATACCCATGAGTGAGATTGCGGCTGAAGCTCAATTCGAAGCCACTGCCGAAACCGTGGGACCAAGGAATGCCGTGCCGCGTGAAGCGGGGTCTACTCCTCGTGCCATACGCACAAAAGAAAAAGCCCGTCGCAACGGCGGGCTTTTTCGTCGCAGAGAAGGCAGCTCCGCGGTCAACAGCCTTACTTCGAAACCGACTGGCCCTGCATTCCCTCGAGGAGTTGCGGGAGGTACCAGATCTGCTTTTCTGTGGCGGCCTGGCCGGAGCTTAGGTACTGGCTGCCGTCCTGGAGATTGAGGGGGCCCTTCCAAAGGTTGAGACCCTTGGCGAGCTCGGCGATGAACTTGTCGACGGCGGCGTCGGCATCCTTGGAGAGGGTGCCCTTGTTGAATCCGACGGCCGATTTGTCGGGATCGTTGATGTTCTTCCAATCCGGCCCGTTCCACTCCCAGTGGGACTTCCAGGAGCCGGTCATGGCGGACTTGGCGGCGACGGCGATGGCGGGGCCCCAATTGAAGTAGGGCACGCCGAGGGAAACGCCCTTGCCCTCGTTGATCGCATCCTTGTAATCGTAGGGGATGGCCCAGACGGTCTGGCCCTTGGCCTGGTATTTCGCGGCCTCGGCGACTGCCTCGGTGGTGTCGATGCCCGAGATCACGACGTCATAGCCGGAATTGAAGAAATCGTCGGCGACCTGGGTGGGATCGGAGGTGACGCCGGGGATGTTGAACCAGAAACCGATCCAAGTGACCTTGAAATCGAGCTTGGAAAGGGGCTGATGGCGATAGTTGACCCAGGCGTACTTGGCGCCGAGGTAGGCGGAGGAGGCGAGGCGGCGGGTCTCGTCGTTGATGAGGGGCCCGAGGAAGCCGATCTTGCCGGACTGGGTGGTCATCGCGGCGGCGACGCCGGCGATCATCTTCATATATTCCATCTTGCCCATGATGCAGACCATGTTCGGGAGGTTGTGGAAGTTCTTGCCCTCCTTCCACGTGGTGTCGCCCGAGAGGAAGATGACGAAGATGTCCTTGTGCGCGGTCGCGAACTTGACCGCCTCGTCGCTCATGTCGTCGGAATTGAAGATGACCATCTTGGCGCCCTGGTTGACGAGGCTCTCGGCGAGCTGGGAGGCCGTAGTGCCGGGCCGGTCGGCCGGATTCACCTTGTCGACGTAGACCATTTTGGTGCCGGGAACCTTGGCGATGGCGTAGGAAAGGCCGTCGTAGGTCGCCTGGCTCCAACCGTGGTCGTTGTAGGGACCGACGAGAAGGATACCCACGGTCAGGTTCTTGCCTGCCGGAGCGGGTTGCGCCCAGACCGCCGTCCCCGCAATGAGGACGAAGGCCAGAACGGCGAGTCTCGCTATCCTGTTCATGTAAGCTCTCCTTTTTGCCCACCCGCGAGCGTCCCCCGGGTACGGGCACGACTTTGACATTCGCGATTATTGCAGTTCTCCGACGAGGATACAAGACGAACCGACGTTTCTCCCGGGAATGACAGAGAGGCTTAAATACGTAAAAGGGCCTGCAAACCGAGACCCGCGCCTAGAAGATCCGCGTTCGCGTCGGGGTAGTTTCGATATGCCAGATGGGTTTCGACGACAAAGCCGAGGGGTTCCCAAACGAGCCAGGTGAACCCGACACCGAGACTCATTCCCCAGGTCGGGCCTCGGCTGTACGAGCGGAGCGAGGCCCAGTCCCGGCTCAGCAGATAATCAAAGTATTGAGAAGCGATGCCTATCTGCGGCTCGACGGAGACCGAAAAGTACCTGGCCTCGCCGAGACACCATTCCCTGCCGAAGCTGAGCTTCAGACTGTCCGAGGCGCCCTGGCCCGAGTGGTTCAGATCGTGGAAAAAAGTAGTGCCGAAATACGAAAGCCCGATTCTCCAGGACCGGGGGGTAACGACGCACAGACCAAGATCCGAGGCGACACCCATCCCAAAGAGGGGCTTTGGAAAAAGATTCTGGTATTGCGCTTCGAGTTCGTTGCCATAGAACAACTCGAGTCGCCATGGCGAGTCGTCGACCGGACTGCCTTTCCCCACGGCGTCGAAGGATGAAAACACAAACACCATACCTACGAGTACTAGAGATAAAGGCCTTTTCATCAGTACACCCACACGGTCTCGGGCCCCGAGACTTCGCCGGTGCTCAAATCGAGCGCGTTGAAAAAGAAACTCGCGAAGTTATCGTTCGCGATGAAGTAGACCTTGCCGCCGCTCAAGATCCGATCCAGCCCCCAAATTGAGGGAAACGTGACGCTCCATTTCAGGAACTTGCCGTCGACCGCTGACCACTTGAGAAGGGTGTTTTCTGTCCCCGAGGAGACGACGACATAGAGCTCGCCATTATAGGGATAGATCGCGATAACGTCCGAGCCCGAGGCTACGGGAACGAGCTCGGCGCCGATGACCACCTTGGATTGGAGGGAAAAGTCCGATGCCGAAAGGTAACAGATTTCCGGGAGGCCATAGTACGGTCTGCCAGTGGCACTGGGGTCATATGGGACCTGTCCCACTATGTAATGATTGCCGATTCGCGCCATGCTGCTCCGGTGATATCCATCCTCGGCGAGCCGCACAGACGTAACGGTCTTGGATGAAATGTCAACCATCTCGACATTTGTCGCGTTCAATCTGCAAAAGAAGCGATCATCAATGGGATCGACATAACCAATAAAGGTGGAGAATTCGGTAAGATGGGGTTCCCAGATGACTTGGCGAGTTGTCGGATCGATGATCATCCCATAGCGTTTGTCATCTGAGGCGAGAATCAGGTTCGAGAGCAGGAAGAGCTTGCCTGAAACGCTGGGCGTGGCGGCAAGCTGGGGAAAAGGACCAGTCGAAAGCCCCGACATGAAGATGGACAGGCTGCCGCTGGCGTTATCCCAGAGCATGATACGTCCGTCGCCCATCGGGAAGTAGGTCCTCTGGCTTGGCTTGTCAAGGCAGGGGCTCAAGATGACGGCAAGGTTCTCTTTCAAATAGCGAAGCCGACGCGAAATGCTCTTCGTGCCGAAATCATACACGCAGAAATAGCCATCGTCCCCGACGATAGGCGTGCCGAACATCGATTGGCGCGTTTGCGATGTGAAGAGCCCCTTTTGGTGCAGGGGATCTATCGCCGTGTAAAAGATAAACGGATCGTCGAGGCTCGAGAAGGGCTCCGGCGCGAAAGCGGGATAATCGAAGCCGTTGTCGCAGGACACTAGAAGAACGATTGAAAACGCAAGCAGAAGGCTGGTTGATTTCTTCATTCCTGATCCATCCTGGGATGTAGCCGAAACGTCACAAAGGGGAAGGGCGTGAAGACGCCCCTCCCCTTCTGATCAATTCTGACCTTCGAATATTTTCACCGTCTTATCCGAGCCCTCGATATCCGAGGGAGGGACATAGGCGTCCCACCAGGACCAGTCGATGTCGAGACCGTTCGAATCTATTACCTTCCAGGATCTCCACGCGAGAGAAGAACAGTAGTACCACCACATATCGTTCTTATTAAAGAGGTAATTATACGGCTGCCCAATTTGCATGACGGCAAACTGGGCCGCTGAGTTGTATTCCGTTGAGCTGGCTTCCCTCCATTCGAAGTGCGACGAGAACCAGTTCCAGATCCATACCTGCCTTCCTATCGCCCATTGTCTGGCGACTGTCCCGGCCCCGGAATACCCGGGGATGTTGTTGTTCCAGACGCCCAAGGGTTCGCGGGCGACACCGCGGAAACTGCTTCCCCACGGGGTATCAACGCCCCAGGACGAGGTCATTGTGAAAAGGTCTTTGTCATTCCCTCCATTTGTCTGCCATTCAGGCACGTAGTCAGTTAACACAGTCGCATGGCCCGAGAACAGGCTGCTCCCGCTTCCCGAGCCGGTTATTGGATATGACATGGTCATGACCGAACCGCGCTTGAAATTGGTCATGATCGCGGATTTTATCGCGACACTTCCTGAAATTGCGCGGGGAACGCCTTTAGCAAGCGGCAATTCACGTATCCGCCTGTTCAAGTCGGGTCGGCTTGCATCCAGCTCGGCATTCACCTTCTGCGCGAAGGTTCCGTAGTCTGAAAGGCCACGTGCGGCCGTGGCGGCGAGGGCCTTGCCCACCGCCCTATCCTCGGCTTCAAGGGTCAGCGCGAATACCGGATTTTGGTCCGCCTTGGCGGCCCAATTCTTCGCCGTTTCCCGCGCCCAGACCGAATAAAAAATCTCTCGATCGGCTTCGGAAAGACTGGCGAAAGTCATGGGCGAACCGGAAGTGTCCTCCATGGGTAAGTCGAGAAAATATTGGGAGGGTGTGATTTCATCATCGAGACTGCGAGCTTGGGGAAAAGATTTGGCAGCCTCGACGAGGTTCCCCGCCAAAGACGCAGCCCGCGAGGAATTCGTTGCTACTGCCCCCCCCCTGAGAAGTAAGGCCAGCCATGTCACAGGAAAAAAAAGTCAGAAAGGAAATCGCGACGAGGGGAACGATTTTCTTCATCCCAAACTCCTTTGGATAATTATTTAATTACATTATCATCGTATTACAACTTGTCAATGTGTATTTTGCCCGAAGGGATGAGGACCCTCGACTGCTTCATGGATTCCGCAGTGCATTACCTTCAGTATTTCCTGTTCACAAGCCACTCGACCAGGTCCACGAGGATCGCGCGGGCCGACTCGTCGCTCGCGTCCAGGGCCGCGACCAGGCCCTTCGCCTCCTCGATCATCGTGTCGCGCCATTGCGCGATCTCCGACCTGACGCCCAGGGCAGCGGTGAGCTTGCGCACATGGTCGACATCGAGGCTGTCGATATCCCGATTGCCATACAGCGTAAGGAGGCGCCGCCTGTCCTCCTCGCCAGCCCTGGCGAACAAGCGCGCACGCCAGAGCGTCTTCTTGTTCTCGCGTATGTCGGAGCCGGCCACCTTCCCGGTCCGCTCGGAGTCGCCATACAGACCGATCTCGTCGTCGCGGAGCTGGAAGGCCAGGCCGGCGAGGTCGCCTATGGCGAAGATCGCCGCGCGGGTGTCGTCGCGTCCGGCGAGGGCGGCCCCGACGGCCAGGGGCATCGAAAAACTGTAGCGTGCCGTCTTGCCGCGGTACATCGCGAGGATCTCGGCCTCTGTCGGTTCGGCGGGCAGCTCGCCGAAACGGCAATCGGCCATCTGCGCGAGGCCGACGACCGAGAGCTCGGAGCCGCAGAGGGCAATGAGGGAGGCCGCGGCCGCCCCACCCGACGAACCCGAAGCGCCGACGCCCACCGCCACGGCGGAGAGGAGCCGAAGCGCCTCGAAAAAGCAGACATCGCCCGCGCAAATGGCAAGCGATTCGCCGAGATGGGAGGGATCGCCGGCCCCGGCCGCCGAGGCGCCTTCGGTGTAGGCGGCGTGCACCGAAGGCGCTCCCCTCCTCCGTTCGTCGCGATCCATGATGTCGTCGTGGATGAGGAGGCCGGCCTGGAAGAACTCCATCGCCGCCGCGGTTTCCGCGAGACCGGGCGCGCCTGCCCGCCCGAAGAGTTCGGCGCCGAGGTAGACGAGACTGCCGCGGAGCATCTTGCCGCGGGATGCGTACTCGAAGATTCGATCGACGAGTTCCTTACCGCCCGGAAGGGCTCTTTCGAGCTCGGCGCCCCGTTCGCCCGAGATGGCCTCGAGGCTCCGGAGGATGTCCGAACGCCTGGCGGCGAGATAGTCCTGGGCGCTCCGCTGTTCGCTCATGCGTCGAGGCCTGCCAGCGAGGCAGCCTGGGCGGCGAAATCGGCGTCAAAGCCGAGAATGCCTCGGCGCAGGGCCGCAAGATCGCGCGAGCCCGAGAGGAGCATCGCCGCGCGGAGCCCGAGGGCGACACGTTCGAGAAAGGCCGCCACCCCTACCTTGCCGCCCGATTCCAGGGCGCGGACGAGGGGCAGGGCCATGGCAGTGAGGCTCGCGCCGAGGGCGATGGCCTTGGCCACGTCGAGGCCGCTGCGCAGCCCCCCCGAGGCGATGAGGGGCAGACCCGAGGGGCCGCTTCGCCTGCCGCAGTCGCTCAGGCCGGCGAGAAGGAGGGCGCTAGGCCAGCCCCAATCGTCGAAGTCGGCGGCTGCCTCCCTGAGGGGGCCCTCGTCGAGGCGGTAGGCCTCGACCGCGGCCCAATTGGTGCCGCCGGCCCCGGCGAGATCGACCCAGGCGACACCCAGCCCGAGCAGGTCCCTCACCTCGTCAGGCGCGATGCCGAAGCCCGTTTCCTTCACAATTATGGGAAGTTTTGCCGATTCCACGAGACGGGCGATGGCTTCCCTGAGCCCCCGGAAATCGCGGTCCCCCCCCGGCTGGAAAAGCTCCTGCCCCGGATTGAGGTGGACGACGAGGGCGTCGGCCTCGACGCTCTTCGCCAGCTCGAGCACGGCCGCGGCGCCGGCGTCGCGCAGGGCGACGGCCCCGATATTCGCGAGGAGGGGCAGATCGCCGAGAACGGCTTTCACCTGGAAGTCCGCGATCCGAGCGCGATCGCGGAGGAGGGAACGGAAGGAACCGAGGCCGAAGGCGAGCCCCGCCTCGGCGGCGGCCTGGGCGAGGCCTCTGTTGACCCTGCTCCCTCCCGAGGATCCGCCCGTCATGCAGGAAACGAGAAGGGGCATCGCGAGGCGACAACCCAAGAACTCGACGCTCGTGTCGATGTCGTCAAAGGACAGCTCGGGAAGGGAAAGGTGGGCGAGCCTCAGCCGATCGAAGCCGGCGCCCCCCTCCTTCGTCTCGACGCGAAAGCGCGCCGGATCGACGCAGATGGACAGATGGCGCTCCTTGCGTTCGCTCGCGCCGCCCTCACCCCCCTCGCCGCCGGTCACGCCGCCATCCCCGAGGCCGGAAACCGCCTCAATAGCCGTACTCCCGGTAACCATCTGCCCGAATCGCGCGGAGCCCGAAGCGCCGCCCGCTCTCGACAGCAGGCGCTATCTGATCCTTGCCCGAAGTCCATTTGTCGTAATCTTCCATCGTCGCGGGGAGGGCGCCGCCCATGACCCCCTCGAGGTTCCAGCCGTCGATCACCGCCCCTGCCCCGCTCGCGACCGTGGCGGTGAAGACCGTCATCACGTTGCCCGAGCCATAGCTCGCGAAGAGGATCTTCTTGCCGACGACCTCGTCGCCGAAGCGGCGGCGCAGCGCGCGCAGGGTGCTCGCGAGGAAGATGAATATGGAAGCCGAATAGGAATTGCCGATGTCGGCGATGATGTCGACCGAGTCGAAAAAGGAATGCCCGGCAAGCCAAGCGTCGGCGCCCGCCTCGTCCATCCCGAGATCCCGGGCGAGAAGTCGCTTCATCGCGATCTCGGGCATGTTGCGGAAGGGCGTGTGGAGGACCACGGCGTCGAGGCCCCGCAGCCATTCGACGCGATCGACCCCGAGCCGGGCGACATGGTCGTCCCAGGCCTCGAAAAAGGACTGGAGATAGCATTCCATCGAATAGCCGCCCTTGACCTTGGCCGTGATCGAATCGAGAGGACGGAAGAAGTCGTCGACGTCATGGGAGGCGTAGCCGGCCGCCGCGGGATCGAACTCGAGGAGACGGGGATCGCGCTCCAGCAGAGCTGCGACGGCGCCGGCCCCCTGGGTGATCTCCGCCGTGGTCGAAAGACTGTAGCGGGAGATATCCGAGGCGAGCACAAGGCCCGTGTCCTTGGCCACCCGGGAGATGGCGAGCATGCCGGCCACGCCGAGCATGCCCAGGGAGGCCCCCGCGCAGGCGTGCTGAACTTGGAAGGTCGCGAGGTTCGACGGAAGCGGGATACCCGCTTTTATAAGCATCCCCTGGACATAGGCCGAAACCGGCTTGGAATGATCGACCCCGGTTTCGGTGCCCGTCACGATCCAGCGGAGCCCCGCTGTCTTCGCGGCGGGATTCGCCTCGAGGAGCTCCCGGGCCGCCTCTGCCGCCATCGTCGCCGTATCCTCCGAAGGCGCGGGAAACCTGATGGCCCGCTGCCCCGTCGTCTGGATGGCCCTGTCCAGGTGCCGCTTGAGCTCGGGCTTTTCGGCGATGCGGCGGGCGACGAGGTCGGCGAGCCTTATTTCGTTGCGCGGAACATAGAAGCGGAGATCTCCCAATCCGACCTTATTCGCGTTCATGCTTATGCCTTCTTCAAAGGGAATGAATGCCCGCCCAGGGCCAGGCTCCGGTGGGGCAGAGCGATAGTATAGATGTAGCCCTTCTTCATCAACATAGGACTAACTTCCCGCCTCGCCCGTATTCTTCGGGTCTTTACCGGGGAAGAGAACCTTTCGCGACGAAAGGTTCCCTTCCCCGGTCCCCATTCTTCCAAAGCCCCCGCCGCCCTTCGCGGTCGCGCTTCCATCTCGGCGCTCGGCTCCCGCTTTCCGGCTGGGAGAATCCTCCCAGTCGACCCGTACTCGGGCCTAATGGACCCCTTTTCATCGAAAGACCTCATGGAAAAGACCTTGCGATAGACGGCGTATCGGGAGTATTTTCTGTCAGCGCTTCACATTCTCCCGCGACCGCGCATACTCGGGCTTCCGCCCCCGCGCCCGGCTACGGGGCCAAGGAAGACCTTGAGCATGCACGATCATCAACCAAAGATCCTCCCGGACGGCTTCCGGAAACTCGACCCTCCCACCCGACGCGAAAGGCTCAGGACGGCCCTCGGCATAGAGGCCGCGGCAGACGAATTCACCGCCACCGGCCGCGACGATTCCCTCGTCGAGCTCTCGAGCCTCATGGTGGAGTCCTCGATCGGTTACGCCCCCGTCCCCCTCGGCGTCGCTCACGGCTTCCTCATCGACGGTGTCTCCTACGACCTCCCCATGGCCACGGAGGAACCCTCGGTCATCGCGGCCGCCAGCTACGCCGCCCGCATCATCGCCAAGGGCGGGGGTTTTACGAGCCATGCCACCGACCCCGTGATGGTCACCCAGCTCTTCCTCGAGGGCGTCGACGAGGCGGGTCTCGAAAGGCTCAGCGACGAGTCACTCAGGATCGGCGCTGAGATCCAGCCCTTCCTCGGCTCCCTTCCCGCCAGGGGCGGCGGCTTTCGCGGAATGAGCGTCGAGCGCCTTCCCGAAACCGGCATCGCCAAGGTCAGCATCTCCATAGACGTCCGCGACGCCATGGGCGCGAACATCCTGAACACGGCCGGCGAGGGGGTCTGTCCCCTCGTCGAGGAAATTTCCGGCGGCAAGCGCCTGATGTGCATACTTTCGAACGCCGCCACCGACCGCCGCGGCGCCGCCCGCTGCGCCATCCCCTTTTCCGTCCTCGGCGGCGCCTCGGGCACCAACGGCGACGGGGCGGGCACGGCCCGTCGCATCGAGCTCGCGACACGCGTCGCCGACGAGGACCCGAGCCGCGGCATCACCCACAACAAGGGCGTGATGAACGGCATCTCCGCCCTCGCCCTCGCCACCTTCAACGACTGCCGCTCTATCGAGGCCGCGGCCCACGGCTGGGCGGCCCGCAGCGGACGCTACCGCTCGCTGACCAGCTGGCGCGTCGAGGGCGAGGCCCTCGTCGGGGAAATCGAATTGCCCCTCTCCTTCGGGGCCGTCGGCGGCGCCGCCGCATTCCATCCCGCCAGCAGACTCGCCCTCGACATGCTCGGCCATCCCGGGGCGCCGGCCCTCGCGCGCATCGCCGCCGCCCTCGGCCTCGCGCAGAACTTCGCAGCCCTCCTCTCCCTCGTGACCGGCGGCATCCAGAAGGGCCACATGCGCTATCACTCGCCGCGCATCGCCTATATGGCCGGGGCCCGCGGCGCCGAGATCGCGGCCGTCGCCCAGGCCATGACAGCGGAAAAGAATTTCTCGATGCATGAGGCCAAGGCCCTCCTCGCGCGCTATCGCGAGGGCCAGCTTCCCCCGCGCAACTGAGTCCCGATGCGGGACCCGAGCAGCCTTCGCGTCGCCTGCCGCGCCTCCCCCAGCCTCGCCCTCGTGAAGTACTGGGGCAAGGCGGTGGGCGGCCTCAACCTCCCCGCCACCTCGAGCCTCGCCGTCACCCTCGGCGGCCTCGAGACGAATAGCCTCGTCGCCGCCTCGAAGGACGGCGCGGATCGCGTCCTCGTCGACGGCGGGCCCACCGAAGCCGCCCGTTTCGAACCCTTCTTCACAGAGCTTCGGAGAAGGCTGGGCAGCGAACTCCGCTTCGAGGTCGAAAGCCGCAATTCCTTTCCCGGCGGCGCCGGCTTCGCGAGCTCCTCCTCGGGCTTCGCCGCCCTCGCCCTCGGCTGCGCCCGCCTGGTGGCCGAGCTCGAAGGTCGGCCGAATCCAGATCTCCCCACCCTCTCGGAACTGGCGCGCTGCGGCTCCGCGAGCGCCGCACGGGCCGTCTACGGCGGCTTCACCATCCTCGGAGCGGGGGCGCTCAGGGCCGAACCCTTCCTCCCCCCGAGCCACTGGCCCGAACTCCGCATCGTCGCCGCCGTCGTCGCCCGCGGGCAAAAGGCCCACTCCAGCCGGAGCGCGATGGCCGCCACCCGCGAAACAAGTCCCTATTATGACAAATGGCTCGCCGACGCGCCCGGCCTCTTCGCCCGCGCGAAGGCGGCCCTCGCCGACCGCGACCTCGAACAGCTCGGCGAGACCATGCGCCTCTCCTACTCACGGATGCACGCCTCGGCCCTCGCCGCCGACCCGCCGATCCTCTACTGGCTCCCCGCGAGCCTCGCCCTCATCGGCGCCTGCGCCGAGCTCCGCGCGAAGGGGGTCGGGGCTTGGGAAACCATGGACGCGGGCCCCCAGGTCAAGGTCCTCTGCCTCGAAAGCGAGCTCCGCTCCGTCCGCGCCGCCCTCGAGGCCGCCGTCCCCGGCATCGAACTCATCGTAGCCATCCCTGGCCCCGCGCCGGAGGTTTCCGTCCTCGAGGCCGGCGCCTCCGCCGACTGAACCCCACCCATGACCTTCGCCCTCAGCGTGCCCGCCAACCTCCTCCTCCTCGGTGAATACGCCGTCACCGAGGAGGGAGGCCTCGGCATCGCCCTAGCCTCCGCGCCTCGGCTGCGACTCCACGTCGCTCCGCGTCGAGAAAGGGGACTCGTAATCGCGGGCCGTATGGGACCAACCTCCTTCGAGTGGATCGAAGGCAAATCCGAGCCACCACCCCTCGTCGCTGCCTGCCTCGACGAAGCCAGGGCCAGGCTCGCGGACCAGCCCTCCCCGCGCATCGCCCCCTCCCGCATCGACATCGACAGCTCGGCCTTTTTTTCCTCCGATGGAAACAAGCGCGGCTTCGGATCGAGCGCAGCCGTCGCCGTCGGCCTCTCCGCCGCCCTCCTCAGGCTCGGCGGTCTCGAAGGCCAGGCCCTCGAAGCCGCCCTGTTTCCGACAGCCCTCGCCGCCCATCGCAGCTCGCAGGGCGGCCGAGGCTCGGGTTACGACGTCGCGGCCTCGCGATACGGCGGCGCCGGACTCTTCATAGGTGGTACAAAACCTGAATGGACAAGCCTGCCGGTCGACTCCCTCGCCGCTCTCAGAGGCCTTGGACTCGCGCTCCGCTTCGGCCCCCGCCCCGTTTCGAGCGCCCTCGCCGTCGGAGCCTACCAGCGATGGAAGTCTCTCGACCCCATCGCCCACCGCGCCTTTCTCGGGAGCTCGGCCGCCCTCGTCCGCGACTTCATGGCGGCCCGGACACCCGAATCCCTCATCACCATCCTCGACAAGGCGGCAGCGGCGGGGATCGCCTTCGGAGAGACCATCGGCGTACCTGCCCGGCCCCTTCCCTCGTCCACGCCCCCCGCCTCCCATGGAGCCGAAATCGTTCCGCGGCCCGCGCCCAGCCCCGTCGAAAAATGTCTCGGGGCCCTCAGCCCCGTCGAAAAATGTCTCGGGGCTGGGGATGAGCTCATCCTCGTCGCCGCGCTCGAGAGCGCACATCGCGCCGACGCGGAACCGGAAAACCCGCGCGAACAGGGGCAGACCCTGCCCCTGCGCGTCGAAAGCGAGGGCCTTCGATGGGAATGATCTATAAGGGTTTCGGCAGAGGAAAGCTCCTCCTCTTCGGCGAACACGCCGCCGTCATGGGCTATCCGGCCCTCGGCCTTGCCCTCGAACGCGGCATCGCGGTCGAACTCGAGCCCGACCCGGAGGCACGCCATTGGATTCTCGAGGATCGCGACGAAAGGGAAAACACCATAGCCCGCGATGTGATGAAACGGGTCGACGAAGCGGTGGCGGGGCTGCCGAAGGGCGGGAAATTACGCTCGCATAGCGACCTCCCCGAAGGGAGGGGCTTCGGTTCATCGGCGGCGCTCTGCATCGCCCTCGCGGAAGCCGCCCTTCGCGCGGCAGGCACCCCGGAAGTCGTAGGGCACCGGAGCCTCGTCTGGGCCATCGCCCATCACGCCGAAGGCTACTTTCACGGCAGCCCTTCCGGCATCGACACCGGTCTCGCGGCCCTCGGCGGCCTCATCGCCTTCAAGCCATCGCCGCCGGAACTCCCGGAATGGCGGCGCCTCCCCCTCCGCCGCCTCATCCTTCTCGCGGGCTCCCTGCCGCGCGCATCGAGCGCGAAGACCCTCATCGCCGGCATCAAGGAGAGGGCGCGGGACGCGGCCAGCGAAGAGGCCGGTCGACTGGCGCGCCTCGGCGCCCTTTCGGAAGCGGCCGAGGGTCTCTTCGAGGGCGGCGAAATCGATCCGCGGGAAATGTCATCGAAATTGGGATTGCTTGCCCGCGAAGCCCAAGTCGAATTGGCTGGCCTCGGTCTCGTCGACCCCGCTCTCGCGAAATTGGTCGCGGCGGGCGAAGCCGCTGGATCTGCGGGTGGCAAGATGAGCGGGGCGGGCGGGGGCGGGGCCTTCTGGCTCGTCTATGCGGGTCTCGCGATGGCGAAAATCGGCGAAGCCGCCCTCAGGGCAAGGGCGAAGGAACTCGGCCTCGGCGAGGATCTCAGCCTCGAGATCCTCAGCCTGGCCGATTGAAAGCGACGCCTCGTCGCATCCGACGAGGCGCCAATTCGCTATCTACCGTTCAGCCGACGTAGAGCTTCGAATCCTTGAGGGCGGAAATGACGAGACGGCCCCTTCCCTCGATGACGCGGGTCTGACCGGCTTCGACGAGGATGTCCTCCCCCTCCTTGTCGAGGGTCGCCCAGAGAGAGCCAGAAAGGCAGTAGAGGCTGACCCTACCCTTGAGGGGAATGGCGATGGTCCTGTCGTAGGCCAGTTCGCGGGCGCTTTCGATCGCGGGCATGGCGACGGACTCGAGAACGGCTGTGGCTTTGAGATTCATGGGATCCTCCCTATCGTGTCGGAAGCGGGACTTCGACCCATTCGAAGGCCCCAGCGCTTCCCTACAATCTTCGTAACACAAGGGATACGACTATTCAGACTTAGAGTACAGATTCAGAATATCAAAATTGCATACATTACAGTTCGTTTCCTGCTTGACTGTATTCTAATTCCTATGCTGAACTGTACCGGTGGTACAAATCCCGCTCTATGAACAATTTGCCGACGAGCTCGAAGCCCAGATTCTCGCCGGCACCTTCCCCGAGGAGAGCCGCCTCCCCTCCTTGAGAGAGGCCGCGACAAGCCGCGGCGTCTCCATGTCGACGGCCATCCAGGCCTTTCGCCTCCTCGAAGATCGGGGCCTCGCCGAGGCCCGCCCCCAGTCGGGCTACTACGTCCGACGCCGGCACAAGGCCCCTGCCATCGAAATCGAAGCGGAGATCGGGCCGATCGATCCGACGATGGTTTCGATCGACGAACTCTCGATGAGCCTCTTTCGCGAAAAGCGCGATCCAGGATTCGCTCCCTTCGGCGCCGCCTCGCCCGACCCCGCCCTTTTGCCCACGGAAAAGCTCGACAGGATCGTCGCCGCGATCGCGAGGGAGGGCGGCTTCGCCAAGGACAGTTCGATTTCGCCCGAAGGCCTCGAGGAACTCAGGCGCAGCATCGCCCAGCGCGCCTTCGCCACGGGCCTCCCGATAACTCCCGACGAAATCGTGATCACCGCGGGTTGCACCGAGGCGATGAGCCTCTGCCTCCTCGCCGTCTGCCGCGCGGGCGATCTCGTCGCCATCGAATCGCCCGGCTACTTCGGCCTCCTCATGATCCTCGAGGCCCTCGGACTCCACGCCCTCGAGATTCCCGCCCTCCCGGGCACGGGACTCTCCCTCGACGCCCTCGAGTTCGCCCTCGACAACCACCCGGTCAAGGCCCTCGTCGCCATGACCAATTTCTCCAACCCCATCGGCGCCCTTATGCCGGAGGAATCGAAGGACCGCCTCGCCGCCATCCTCGGCTCGCGAGGCATCCCCCTCATCGAGAACGACATCTACGGCGAGCTCTACTTCGGCGAAAAGCGGCCCAGCGTCGCCAAGTCCCGCGACGACGCCAACATCATGCTCTGCTCATCCTTCTCGAAGGACATCTCGCCGGGCTACCGCATCGGCTGGGTGGCGGCGGGCTCCAGGGCCAAGGCCATCATCAGGCGCAAGATGGCGCTGACGAGCGGCGCTTCGGTCCTGCCCCAGCTCGCCATCGCCCGCTACCTGGAATCGGGAGGCTACGACTCCCATCTCCGCTCGATCCGGCGGGCCTATGCGCGGCGGGTGCAGGGCATGGTCGAGGCAATTGATACGAATTTTCCCGAGGGCACCTGCATCGCCGAGCCTGAGGGAGGATACCTCATCTGGGTCCGCCTCCCCCGCGGCGTCGATTCGATGGAGCTCTACGCCGAGGCAGCCAGGGCGCGGATCGCCATCGCCCCGGGTTCCCTCTTCTCGCCCTCGCGCAAGCACAAGGACTACATCCGACTGAACGCCTCGGTCTGGTCGGAGCGGACCGAAAAGGACTTGGTCAGGCTGGGAGCGATGGT
This sequence comes from Rectinemataceae bacterium, assembly GCA_035530275.1. Lineage (GTDB taxonomy): Bacteria > Spirochaetota > Spirochaetia > Treponematales > Rectinemataceae > CAIJMU01. Next base: position 44,495 of record DATKVC010000021.1, on the reverse strand, counting down.
CGAGCGCCTCGCCTCGGCGCGCTCGTGATCGTCTAACGGCGATTCAGGGGGAAGGAATCGTTGCATGAGGAGTCAGGCGAGGTCGGAGCTGCGATTTAGGAGGCCCGGCAGAATGCGCCTCGTCTGTTCAGCCTCGATGGCTGCGATCTCGATTTTGGCTTAGCCGCGGTTCCCGGCCCTGGTCCCCCCGGCCCATGGAAAGGACGATGACGAGGCCGAGGCCGAGCAAGACGGCCAGCGTCGGATCAACGAGGTGAAAGTCGACTCCGGTCGCGAGGACAGGCGCGAGGCTCGCCCCGAAAAACAGCGTGAACATGAAGAGCGACACCGCTGGCCCCCTTGCCGCCCCTGCCTTACCGCCGATGAGACCGATGAGCGTGGGCATGGCGATCGCTATGCCAAGCACGAAAAGCACGGTGCAGCCTGCCATCGCCGGAAGCGAAGAGGATGGCAATAGGGTCTCGAGCACCATGCCCGCGGTCGCCAGCGCCAAGCTCGCCGCGAGCAGCGCCCTCTGTCCGAGGAGCTTCCCGAAATAGCCCGCCAAGGGAGAGGGCAGCATGCCGAGGAGACCGATGGCCCTGAGCATGAAGAGGCGATCCGCGACCGCCCCGCCTTCCCCCGCGTAGCGGCTTCCCATGGCCACGTATATTCCCACGAAGGAGCTCATCAGGGTAAAAGCGACCAAATAGTACTTTCGAAGCTCGCCTTCGCGGAGGAGTGAAGGCAGTGATGACTTCTCGCCTCCCCGCGAAGACGGACTCCGGGCTCCCCCGGGAATTATGCCGACCAGGGCGATCGTGGCGAGATGGACCAGCCCCATGGCCGTGAAGATGCCCCGCCAGCCCCAGAGCCGAGCCATGCCGAGCCCCGCCACCTGACCTACCACGCCGGCCATGAGGAATCCGGCGGTCACGAAGGCCAAGGCCGTGGCCTTTCGACGATCGGGATAGCTTTCCATCACGAAGGCGAGGACCGTCGGCGCAACGATCGAGGCGGCCAGCCCCTGCAGGAACCTGAGGCCGAGGAGCTCGACAAAGCTCGCCGAGAATCCGACGGCCAGGGTGAGGAGGCCGAGAATTGCGAGACCGGCCCCCAGCATCACGCGTCTCGAAACAGCATCGAGGATCTTGGCGAGGAGGAGGAAGCCCGCGGCGTAGGCGACGAGGAAGACGCTGCTGGCTAATGCGGCGCTTTTCTGCGATAGGTGGAAATCATTCGCGATGAGCCCCGATACGGGGATGAGAGAATACAGATTCGACGCGACGCTGAGCCCGCAAAACACGAAGAAGGCGGTGAGAAAGACGCCGCCGCCCTCCCCCGCCTCGCGATGTCCACTCAATCCCATACCGCCTCCTTTGGCACCTTACGATTCACGATACTGCTATAAACAGTTTATCGTATATTACAGTATACTGTTTACTACAGTAAGAGTCAAATGGAATTTAGCCGATACGGAATCCTCGGAGTCAACTCAATTGAGGAAGACTTGGATGAGGTGCGCCGCCGAGGAAGGGAACCCGATGCGGCCTTGGTGAACTAGGACTTTTTTAGCGCCGTATTCGCCCTTTTCGCTTTTGTGCTCGAGGCCATCTTCACCTTCAACCTATGAGTCGCCGTAGCCTTGGACCTCGCTGCCTTCTTTTCGGCCCTGTCCCAGACCTTCTCGAGCGCGCGGCGGCTCCTTTCCTGCAGCTTGAGGATGCCGCCGGCATTTTCCCAGACCGAAACCGCGGCGCCCGACACGCCCAGGAGCTCCGCGAAGTCCCTACCATTGAGACCGAGGCGCTCCCGAAGCTCGCGCACCTGGCGCCCTGTCAGCTCAGCGGGAAAGGCTGAGGGACCATCCGTCGCCGAGACTGCGCGAGAGGCTCGGCCACCGGTCCCGGCCTTGCCCATCTGCGACTTCGCCGCGCCCGAATCGGCTTGTGCGCCCTCCTCCATCTCGAGGCCGAAGACCTCGGAAAGATCCCCCTCGGCCAGGCGCCTCCGCGAGCCGCCCTTGACGACGGCGGCCACGGCCTCCTCGACCTTGGCCGAGACGAGCTCCTGGTGATCGACGCCCCGGAGCACGAAAAGGAGCTCGGGATTCTCATCGAGCCTGGCGCCCACGCCATAGAGGGTGGCGGCGACGTGCTTGCACATGTCGGCCCAATCGGGACAACTGCAATTGAGAGAGATTTCGCGGGGCTTGGGGAAGAGGCCCTTTTCGCGGTCGGTCACGACGGCCATCACTCCCGCCGCCAACTTGCCGCCCAGGAGGTCGAGGATCGAGTCGATCTCACCGGTGCACCTATCCTTGATGGCCTGCCAAGCCGTGGGGTCGAGGCGTTTGATCTTGATGGTCACGTCGTAGAGCTCAGAGCCCGAAACCTTGGCCCTCACCTCGCCCGGCAGTATGTCGAGATGGCAGACCGCGCCGTTCCTGACGTAGGTCCTTCCCCGAGGAAGGCGGTTCTCGAAATCGCTGTAGCTTTCGAGGTTCTTGCACCAGGCCTTTCCCCAGAAGCTCTTCGCGATGGCATTGCCTTCTATATGAACGGGCTTCGCGAGCCCACCTTTTTTCGAGAGCTTCGCCATTTCCTTTTCGGCCTTGCGCCGCCTTTCCGCCACGCTGACATAGGGCCGCCATCCGAATCCCATCCCATCCCCCTCGGCCCCTCGGGCCTCACCAGTCCCTCGCCCGGTCCAGGTCGAGGCTCAAGGTCTCGAGGAGCCTCTCGTCCGACATCTCCGAAAGCGAGGTCTCCGCCCCTCCCTCGAGTATGTCCTTCGCGAGGCCCATCTTCTCCTCGATGAGCCGGTCGATCTTCTCCTCCACCGTCCCTCGGCAAACGAATTTATGTACCAACACGTTCTTTTTTTGCCCGATGCGGAAGGCGCGGTCCGTGGCCTGATTCTCCACCGCGGGGTTCCACCAGCGGTCGAAGTGTATCACGTGGGAGGCCGCCGTGAGATTGAGGCCCGTCCCTCCGGCCTTGAGCGAAAGGACGAAGAAGGGCGGGCCGTCCTCGCCCTGGAAGGCCTCGACGAGCTTGCGCCTGCCGGCGACGGGCGTGCCGCCGTGGAGGACGAGGCCCCGCCTTCCGAAGATCCCCGCGAGGAAGGATTCCAGGGGCTCGGTCATCTCGCGGAACTGCGTGAAGACGAGGACCCGATCCTGCCGCGAGGCTATCTCCTCGCAGAGTTCGCCGAGGCGCTCGAATTTACCGCTATCTCGTGGCTCCCAGGCCCCGTCGCCCGAAAGCTGGGAGGGATGGTTGCAGACCTGCTTGAGTCGCATCAGGGTGGAGAGGATGAGGCCGCGACGCGCCATGCCCCTTGCGTCGCGAAGGGCCTCGGCGAGCTCGTCGACGATCGAGGAATACATGGCAGCCTGGGACTTGCCGAGGCCGCAGAAGGCCCTGACCTCGGTCTTTTCGGGCAGGTCGGCGATGACGCTGCGGTCGGTCTTGAGCCGCCTGAGTATGTAGGGCCTGACGAGGCTCCGCAGTGGCGCATAACTCTCCCCTTCCCGCTTTTCCATGGCCGTGACGAAGTCCTTGAAGCGCGCCGCCGAGCCGAGGAGGCCGGGGTTGAGGAAATCGAAGAGGGACCAGAGATCGGAAAGGCGATTCTCCACAGGGGTTCCCGTGAGGGCGATTCGAGAGCGGGCGCGGAGTTTCTTGACCGTACGCGACTGACCCGAGGCCGGATTCTTGATGGCCTGGGCCTCGTCGAGAATCAGGAGATTCCATTCGCGTTCGGATATCCAGCTCTGGCGAGCCAGCATGCCGTAGGTGGTGACGACGAGGTCGACTCCCGCGAGGGCGGCCCCTGCATCGGGCCCGCCCTTGGCGCCTGGCTCGGCGGCCCTCATCGAGGGATGGACGAAGCGAAACACGAGGCTCGGCGCGAAGCGCTCCATCTCGGATTTCCAGTTGGCGAGGAGGGAGGCGGGGAGGACGAGGAGGGAGGGAAGGGATGCCGCGTCGCTCACCTTCGCGACCGACTTTGCTCCTCCCTTGGCGATCGATTTTCCCGCCGCCCGCTTTTCGACGAGAAGGAGGGCGAGAACCTGGATGGTCTTGCCGAGGCCCATGTCGTCGGCCAGGCAGGCGCCGAGCCCCAGGCGCGAAAGGAGCCAGAGCCAGCGGAGCCCGGCCTCCTGGTAATGGCGTAGGCTCGCCTTGAGTTCAGCCCCGGGCAACGCGAGTTCGATACTTTCGGGGGACCTCAGGCTTTCGAGGGTCTGTTTGAGCCAGGAACCCGCGTCGACGAAGGACCAGGCGGCGACTTCTTCCTCGATGGGCGCGGCGAGATCCCGGGGAGCGCCGGCGAGGAGGCGCATGCCCTCGACGAAGGAAATGCCTTCCTCCCCTGCCCGCTTTTCGAGCTTCTTCCAATGTTCCAGGGCCTGGGAAAGGCGCTCCGGATCTACTTCGACCCACTTCCCCTTGAGGAAGACGAGGCCTGTCCCGCCGGAGAGAAGCTCCTTGAGTTCCTTCGCGCCGAGCTTTTCGTCTCCGAGGGCCACGCCGATGTCGAAGTCGAGCATCGATTCCAGGCCGAGGATTCCCTTGCCCCTCGAGCCGATGCTCACGGACACGCGGGGTCGGGGTCGCTTGGCCCACCAGTCGGGGACGCGCACGAGGACCCCACTTTCCTCGAAGAGGGGGATTTCGCGGAGAAATCGATAGGCCTCTTCGGGGGTCCAGGCGAGGGGATGATAGATATCCTTCGATTCGAGGAGATCCTTGATGAGGGGGCTTTTGCCCGCTGCATCGTGGATGGGCGTGAGGAGCTTGGCGAGGGCCTTGCGATTCCCCTCGCCTGCGAACTCCTGGAGGGCGCGGGAGAGCGGCTGATAGCTCACCTTGTTGGAGCCTGTAAGCCTCGGCGCATAGGTGACCAAGAAGGCGAAGGGATAGTCGGGGTCCTTCTTGTTCTCCGCGAGGTGAAAACAGACACGACCCACCTGATGCCAGAGGGGAGCTCGCTCGACGAGAAAGGCGTCGAGCCCACCGGCTGCGGCGGCCTCGGCACGAAGCCACGCGTCGAGGGCGAGCCAAAGACCGCGGAGGAATTCGGGGCCGAGATACTCGGCGCCCTCCATCGGAGGCGCGCCCAGGAGAAAGGGCATGAGCACGGCATCCGACAGGGGCTCGATGGCCTCGATGCTCGCCGTGCCCGAGGGAGTATGGCAGCGCGCGCTGAGGTAATGACTCGCGAAGTCGCGCCAAAACACAAGGTCAGGGGGAAGGGCTGCGGCCTCGGGCAGGTGACTCGGTGCCGGTCGGGCAGCGAGTTCGAATAGGCCGGCGGCTTCGCTCGAACCGAAGGCTTCCATGAGGCGACGGGCATCGGGGTCCGCGTCGATTGCCCCGGCAGCCGGACGAAGATGACCGGAGGGAGTCAGGCGGAGAATGGAGATAGCGGCGGCGGCGACCATGGCAAGGGATGATAGGAACATCGGGAGCAAGGGGCAATATCGAGCGGCGCGATTTCAGAGTTCGCGCGCATTTGCCTTTCTCAGCGGAATCTGTGATACTCCGCACAACATCAATACCTGGAGGCGGAATGAAAAGGCGTATCGGATTCATCGGGGCGGGGCGGATCGTCGAAGTCATGCTCAAGGCCATCGGACCGACGGTCGGCTACGGAAACATCTCCGTCTGGAACCGCACCCGCTCGCGGGCTGAAAAGCTCGCCGCCGAATTCGGCATTGCGGTGGCGGACACGGTCGCCGAGCTCGCCGAGGGGAGCGATTGGCTCCTCCTCGCGGTCAAACCCCACGCCGTCGCCGAGGTACTTCAGGCAGTCGCCCCCCATGTCCGCGAGGACTGCCTCCTCGTATCGATGGCAGCCGGCGTCCGCACCGACAAAATCAAGGGTTACTTCCCAAAGCCGCCCCGGATCGTCCGCATAATGCCCAACCTCCCCATGTCGGTGGGCATCGGCATGACCGCCGTCTGCGCCGACGCGGCGGTTCCGGCCGAACTCGTGGAGGAGGTGCGCTCGCTCTTCGCCGTCGCCGGCCGCGCCAGCCTCGTCGAGGAACGGCTCTTCGACACCGTCACCGCCCTTTCGGGATCGGGCCCGGCCTTCGCCTTCCTCTTCATCGAGTCGCTGGCCGACGGGGCGGTCCTCAACGGCATGGGACGAGAACTCGCCTACGAATTCGCCGCCCAGACGGTGCTCGGCGCCGCGAGGATCATCCTCGACTCGGACAAGCACCCGGGCGAGCTCAAGGACATCGTCGCGAGCCCCGCGGGCACGACGATGGCCGGCATCCACAGTCTCGAGCGGAACGCCTTTCGTTCAATTGTGATGGATGCCGTCGACGCCGCGGCCAAGCGCTCTCGCGAGCTCGCCCATTAACGCTCGCGCGCGAGCTTGCCCTTCGATTCATTTCCGCGTCTGCAGTCCGAACTGCTTGAACCTGTGGTCAATTGAACATATGAACATTCGTTCATATGTTCATGCGAGCTTCCGTTGCAGGGGTAGGGCAGTCAGGTTTTGCCCGCGATGCTCAGGCATCACCGGCGCCTATTTGCTTGTTTTCCTTCTTCGATGCCTCATGAGAAGCCTCTTCGCGTTTTCGTAATCGTCGTCTTCCACCGATACGGTCAGTTGGTTGGTGCTTCCTTCAGTGGTCTTCGAGTTGATTTCAAAGGGCATTTCGTTCTTTTCGAGAACTGCCGTGAACTTCTCGAGCTTCGCCCGATCCTCAAAGGTCCAAAGAATTTTCAACCAGTCCTCCGACAATGTGTGATGGCGCCTAGGCTCGACCCATGCCGGCTATCTCGGCATGGTTGCCGGGCCTTCCCGAGAGTCGCTTGGTCCCGGGAGGGCTCCGGTCTTTCTTCGCATCAAACCTGGATAAACGGCACATTCCCCTCGACGATGAGCCTCGCCTCGGTCTTAGCCTGGACCTCATCGACGCTATGGCCTGGGGCTATCTCGACGAGCTTGAGACCCTTGGGCGTGACATCCATCACCGCATAGTCGGAGATGATCCTTTGAACGCAGCCGACTCCCGTGAGGGGGAGGGTGCATTTCTTGAGCACCTTCGGCTCGCCCTTCTTCGATACATGCTCCATCGTGACGACGAGGCGCCGCGCGCAGGCCACGAGGTCCATCGCTCCGCCGGGGCCCTTCACGAGCTGGCCGGGAATCATCCAATTGGCGATGTCGCCCGTCTCGGAAACCTGCATGGCGCCGAGAATGGAGATGTCGATCTTGCCGCCCCGGATCATTCCGAAGCTGTCCGCTGAGGAAAATATGGAGGCTCCGGTGATGAGGGTGACGATCTGCTTGCCGGCGTTGATGACGTCGGCGTCGACCTCGGCTTCCGTTGGGAAGGGACCCATGCCGAGGATGCCGTTCTCCGACTGGATAATGACTTCCATGCCGGCCGGAATGGCGTTGGCGACCATGGTCGGTATGCCTATGCCGAGGTTGACATAGTAGCCGTCGTGGAGTTCGCGTGCGGCACGCTTGACGATCTGTTCGCGGGTCAGCGGCATGTCAGTTTCCCCCCTTCGCGGTGGCTTCGCGTGTCGTGCGGCGCTCGATGCGCTTTTCGCGGGGCGCGACGATCAGTTTGTGCACGAAGATGCCGGGCGTATGGATCTGGTCGGGATCGAGTTCGCCTACCTCGACGAGCTCCTCGACTTCGACGATGGTGACCTTGCCCGCCGTCGCGACCATGGGGTTGAAGTTGCGCGCGGTCTTGCGATAGACGAGGTTGCCCATGCGATCGGCCTTCCAGGCGGCGACAAGGGCGTAGTCCCCGACGATGCCCCGCTCCATGACGTAATGTCGGCCGTCGAAATCGTGGGTCTCCTTGCCTTCGGCGAGGGGGGTGCCGTAACCGGCGGGTGTGTAGAAGGCGGGGATGCCTGCCCCGCCAGCGCGAAGCCGCTCGGCGAGGGTGCCTTGGGGCACGAACTCGAGCTCGAGTTCGCCGGAGAGATACTGGCGCTCGAATTCCGCGTTCTCCCCAACGTAGCTCGACACCATCTTGCGTATCTGCCGCGTCTGGAGGAGGAGGCCGAGGCCCCAGTCGTCCACGCCGGCGTTGTTCGATACGCAGGTCAGATTCTTCGCACCCAGTCGCACGAGGGCGTTGATGAGATTTTCGGGAATGCCGCAGAGGCCGAAGCCCCCGACCACGAGGGTCATGCCGTCCCGAATACCGGACACAGCCTCGTCGGCCGATTTCACCACTTTGTCGATCACGACCAAAACCTCCCTCAGGGTCGCGCGGCGATAGGTAATGGGCGCGACGAGCACCTACGCTTGCCGAAATCGCTCCTCTTGTCAAGGCAAAATGCGTCGCATTGTAAAGAAGGTAAAAGGTGAAGGCTCTCCGGCCACGAGGCGGCGTCCGACCGGGCCACTCTGGTGTACATTACTATGGTGAAATTCCTTCGCAGGAACTGGGCCCTCCTCCTCGCGGCCGCCCTCATCCCCTTCGTGATCCTCCTCGCCTACCTCCAACAGGAGTGGATCAGGGAGATGGGCGAGCGCGAGCGAGCCAGACTCCGCCAGGGCCTCTTCGTAGCCGGCGGCGAACTCGCCTCGGCCTTCCAGCGCGAGCTCCTCCTTGCGCCGATAGCGATCGCACCCCCGGAAAGCGACACCGCCACATCGTCCGGGAACGGCAGGCGGCCGCCTGAGCGGTTCGACCCCTATGGCGCCGCCCTCCTCTCGGGGGATTGGTCATTCTTCGCGGAACGCTGGAGAGCCTGGCGCAACTACGCCCTCGATCCCGATATCGTCACGGCCGTCCACCTCATCCAGATCAGGCGCGACCCGAAGCCCCTCGTGCGCAGCTGGAATGGCAGCTCATTCTCCATCGAGAATGACCAGGACCTGAGCGATAGGATCCTCTCCACTCTCCGCTCGGAGGCCGACACGGCGGTCAGGGATAGGGGCCTGATACGCTCAGGCGACGAAGAGTGGGATGTCGTCCCCCTGCCCGACAGCCACGGCCTCGTCCTCCTCGTGCGCTACAATCTCAATGCCCTGATCCACGCCGTTCTTCCGCGCCTTGCCGACCTTCATCTCGGCGCGATGAGCGACTACCGCTTCAGGATCGTCGATAGGGAGAGCGGGGCCGTCATCTACCGGACCGACCCGAAATCGGGCGACGCCGGCTTCGCCCAACCCGACATCCGCATGGGTCTGTTTCGTAGGAATTTCGGCGCCACGGACAACCTCCTCGCGCGACAACCCGGCGACGGCCAACCTGGACGGGACGCCTTCCTTCTCGTCAGCGGCGGTTCCGGCAAGTCGCGAGACGTCCAGATCGCGAACCTCTTCGATCGCGTACTCGGCGAGTCCATTTGGACAATCGAAGCGGTGCATAGAAACGGCTCCCTCGCGAGCGTCGTCAGGGGGAGCATCATCCGCAACCTCCTCGCGAGCACCGGCATCCTTCTCCTCCTCGTCGCCACGATAATCGTCCTCGCCCTTTCCAACCGCCGCGCCCTGGCCCTCGCGGCCAGGCAGGAGGAGTTCGTCGCCTCGGTCACCCACGAACTCAAGACGCCGCTCGCCGTCATCGGCTCGGCCGCGGCGAACATGGCCGACGGCATCGTCAAGGAAAGGGAGTCGACGGTGCGCTACGGCACGACAATAGCCGCCGAATCGAGACGGCTGGGCGCGATGATCGACAAGCTCCTCCTTTACACGAGGCTCGGGGCGACGCAGGATGCGGGCAACGAGGAAGTGGATGTCGGAGCCCTGGCCGCTGCCGCCATCACCGAAAGGGCGTCCGAGTTGGAAAGCCTCGGCTTCCGCGTGGAAAAATCCCTGCCGGCCACCCCCTTGATCGTGCGCGGCGACGGCAACGCCCTCAGACTCGCGATCGCCAACCTGATTGCGAACGTCATCATCCACGCGGCGGAAGGCGCCTATCTCGGCATCTTCGTGACGCGCGAAGAAGGGACGAAGCGGCATCGGGGAGAAGCCTTCGCCGTCATCAGGATCGACGATCGAGGCCCGGGTATTCCGCGGCGGGAAAGGAAGGCGATATTCGAAGCCTTCTACCGCGGCAGACTGGCCCGTGACAAACAGGAACCCGGATCGGGCATCGGACTCAACCTCGTACGCCGGGTCGCCGTCGCCCACGGGGGTGATGTGACCCTCGAATCGGCGGAAGGCTTCGGCACGAGCGTCTCGGTGAACATCCCCCTTACACGGAGAGGAGCCGGCAATGGAAAGGCATGAAACGCGAATCCTCCTCGTCGAGGACGAGGAGGGTCTCGTGATGACCCTCGGCGACAGACTCCGGTCCGAGGGCTATTTCTTCGAAGCCGCCACCGACGGTACTCGCGGTTTCACGATCGCGAAGGAAGGAGACTGGGACCTCCTCATCCTCGACGTCATGCTCCCCGGCAAGAACGGCTACGACATCTGCCGCGACCTCCGCGCCGCCGGTTCGAAGGTGCCCATCCTCATGCTCACCGCCCGCGGCCTCGTCTTCGACCGGGTCCTCGGACTCAAGCTCGGCGCCGACGACTATCTCTGCAAGCCCTTCGAGACGAGCGAGCTCCTCGCACGCATCGAGGCCCTCTTGAGGCGGCCTCCCCTCGACGAGGGCCGGGGTTCGGGAGCGAAGGCCCGCGACGACGCCGATCCCTCCACTCGAGGCAGGGAAAAATACGATGGATTCTCTATCGACTTCACGAAAGGCGTGATTATTCGCGAGGATCAGGAAGAAGCCCTTTCGGCCCAGGAGTACAAGCTCCTCGCCTGGCTCTCCGCCCACCCGGGTGAGCTCTTTTCCCGCGAACGGCTTCTGCAGGAAGTCTGGGGCTACGGTTCGCCCGTCTCCACCCGCACGGTCGACGTCCACGTGGCCTGGCTCAGGCAAAAGCTGGGCGATTCGGGGCCGGCGCCCCGGCACATCGTCACCGTGCGGGGCTTGGGTTACCGCTTCACACCCTGAGCACCCCCAACCTCACGAGCCCCTCGTAGACGAACTGGATGGAGAGCCCCGACAGGAGGAGTCCCATGATGCGTTCGATAACGGACACGCCTGTCCGCCCGAGGGCGCGGAGTATGAGGGAGCTCGCCGAGAGGCTCGCGAACATCGCGCCGAGGCAGAGAATGACCGAGACGAAAAGCATCAGCGTCGTCTCGAGGACGGGCGTCGGTCCTGCGGCGTAGAGCATGATCGTCGTGATGAGACCGGGACCGGAGATGTAGGGGATGGCCAGGGGGAATACGGCGATCGAGGCGTAGTCGTCGCTTCCCTCTTCGCTCGAGGTCCTCGCGCGCTTGGGTTGGCCGAAGAGCATGTCTATCGAGATCAGGAAGAAGAGGACGCCGCCCGCCACCGAAAAGGCCCCCGGCGAAATGCCGAAAAAACCGAGGATGAGGCGACCCGCCAGGATGAAGACGGCCATCACTATAAAGGAAATGAGGATAGCCTTGCGGATGGTCGCCCGCTTTTTCGCCTCGTCGAGGTCGCCGGCCACCGAAATGAAGAGGGGTACGGCCCCGAGAGGATCCATCACGACGAAGATGGTGAGGAATATCTTGAGAAAGAGATCGAGCATGGCCGAAGTGTAGACGGCGCCGACGACCGGGACAAGGCAGGCTCCCCGGCTTGCCCCGGCGGCCCTCTTTTCGTACTATCATCCCAGTATCCAACCGCCAGAGGAGCCAGCATGAGCGCAGAGCTCGCGATCACCGCCGCCAATTTCGACAAGGAAGTCGCCCAATCCGAGCTTCCTGTCCTCATCGATTTCTGGGCCGAATGGTGCATGCCCTGCCGCATGATCGCCCCCTCCGTGGCCGACCTCGCGAAGACCTACGCGGGCCGCATCAAGGTCGCCTCGATCGACGTCGACGCCGAAAACGAGTTGGCGACCCGCTTCGGCATCATCTCCATTCCCACTCTCATCGTCTTTCAGGGCGGCAAGGAATATCGCAAGAAGGTCGGCGCCATCCCCAAGCACGAGATCGAGAACCTCTTCAAGGATCTTCTCTAGTCCCAGCAAAGGACTCCAGGCCATGACCGAATCGCCCCTTGCCCGACCGAGGCGTCGCCGCCTCGGCGACCGCGCCGATGGCCGCCTTCTCCGCAGTCTCAATCCCTTCTATCGCATCACCCCCTACATCATGCGGACGAGGGTGGACGCCCAGGACTACTTCACGGACCGTATCGAGATAGACCGGGCCTCGGCCTGGCTCCGCGGCCTCCGTGAAGGCGGCCATCGGGGCATTGGCTTCCTGCACCTCTATCTGGCGGCCCTCGTGAGGACCATGTCGCAAAGGCCGCGGCTCAACCGCTTCGTCGCCGGCCAGAAGATCTACGCCCGCAACGACCTCACGATCTCCCTCGCCATCAAGAAGCGGCTCCACGAGGACAGCCCCGAGACCACGGTCAAGCTTCGCTTCGACCCGCAGGCGACCATCTTCGACGTCGCCGTGGTCCTCGAGGCCGCGCTCGGCGAAAACAAAAAGGAAGAGACCCGCAACGATACCGACAAAACGGCGCGCCTCTTCATGCTCATCCCCGGCACGGCGCTGCGTCTCCTCATGTGGCTCCTCCGCTCCCTCGATTATGTTGGGCTCCTGCCCAGGGTGATCCGCGACGCGAGCCCCTTCCACACGAGCGCCTTCGTCACGGACCTCGGCTCCCTCGGCGTCAAACCCATTTACCACCATCTCTACGACTTCGGCACGACCTCGCTCTTCGTCGCCTTCGGCATGAAGGAGCGCGAATTCGTCCTCGACGCGAAGGGCTCCGTCGTCGAACGGAAGTACATGACCGTCAAGATCGTCAACGACGAGCGCATCTGCGACGGCCATTACTACGCGAGCGCCTTCCGCTATTTCCTCGGCCTCCTCCGCGATCCTGAACAGCTGGAGCAGCCGCCGGAAGCGCTTTTCGACGACGTAGACTGATTAGCCTCAATTTGCCGAACCGGGGCTCTGCCCCGAACTGGCCGACAGTCCCCATTCGGCGGCCCCGGGCTCCGCATCCGGCGCCGCCCTGATGAGGGAGCGCGACACCGAGGGCTTCCATTGAAAGGCATCCTCCCAGGATGGTATGCCAGCCGCCTTCCATAATTCGAAGTCGAGGACCTCGCCGAGGAGATCGCCGATAGTGCCCTCTCCGATGACTCCCTTCCTCGAGCCGTCGGAAAAGAAAAGGGCATCCAGTGGCTTCCCTCCCGGCGATTCCCTGAGGACGATCAGCCCCGTGGCGTCGGGGATGCCGCCCGCCTTCGACCAGAAGTCGCGCGACGGCGAGGCATCGACTCCCGCCGAGGCGAGGAGGTCGGAACCGAGCTCGTCGATCTCGGTCGCAAGCCCTTCTGGCGCGCAATGGACGACGACGAAATCGCCCTTTGCCACCTCGACGCCGGGGAATCGCCAGCTTACCGTCTTTACGGTGCTCGACAGGGAAAGCTCCATGCCGCCGAGGTTGCCCGGAGCCCTCACCTCGAATTCCACGAAATCGCGATGCGGCCTTGTCGTCGAGGAGTTTTTCGCGGTCTGCACTTCGGAGATGCGCAAACCCGCAGGATGGTCATTGAAGCCGGAGAATGCGAGGATGACGCGGGAGGCGTTGCCTCCCCCGTCCCGCACGTCGCCGACGATGGAGTAGCGCCGTCCCGGAATCTGTCGCTCGGGCAATTCCACGCGAACGTCCCCGCCTTCGGCCGAGGCCCTCGCTCCCCCTCCAGGGTCGACGGCGAAGCTGCCATCTACGGGTTCCACCTCCTCGTCGAAGCGGAGCACGAAGGTGGTGGCGCCGTCGGAGCCGGCCTCGACGAGGGCGGGGGGCTTGAGATCGAAGACGGAGGGCGGACTTGCCGTCGGATCGGGAACGCAGGACAGGATAAGGAGGGCGAAGATCGCCGAGGCCGCGAGGGGCTGGAGTCGCATGGGAACCTCCATCTGCCTAACGTCGAAGCCGAGCGCGAACGCTTCAATTCCCCCAGGATAATCGGATAGAATCGGCCATGCGCATCGTCATAGCCAATGATCACGGAGCGGTCGACCGCAAGAAAGAAATACTCCAATGGCTTTCGGCACATGGACACGAGGTACTCAACCTCGGCGTCGATGTCGAAGATCGTGTCGATTATCCGGACAAGGCCCGCGAGGCCGTCGAGGCCTGGAGAACGAAGGGCCTCGACCTCGGCATCCTTCTCTGCGGCACCGGTATCGGCATTTCGATCGCAGCCAACAAGCTGCAGGGGGTGCGCTGCGCCCTCGTCCACGACAGCTATACGGCAAGGATGGCCCGGGAGCACAACGATGCCAACTTCCTCGCCCTCGGCGGGCGGGTGGAGCTGACCGAACCCGTGGGCGCCATACTCGATGCCTTTCTCGGGGCTACCTACGAGGGCGGCCGCCATGCCGGTCGCCTCGACAAGATCTCGGCGCTCGAATCAAGGAGAAGCTAACATGACCGACAGTCAATGGACGGCCCTCAAGGCCGCGATCGAGGGTAGATCGAAGGAGCCCCTCGCGGCCTTCATCATCGACAGTCCCTGGCTGCCCAATTGGTACGGGATGAAAATCCTCGACTATTTCGAGAGCGAGGAGCTCTGGTTCGAGGCCAATCGCGCTGCGGTCGAGACCTTTCCCGGCGCCGCCTTCATCCCCGGATTTTGGGCCGAATACGGCATGTGCACCGAGCCCTCGGCCTTCGGGGCGCGCACGAGCTTTCCCGACAATGAATTCCCCCATGCCCATCCGGCCATCCGCCGCGTCGAGGACATCGACGAGCTCGAGGAGCCCGATCCGACCAAGGACGGCCTCCTTCCCTTCGTCCTCAAGCGGATGGAGCGCGCCCTGCCCCGGATGGAAGCCCTCGGCCACAAGGTCAGGTTCTCCGTGTCGCGAGGGCCCCTCAACATCGCCTCCTACCTCATGGGCATGACCGAGTTCCTCATAGCACTGAAGACCGAGCCCGAGAGGGCCCGGCGCCTCGTAGCGATCATCACCTCCTTCCTGAAACGCTGGCATGCCGTCCAGCGCGAGCGTTTCCCCACGATCGAAGGCATCATGGTGCTCGACGACATCGTGGGTTTTCTCGGCGAGGAGGACTTCCTCGAATTCGCGAAGGAGCCCCTCAAAGAGCTTTTCTCCGTCGATCTGCCGGTGAGGCTCTTCCACAACGACGCCGACTGCGCCTCGTCCATCGCGCATTACGCCGACATCGGCATAAATCTCTACAACCCGGGCACGAAGCTTTCGCTCGCGGAACTCCACGAGCGCTCGGGCGGCAAGTTGGCCTTCCTCGGTTGCATGCCGCCCCGCGACGTCCTGGCCGCCGCCTCGGCCGCGGAGGTGGCCGCCGACCTAAGCCGCCAGCTCGCCTCGACGCCGGCGTCGGCCCGAGTCCTGCTCTCATGCGCCGGCGGAATGCCCCCAGGAGTCAGCACGGCCAATCTCGAGGCCTTCCTCCGCGTGGCTGCGGGAAGCTAGGCAATTCAGCCCGAGGAGTCGCGGATCACGAGTTCGGGCAGCATCAGCGGCAGCGCCTCGACCTCCTTGCCGTCGCGGAGGTCGAGGAGGGCCGTCATCGCCAGTCTCCCGAGTTCGCCGATATCGACGCGGAGGGTGCTGAGCGCGGGCTTCACCAGCTCCGCGTAAGGAATGTCGTCGACGCCTATCACCCCGACGTCCTCGGGGACGCGCCTTCCGGCGCGCGCGAGACCGCGCAACACGCCGATGGCCGTGATGTCGTTGTGGGCTACGACCGCATCGATGCGCGGCTCCCTTTCGAGCAAGACGGCTATCGCCTTCATGCCGCCCTCGATATCCGGCTTGCAGCGCGTGACCAGCTGGGGCTCGAAGGCGACACCGGCCTTCGCGAGAGCGGCCTTATAGCCCGCGAGCCTGCGTCGGGCGCTCCCCGACTCCCGAGGCCCCGCGACGAAGGCTATGCGTCTCCTGCCCCTGGCGAAGAGATGTGTCACCGCCTCGAGAATTCCCGCCCGATCGTCGACGTCCACGTTGGCGATGCCCGGCCCCGTGACGAGACTGTTGACGAGGACGGGCGACCTGAAGCGAGCGATCTCCTCGCGGAGGATCTTCGAAGGAAGGCGGGAGGCAGCGATGATGACTCCGTCGATGCGCTCCTCGAGGAGGGACTCGTAGGCGGAAATCTCGCGCGACGGATTTTCATCGGTATTCATAATGAAGACATTGACGTCGCGGCCACGGGCGACGTCGGTAGCCGACTTGGCGAGGATGGCGAAAAAGGGGTTCGCCATGTCGGGAAAGACGATCGCGACCGCCGATGCCCGGCGCGAGGCCAGGCCCCGCGCCACGCGGCTCGGACGGTAACCCATGCGTTCGGCTATCTCGAGTACGCGGCGTCGCGTCTCCCCCCCTACTCCCGGCCGACCATTGATCGCCCTGGAAACGGTCATGAGCGAGACGCCGGCCGCGCGGGCGACGTCCTCGACCGTGTGGCCCTGGTGTGACATCGACCCCAAGTTTATCATTGACAAATCGAGGAACGCAACTATAATCGCGTTAGCGCTAACGTAATTGGCGTCACCCCGCCGTCCCCGACGGGACAACGCCCGCCGTTGGCGCATGCGTACACAATGGAGGGCTCGATGAAACGAATGTCCAGATTGGCAGTTCTCGCACTCGCCGCCTCGACGATGGCCTTCGGCGCGATCTCTGGCGCGAGCGCGCAGATCACCGTCGCCAAACCCGTCAAGCTCAGCATCATCGACGTGGCAGGCAATCTCCAACTTTCGAAACCCGCGATCGAAGCCTTCAAGGCCGCGCATCCGGAGTGGGTGGCCGACATCGAGTACATCAAGCTCACGGCCCCCGAGCTCCCGTCCAAGCTCAAGGCCCAGCAGATGGCCGGCAATCTCGACACGACCTTGGTCCTCACCGGCTATGACGCGATGGCCTCCGGCATCGACCAGAATGTCTACGAGAAGCTCATGCCCAAGTACGCGAGCGCCTTCCAGAAGTCCATCGATAACTACGTGCCCGGCGCCAAGGCCGCCTACGACCTCTTCGGAGGCTACGGCATCACCTCGGTCTATTGCCCCGGCGGCCCGATGCTTACCTACAACCCCGCCAAGGTCCCGAATCCCCCGAAGACCCCCGCGGCCCTCCTCGCCTGGGCCAAGGCCAATCCCGGCAAGTTCATGTATGCCCGCCCCGCCAATTCCGGCCCCGGACGCGCCTTCCTCCAGGGCCTTCCCTACATCCTCGGCGACAAGAATCCTAAGGACCCCGCCACATGGGACAAGACCTGGGCCTTCCTCA
Source organism: Rectinemataceae bacterium (assembly GCA_035530275.1). Taxonomy (GTDB): domain Bacteria; phylum Spirochaetota; class Spirochaetia; order Treponematales; family Rectinemataceae; genus CAIJMU01. The sequence goes on along the minus strand of DATKVC010000021.1, from coordinate 27,236 downwards.
AGGAACTTGACAACTACATCGATTACTATCCCTCGGGCACCGGCATCACCTTCAAGGAACTCGGCGACGGCACCCGCTGGATGATCGCCAGCCACCTCGGATGGGACATGAACCAGCGCATCCTCGGTACCATTCCTGCCAACTTCCAGGGCTACTTCCTCGACAACACGACCTGGGTCACCGACGCCCATTTCATGGCCGTTCCCAAGGGCCTCGACAAGGACAGGCTGGCGGTCACCATCGAGCTCATGAAGTGGCTCCTCCTCCCCGCCCAGCAGGCGGTCACCTACGACGACGGCTACTTCTATCCGGGTCCCGCCATCAAGGGTGTGCCCATCAGCATGGCCCCCGCCCACAGCCAGCAGGTGGTCACCGCCGCGATGCGCCCCGCCTACGACAAGGCGATGAACGATCTGCCCAATACTCCCCAGCTCGACTCCGCGGCCCTCGTCAAGGCCATGGACATGTGGGACGAGCTCGTCGGCGCCAAGGTTAAGAAGTAAGCGAGACGATTTTCGGCACAAAGGCGGGTCCGCGCCGCGCGGCCCGCCTTTTTTATATGGCAAGCCAAGGCGACATCCTATTCGGCGAAGCCGGGATGGAATCGGCCAGGGAAAGCGAGGAGGCCCGATGAAGGACTTCAAGACCATATCCGTCAGGCATATGACGAAGCGGTTCGGCGACAAGACCGCGGTCAGTGATTTTTCGCTCGAATTCGGCAAGGGGGAATTCGTCACCTTCCTCGGTCCCTCGGGCTGCGGCAAGTCGACCGCCCTCAATTGCGTCACGGGACTCATCCCCATCACGAGCGGGGAGATCTGGATTGACGACGAGTGCATCGACAACGCCGACCACCAGATTCCGCCCGAAAAGCGCGAGTTCGGCATGGTATTTCAGAACTATGCCCTTTTCCCCCACCTCAGCGTGGCGGAGAACGTCGCCTTCGGGCTCAAGCTCCGCAAGCTCAAGAAGGCCGAGGTCGCCAAGCGGGTGGACGATGCCCTCAGGCTGGTCCATCTCGAGGGCTACGCCCATAAATTCCCCGCCCAAATGTCGGGAGGCGAGCAGCAGCGCGTCGCCATCGCCCGCTGTGTCGTCCTGGAACCCCGGCTCCTCCTCCTCGATGAGCCCCTGTCGAATCTCGACGCCAAGCTCCGCATCGAACTCCGCTACGAGCTCAAGGCCCTCCACGAAAGACTCAAGGTCACCACGATCTACGTCACCCACGATCAGACCGAGGCCCTCGCCTTGTCCGACCGCATCGTCGTCCTTCGCTCCGGCAAGATCCAGCAGGTCGGGAGCCCGACGAAAATCTATTCCGATCCCGCGAATATGTTCGTCGCCGACTTCATGGGCTTTAGGAATCGATGGCCCGCGAAGATCGAATCGATCGAGGAGAAGGGCCCTACCCTCGTGGCCAAGTTCTCCGCCGCGGGCTCGACCCTCGAGGCCCATCTCGCCTATCCCGCCGACGACCCACGCCGCGTGTCCTTGCTGGCCGCGCACAAGGCAGGCGCGGCCGTCACCACGGCCATCAGACCCGAGGATCTCGCCTTGGGCGACGGCGCGTCGAACCACATCCGCTGCACTGCCGAAATCGTCGAATATCAGGGCAACGCGAGCCAGGTCGGCGCCGTCGCCGGGGCTGGAGTCCGCGTCGACTTCAGGAGCGGCACTTCGGTCGCGGAAGGCGAGGCCCTGTCCGTCTCGGTGCCCCCCGACAAGATCCTCCTCTTCGCGGCCGAGGATCAGGATTCGGGCGCGGGGGTAGGCCCATGAAGGGAGCAGAGAAGGGAGGCGTGAAGCTCCTCCTCGCCCCCGCCATCATCTTCGTCCTCCTCCTCTTCCTCTACCCCTTCGCCTATGGGCTCTTCCTCAGCCTCACGACGGAGGACGGGGGCTTCACCCTTTCCAACTACGCCAAATTCTTCGGCAACGCCCGCGATTTCAGGACGATCTGGGTGACGCTCCAGATTTCGGTGCCCGTCACCTTCATCAACGTCGCCCTGGCCATCCCCTTCGCCTACTACATGCGGCGGGGGCTCAAGGGCGAGCGCATCCTGACCTTTTTCCTCATAGTACCGATCACCTTGGGCACCGTCCTCGTGTCGGAGGGAATGCTCACCTTCATGGGACCCAACGGCTGGCTCAACCAACTCCTCCTGTTCCTCCACATCGTGAAGGAGCCCTTCCGCTTCACGCACAACTACCTCGGTGTCGTGCTTTCCCTGGCGCTCCAGGGCTTCCCCTACGCATTCCTCATGCTCCTCGGTTACGTGTCGGGCATCAACCCCGACCTCGAGAAGGCGAGCCAGATGCTCGGCGCGAACAGGTGGCAGACCTTCTGGCGAGTCCTATTTCCTCTCATGGTGCCGGGCATCGCGATAGCGTTCAGCCTCAACTTCGTCATGGCCTTCTCGGTCTTCCCCTCGGCCGTCCTCCTGGGCGAACCCTCGGGGCCGACGCGGGTCATCTCGATCGCCGCCTACCAGCAGGCCTTCGAGAAATTCAATTTCAACGCCGCCTCGGCGATCTCGATGATCATGGCGGCGATCGAGCTCATCGTCATCTCGCTCATCCTCATGTGGAGATCGCGGATGTACAAGGGCGCCTCGATCGTGGGGAAGGGGTGATCGTCATGCGCAACAAATTCAAGCTTTCGAGCCTGCTCTTCGCGGCGGCGATGGCCATCTACATCTTCAACGTCCTCGGCATCCTCGGGACGGTCGTGCTGAACTCGACCTCGAAGGGCTGGTTCTCCGGCGTCTTCCCGACCCACTTCACGACGGAGTGGTACGCATACGCCGCGAACGACCACGACATTCCCAACCTCCTCGCGGTGACCTTCACCGTCGTCCTCGCGGACGTCTTCATCGCCCTCCTCATCGCCTTTCCCGCGGCCTATGCCCTGGCTCGGAAGGAATTCAGGGGGAAGGGCATCCTCCTCTCGCTCTTCCTCCTCCCGATGATCGTGCCGCCCATGGCCTACGGCATCCCCCTGGCCATGCTCGCCTACAAGGTGCATCTCGCAGCGCGGGTATCCGGCGTCATCCTGGTCAACCTCGTGCCGATAGTGCCCTTCATGATCCTCGTCCTCATGCCCTTCATCGAACAGGTCGGCAGCAACCTCGAATCGGCCGCGAAGATGCTCGGCGCGAGCCGCCTGACCATCTTCCGCCGAATCCTCATACCACTTACGATCCCCGGCATCCTCACGGCGGGAATCCTGTCCCTCGTCAAGGCCATCTCGATGTTCGAGCTCACCTATCTCGTCGCAGGCGGCAACAGCCAGACCATCGTCGTCGCCCTCTATGCCGACGCCTACGCCGCCGGAGCCCGGCCGCCCCAGGCCGTCGACGCCCTCGCGGTGATCTACTTCCTAATCGCGATGGCCTGCCTCGTCGTGGCCCTCAAGTTCGTGAGTCCCACGCAGATGGTCTTCAAGCTCAAGTGAGCATCGCGGGATCGGGGTCGGGGATGACGCCGCCTCCGGGCGCCGCCCCTCGGGGCTCCCTACTCGATCCGCTGGCCTTGGTCGGGGCCTGGCTCGAGGGCCTGCCCCGCTCTCCCCTCGGCTATGCCGAGACCCTCGGCGCCGACTGGGCCGAGCTCGGCGACGCCGGGCGCACGATGCTCTGCCAATCGCGTCTCGCCTATGTCTTCGCCCATGCTGGTCTCCTCGGCGACCCTCTCGCGGCCGCCGAGGGCAGGGTCGCCATCGCCGCGATGCAGGACCACTTCTGGAGTGATGAGGCCCGCGGCTGGATCCAATCAATCGATGCCGAAGGTCTGGCGCTCAATGACCGCATCGACAGCTACGACCAGGCCTTCGGCCTCCTGGCCCTCGCCTGGGCCTTCCGCGCCACGGGCGACGCCGGATTAAAGGCGGTCGCCCTCGAAGCCCTCGCCGGGCTGGATGCGGCCGCGGGCGCGCGCGGCGGCGCCTACGAAGGCTATCCCGAATGGCGTCGATCCCGCGCGCCAGCCGTGGCCGAACACCTTGGCGGCCCTCCGGCCACCCCCCGTCGCCAGAACCCCCACATGCACCTCCTCGAGGCCTTTCTCGCCTGGCATGGTGCCGATCCGACTGGCCCCTGGCTCGAGAGGGCAGGCTCGATCGTCGAACTCGCGCGCCGCCGCTTCATCGATCCGGTCGACGGAACCCTCGGCGAATTTTTCGACGAGGACCTTGCCCCCGCTTCGGGGGAGGCGGGAAGCCGTCGCGAGCCGGGGCATCACTTCGAGTGGGTATGGCTCCTCAGGCGCTGGCAGGAGGCGAGCGGCGATCCTGGGGCCTTCGACATGGCCGGACGCCTCTACCGATTCGCCTGCGATAAGGGCAGGGATTCCGACGGCCTCGCCTTCGACGCCGTCGATCCCGTGGGCCGCCTCGTCGAGGAGGGCAAGCTCCTCTGGCCCCAGACCGAATTGCTCAAGGCTCATCTCGCCTGGTGGGAATGGACGGGCGACGAGGCCGCGAAACGGGCGGCCATCGAGTGCCTCGGCGCCATCAGTACCAATTATTTCTTACCTGGATCGGCCCTCTTCCGCAACCGCCTCGCCCGGGACAGGAGCCCCCTGCCCGTCCCCGCCCTCTCGAGGGTGCTGTACCATCTCTTCCTCGCCCTCGTCGAGGCCGAGCGGGTCCTGGGCCCCCAGGCCGACGCTCGCTGCTGAGCCGCTTCAGGCGAGGAGCCTCTCCATCATTTCGGCCGGCGGGCGAACGGGTCTGCCTCCGGACACGATGGCCGCGACGACCCTCGCGCTCGAGGCGACGTGGCGGTTCGACTTCTTCACGATCTCCTGCCTGAAGATCATCCGGAGCGTGCCCTCTCGTTCCACGGCGACGCTCACCGAGAACTCGTCGAAGGAACGGAGCGATTCGCGATAGTCCACCTCGATGCGAAAGACGACGGCATCGAGCCCCGCCTCGTGCATGCCGACGAAGTCGACGCCTCGGGAGCGCAGGTAGAGATGCCGCGCATGTTCGTAATAATGCAGATAATTCGCGTTGTTGACGATCCCCTGCGCGTCGAGCTCGCTGTCGCGCACCTCGAAATCGACCGAAAAGGCCGCCTGCGCCTCCGCGGCCTCAGAGATCATAAACCTCTCCATATTTTACGATCTGCACCTCCTTCACTCCCTTTTCGCGAAGGTAGGTCGCCTGGTGGGTCAGGGCCGGAGGCTCGCCGTGGACGAGGAAGACCTTCTTGAGCTGCGAGAGATCGAGGGTCTGCAGCCAGTCCCAGACCTCGGAATAGTCGGCGTGGGCCGAAAAAGCCTTGATCTCCTGCACACGGGCGCTGAGTCGGTAGATGTCGCCGTGGATGCGGAGCTCCTTCTCGCGGTCGCGGATGCGTCGGCCGAGCGTGTGCTCGGCCATGAAACCGACGATCAGTATCAGGTTTCGCTCGTCTTCTACCGTATGCATGAGATGGTGCTGGATCCGGCCGGCCTCGCACATGCCGTCGGCCGAAATGATGATCGCCGGACCCTTGAGGTCGTTGAGCCGCTTCGAGTCCTCGACGCTCGAGGCGAAATGGAGGGCGTTGAAGCCGAAGGGGTTCTCGTGGTGCCTCACGAAGGCCTCGTGGATCTCCTCGTCGTAGCACTCGGGATGGATCTGAAAGATCGAGGTGGCGTTGATGGCCATCGGCGAATCGACCCAGATGGGGATGTCGGGAATGCGCTTCTGGTCCCAAAGCACGTGGAAGTAGTAGACGAGTTCCTGCGTCCGCTCGATGGCGAAGGAGGGAATGACGATCTTCCCGTTGCGCCTCACCGTTTCGTTCACCACGTCGGCCAGGGTGTCGAGGGCCTCGGCCACCGACTCGTGCAGGCGATCGCCGTAGGTCGACTCGATGACGAGGTAGTCGCAGGCGGGAAGGGGCTCGGGATCGCGGATGATGGGCTTTCCCTTGCGCCCGAGATCGCCCGTGAAACCGATGGTCACCTCGCGGCCCGAACGATCGCGCGCGTGAGTGTACACGAGGGCCGAGCCGAGGATGTGGCCCGCGTCGTAGAACTCGATCTTCATGCCGTCGCCGATCGGGAGGGGTCGATGGTAGGACACGGTCACGAACTGGCCCTGGGCCTCGATGACGTCCTCCTCGTCGTAGAGGGGCTGCCAGTCGAACTTCTGCCCCTTCTTGACCGCCTGCTTGCCGAGATACTCGGCGTCGCGGGCCTGTATGGCCGCCGAGTCCATCATCACGATGCCGGCCAGATCGCGGGTGGCCGGCGTCGCGTAGATGTTGCCGCGATAGCCGCGCTTGGCGAGGAGGGGGAGCATGCCGCAATGGTCGAAATGCGCGTGCGTCAGTACCACCGACGAGAGGCTCTCCGGATCGGGCACGAGGGAGCGGTTCTTCCGCTCGGCCTCGTCGCGCCTGCCCTGGAAGGCTCCGCAATCGATGAGGCATCGCGCCCCGTCGATGGCGAGTATGTGCTTGGAACCGGTGACTTCGCCGGCCCCGCCGACGGAATGGAATCGTATGCTCATGGCTGCAATCCTAACCGAGCCCGGTCGCCGGCGCAAACGAAAGGACGAGGCGACCCCTCACAATGGTCTTCGATGCCTTCTCCTGGCCGGCCTTGACGCGGAACCCGCGACGCATAGACTCAGAAATAGATCGAAATGGCACGATATCTTCGATCGTTTCCCCAGGCCCGTTCCGAGAGTTCAGAGGAATGATGGAAACCCAAGCCCTCCCTGATCTCATTGTCGCCTCGATCGCCCTGGGCATCGGCCTCTATGAGCTAGTAGGCTTGTTGGCAAAGCGGCCGCTCGCCAGGGATTACGCATTCATCGCCCTCTGCCTCTCCTGCGCCCTTTTTGCCGCAGGTTGCGCGGGACAGATGAACGCCGAGGACTTTGCCGGCACCCTACCCTGGCTCCGACTTCAGTACGCGGCCAACGCGGCGGCTGGCGCTGCCCTAGTTGGCTTCTTCAAGGCGGTCACCGGCTGCGTCTCGCGCAGGGTCTTCTACTTCACGGCGGCCATTTCCCTCGCCTTCGCCCTCTTCCAAATCTTCGGGCCCGAGTCGCTCACCTGGATCGCCTCGCAAGGGGTCACGAGAACAGCCGCCTTTCCCTTCGGCCTTTCTTGGAGCTTCCCGGAGGCCGGAACCGGCATCGTCTCGAACCTTCAGGAGATGACCGCCTTCGCCCTCGCGCCCTATCTTTTCGTCACGGCCCTCCGTTTCCGGAAGAGGGATCCCAAAAGGCGGCGAGGCCTTCTTGTCATTCCCGTCATCCTCCTCGCCATCTATCTGAACGACCTCGCCGTCGGCTTGTCAGTCATCGCCGGGCCCTACCTCCTCGAGTACGCCTTCATCGGCATCGCTATCTATGCCGGACTCGACCGAGCCGACAGGGAGCGGGCTGCGGAAGAGGATCTACAGCGCCTCGCCTACTTCGACGGCCTCACCGGCCTCCCGAATCGCGCCCTCTTCAACGAGAACCTCGGAAAGGCCATAGCCCGCGCGCAGCGATTCGGACATCGGCTCGCCCTCCTTTTCCTGGATCTGGATCGGTTCAAATATGTGAACGATAGCCTGGGACATGCCGCCGGCGATTCCTTCCTCGTCGAAATCGCAAAGAGGATAAAAGCGAAGACGCGAGCCTCCGATTCCATATCTCGCCTCGGCGGGGACGAATTCACGATCATCCTCGAGGGCCTGGCCAAGAGCGAGGATGCGGCCCTCGTCTCGCAGGAACTCCTCGACGAAATCTCGCGGCCCTTCCACGTCGACGGAGTCGATTTCTTCTCCGGAGCGAGCATCGGTGTCGCCGTGTATCCCTATGACGACTGGACGGCGGCGGGACTCACGCGCAAGGCCGATGCCGCCATGTACCTGGCCAAGGAAGCGGGAGGCAACGGCTATCGCTTCATCTCGGGCGAGACGGATTCACGCAATAGGGCGCGAATCGAGCTTGAAGGGGAACTCCGCAAGGCCGTCGAGCTCGGCCAATTTCATCTCCTCTACCAACCCCTCGTCTCCCTGGACAGCGGCCGCATCTGCGGCGCGGAGGCCCTGCTCCGATGGCAACCGGTCGATCGAAGCATGATCTCGCCTTCCGACTTCATCGTTCTGGCGGAGGAAACGGGACTCATCGTGCCCATCGGCGAATGGGTGCTGAAGACCGCCTGCGCCGAAGCCGCAGTGTGGGCCGAGATGGGCTTCGACATACCCGTTTCCGTCAACGTTTCGGCACGCCAATTTCGCCACGACACCCTGCCGCAGGTGATCGAGAAAGCCCTCGCGGATAGCGGACTCCCCGCAGACCGCCTCATCGTAGAGATCACCGAGTCGGCCATCATGCACGACCTCGCGAGCGCCAAGCGAACCATGGGAGCGATCCGCTCCCTCGGCTCGCGAGTCGCCATCGACGATTTCGGCACGGGCTATTCCTCCCTCGGTTATCTCGCGCATTTCCCGGTGGGTGAACTCAAGATCGACCAGTCCTTCGTCCGCGACATCTTTCCCGAGGGCAAGATGCGCCCGATCGTCGCCGCGATAATCGCGATGGCGAAAAGCCTCGGAATCGAGACCGTAGCCGAAGGGATCGAGACCGAGGAACAGCACCGCTATCTCCGGGAGCAGGGATGCGATACCGGCCAGGGCTACCTCTTCGCCCGCCCCGTCGAGGCGGGAGCCTTTCTCGAACTCGCCTCGATAGGCTATCTCCGATCGCGTCGGCTCGACCCCTCCGAAGCCTCGGCTCTGCCTACAGCCTGAACTCGATGCTCACGGAGGTGCCCGACCTCGCGTCCACGTGCAGACTGCCTCCCAGTTCCTTTTCGACGAGGAGCTTTATCAGGCTCATGCCCATGCTCGTCGAGCGCTCGGGCAGGTCAGGATCGATGCCGATGCCGTCGTCCGACACCTCGACGCGGACGATGTCGACGGCGACCTCGAGGCCGACCCTGATGGTACCGCCGCGCTCGCCGGGAAAGGCGTACTTCACCGCGTTGGTGCAGAGCTCGTTGACGATGAGGCCGAGGGCTATCGCCCGCTTCGTGTCCAGCTCGAGATGCTCGACCTCGACCTCGAGGCCGATGCGAGCGGGATCGGGCATGAAGGCCTCGAAAATGGACTTCGTCAGCCCCTCGAGGTAGGTGCCGAAATCGAGGGATTCGACGCTTTCGGTGAGATAGAGTCGCTCGTAGATGCCCGACATCGAATCGATCCTCGACCTCGTGTCCTCGAGGACGCCGATCGCCTTTTCGTCCGCAAGCTCGCTCATCGCAATGCCGATGAGACTCGAGACGATGGCGAGGCTGTTCTTGACCCGATGCTGGAGCTCCCTCATCAGGGTCTCCTTGCGCTTGACGAGCTCGTTGAGAGCCTCGTTGGCGCGCAGCTCATCCGTGATGTCCCTGAAGATCACCGAGGCGCCGAGGTAAGGGCCGACCGTCAGCCCGAGCGGCGCCGCGTTCACACGCAGTAGCCTCCGTGTTCCGTCGGTCCTGCGGATGGGCAAGGTGTATTCGGAGGACTCGCCCCGGGCCCGCCTGCGATTTTGCTCCTCGACGATCGCCCTGCCCTCCTCGTCGAGAAAATCGAAGAGGGAGCGTCCGATCAATTCCTCGGAGGGCAGGCCGAAGACCTTGCCGCAGGAAGGGTTGACGACCCGCGCGATCTCCTGCTCGTCGACGTAGCAAAAACCCTCGCCGATCGCGTTGAGGAGATCGACGTAGCGATTCCGCGTATCCCTGAGCTCCTCCTCCTGGCGTTTTTTCTCGCTTATGTCGGTGACGTGGGAGATGAAGAAGTCAGGATTGTCCAGCGCGTCGCGGACGAGGGCCGTGCTCACGTCGGCCCAGACGTCGTGTCCGTCGCAATGGACATAGCGCACGCGGTAGTCGAAGGAGGGCGCCTCGCCCCGGAGGAGCCTGCGTGCCACCTCGCGGCTCGGTTCCACATCCTCCTGCCTGATCAGGGCGGTGAAATCCACGGAGGTCACCTCGAGGGTGGAGCGGTCGAGCATCCGACAGAAGGCCTTGTTGGCCATGCGGAGCTGCCCTTCGAGATTGGTGAGGATGATGCCGATGGGCGAGTTCTCGAAGGCGAGCCGGAATTTTCTCTCGGTCTCGGCGAGGAGAACGCTCGTGCTGTCCAGATCCACCGATGGGACCTCCCGAAAAGGCCCTGTCATTGTAGCCTGCCGGGAGCGGGAGTAAATACCTTAAACTATTGAGCCTTGCATTAAGCGCCGTTCAAAAGCAGGGCTTTTGAACGGCGCGCAAGGCTCTACACAGGTCCTTTCATCTTTCCCGTTCGCAACCGCGAACGGCTCAATATGCAAGGACCTGTAGGAAGAACAGCGTCGTTCCCGCCACGGCTATGGCCGCGCCGACGATCTCCATCGCCGCCACCTTCTGCCTCATGAAAAGGATGGCAGGCGGGATGATGAGGACGGGCGTCAGGGCCATCAGCGTGCTCGCCGTGCCGACGTCGGTGTGCTGGAGGGCGTAGAGCGAACAGGTGACGCCCAGGAAGGGACCGACCACCGAGCCGAGGCCTATCCTGACGGCGACCCTTCCCTCGCGGAAGGGCCGGGCGAAGACCTCGTCGGCGCGGCGAAGGAGGAGGGTCTGGATAGCGAAGCCCGCCATGGCCGCGAGCACTCGTATTTGCGTCGCCGGAATCGCCTCGATACCCGAAAGACCGAGCTTCGAAGTCACGAGCCCCAACGCCTGGAAGACCGTCGACAGGAAAGCGAAAGCATAGCCCCGCGCCTGCACCGCCCTGCGCCGCTGCGCCTCGGACGCCACATGCTCGACGCCTCCGCCGCCCTCGGCCGCCCCGGCCGAGGCCCTGGCCTTCGCCGCCGCCGCGTTGCGCGCCACCACGAGGATGACGATGCCCGTGACGACCGTCGCCATGCCGACGAGGGCCCCGAGCCGCATCGTCTGGCCGAGGATGAAAAAGCCGAAGGCCGCCGCGAAAAGAGGCGTCAGGGCCTGGAAGACCACCGTGACCCTCGACCCGATGAGGACATAGGCATTGAAAAGGAAATAATCGGCGATCACGAAGCCTATCAGGCCCGAGAGCGATAGGAATATCCAGGAAGTGCCGGAGGCGCCGAAGGGCAGGATTCCGCCTCCCAACGCGAGGGAGCTGAGGGCGAGGAGGACGAAGGCCATCGTCACCTTCCAGAAATTGACCGCGAGGGCGCCCACCCGCTTCGACGCCCCTTCGAATGCGATGGCCGAGGCCGTCCAGAACAGCGCCGTGCCAAAGGCCGCGAGAGCTCCAAGTTTTTCCATGGCGCGGCACTCTACCCCGAATGCCCCGGGAGTGGACAGATCGGTTTGACTTCGCCCCCGGACGGACCTATGTTTTGATTAGGGAACCGAGATTCCCGGGGAGGCCCACCATGGCAGTAATTACGATCGCGCGTCAGATCGCCGCCCTCGGCGAGGAAGTCGCCCAGGAACTCGTAAAACTTACCGGATACCGTCTCGTGGACCGCGAATGGCTCGAAAAGCGGCTCGGCGACTTCGGAATCACCGCCGACAAACGGCGGAAGTACGACGAGAAGAAACCCGGCTTGTGGGCCTCCCTGTCCCAGGAGAGGGACGATTATCTCCATTATCTCAAGACCGCCATCTTCGAGGAGGCCGAGCAGGGCGACTGCATCATCATCGGCCGCGGCGCCTCGGCCGTGCTCAAGGGCCTCGGCAGCACCGTCGCGGTTCGCATCGTCGCGCCGACCTCCATCCGCGTCCGCCGCGTCATGGCGCAACACGCCTGCAACGAGCGCCACGCCCTCCAGATCATCGAACAGAGCGACCGCGACCGCCTCGGCTTCCAACGCTATTTCTTCTCCACCGACTGGACCGACGCGAGCGAATACTCGCTGAGTCTCTCCATGGGCGAACGCCCCTCGCCGACCGACGCCGCCGCCGTCATCGACGCCTATCGACGACGCATCGTCAACGCGGAGGCCGAGGCCCAGGGCAGGCAACGCCTTTCCGAACTCGTCCTCGGCCAGAAGGTCGTCACCGAGATCGTCTACGGCAAACGCCTCCCCCTCCACTTCCTCGAAGCCGACGTCCGCGGCGGACGGGTCATCCTCCACGGCGTCTCCAACACCCAGACCGCCATCGAAGCCGCCATCGGCGCCGCCCGCACCATCCCCGGCGTCGAAGAAGTCGAAAGCGCCATCCAAGTCGTCCAGGAATTCACCGTCATGCCTTAGCCAATCATCGCCGCGGCGATGATTGGCTTGGAGGTTTTCGCCTTGCGAAAACCTCTCGGCGATCTAGATGGCGTGCTTCCCTCTAGCGCCGATTGGCTAAGAGGTTTTCGCTCAGCGAAAACCTCTAGATGAATCGGCGTCCCGACTACTTTTGGCTACGATGTTTTCGCGAAGCGAAAACATCTAGACGAGTTGAGGCTGTGCCTCAACTCGTCAGGGCGTCTCCGGCGCGCGTGCGCGCCGGACCGCGTGCTCCGCTCCAATCTCGCGCTCGCAAGCTCTCTCGATGGGCGGTCTCGCTCCGCGAGCCCGCCCGCGCCGCACATGAGCTCGCGCGAGGATTTCCGCTTCGCCCGCTGACGCGTTTCGTGGCACCAAGCCCCGCCCGTGGACATCGGTCCTCCGCCCCGCGTACTATCCTCGCCATGCGACGCATAACCGGTTTCCACGCGATCGAAGAGCTCCTCCGCGCAGGCAAGATCAAGGGCCGACTCCTCATCGCGGGTTCGGGCCCGCGGATCAAGGCCATCCTCGAGATGGCGGCCAAGCAGGTCGTCCCGATTTCCCGCCTCTCCCAAGAGGAGCTGGATCGCCTTGCCCCGGACAACCGCGGCGTGGCCTTCGAAACCGACAGCAGCTCCAATCCCGCCGAGGCCGACCTCGACGAGTTCCTCTCCGAAGCCGAAGACAAGGACGATGCCCTCGTATTGATCCTCGACCACATCGAGGATCCCCAGAACTTCGGCGCCATCCTCCGATCGGCTGACGTCTTCGGCTGCGACCTCGTGATCGCTCCCAAGCGCCGCGCCGCCCCCCTCTCGGAGGCCGCCGTCCGCGCCTCCGCCGGCGCGGCGGCCCACGTGCCCCTGGCCTGGGTACCCAACCTCGCCGAGGCCCTGCGGCGCCTCAAAAAGGCCGGCTTCTGGAGCTACGCCGCCGCCATGGACGGCGAGGCCCTGCCCGAAGCCGAGCTGGCCGCGAAAACCGTCATCGTCATGGGCAACGAAGGCGAGGGAGTGTCCAAACTCGTCCGCAGCGAATGCGACGGGAGCCTCGCCATCCCCCAGTGGGGCCACGTCGATTCGCTCAACGTCTCCGCCGCCGCGGCCGTCATGCTCTACGAATATCGCCGCGAGCGCCCCGCGCGATAGCCCGATTTTGCCTGCGAGATATACGGGTTCTTTCCAGAAGCCGCAGAGGCGAGAGCGCCGAGGCGCTTCGCCCCCTGCTGGCGGCGGCCCTCAGGCCCCTATAGCCCTAGCTTCCCGGTGGTGACGAGGCTCGTCGCGTCGAGGGTGAGGAAGCCTCCCGCCGCGGCCTGGGCCACGACGGTGGCCGTGGCCGCCGCTCCAGCGGCACTCGTACCTGCCGACGCACCCGTTGCCGCTCCGGCCGGGCCCTGCACGACGAAGGTATAGGGATTGACCGGGTCCTTCGAGCGGGCTCCCTCCTTGAGGTCGGCCCCAAATCGTCCTAGATAATACTTTCCATCGGAGGCCTTGATCACGGCGAAGTAGGCGTCGCCGATCTTGGTCACGACGCTCTCCGGGAAGATGTCCACCTCCCCCTGTGCCGTCTGCGCGAGGCTCTGCTTGTCGATCGCAACGAGCCTGACCGCCCCCGTGCCTCCCTCCTTGCCGGCCACCGCGACGAAGACCGGGCCTCCATCCACCAGGGAACGCGAGCGGATGCTGTTGATCGTCGAGGCGGCGATGAGGGCCCCGGTCTTGGTGTCGACGAAATCGACCCTCGCGAAGGGATAGCCCGTGTCGACGATCTCGAGGAGGAGGATGCCCGTCGCCCCGGCGGCCTTGGCCTTGGCCACCTGGTCGGCGATGGCCGCGTTCTGGTCGGCGGCGATGGATTGGCGATCCGCGGCGACGGCGGCCTCCTTGGTCGCGACCGTCGCCTGGGCCTGCTTCGCCGCCGCGTCCTTCGCCGCCGCATCGGCCTGGGAGGCCGCGGCCGTCTGCTGGGCCTCCGCGACCTTCGCCTGGGCCGCGGCGACCTGGGGGCCGGTCGAGGTAGCCTGCTGGGCCTGCCCCTGCGTGGCGGGCGCTGCAGCAGCTGTGGCAGGCGGCGCCGAAGTCGCCGTGGCACCTGCAGACGTCGCGCCTGCAGGCGCGGCGCCAGCTGGCGCGGCGCTTCCCCCTGCGGGTGCCTGAGCTATCGACGGCTGCGCCGTCTGCGCCTGCGGCGTGCCGGTTCCCGCGTTCGGCGCGGGAGCGGCAGGCGAAGCCGGGGCCGCCTTCTGCGCCGCGGCGAGATCCTTCTGCGCCTGGGCGAGCTGGGCCTGGTCGGCGGCAGCCTTCGCCGCCGCAGCCGAGGCCGCCGCGGCAGCCTGGGCCGCCTGGTCCTGCGCCTGCCCCACTTCCTTCTGCTTGATGTCGACGAGGGCCTGGCGCTCGGGAATGCCGGCCCCCGGCTCCGATTTCATGCTCTGGGTCACTTCCTTGCCCGAAATCGTCCCCGTCGAGACCGCCCCTGCCGCGCCGGGCTGGGCGCCCGAACTCAGGGGGATGAGGATCCGCGTCTTGCCGGGCCACTCGTCCCACTTCGTCGAGAGGCCCGCGTCGGCGGCGCTGAGTTCCTTCGTCACGACCGACTTGTATTTAGCGCCGAAAAAGGTCAGGTCGCCCCGATGCACCGCGTTGTACACGGTGATGAACACCGCGAGGGTGGCGGCGTCGGCGCGCGAATAGCCCCAGGCCCCTTCGAGATAGCCCGCGATAACGCGGCGTACGTTGTCGATATGATCGATGATCGAATCTTTACCAATTATGAGTATATCGGCGTCGAGTCCCTCGACCGTCTTAGGATCGACGGCACGGATGACGGCGTAGCGAGCGAGGTCGCCCGCCCGGGCCGAGGCCCCGTCGGGCTTGCCGATCGCCGCGGCGAGGGCGGCGCCTATCCCGCGAATCTCCGCGGCGCTCTGCACGACAGTCTGCGGCCCCTCGTAGTTCACGAAGGTCACCTTCGCGCCGCTTGTCGACTCGATCTCGGATTTCGCCACGTCGAGGGCTGCGAGGCCGGCGAGGGGCAGGAGCGACAAGGCGCAGACGAGCGCCAGGCGAACCGCGGCGCCACCCTGCGGGGACGACCGCCCCCCCACCACATTATCAGCTAGCTTGTTCACCACGCCTCCTCCCGAATGAAAGCCGGGACGAACCCGACTGTGACGAACTCAATCACCGACCGACCAGCGAGCGAGGCGCGCGAGGGCCGCCTCGGCTCGAGCGCCGACCGCCGCCGGATAAAGCGGCCCCGACAGGGCCATGAGGGCGCGGGCCGCCTCGGGCGAGGGGGTCGCCCCCGAACGCAGGGCGATGGCCTCGATGGCGTCGACGAGGGCCGAGGCCACCTCCTCGTCGACCGCCGTCGCCGAGGTCGCGATCGCGAAGGCTCGGTCGGCCACCACCCCGGGATCGACCCCGATCGCTCCTATGGCCCGAAGCGCCGCGGCCCGAACCGAGGGGTCGGCCTTCGAGAGAGCTATGTCGACCAAAGCGTCGATGGACGCCGGAGAGCCGATTTCACCCAGAAGCCGACAGGCCTCGACGCGGGGCCGCACGAAAAGCTGGAACCGCCTCCGCGCCGAGGACCATTCCGCCTCGGACAGACTCCCCTTCGCCATGGCCTCGAGAACGGCCCGATCGCCCGCTTCCCTCTCCCCTATGGTAGCCGAATCGAGCCTTTTTTCAATATCGGCAACAAGGGACAACTGGCGGCCCTCGGAGAGGAAGCCGGCCTCCGAAATACCGCGTGCGACCAGGGCAGAGGGATCGGCCGGGCAGGCCGGCGGGCTGGGAGAGGCGAGTCGCTGGAGGGGCGCCTCGTAGCGGTAGGCCGCGAGAATCCAATCGGCCCCCGCCGAAAAGAGGAGCCCCGATGGCGCGAGGACTGCCCTTGCGACGGCGTTCGTGATCGAGGCCTCGCGGAGGAGTTCGCCTTCCCAAGAATACGAGACGGCCTTCCCCTCTCCCGTCACGACGAGGCGGGAGACCGCGGGAAAGAGCGAAGCCGAGGTCAGGCCCGTCTCGGCGCCCCAGAGCCTGCGACCATCAAGATCGAAGGCGGACAAGGTACCCAGCCGATCGAGGGCGACGATCCTTTCGCTCCCGGTCGCGAAGCCGCCCCCGGTCGCCTCCCCTGCCTCGATGGTACCAATTGCAATAAAACTCTGCGCCGCCCCCGTGCGGCCGATGAGGGCGAGGGGCGCCTTATCCCGGCTGAGCGCGACCCTCCCGTCGCCGTAACCTAGCGCGAGGGTCTGGCCGAAGGCCGCGAGGGCCGTGACGCCGACGCCGGCGCCAGCAGCTGCGCCAAGCCCCGCCGAAAGGGCCCGGATCGTATCGAGCCTCTCCCCGTAGGGCGAAAGCACCAGGACGCTCCCATCGGTCAAGCCGAAGAGGAAATCGCCTTCGGCATCGAGAGCCGGGGCGCAGGAAGACCCAAGGGGCAATTCGTAGCTCCACAACGGCCTCCCCGCGGGAGACAGGCAGAGGAGATGCCTTCCAGAACGGAGGAGGAAGCGCCCATCCGGCCCGAAATCGACTCCGTCGAGCCCCTTCCCTGCGGCCCCGCCGCCTGCCGAAGGTTTGGCCTCGCCGCTCGCCGCCTCCTGCCTTACCCATCGCTCGAGAGGAAAGGTCCAGGCCAGATTTCCCAGCCTCGTCAGCACCTCGAGCCGCGGCCCCTGCCCATCATCAGAAATCACGAGGGCGCGGCCGAAGGGATCGAGACCCAGCCAGGGCTCCGGGCCCGCTATCGCCTTCTTGAAAAGGAGCCGGCCATCCTCGGATAGAAGATACAAGGAGCCGTCCTCGGAGAGGGTCCACAGGGCGGCGCGAGCCCTCGTCGTATCGAGAACCGGGGGCGCGAGGGGTCGACCGCCGATCGACAGCTTGAACAGGGGCGGCAAATCGGCGCCCATCGCGGGCATGGCAGCGAAGAAGGTCGCCATTGCCGCGAGCGCCATGGCGGGCCAGGCCCCTCCCTTCGACCCTAGTCCCCGACGAAGCGCGCCAGACATTCGATGTGCCCCGATTGCGGATAGAAGTCGAAGAGCGTCAGCCGCTCCAGGCGAAAACCGGCGTCGAGAAGCTCCCTTGTATCCCGCGCAAGGGTAACCGGATCGCAAGAGACGTATGACAGGATCGGCGGACGCTTCTTGCCGAGCCAGAGTTTGAGTGCGCTGCTCAGACCCGTACGGGGCGGATCGACGACCACCGCGTCGAAGACCTTCCCCGCTCCCGGACCAACACACCAGTCGTCGACCGAACGCTGGTGCCACTCGTGGACGGGCCCGGCCGCGTTTTTCCGGGCCTCGGCGAGGGAGGCGGCGTTCTGTTCCACCATCACGACCCCCGCCCCCCGCTTGGCGAGAAAATGCCCGAAAAGCCCCACGCCCGCGTAGAGATCCGCGACCCGCCCGCCCTCGATGCCCGCGAGGGCCGCCTTGACCATCCGCCCGAGCATCCCATGATTCGATTGGAAAAAGGCTCCCGGATCGAAGCCGATCTTGTCGCCGAGAATCTCGACCTCGGCGCGCTTGTGTCTGCCCTCGAGCCAAACCCTGCCGCCCTGGCCATACACGACAAAACGCTCCGCGCCCCCGATAAAAGGACGCATCGCCTCCCGCGCCGACTTGTCTCCCCCGACCCCCTCGGCGAGCCAGTCGTTGACCGCCTGATCGGCAATCGAACAGAAAGAAACGGCCACCACCTCGTCCGAGTATCGCCGCTTGAAACCGAGCCTTCCCGCCTCGTCGAAATGGAACTGGAACCGATTGCGATAGCCGTAGGGCTCCGAAGCCTCAAAGCCCGGCTCGTCGACCAGCCCAGCTACCGACCCTGCCCCTTCGCTCGCCGCAGGCATCCCGCCCGCCGCCGCCCCAGCCCCGCCGCGACGCAATGCGTCGCCGCGACGCAAGGCGTCGCGAAGGATTCCTAACTTCGCCTCGCGCTGTGCCGCGTAACTCGCCATCTGCAAATCGCAGCCGCCGCAGACCCCGAACAAGGGACACTCGGGCTCGACCCTCTCCCCGCTCGCCTCGAGCACTTCGAGTAGCTCCGCTCGGGCCCAATCCCGCTGCTCCCGGACGAGGACAGCACGAACCTTCTCCCCCGGCAGGACGAAGGGCACGAAGATGGCCCGCCCCTCGTGAAAAGCCAGACCCTCGCCGCCCGCGACGAGCCTTTCGATGTCGAGCACGAGACCATCGCCGATCGCCATACTGCCGCCCCTCCCCTATCCGTATCGGCGAGCAAAACGCGGAGCGCAAGCCCCTTCGACTCGGGCCCTCCGCGGCCCTTCCGGAGCCCGCTTTCGCTTCACAATCGCGAAAAATCGCCCTATACTCGCGACAAAGGAGCACGCATGAAAGCCCTCGTCAAGAAAACCCCCGGGGAAGGCATCTGGATGGAAGACGTCCCCATGCCCAAAATCGGGTTGACGGACATACTGATAAAAGTCAAGAAAACCGCGATTTGCGGGACCGACGTGCACATATACCTCTGGAACGAATGGGCCCAGCGCACCATCAAGACCCCCATGGTCATCGGCCACGAATTCGTCGGCGAAATCGTCGAGATCGGCAAGGACGTCAAGGGTTGGAAGGTCGGCGAGCGCGTCTCCGCCGAGGGCCACGTCGTCTGCGGCGAATGCCGCGCCTGCAAGGCCGGCAAGCGCCACCTCTGCCCCAACACCAAAGGCATCGGCGTCAATCGCCAAGGCTGCTTCGCCGAATACGTCTCCGTTCCCGCCACCAACGTCTGGAAAGTCCACCCCTCCGTGCCCGACGACATCGCCGCCATCTTCGACCCCTACGGCAACGCCACTCACACTGCCCTCAGCTTCGACGTCGTCGGGGAGGACGTCCTCGTGACCGGCGCAGGCCCAATAGGCATCATGGCCGCCGCCATCGCCCGCCACAACGGGGCGCGCAACGTCGTCCTCACCGACGTCAACGACTGGCGCCTCGGCCTCGCGCGCCGCCTCGGCATCGAGAACACCGTCAACGTCGCCAAACAAAGCCTCAAGGACAGCATGGAGAGCCTCGGCATGGTCGGCGGCTTCGATGTCGGCCTCGAAATGTCCGGCAGCCCCCAGGCCTTCGCCCAGATGCTCGAAAACATGTACAACGGCGGCCGCGTCGCCCTCCTCGGCCTCCTCCCCAACGGCGCCGGCATCGACTGGGACAAGGTCATCTTCAAAGGCCTCTTCCTCAAAGGGATCTACGGCCGCGAAATCTTCGAGACCTGGTACAAGATGGAAGCCATGATCCGAAGCGGCCTCGACATCTCCCCCATCATCACCCACCGCTTCGCCTTCGACGATTTCCAGAAGGGATTTGATGCGATGGTATCGGGAGAATCGGGGAAGGTCGTATTGAGTTTCTGACCTCGGGCGTTCCCCCGCGCGCCTGTATAGCAACGCGCGCGGGGTTGGGCACTCCGCGCGCTACAGATCCTCCGGCCTCAGGCCGGTGTGCTTCGCAATTCGAGCCAACATGCGCGGCCCGATTTCATCTCCTTCATGAAAAGCAAAGACAAAATCCGGCCACGAAGGCCTCGAGAGAATACGATGCGAGGTTCCAGATTGTCTTTTCACGATCCAGCCAACGTGTACGAGCGCGGCCAAGACCCGGCGTGCGTTGGAGGAAGGCCAAACACTCATGCTGGTAGGGCAAACACGCTTTCGATTTCAGGTATTCTTTCGTTGTTCTCAAGCCGCTCGGCCATGACTCGCAAGGCGAGGGCCTCGACATGGGCAACGGCAAGATCGCGCGTCGCGGCATAAGCCATGACGCCTGGAAGTTCAGGGACCTCCGCAATCCATCGACCGTCCTCTTCTCGCTCAAGCTCTATCTTCATACCGATGCCTCATGAACCGATTATACCCCCTCATTTGACGATGGCAAGGTGCTAGAGGCAACCCAGCGCCTCACGGAACTCGCTCCGCGCCTCGGTAATGCTTGCTTCTCATATTTCTGCTATTAGCCCGCGGCAGAATCGCCCTCTCATACAACCACCAGAAGCAGCCAATGCCGGGGTCTAGCCCCAGGCTACGATGGTTTCCAGCTCTGCCCAGTGTGGGCATGGAAAGACCTCATGGGGTACGGGCGATTTTCAAAGCACTTTGCCGAGGCCTTCAATTACCTCCATGGTACCGGTTTCGACAGTCTGGTGATCGCCATCGGGCGGCGGGATATCGTATTTACGTCCCGCGTGAGATTCCTACCACGCCTTCGGCATTTCGGGTGTGGCAGACACTTTCACTCTGCGGCCGCTTTCTCGATGTCCCTTGTGTCTGCTCGGGTACCGGTGATTCGGACTCGCCACCGCCCATCTATTTTTCCTTTTCGTTTCATGCTACAGTTTTGGCACCGTGAAACCACGCAACCCCAGGCCCCGCCAGGAGGCCGACGGATCGCGGGCCGAAAAGCCCGCGGATGAAGGCGCTCGCCTCCCCCAATCCGACGGCGGCGCGCCTCAACAGCCTCCTCGCAACGACGGCGAAGCCGGCGATGGCGCGCAACCCGGCAGAAGGCGCCGGCGACGACGCCACCACAATGATGGCGGCCAGGAACTTTTTCCGGCTGAGCCTGGAAGCCAGGCTGTGCAACAGCCCGGACCTCCTTCCCCGGGCGACGAGACCCAGCAAGAAAAGAGCGGAAGGCGAAGAAGGCGAAAGCGCCGCGACGCCGGAGAGACATCGCCGCAGGGCCCCGCGCCGGGACAGGTCCGCGCGAAGACCCCCATGCGGCCCTACATTCCGCCCAATCAGGGGGCCTCGTCCGAACGTCGAGGCCCGCCCGAAGGCTTTCGGCAGGACGCGACCGGAAGACCGAAACGCTTCAAGGATGAGGCACATCACGCGCAGGGCGATCGCAGGCTGAAATCGCGCAACTTTGAAGGCCAGCGAAGGAACGAACCCGAAGGACGCGGCTATCACAACCAGCAGCGCCAGGGCGGCTATGCGCCGCCGCCCCCCCGCCAGGGTGATCGCGTACCCGTTTTCGGCGCGGGCGACGACGACATCGAATTGCCGCCCGGCATCGCCGGCTTCGACGCCGAAGGAAGGCCCATTTTCTCGCGACAGGGCAGAGTCTCTACCAAGAAACCCCTGTCGCCGGTGAGGGCCCTCGAGTCCCTCTCCCCCTCCTCCGCAAGCCTCGCCCTCCTCGAACGCCTCGACGTAGCCATGGATGAAGTAGCCCCGCTGCAGCCGAAACATCGGGCTGCCCTCCGCGGCGACATTCGACAGCTCTGGGAAGACCTCACCTCCGACCGCGAATACAGGCCGGCGGACTACCTCGGCAACCCGGCCTCTCTTTCAGCCTACCTTCGCTATTTTCTCCCTTGGAACGTCTTTCGACTCTCGGCCATCCTCTCCAACGCCGATTTCTGCCTCCCCGATCGGGCAGTCGTGGTCGATATCGGCGCGGGTCCCCTCACCTTCGTCATGGCACTTTGGATCGCTCGCCCCGAACTTCGTGAAGTCCCCCTCACCATCTACTGCCTCGATCGCGTCGAACGCGTAATGGAGACCGGCCTCGCCATTTTCGAGACACTCTGCCTGCGCAACGGCCTTCCCATCCCTCCCTGGAAGATCGAACTCAAGAAAGATGGCTTCGGCGCTCCGATGCCCGAGCGCGCCCACCTCCTTTCGGCAGCCAACGTCTTCAACGAATTCTTCTGGAAGGACAAGTCGAGCATCGGCGAGCGGGCCATCGAGATCGCCCGCACACTCCTCACCTATCTAAGGCAGGATGGCAGCCTCTTCGTCATGGAGCCCGGCGACCCCCGTTCCGGCGCCTTCATCTCCGCCTTGCGCGCCGGCCTGATCGCCGAAGGGGCCTCCCCCCTCGGCCCCTGCCCACACGCCTATTCCTGCCCCTTCCCCGGCATCTTCCGCGGCCTCGACACCCACGAACAACATCTACACCACGCCAAAGGCGACCCCAACGTCGCCCCTTCGCGCTACCATCTGCATCCCGTCGTCATGCCCAAAAAACGCGACAAATTCCCCTGGTGCCATTTCGGCGTCGACACGGACCTGGCTCCAGCCTGGCTCCGCTCCCGCTCGGAAGAGGCGGGCCTCCCCAAGGAACGCG
This sequence comes from Rectinemataceae bacterium, assembly GCA_035530275.1. GTDB lineage: Bacteria > Spirochaetota > Spirochaetia > Treponematales > Rectinemataceae > CAIJMU01. The sequence continues at coordinate 4,905 of DATKVC010000021.1, read as the reverse complement.
CAGTCCTTTCGTACCTCTGGGCAGCGCGCGGAGTCCTCGCGCGCCCCGTGGCCGCCCCTGCCGTCGACCAGCACCCGAGCGAAAGGGAGAGGCGGGCCCGGGCCGTCAACCATGGCCTCCTCGTCCGCGTCGTCTCCGAACCCTTCGCCCTGCCCGACGGATCCTTTGGCCAATACGGCTGCTCCAACCTCGGCTACTCCCTGCTCCGCCGCCCCCACGACAGCGACCCCTTCGAGCCGGGCGACCTCCTCGAAGTTCAGGCCTCGCCGCTCCAGCGCAACGACGAGAAGTCAGGCGCCGTTATCTTGCCGACTTGACATTGGCCCGACCTATCTGGATAATGCTGCCTCGTCGGTAACGACACGGGGGCGTGGCGAAGCTGGTTATCGCGCCGGCCTGTCAAGCCGGAGATCGCGGGTTCAAGCCCCGTCGCTCCCGAAGCCCCGTCCCACGACGGGGCTTTTTATTGCGGGCTGTAGCGCAGTGGCTAGCGCGCTTGGTTCGGGACCAAGAGATCGGTGGTTCAAATCCACTCAGCCCGACGAGAAAACGGACGCTTACGGGCGTCCGTTTTCATTTGGGGCTGAGTGGATTTGAAGCGGAGCGGGCGCGCGCCGATAGGCGCGAAAAGCGCGCAGGGATGCGCGCGTCAGCCCGCGGAGCCGGCCCGGAACGAGCGCGGATGATCCGCGCGAGTGAAGGGCAAATCCACTCAGCCCGATCATTTGTAGGTGCAGATCGGTCGAGCCAGCATGGAGGCTCGCGATCCTTTGAGTGCGCCGAGTCTGCGAGGGCTTCTCGCCAGGCCAGAGGGAGCGTACATGGATGTTCACGACCGGAAGCCAAATTCACTCACTCCCCTACCTGCAGCTTTCTAGATAAAGTATGCAATCGATCCGAAAGCAGAGCCATCGCGAGGTCGGCGCTTCATAAATATCAACGCATTATAAATACTTCACAACTTTCTACGACTTTACACTAAGTACAAACAAAGGATATGGTGGGCATATTTTTCGATAGGAAAGGTACGGATCGTGTCCAAACTACCAACGCTCTTTCTCGCCTTCGCGTCCCTGGCCGCCGGTTATTCGGGAGCCCAGAGCCTGCCGACTCCACCAACCCAGTACCCGTCCGGGCAACTCGGGGACCTGGTCAAGCTCGGCGAGGACATCGTCATGAACACCGACAAGAACCCTCTCACCAAGGACCTTGTCGGCAACAAGCTGACCTGCGCCAGCTGCCACATCGACGGGGGTAAGCAGCCCACGATCGGAACTTTCATCGGGTCGGCGACGGTCTACCCGGCCTATTCCTCTCGCGAGGACGCGGTGCTGACCCTGCAGGACCGCAACGACAACTGCTTCATGCGCAGCATGAACGGCACGCGCCCGCTAGTCGACGGCAAGGCTTCGATCGCCATGGCGGCCTACGTAAGCTGGTTGTCCGAGGGCATACCGATGAGGATGGACCCGGTCAAACCAGTTACGCCCTTCTTTTCGGAGAAATGGCCCGACAAGGCGGTGAGGCCCCTCGTCAAGAAATCGTCGCACGCCGACTATGTCCAGGGCGAAGCTCTCTACAAGGATCAATGCGCGGCCTGCCACGGCGACGATGGGCTAGGAAGCGACGCGGCCCCTCCCCTTTGGGGCGAGGGCAGTTACAACAGCGGCGCGGGCATGGCGGTTCCCGGTCAGCTCGCCACATGGGTCGAGCAAAACATGCCCCCGGGGAACGCGGGCCTGAAGCCTTCGCAGGCAGTCGACGTTTCCCTCTACATCGACGCCCAGCCGCGGCCCGCCTTCGACCTCAAGGCGCATTTGCTGCCCGCGTCGGAAATGGGCGTCTACAACGCCAAGGTCCTCGACGAGAAGGACAGCGTCAGGTCGGTCTATAAATCCATCGGACTCGACGTGGACGCCATTCGAGGGGACAAGGCAATTCCCTGAGCGGTGTCGGGCGGGGGTGCCGAGAGGCCTTCCGCCCGCATCGGAGTCTTCACGTCCCCCGGCGGAAGATTCATCTATGGCGTGACTACCGGACCGCGGCAGTCGGTATCTCCTCCTCGACGCTCCAACTCCCCGAACCCCAGCGGGTCTCGCCGGAGGGCAGGACCAGTCGAGCGCTCGCGTTCGGCGGCACCTCGAATTCGAGGGACCAGATGCCATCGGCGATGGACCAGCTCATGGCGGCCTTGCCGTAGGGCGTCTCGAGTTCCTGTCTCGCCCAGGTCAAGCCGCCCCCGGGCCGAGGCTTGAAGACGATGCGCCGATAGCCCGCGGAATCCCTTTCCTGCTCGATCCCTCCAATTGTTCGATACATCCAGTCGCCGACGGCGCCGTAGGCATAATGGTTGAACGAGTTCATCTTCGCGCTCCACATCCTGCCGTCGGGCTTGAGCCCGTCCCAGTGCTCCCAAACGGTGGTCGCTCCCTTGCCTACCTGATAGAGCCAAGAAGGAAAGTCCTCCTTGAGGAGGAGGGCGTAGGCTCGATCTAGTCGGCCGGAACCGGAAAGAGCGTCGCAGAAAGCCGGTGTTCCCAGGAAGCCCGTCGTCAAATGGCCGTCGTTCTCGTCGAGCAGCCGCAGGAGGTCGCGGATGATTCGCGCCACATGCTCCTCCGGCGCCAAACCGAAGGCCAAGGCCAAGATGTGCGCGGTCTGCGTCCTCGAGGCCAGGCGCCCCCTTGCGGTCAGGAACTCGGCCCGGAACGCCCCAACTATTTGCTTATGTAGAGCGCCGTAATCTCTCGCCTCGGCATCCTTTCCGAGTATTCTCGCCGTCTCGGCCAGAATCTCGGTCGAGCGCGCGTAGTACGCGGTGGCGGTGAGATCGTTGGGCGTCGCGCCGAAAAAGCTGCCTTCTTTCGCGTCGAGGGCGACCCAATCGCCGAAATGGAAGCCCGTGTTCCAGAGTAGACCGTCCTCCGCCCGGGCCCTGATGTACTCGACCCAGGCCTTCATCGAGGGCCAGCTCTCCTCGAGGATTCGCAAGTCACCCGAAGCGCGGTAAACTTCCCAGGGAACCATGACGGCGGCATCGGCCCACCCGGTCGACGAGTGCGTCGATTCCATCATGGGTTCTTTTTTGGGATTGTTCGATAACACGTCCGGGATCACGAAAGGGACGCCGCCATCGGGCCTTTGGTCGGCCCGGAGATCCCTGAGCCATTTCAGGAAGAATCGGTCCGTTCGGCAGAGCCGCGACGCGGTGGCGGCGAATATCTGCGCGTCTCCCGTCCAGCCCAGCCTCTCGTCGCGCTGCGGACAATCGGTCGGGATGTCCACCGCGTTTCCCTTCCAGCCCCAGGCGATATTATGATGGAGTTGGTTCAAACCGGGATGCGAGCACTCGAAGGTGAGCGTTTCTTCCATGGAGGAACGAATGACTACCGCCGTGAAATCCTTTGGCGAGGGCTCCAGGCCGCGATCCTTGCCGGGCCATTCCTCGATGCGTATGTAGCGAAACCCCTGGAAGGAAAATCGCGGGCTGAAGAGCTCCGGTGGTCCTCCGCGCAGGAAGTATTCGACTCGGTTCCTCGCCCGACGAAGGTTCTTCGTGTAGAAGTTGCCGCTGGCGTCGAGGGTCTCAGCATGGCTGAGCACGAGACGCTCGCCAGGCAGTCCTTCGACCCTGAACTCGACCCAGCCCGTCAAATTCTGGCCAAAATCCAGGACGAAATCGCCCAGAGGCGTCGCGATCTTCCGCGCCGCAAATCGCTCGTGGGGCAGGACAGGAGGGCCGTCCTGGGGCACGACGGCGACCTCCGGCAGCTTCAACAGGGACACCGGACGCAGGGCCCCCTTTCTTTCGAGGCGAGCGTCGTAAATTTCGCCATGATAGATTTCCGCGAAAAGCAGCGGCGAGTCACGTCCCTCCCATGAGGGATCGGTGCTCGCCGAGAAGATCTCCCCCCCGGGTCCCAGGGCCTCGAGCTGGCAGGAGAAGGCGGTACGCTTGCCGTAGAGGTTACGCGACTTGAGCCAGGTCATTTCGCCTTTGTACCAACCCGGGCCAAGCATTGCCGCGATGACATTCACTCCCCGCTTGAGGCGCCCGGTCACGTCATAGGTCTGATACGCCAGCCTTTTCCCATAGGCGGTCCAGCCCGGCGTCAGACGGGCCTCGGATACCTTCTCGCCATTTAGTGTCAATTCATACAAACCGAGGGCGGTCGCCCGGACTCGGGCGCTGACGGGCGTGAAGGGCAGTTCCAGGGTTTTTTCGAGCGAGGTCGCGGCGCTGCTCCGGGCATCGGAAAGGCGCTCGGCCGTGATAAAAGGAAAAGGCCAGGCTCCCGGTTCCGAAAACCTCGGGTCGAGAGCCGTTTCGAACCATGAAGGATCGGACCATTCTGAAATCGCGGCCTCCGAGGATCCCGCGCGAATTCGGAACCAGTAGCGACTTCCGGGTTCGAGTGGCGGGCCCAGATAGGGCACCAGATGGGACTCCGCCCCCGACATGAGGCCGGAAGACCAGAGCGCCATCCGAAAATCCGCGGAGCGCGCGACCTCGATGTGATAGACGCCTTGAACGTAGTTCGAGGGGCTACCCTCGTATCTCCAAGAGAAACGGGGAGACGCTTCGCCCAGGCCCAAGGGACGGACTTGATTCTCAACCCTAAGATCTATTGCTTTCATGACTTTATCGCTCCCGCGGTCATGCCCGCCACGATTTGCCTATTGAAAAAGATAAAGCAGAGCAGCGGAGGTATGGTCACCAGCAGGACATCGGTGAACAGCAGATTCCACTGCGTGGAGTACCGGTGCCTATTCCGGCCAAAGTTGCCACCCATTCCGGGCCATGGTTGCCACCCGGCAGTTCTGAACAGACCGCAGGTCGGACTATAGCGGGGTGGCAACCATGGTTCAAGACTCTGGGGTTGGAAATACCTTTTTTAGAGCGCG
>DATKVC010000020.1:0-214421 GCA_035530275.1 Rectinemataceae bacterium | reverse complement strand
ATGCCGCACGGTCCACAGGCGACACATCGAACGGAACGAAGCTCGCTGGGGCAACCCAGTTGTCAGGAACCGCCGTATACGGAACCGTACGTACGGTGGTGTGAGAGGACGGGGGGCGTGAGCCCCCCTCCTACTCGAATCACTCATTCCGGTGCAAAGCGAAAAGCTTACTGGCACTTGCATTCTCCAGATAAACGAATAATCATTCATTATTGAATTGTAGCGGCTTAGGAGGACTGGATGGGCTCCTTCAACTTTATTTCTTTGTGGGTCTTTCAGGATCTCCTGATCTATGCAATCGGCTTCGCCACCCTGGTCTTCATCCTTCGCCATGAAGAAAGACCCCAGTCCATTATCGCGGAGCTTATCGCCTTCTGTTTTTTCAATGCCGCCGTTTTCGAGAATTTCGCGACCTTGATGGGTTGGTATGGTTACGGCCGTTCCCTCATTATGGTCTTCAACGTTTCGCTTTCGGTTCCCCTCGTCGAATGGTTGGTGATCTATACGACGCTGCGGCTATTGGCAGGGAGGAAGATGCCGACCTGGTCCAAGCCCTTGGTGGTCGGGTTCTCGGGAATGCTCTTCGATTTCACCCTCGATCCTCTCGCCATCAGGCAGGTATTCCAGACGGCAGAGGGGCGGATCGGCAGATGGTCCTGGTACCCTGGGACGGCCGATGTTCAACTCGGAGGCGAGCCGGTCTATAACTTCACCGGCTGGATCCTCCTTTGCGGCTACTTCACCGCGACCATCCTCGCCGGCCGCTATTGGCACAGGCTGTCGGGCTGGAATGGAGCCATAGGGCTCGCCTATCCCTTCGCGGCAGCCATCGCGGCCCTTGCGATCCTCGTTTCGCCGATCTCGAATTTTCTTTTATGGCTCGGCCCCTTCATGGCCAAGGGCAGCGCCGGTGAATGGATCATGCTGGTCGTTCTTGGGGCTCTCGGCCTCTTCGTGCTTCTGGCTTTCGGAAGAGGCCGCCGTAGCGAATCGGTTCCCCCAGTCTTCGAATTTCCGGCCCTCCTCGTGCTCGCCGGCCTTCCGCTTTTCAACCTCCTTCTCTGCGTGCTGGAAGGCTATACCGAAGCCCTTCCCTTGGTTGCACCGGCTGCGATCGCCGAGGCCGGTCTCGTGGCGGCCTGGTTCTTTCAGGAGAAGGCCGCAGTCGCGAAAGGCAAATTGGCACCCTGAGGGAATCAGGGCATAGGCAAGGCCGCCCCTTTGTGTATCATGCCATTATTCCGACGAAGATCGGGAATGATGGAAGGCGGGGGAACGATGGGTGATGCGGCTGCCAAGACCGTGAAGGTCCTCATGATCGGCGACGTGATCGGGGAGTCGGGACTGAAGGCGCTTTTCGCCGGACTTGGAGAGCTGCGGAGAAGGCTCGGCGTCGACCTCGTCGTCGCCAACGGCGAGAACGCCGCGGCCGGCGTGGGCATTACGGCGGCTGAGGTCAAACGCCTCAGGGACGCCGGTGTCGATGTCATCACGAGCGGCAACCATGTCTGGGAAAAGCAGGGCGCCACCGAACTTCTCAACGGTGAAGAGCGACTCTTGCGGCCCGCGAACTACCCGCCCGAAGCCCCTGGGCATGGTCTCTGTCTGGTCGAAAAGGATGGATATCGATTCGCCGTCCTCAATCTCCAGGGCAGGGAGGGCATGAGCCCCATCGACTGTCCCTTTCGTGGCGCCGCGGCCATTCTCGACATGGTCGAATCCGAGCAGGCAGGCTCCTTCGTCGTCGTCGATTTCCATGCCGAGTCGAACGAGGAGAAGGAGGCGCTGGCATTCCACCTCGACGGGCGAGTGTCCGCCTTCGCGGGCACCCATACCCATGTACAGACCGCCGACCAAAGGATTCTGCCGCAGGGGACGGGCTATCTCGGCGACCTCGGCATGACAGGCCCCGCCGACTCCGTCATCGGCGTGAAAATCGACATTTGCGTGAGACGCAGTCTCACGCAGATACCCATAAAGATGGAGACAGCCGAAGGCCAAGCCACAATACGAGGCGCCTTGTTCACCATCGACGCCGAAACTCGCCATTGCCTTTCCGTCGAACCGCTGGTGGCGTGACGATCTGTCGAGCCTAAAGCGAGGCGGCGTCTGTTCTCGCCGGCTCGGCCAAGCCCACAATTGTGAGATAGTGGCTGCTTCGAGGATCGAAGTCAGTCCCTTCCCAAGAGGCGAGCCTTTTCTCGATGGAAAAGCCTGCCCTCAGGAGTTCCGACTCGAGTCGTTTCGGCGAAAGAGGCAAAAGGGCGGTTCGATCCTTGTAGCTCTGACCTTCGTCGAAGGAAAGCCGGGTATCGAAGGCGATCCTCCCGTCGGGGAGCCCCGAATAGGAGCGCTCGAAGCGAAAGCCGACTTCGACGAGGGTTGGAAATACGAAGCCCGGCCCTGCCAGGTCGAAATTCACGAGTTGGAGGATGATCCGGCCGCCGATTCGCAGAAGGCTTCGAGCGGCAACGAGAAAGGCCCCGAGTTCCTCGAAATTGGCGAGGTGGGGGAGGGTATTGCCGAGACAAAGGATGAGATCCGCCGAGGTCGGGGTGAAGAGCCTTCCAAGGTCGCGCATGTCGGCCTGATAGAACTCAACCCATGCCCCCTGGTGTATGGTTCTCTTCCTGCTGAGCGCCAAGAGATCGGGCGAAAGCTCGACTCCCGCGACCTCCCAACCGAGCTCCGCGAGAGCGATCGCCAGGCTTCCCGTGGCTGAACCTAGGTCGATCGCGCGTCCCTTTTGCCCTCGCCGACCGTCGAGCCCTTCGATATAGGCCAGGCTGGCCGGATTTAAGGGAAATATCCTGTCATAAACCGTGGCGAGATGGGCGTAGAGATCCATGGCATACCTCTTTTGACACTGTAGCCCTGCCGGCGCCAGATTTCTGTCACCCTTGTTCCCTTAATTTCGCAAGTTTTATCAACACGAATCGGACCGCTCCGCTTGACAGCTTTTTCCCCTTTCGGCTATACAATTTCTCGTTCCGCGCGGCGATGGTGGAATTGGTAGACACGCTAGCTTGAGGTGCTAGTGCCGAGAGGCATGGAGGTTCAAGTCCTCTTCGCCGCAACAAAAGAAAAGGACCGGCGTTTGGCCGGTCCTTTTCTTTTGTCGCTATGAGGCGAATAGGACTTGAACCGCTGGGCTGAGCCGAAGGCGAAGCCCTGGCAACAGAGACCTCTTCGCCGCACACCGAGAGAGACCGTCTCCGGCCATTTTTGTACCAAAGGTAACTGACAATCCGCCTTGGCGGGGAAGAATGGGACACTGGAGGTCCTATGCCCCTCGCAGCTTTTATTGTCACGTTATTGTCCGCCCTCCTTCTCGCGGCGCATTTTCTGAGATCATTCATCGTCCTCGGAATGCTCTGTTCCCTGTCTCTTCCCTTCGCCTTCTTGGTGAGAAAACCCTGGGCCAGGCGCCTTCTCGAGCTTGGAGCCCTGGTATCGGCGACGATTTGGATACTAACCGCGATCGAAATAAGGGCGGAGCGCCTTGCCGATGCTCAGCCTTGGGTGCGCATGTTCGCGATTCTTGCGGCGGTGGCGCTCTTCTCCCTATCTTCCATTCCCTTGCTCGAGGGCTCCCGAGCCCGGCTCTGGTTCGCGGGAATTCGCAACAAAAAGGATTCTTCACTAGAATGAATGCCAAGGCAGGCAGTAATGAACGAGTCCTCCCTTGCGCTTCTCGATGAATATCTCGCCGATTCTCTCGTCAAGCTCCTCGCCGCTCACGGCTTCGAGGCGCGGCTCGATCCGGATACGGGTGCGACAGAGCCCTCGAATGATTCCGCGACTGTAGGGCTCCCCACCATATCGACGCGGGCCTGGGCCCACAGGGACGGCGATTTCGGGGCCGCCATCGGGTTTACCGGCGACAGGCTCAAGGGAGCTCTCGTGCTGAGTCTGGGGCGGCGCAGTCTCGTCGCGAGCATGCCGGAAGGAAGTCGCGAAAGCGCCGAAATCCTTGCGGATTGGGCAGGCGAACTGGCCAACCAATTGCTGGGGAGGCTCAAGAATGGGCTTTGGGCCTCGGGCCTCGAAATCGCCGTGGGGACTCCGGTAACCTTCGTAGGCGTCAATCTCGAGCACTTCAGTTCCGACCCGATGGTGCTTCGTCGCTCAGCCTGTCTTGTCCAAACCGGGAGGGTCGTCGTCGAGCTCGAGCTGGACTGCGCCGCCGACATCGAACTCGGTGAGCCGCGAGCGAGGGGCGATGGGCTCAGCGACGGGGAATTCAGCCTATTCTGATAGGAAATTGCTGCTCTTGCTGCGCCGCAGAGGTTGCCGAGGCGCATTGACACGACCGGTCGCATCTTGCGACACTTTCTTCCTCTATGCAAGTTTCCGTAAAAATCGCCTCGAAGGTCCTCGATCTCGACGAGGATCGTGTTTATCGCATGATACGGCAGGGAGAGCTGCCGGCGATCAGAGTCGGGGAAGATTGGCGGGTTGATAGGACGGAGCTCCTCGAATGGGCCACCGCTCGCGGAATGAAGGTCTCGCCTGAGCTCTTTCCCGATTCGGGATCAGGCGGCCAGCCAAGTTTCTTCGAGGCACTTTTGGGCGGCGGCATCCTACGAGGCATCAGGGGGGAAGATTCCTCCTCCGTCCTTCGCGAGGTCGTGTCCAAGCTCGCCCTTCCGGAGGATGTCGATCGCGATTACCTCTACGAGGTGATGATCGCCCGCGAGGACCTCGGTTCGACGGGCATAGGCGAGGGGATCGCCATTCCCCACGTCCGCGATCCCCTTGTCCTCACGGTTCCCCGGCCTACGGCTACGCTTTGTTTCTTGGAAAAGGCCGTCGATTTCAAGGCGATCGACGGCCTGCCGGTCGATGTGCTCTTCGCCATCGTCTGCCCGACGGTGAGGGATCATCTCCATCTCCTTTCGCGCCTCGGCTACATGCTTCGCGATCCAGGATTTCGCTCCCTCCTCAAGGCTCGGGCGTCCGACGAGACAATTTTCGCCGCTCTGGCGTCCATCGAATCGAAGATCGGCGGCGCGGGAAGCGGCCCATGATGACATCCATCCAGGCGCGGGAAGCGGCTTCCCATGCCTGATCCAGCCTTAATCCTCGCGATCATCGGCGCTGGCCTGGCGGCGGCGAGTTCTGTTCCTGCCCTCTTTCTCCGCCGCGGCTCGCGTGCGGGACAGAATATCGCGCTTGTCGCAATGTTCGCGGCAGCCGGACTCGGAATCGGCGGGGCGATCATGGCGCTCGCGTCGGCGGCATCCGGCATGGCGATCGGCGGGGTAGGGGCGGGCGATGGGTCCTTCGGCGCGGTCTCTCTTCCTTGGAAGGTCTTCGGCGCCGCGACCCTTAGAATCGATCCGCTTTCGGCTTTTTTCTTAATTCCTCTTTTTCTCGTCGGCGCACTCGGAGCCCTCTACGGGAGCTCCTATCGCGACGTCTCGCGGAACAGACGGTCGAGCCGGAGGCAGCTCGCGTTCTGGGGGCTCCTCGTGGCGGGCATGGCCATCCTCCTCCTCGCGGCCGACGCGCCGGTCTTCATACTTGGTTGGGAATGCATGGCCCTCTCCGCCTTCTTTCTCATGACGCTCGACGACGAGCGGGAAGAAGCGAGGCGCGCCGGATTCGTCTATCTCGCGGCCACCCATGCGGGTACCCTCATCCTTTTCGCCTTCTTCGCGCTATGGCGGCATTTTACGGGTTCCTTCGCCTTCGTAGCCCCCGCCTCCGGCATGCTCCCTCCCGAATCGCGCAATCTTCTCTTTCTCCTCGCCCTCGTCGTCTTCAGCCTCAAGGCGGGGGTGATGCCCCTCCATTTCTGGCTGCCCGGGGCCCACGCGAACGCCCCGAGCCACGTGTCGGCCATTCTTTCGGGGGTCGTGCTCAAGATGGGCGTTTACGGAATTATGCGTTTCGCCTTTCTTCTCGGCCCGCCGCCGCCGCTCTGGGGTCAGACCCTCCTCCTGCTCGGGGCCGCGAGTTCGATCCTCGGAGTGGCCTTCGCCATCGCCCAGCATGACATCAAGCGGCTCCTCGCCTACCATAGCGTCGAAAATATCGGCATAATACTTATGGGATTCGGACTTGCCCTCACGGGCATGTCGCGCGGGAGAGGGCTAGTCGCGGCTCTCGGCATGGGAGCAGCCCTCCTGCATGTCTGGAACCACGCCATCTTCAAGACCCTCCTCTTTTTCGGAGCCGGGTCGGTCGTGGAGCGTACGGGCACGAGGCAGCTGGATCGCCTTGGCGGTCTCGCGCGGGTCATGCCATGGACCGCTGCCTTCTTTCTCGTGGGGGCCGTCGCTATTTCGGGAATCCCTCCCTTCAACGGCTTCATGAGCGAGTTCATCCTCTACTTCGGAGCCTTCGCGGGCGCGCGTCCCGGCGGCCTCTCCGAGGCCTCGGCCCTTCTCGTCGTGCCCGCTCTCGCGGCCACGGGCGCCCTCGCCCTCGCCTGCTTCGTCAAGGTCTACGGCGTCGCCTTTCTCGGCCAGCCGCGCTCGGTTGTGCGACCTAAGCTCCGCGAGTCGCCCCCCTCGATGATCGTGCCGATGGCGGTCCTGGCGGCCCTGTGCCTCCTCATCGGCGTCGAGCCCCGCGTCTTCGCCTCGGCCCTCGATGCGGTGATCGCAAGTCTTCCCTTGGGCGCGGACGTCGGCAATTCGGGCATCCTCACCCTCGCGCCGCTGGCCGCGATCGGTCGAGCCGGAATGGTCCTCGCCCTCGTCGTCGCGGTCTTCGCCTTAATCTCGATGGCCGTTTCCGCGAAACGGAGGGCGAAGACGAAGGTCGGCACCTGGGACTGCGGCTACGCGGCGCCGGATGCGAGGATGCAGTACGGAGCCTCATCCTTCGGCCGACCCATCGGCAGTCTCTTCGGTTGGATCCTCAGGCCCACGGTCCACGGGCCCAAGGTCGACGGAGCCTTCCCCGCCGAGTCGCATCTGGAAAGCCATGTCGACGAAGTCTCGCTGGACAGGCTCGTGCTGCCCCTCGTCAGGGTCTTCGAAAGGCGCGCGCTCTGGATCCGGCGTTTCCAGCAGGGCCTCACCCAGCGCTATCTGCTTTACATCCTCGTTACGGTGCTCATACTCCTCGGCACCTTGATTCCCTTCGGAGATTTCATAGCCTCCCTGCTTTCGGGTTGAAGGCAGGCGCGTCGGAGCGGTTCGCATGTCGAGCATAGGTCTAGTTCTGGTCGCCATCCTCGTTTCGGCCGTCTCGGGCCTGCCGATAGCCTTGTCGGGCGGCGCGTCGCGCCGTGGCCAGGCCTGGTCCGCCATACTCCTCGTGGCGGCGGGCCTCATCGGTCTCGCCGGGGTCCTGCCGGTCTTCGTCTCGCCCGAGGGCCCGCCCCTCGCCCTGGCCTGGGGCCTTCCCGCCGGGACCTTTTCGGTCGGGCTCGACGCGTTGAGCGGCATATTCCTTGTTCCCATATTCATAGTACCCGCTTTAGGGGCGATCTACGGCCTGGGCTACTGGGACGCGAAGGAGCGCCCCGCCGACGGCCGGAGGCTGGGGCTCTCCTACGGCATTCTCGTCGCGGGGATGGCCTTGGTGGCGATAGCCCGCGACGCCGTCCTCTTCCTCGTCGCATGGGAACTGATGGCCCTCGCTTCCTGGTTCGCCGCTACAGCCGAATCGGAAAAGCCCGAGGTCAGGCGGGCCGGCTGGGTCTACCTCGTCGCGACACATATCGGAACGCTCGCGTTGTTCGCGATGTTCTCCCTGTGGAATGCAGCCAACGGCTCCTTCTCCCTCGACAGGAATCTCGCCATTCCGCCCGACTCGGCGGGCTTCATTTTCGTCCTGGCCCTCCTCGGCTTCGGTCTCAAGGCCGGCCTGGTCCCCCTCCACGTCTGGCTGCCGGGGGCCCACGCGAACGCGCCGAGCCACGTGTCGGCCGTCATGTCGGGCGTGATGATCAAGCTCGGAATTTACGGCATCCTCAGGATGACGAGCCTCATGCCGGCGCCCGAGCAATGGTGGGGTTGGACCCTCTTCGCGATCGGCGGGGTCTCGGCCATCGCAGGCATAGGCTGGGCGACGGGACAGGGCGACATCAAGCGGGTGCTCGCCTATTCCAGCGTGGAAAATATCGGAATAATTGCGATCGGAGCCGGCCTCGCCCTCGTCGGCAGGAGCACGGGGCGTCCGGCCCTCGTCCTTCTGGGAATGGGAGGAGCCCTCTTCCACGTGTGGAACCATTCGCTCTTCAAGTCGCTGCTCTTCCTCGATGCCGGCCTCGTAATCCACGAGACGGGCACGCGACGACTCGAAAGGATGGGGGGATTGGCGAAGCGGCTCCCCCTCGCGGCGGCGCTTTTCGGCCTCGGAGCAGCGGCTCTCTCCGCCCTTCCGCCGCTCAACGGTTTTGCGGGGGAATGGCTCATTTATCTCGGGTTCTTCCGAGGCGTGACCGTGGGGGCGGCGAACGACGTGCCGGCGGTCGCGATCGGTGCGGCCATTTTGGCGACGGTGGGCGCCCTGGCCGTGGCCGCCTTCGTCCGACTCTTCGGTACGGTCTTCCTTGGACAGCCTCGTTCAGACGCGCACGGAGAAGGCCATGTCAGCCCGAAAGCATCTAGGAACCTGATGCTTTTTCCGATGATTTTGCTCGGGTTCGCCTGTCTGGTCATCGGACTTTCGCCCGGACTCCTCCTTCCGGCCCTCGGCAGGGCGGCGGGCGACTGGGGTAACCTGGGCGAAGGGGCCTCCAAGCTAACCGCCCTCGCCGATTTTTCGTGGAGCCTCCCTCTCGGACTCACCCTAATTGGTAGCATCGCGTTGCTCTTGCTCTTCTTTTCCCTCGCCGCGCGACGCGCGAAGACGGCCGAACGAGGCACCTGGGATTGCGGTTACGCCGAGCCGAGCTCGCGAATGCAGTACGGGGCCTCGTCCTTCGGCGAATTCCTCGGGCGCAATCTCCTTTTTGTGCGCGCGACACTGAAAAAAGGGCGACGACCGGCAGGCGCCTTTCCCGACGCGGGCTTCTTCTCGACGAAGTCGCCCGATCCCGTCCTCGATCTTGCGATCAGACCCCTGGCCGCCATGGCGAGCCGCGGCCTCGGCCGAATAAGGGTCCTCCATCAGGGCCAGACCCAGATTTATCTCGTATATGTCCTACTAGCCACGATCATCCTTCTCGTCGCCGGAGTCATCCCGTCATGATAGACACGATCGTTCGCTTTTCGCTCTTCCTCCTTTTCCCACCGATCATGCTCGGCATCGTGAACCGCGTGAAATCCATCTTCGCCGGGCGTAAGGGTCCTCCCATCCTCCAGACCTGGAGGGACATCGCGAAGCTCGCGCGGAAGGGCCTCGTCGTCTCCTCGACGACGACCTGGGTCTTCCTTGCTGGACCCGCCGTGGCCTTGGCCACGATGTTGATCGCGGGCAGCCTCGTTCCCTACGGTCCCTTCCGATCTCCCTTCGGCTTCACGGGCGACGTCATCCTCTTCGCCTATCTATTCGGCCTTTCGCGTTTCTTCACCACCTCGGCGGCCCTCGACACCGGCTCGGCCTTCGAGGGCATGGGCGCCTCGCGGGAGGTCACCTTCGCCTTCCTCACCGAGCCCGCGCTCTTCCTCGCCCTCCTCTCCCTCGCGAGGCTCTCCGGCTCCCTGGACCTCAACGGGATACTCCTCGGCCCCGCGGGCGGCTTCAGTCCCGCCACGGCGGCGCCCCTCGTACTCGTCGCCCTGGCCCTCGGCATCGTCGTCCTCGCCGAATGTTCGCGCATTCCTGTCGACGATCCCAACACCCATCTCGAGCTCACGATGATCCACGAGGTCATGGTCCTCGACCACTCGGGACCTCTCTTCGGAGCGATCACCTGGGCCGCCTCCCTCAAATTCTTCATACTTTCGACGATCCTCCTCCATGTCGTGATACCCATGAGTTCGGGCAACGCGATCGTAGACTGGCTGATCTTCCTAGCCGGCCTCGTCGCGGTCTCGATTGGCGTGGGGGTGATCGAATCGATCATGGCCAGGTTCCGGATGCGGCGGGTGCCCTGGTTCCTGACCGGGGCCCTCCTCTGCTCCGGGTCGGCCTTCGTGCTTCTCGTGAGGTGATGACATGCGCGATCTGCTCAACGCGATATTGGTAATTGTCATGATCCTGAATCTTTTCGCCCTCGGTACGAGCCGGATCAACTCCGTCATTCGGATCGTCGCCGTGCAGGGGGCCCTGCTCGGACCCGTGCCCCTCCTCCTCCACGGCGCGGAAGGGATCAGGGGAGCCTCCATACTCGCTGCCCTGGCGGCCGTGATCCTCAAGGGGCTCGTCATACCGACCATCATGCGACGATCGCTTCGCGCGGCCGACATAAAGCGCGAAGTGGAACCCTTCGTAGGCTTTCTCCCCTCGGTGCTCCTCGGCGCCGCCGGAACGGCCGTCGCCCTTGTCTTCTCGACCCGGATGGGCTCGGGCGGGGGAGCCGCCGCGAACCTCATCATTCCCGCCGCCGTCGCCACCGTCCTCGTGGGCTTCATCATCCTGACGACTCGCTGGAAGGCCCTTTCCCAGGTCATCGGCTACCTCGTGCTCGAGAACGGCATCTTCATCTTCGGCATGCTCCTCGTCGAGGCCATTCCCTTCGTCGTCGAGATGGGGGTCCTCCTCGACCTCTTCGTCGGCGTCTTCGTGATTTCAATAATAACCAACCACATCAACGAGGCCTTCTCGTCGATGGACACGCGCGAGCTCGCCTCGCTCAAGGAGTGAGGCTATGGCATTTGCGATGATCTTCCTTCCCCTCCTCCTCGCCGGCGTCGCGGCCCTCATCCCCTCGAATCGCGCGAGGCCCTGGATCCTCCCGGTCGCCGGGGTAGCCCACCTCGCGATGTTCGTCGCCGTCGTTGCGGTACCCGGGCTCGCCGACTGGAGCCCGCTGCCGGGAGCCGGCGCCCTCCTCGGGCTCGATCCCGCGGGCACGGTGATCCTCGGCCTCGTGAGCGGACTCTTCGCCCTAGCTTCCTTTTATTCGGTCGGCTATCTCGGGCACAGGCAGGATCGACCCAATAGGGTCTTTGTCGCGGGCCTCCTCGGCTTTCTCGGCTTTGCGAGCGTCGTGCCCTGGTCCAGGCACCTGGGTCTCGCCTGGGTCGCCATCGAGGCGACCACCTTGTCGATGGCCCCCCTGATTTACTTCAACCATTCGAAGCGGAGCATCGAAGCGACCTGGAAATACCTCCTCGTGGGATCGGTGGGCATCGCCCTGGCCCTACTCGGCACCTTCTTTTTGGCCTATTCATCGCTGACCGCCGGGCTCGCCGCGAGCATGGACGTCGATACGTTGTCAGCCAACGCGGCCCTCCTTTCTAAGCCCTGGTTGCGCGCAGCCTTCATCCTCGCCCTCGTGGGTTACGGCACGAAGATGGGCCTCGCCCCGATGCACACCTGGAAGCCCGACGCCTACGGCGAGGCGCCCGGCGTGGTCGGGGCGATCTTCGCCGGCGGCGTGACGAGCATCGCCTTCCTGGCATTCCTTCGCTTCTACGTCATCGTGGGAAGAGCGGGGGAAGGGCTCTTCGCCTCGCGTCTCCTCCTCCCCATGGGGCTCCTGTCGATGGCCGTCGCCGGCGTCTTCATGATCGGACAACGCGACTTCAAGCGCATGCTCGCCTATTCCAGCGTCGAACACATGGGAATACTGATGATCGGCCTCGGGGTCGGGGCTCCGGCCCTCTTCGGCACCATGCTCCACGTCGTCACGAATGGCGCCACGAAGGGCGTGCTATTCCTGTCGGCAGGCAATATCCATCGAGCCTACGCGAGCAAGTCGACCGACAGGGTTCGGGGTGCACTGCGGAGATTGCCCATTTCGGCTTCCTTTTTCTTAGCGGCATTTTTCGCGATCACCGGCTCCCCGCCCTTCGGGCCATTCGTGAGCGAATTCACGATCATTTCGGCGGCCTTCGGCGCCGGCCATTACCTCGGGGCTGCCCTCTTTCTCCTCTTCCTTCTCATCGTCTTCGTGGGGATGGGACGAACGGTCCTCACCGTGCTCCAAGGCCGGGTGCCCGCCCAGGATACCGCCCCGGGCGACGCGGCCTATCGCGACGATTTCCTCACAATTGCGCCTGTCGCGATTCTGATGGCCGTCGTGCTCCTTCTCGGACTCTGGATACCGGCGCCTTTCGGCGACCTCCTCAACGGCGCGGCCCGCTGGATCGGAGGCCAATCATGAGCAGCCTTCCCGCGGCCTTCGCGAAGATCAAGGCCGAAAAGCCGGTGCCCCTCGACGAGCTACCCCTCCTCGACGGCCCAGCCCTCGCCGCGGCGATGCGCGACGCCATACGCGAGGGTTCGCGGGTCGTCTCGTACTTCGGGACTCCCAAAGGGGAAGGACGGACCGAACTCGTCGCCATCATGGCGGGGGACACGACCAACGCACTCGGCGCGGCTCGCGCCCTTGTGAAGGAGGGTTTCCCTTCGATCGCGCGCGACTGTCCCCAGACCCAGCTTTTCGAGCGCGAGATCGCCGAGCAATGCGGCCTCGTGCCCGAGGGCCATCCCTGGCTCAAGCCCGTCCGCTACAGACGGAGCTGGACAGGACGCGACGCATGGGGGCGCGATCCCGCGGCGCCCATCCTTCCCGGGGTAGGCGATTTCTATCGCGTCGAAGGCGAGGAGGTCCATGAGGTGGCCGTCGGACCCGTCCACGCCGGCATCATCGAACCGGGCCATTTCCGCTTCCAGTGCCACGGCGAGGAGGTATTCCACCTCGAGATCGCCCTCGGTTACCAGCATCGCGGCGTGGAAGAGTCATTGCTCAAGGGGCCTGACCTCCGCACGTTCCGACTAATTGAAACGATCGCGGGCGACACGACGATCGGCCATGCCACTGCCTACAGCCATGCCGTCGAGGGACTCGCGGGAACCAGGCGATCCCCTCGTGTCGACGCCATTCGCGCCATCGCGCTGGAGCTCGAGCGGCTCGCGAACCACACGGGCGACCTCGGCGCCATCGCAGGCGATACGGGCTATCTTCCGACCTCGAGTTTCTGCGGCCGCATCCGCGGCGATTTCCTCAACATGACGGCCGTCCTCGCGGGCAATCGCTTCGGCCGGGGCCTCCTCCGGCCCGGCGGGGTGGCCTTCGACATCGCCGATGCCGAAAGGGATGAACTCCTCAAGCGGCTCGCGGCGGCCGAATCGGACGTGACGAACGCCGTCGGTCTCATGTGGGATTCGGCCTCGGTCATGGCGAGGCTCGAGGATACGGGCAGGCTCACGAAGGAGGAGGCGATCGAGCTTGGCCTCGTCGGACCCGCGGCCCGAGGGTCGGGTCTTGCCCGCGACGTCAGGCGAGACCATCCCTCGGGGATCTACCGCTTCGCCCAGATACCCGTCGCGACGGCCGATTCCGGCGACGTGTACGCACGGGCGAACGTCCGCTGGCTCGAGGTCGGGCGCTCTATCGCCTTCGTCAGGGACAGGCTCGGGGCCCTTCCCTCCGGAGCAATCGATTCCGGGTCGGGCCCCCTCGCGCCGAACAGCCTGGTCGTCGCCCTCGTCGAGGGCTGGCGGGGCGAAATCTGCCACGCGGCGATCACCGACGGAGAGGGCAGGTTCGCGCGCTACAAGGTCGTCGACCCCTCTTTTCACAATTGGCCGGGTCTCGCGAGGGCCCTGCGAGGACAGGAAATTTCGGATTTCCCGCTCTGCAACAAGAGTTTCAATCTTTCCTATTGCGGACACGATCTATGAGGCGCGACCCGATACCCTTGGATACCGGAGCGCCGCTCGCGACGGAGGAATCATCATGCTGAAGGCGATGCTTGCCCGCGCGAAGCAGGGCTATAGGACCATGCGCTACCCGGCCGGAGATCCGCCGCCCCTTCCCGCGCGCTTCCAGGGCCTGCCGATCATCGACGCCGCCCGATGCGCCGAGGGGGACCGGGCCTGCGAGGATTGCGCCGCGGTCTGCCCAACGAAAGCAATAATTGTGACGAACACGGCCGGTTCTGCCCCTTCGATCGACCTCGGCGCCTGTCTTTTCTGCGGCGATTGCGTTCGAGCCTGTCCCCGAGGCGCGATTACCTTCGGCAAGGACTACCGTCTTTCCACAAGCCGCCGGGAAGACCTCGTGGTGGAATCGTTCGGGCCAGGTGCCGATGCGAAAACCTACGCGCGGGCTGTCGCCATGGGGCGGGAGCTCCGTCGCCTCCTCGGCCGCTCGCTCAAGCTACGCGAGGTGAGCGCCGGCGGCTGCAATGCCTGCGAGGCGGATGTCAACGTGCTCGGCACGGTAGGCTGGGACCTCGGACGCTTCGGCATCCAGTTCGTCGCCTCGCCCCGCCACGCCGACGGCATTCTCGTCACGGGGCCAGTCACACGAAACATGGAACTTGCCCTCAAGAAGACCTGGGACGCGATTCCGGGACCCAAGGTCGCCATCGCCGTGGGAAGTTGCGCGATCTCAGGCGGCCCCTTTGCCGGGAGCCCCGAGGTGCTGGGCGGTCTCGGATCGACGGGAATCCCTGTCGATCTCTGGGTGCCCGGCTGCCCTCCCCATCCCCTCACCATACTCGATGGACTTCTCCGGCTGATAGGGAAGATCAAGAGCTAAGAGCGGCAGATCGCTTCCAGCGCGCCAAAGCTGACTAAAGGCATCGCGTGAGGCCTCACTTTTTTCTCTTGCGCGATGCCCGAGATGGCTATATGATCCTCACATCATGCACGCGCGTGCATGATGTCGCTACCGATGCTGGCGTTCGAGATACCATTTAATAGCAATGCACGCGGGTGCATTAAAGGAGGGGCCATGATCGAGACATCCAAGGAATCAACTAGCGCCGGGCCACTCAGATACGGCATGGTCGGCGGAGGGGCAGGTGCCTTCATCGGCGATGTCCACAGAAAGGCCATCGGCCTGGACGGGCTCGCGAAGATCGCCGCCGGCTGCTTTTCGAGGGATGTGGCCAATACCAGGGCGACCGGGCTCTCGCTCGGAATCGTCGACGAGCGATGCTACCCCGACTACGAGTCCATGGCCGCCTCCGAGTCAAAGCGCGCCGACGGCATCGATTTCGTCGTCATCGTGACACCCAACGCGATGCATTACCCGGTAGCCAAGGCCTTTCTGGAGCGCGGGATCAATGTCGTCTGCGACAAGCCCCTCACCTTCGAGGTCGCCGAGGCAGAGGAATTATCCTCCCTCGCCAAGCGGAAGGGGCTCCTTTTCTGCGTCACCTATACTTACACCGGCTACCCCGCGGTCAAGCAGGCCCGCGAGATGATACGAAAGGGCGAGTTGGGCGACATCAGGTTCGTGAACGCGGAATACCCGCAGGAATGGTTGGCTACGCCGGCCGAGCGCGAGGGCAGCAAGCAGGCCGCGTGGCGATCCGACCCGAAACAGTCGGGCAAGTCCAATTGCGTCGGCGACATCGGCAGCCACGTCGAGAACATGGTCTCCTACATGACAGGCCTCGAGATCGCCTCGCTGTGCGCCCGCCTCGACAGCTTCGTCCAAGGGCGGGTTCTCGACGACAACGCGAGCATCATGCTGAATTACAAGAGCGGGGCGAAAGGCCTCTACTGGTCGAGTCAGATCGCCATCGGGTACGACAATGCCCTCCGCGTGCGGGTTTTCGGTTCGACAGGGTCGCTCCAGTGGTCACAGGAAAATCCCAATTACCTCCTTGTCTCACGGCTCGGCAAGCCGACCGAGACCCTTTCGAGGGGGCGCGATCCCTTTTATTCCCACGCCCAAGCCTACTCGCGCATACCTTCCGGCCATCCGGAGGGCTATTTCGAGGCCTTCGCCAACATCTACAAGACCTTCGTCTCGGCCCTCGCGAAAAAGAAGGCCGGCGGGACGCTCTCGGAGACCGACCTCGATTTTCCCGGCGTCGAGGCGGGAATTTCCGGCGTTCGATTCATCGGCAAGGCCGTCGAAAGCTCGCGAAAGGGCGGCGTGTGGCTCGATTTCTAACTACGGCGGCCCGTCGGGAGGCGGGTTAATCAACTATTTAGGAAGGAGTTTGACATGGCGCGTCCAGTTACCTTGTTCACGGGCCAGTGGGCCGATCTTCCCTTCGACGCGCTCTGCGCGAAGGCGAAGTCCTTCGGCTACGACGGCCTGGAGATCGCCTGCTGGGGCGACCATATGGACGTCAAGCGGGCGGCGACCGAAGCGGCCTACGTGGAGGAACGCAAGTCCATTCTCGCGAGGCACGGGCTCAAGGCCTGGGCCCTCGGCGCCCATCTGTCGGGCCAATGCGTCGGCGACCTCTGGGATCCAAGGCTCGACGGCTTCGCGGCGCCCGAGGTCAGGGGCAAGCCCGACAAGATCAGGGAATGGGCGATCCAGGAAATGAAGTACACGGCCCGAGCCGCTAAAAACATGGGGTGCCGCGTGGTAACGGGCTTCATGGGTTCGCCGATATGGAAGTATTGGTACAGTTTTCCCCAGACCACGCAGGCCATGGTCGACGATGCCTTCAAGGAAATCGTCAGGCTCTGGACGCCGATTTTCGACGAATTCGACGCCTGCGGGGTGAGATTCGCCCTCGAGGTGCACCCGACCGAAATCGCCTTCGACTTCTATACCGCCGAGCGACTCCTCAAGGAGTTTCGCGACCGGCCGACCCTCGGCTTCAACTTCGACCCCAGCCATCTAATCTGGCAGGGAATGAAGCCGCATCTCTTCGTCCGCGATTTCGCGAGCAAGGTCTATCACGTCCACATGAAGGACGCCGCCGTCACCCTCGACGGGCGCTCAGGCATTCTCGGCTCGCACATCGAATTCGGGGACAATCGCCGCGGTTGGAATTTCCGCAGCCTCGGCCACGGCGATGTCGATTTCGAGAGCATCATCCGCGAACTCAACGCGGCGGGCTATCAGGGGCCGCTCTCCGTCGAGTGGGAAGATTCGGGGATGGAGCGCGAATTCGGAGCGCGTGAGGCCCTTGCCTTCGTCCGTCGCGTCGATTTCGCCCCTTCGAACGTCGCCTTCGACGCGGCGCTGCAAAACTGACGATAGCGGCTCCTCGGCTTCGTCGATTCCAAGGGAGGTTCCCATGGCGATCAAGGTTGGTTGTTTCGCGCTGGTCGACGCATTTTCGGTGCTTGAGCATCAGCTAGAACGGCTGCAGGGACTGGGCGTGAAGTACGCCGATGTCACCGACAACGCCGATGGTGCCTGCCTCGGTGCCGAGTTCGGCTTTACGGGCCTCGCGAGCCTCGACGCGAATCCCCACGATATCAAAAGAATGTTCGCCGAGCACGGGCTGACGATCATGACGTATTGCGCCCACGCCTCGCTCCTCGATCCCGAGGCGCCTTGGCGCTATGGCACGGCCCAGATCTTGAAGGCCGTCAGGGCCGCCTCGATGATGGGCGTCAAGCACGTCATCACCACGGAGGGCCACGCACATACGGATTTCGGCAGGCGGCTCGGCGAGGACGAGGCGATCTTCACCATAAGGCAAAAATTGTTCGAGCCCCTCAGGATGGCCGCGGACTGCGGGATCAAGATTCTCCTTGAGACGCATGGTAAGTATACCGACGACCTCAAGCAACTTGAGCGGATAATCGACGCCTGCGATTCCAAGGCCCTCGGCCTCAATCTCGATACGGGCAATCTTTGGCTGGGCGGCGGCGATCCCGTCGCCTACGTCAAAAAATTCGCCTCCCTGATCGATCATGTGCATTGGAAAGATTGGCCCAAAGAAATGGAAGCCAGGCGCGGCAAGGAATTCGGCGCCGGCATGTCGGGCATTCCCCTCGGGACCGGGGTCGTCAATGTCAAGGCGGCATTCAAGGCTCTCATGGAAATTGGCTACGATGGCTATTCAACCCTGGAGATCGCCGGAGATGAGGCGATCAAGCAGAGTTACGCCTACCTGAGATCCTTGGGGGCGGAATAGGCCGTGGGAATCGGTTTAGGGGGAAGGCCCGGCGAGGACGGACGCGTCACGGGCTTGTTGCGGGAGGATCGTGCTAGCCGGCGAGACCCATCCTGCGGGAATCATAGGTAACAGAGGAGTGATTTCGATGGGCGAGATCCTGCAGCTCAGCAATGTTTCCAAGGCCTTCGCGGGCGTTCAGGCATTGCAGGGCATCTCCTTCGATTTGCGGGAAGGGGAAGTCCACTGTCTGTGCGGCGAAAATGGCGCCGGAAAGTCCACCCTCATCAAGATCCTCTCGGGTGCCCATCAGCCCGACCCGGGCGGGGAGATATTCTTCGAGGGCAGGCGAATCGAGCTCACGCCCCATCTCGCCCTGGCCATCGGGATTCAGACTATCTACCAGGAACACATCGTCTTCGATTGCCTCAGCATCATGGAAAACATCTTCATGGGCCTCGAGGTGAAAAAGGGAGCATTCCTCGACACGCGGGAAATGCGGAGGCAGACGCTCGAGGTGCTCGATTATCTCAAGAGCGACCTGCGGCCCGAAATGATGATGGGCAGCTTGAGCAGCGGCCAGCAGAAGACCGTCGAGATCGCCAAGGGCCTGGTGTTCAAGCGAAAGGTGATCATCCTGGACGAGCCGACCGCGTCATTCTCGGTTTCGGAAATCGATAACCTTCTTGATATCATCAACACGGTTAAAAAAAGCGGTATTGGTATCATCTATATCTCTCATCACCTGGACGAGATTTTCAAGATCGGCGACCGGGTGACGGTGCTGCGCGACGGGCGAAGAGTAAATCAGTACGCCGTCGAGGGTCTCTCGAAATCGCGTTTGATCCAGGACATGGTGGGTCGCGATCCCTCCAGTTTTTACCAGCGCGAGAGCGTGCCCCTCGGCGAGGTCATCCTCGAGGCGCGGAAGCTCAGCGGCAACGGGGTAAAGGACATCTCCTTCACGCTGAGGCGCGGCGAGGTCTTAGGGTTCTCCGGCATGACCGGCTCGGGACGATCGGAAGTGATGGAGCTGATATTCGGGAGCGCCCGCCTCGATTCGGGCGAGATATTGATCAAGGGGAAACGGGTGCAGCATCAGACGCCGCGCGAGGCGATCCGCAACAGGATGTGCTTCATAACGGAGGATCGCCAGAACACCGGCCTCTTTCTCGAACAGACGATCGCCGAAAACGTGGTGGTCGCCAACATGGTCAATACGCGGAATTTCTTCGCGAACCCGGCTGATGATCTCAAGATCGCCGATGGTTTTATCAAAAGACTCGCCATCCGGGCGAGAAACGCCAAGGCAAGGACGGTGAGCCTCTCTGGCGGCAACCAGCAGAAGGTCGTTCTCGCCAAGTGGTTCAATACAAGCGGCGACATTTTTATCTTCGACGAACCGACGCGCGGCATCGATGTCAATTCCAAACAAGAGATCTACCACCATATGGTGGGCCTGCTCAAGGAAGGCAAGGCCATCATCATGGTGTCGTCCGACATGCCGGAGGTCATCTCGATGAGCGATCGTGTCATCGTCATGAAGAATGGCGAAATTGTTGCGGAATTGGAAAAGGCTCGGATTTCGGAAGAGGAAATACTCACCTACTCGATAGGAGACAAGGCGATATGAGCGATCAGGCATCGACGAAGAGGCCAAGGGAGCCGAGGCTTTCCCCTTTCAAGCGATACGAGAACTTCACGGTTCTCACGATCTTCGCGTCCTTTGTCATTATCATCGTGCTCCTCCAGCTGGTCATGACCGGCGGCAGCAAATTCCCAACATTTATCAGCCCGGTCAACATACTCAACGTCATGCAACAGGTCGGGGTTCCCGGCATCGTCGCGGTCGGCATGACGATGGTGATGATCTCGGGCGGCATCGATCTGTCAGTGGGCATGCTCGCGTCTCTGGTATCGATTATCACGGCTCTCGGCATCTCGAAGTGGCAACTGGGGGTATTTCCATCGATCCTGTTGGGTATCGGGTCGGCCGTATTCCTCGAGACTCTGATGGGATTCATCATCTCTCGCGTCAAGGTCGAGCCCTTCATCATCACATTGGGGGGCATGATCACCTTTCAGGGCATCGCCCTCCTCCTCTGCAATTCGCGCGAGGTGATAATGAATGGCGAGCTCAATTTCATAAAGATGAATCTCATCGACGGGGCCAAGGATCCGGTAACCAAGCTGAACCTCGTAATCCCACCGTACGTGGTCATTTTTCTCATCATCGCCTTACTGGCGGGCATCCTTCTCAAGCGCACAAAGTACGGCAGGAGGATTTACGCGGTGGGCAACAATCCCAACGCGGCCTTCCTGGCGGGCATCAACGTCAAGCGAATGCGCCTCTCGGTGTACGCATTGATGGGGCTCCTCGTCGGCATCGGGGCCGTCATGCTCCTCGCGCGGATCAACGTCGGCATCATAACCTTGGGTCAAGGGCTGGAGATAGACACAATAGCGATGGTTGTCATCGGGGGAACGGCCCTCAAGGGGGGGAAGGGCAACATCCTGGGTACCCTCATCGGCGTGTTTTTCCTGGGTTCGATCGGCAACGCCATGAACCTGCTTCGCCTTCCGTCCGAGGTTCAGTTCGTCGCAAAGGGACTAGTTATCATCATCGCCGTTTCGGCCGGCTACGTTTCCACCATGTTCTCGGAGTTCCTCGCGCGAAGGAAGGGGCCCGTGTTCGTGGCGGATGACTCGGCTAAAGGAGGGTGAGAAAGGAGGGTAGTGTTGGTCTATGGTTCGTTCACGAACAATTCTTACTTTTTAGGAGGAGAAGGGAAATGAAGCGAATCGCATTGTTCATGGTGGTCCTCTCGTTATTCGGCGTGATGACCCTGTCGGCGCAGAAGAAGGTCATCGGCTACTACATGGATGCCTCCGATGATTATTACAAGGCGGGCTTTCAGGTCTTCAAGGTTCTCGCAGGCAGGTCAGGGTGGGAAGTGCGCGACGTCGTCGGTCAGGGAACTGCTCCCGAGCAGCTCGATGCCGTCCAGAACTTCATAACTCAGGGTGTTGACGCCATCGTATGCGTCCAGAACTCTCCGCAGACAACCTCGGAATGCCTCAAGCTAGCCAAGGCGGCCAATATCCCCTTCTATAATCTCACCCACAACCCGCCGAACGAGCCCGGTCTCTCGGGCTTTTCCGGCTTCGATTGGGTCTATGACGGCGAGCTAGCGGCGCAAAATGCGATAAAGCACGGCGTCAAGAAGCTCATCATGATCGAAGGCAAACTCGGCCAGGGCACCGCAGCCGGCCAGACCCAGGGCTTCCTGCAGGGCTACAAGAAGGCCGGCAAGGACATCGGCAACCTCCTTTCCAGCGTCGGCGTCAAGGGCGCGGGCGGCAAGGACCTCCAGGTCGTGTTCTGGGGCTCGGGCGGCTGGTTCGCCGATCCCGCAAAGAAGGTCATGCAGGACGCTATCACCTCCCTCGGGGCGAACGGCTTCGACGGAGCCTACGTTCAGAACGACGAGATGATGACCGGGGCCCTCCAGGCGATGCAGGAAGCCGGGCTCGACACGAGCAAGTACTGGCTCGGCGCGAGCAACGGAAAAGAGAAGTCCTGGATATGGGTAGCCAAGGGCCAGACCACATTCGACGTCAACCAGTGCCCGACCCTCGAGGCCGACATCGCCTACCAGATGATTACGGCGAAATTCGCCGGCAAAGCCACCAAGAAGGCGGTGTACGTCAACTTCCTCCCCTTCGACAAGCAAACGCTCAACATGTCGAAGATGATTCCATGGATCACGAGCGACTACATCGAGGCGCGCGACAAGAAAGCGTTCATCTATGACATAAACAACCCGGTCTTCAGGGAAAACCCGGATTATAAATAATTGATACTAGTGGCGATCGGGGCGACCCGGTCGCCACTTCCCCATCGCGAAGCGATTGAAAGGAGGCGATGATGGCAAGGAAGAAGATCTCGGTCGGCGCGTGGGCCTATATTTGGGGCGGCTATGCCGACAAGCCGATAGCCCTCGTCGACGTGGCGAGGCGGCTCAAGGATCTTAAGTTCGACGGCGTCGAATTCGCCGCCTTTCCCCCGCATCTCGAACCCAACACCCCCGAAAAGTGGAAGGAAATCAAGAAGCTTTTCGCCGACGCGGGCATGGGCTTCTCCGGCGTCGCGGCCCCCTTTCCCTCGCCGGCAACCGCGGCGAGACAAGCCTACCTCGACGTCGTCAAGGGTCACGTCGAGATGTGCAAGGTCATGGGCATACCGAAGCTCAGGGTCGATGCCGTCGATCCCCCGACCGCGATTCCAGGGGGCATGGCCTACGACGCCTGTTTTTCCACGGTGGCGGAGCGTTGGCACGAGTCGGCGGAGATTTGCGCCAAGGCCGGGATCAAGCTGGTCTGGGAATTCGAGCCCGGGTTCATTTTCAACAAGCCGAGCGAGGTCGTCGAGATGGCCTACAAGGTCGATCATCCGAACTTCTCGGTGATGTTCGATTCCTGCCATGCCTTCATGTGCTCGGTCATGGGAGCTCGGCAATTCGGGAAGCGCGAAACCCTTCCCGGCGGCGTCGAGCAGTTCGCCCACATGCTGACCGGAAAAATCGGCGCCGTTCACTTCATCGACTCGGACGGTACCCTGCACGACAACGAAACCAGCACGCACGCCCCCTTCGGGAAGGGCGTTTTGGATTTCGACTCGATCACCAAGGCTATCCTCGCCGCGGGCTATGACGACGAGTGGTGGCCAATCGACCTCTGCTTCTGGTCGAACGCCCTCGAGGCGACCGGGCCGGCGAAGGCCTTCATGGACGTCCTCGTGGCAAAATACGGGCAGGGCTGAGCGCGTGGCGATTACATTTGGAATCAATACCTTTCTTTGGGCCTCTCCCTTCAGGACGAGGGACTTGGCCTATTTCGACAAGGCCAAGGCCATGGGTTTCGATATCGTCGAGATACCCATCGAAAGCGAGGGAGACCTCGACTACGCGAAGGCCGCCGAGGCCTATGATCGCACCGGGCTCCAAAGCTCGATCTGCGCGGTCATGGGCGCCGGCAGGGATCCCTCCCATCCGGACGCCGCCATACAAAAGGGGGCGATCGCCTACATGAAGCATTGCATCGACGCGGCCGTGACGATGAAATCGCGTTCCGTGGTCGGTCCCCTCTACGCGGCCGTGGGGCGGCAGTGGACGGCGACCCCGGCCCAGCGCGAGCGCGATCTCGCGCGTTGCGCGAAGAACCTAAAAGTGATCGCGAAGTACGCCGAAGACAAGGGCGTCATTCTGGCCCTGGAGCCGCTCAATCGTTTCGAGACGAGCTTTATCAACCTGACCGAACAGGCGCTGGAACTCGTCAAGATGATAGACAAGCCGAGCGTCAAACTCATGATGGACACCTTCCACGCGAACATCGAGGAGAAAAGCCTCGGCAAGGCCATCGAACTCGCGGGAAAGCTGATGGTCCACATGCACGCGAACGAGAATGATCGCGGCACTCCGGGCAGCGGTCATGTCAATTGGACCGAAATCGCGGCGGCCCTCAAGAAGGTGAGGTATTCCGGCCCCCTCGTGATCGAATCCTTCTCCACCTCGGTAAAGGAGATCGCGAGGGCCGCCGCCGTGTGGAGGCCCCTCGCCCCCAGCAGCGACGAACTCGCGACGAAGGGCCTCGCGTTCCTGAAGAAACTGATGTCTTGAAGTCGGCGCCGACCGCTCGCGCGGCCGGCGCGGGCTCAATAGAAGGAGATTATATGGCCAGCGGAAAAAAGGTGAGGGTCGGTGTCGTCGGCCTGGGCTTCGGCGCCGAGTTCGTTCCTCTCTATCAGAAACATCCCGACGCCGAGTGCGTCGCCCTTTGCCAGCGTGACGAGGCGAAGCTGAAGCAGGTAGCGGACATGTTCAAAGTGGGCAAGCGCTACACGCGCTACGAGGACATGCTGAGAGACAAAGACATCGACGCCATCCACGTGGTGACGCCGATAGCGGCTCACGCGCCGATGACTCTCGCGGCCCTGGATGCCGGCAAACACGCAGCGAGCACCGTGCCCATGGCGACCACCGTGGCCGATTGCCTGAAGATAGCCGATGCTCGCAAGAAGTCGGGCAAGGTGTACATGATGATGGAAACGGCCGTGTACACCCGGGAGTTTCTCTTCGTCAAGGCGAAGGTCGACTCGGGCGAGCTCGGAAAGATCCAGTTCCTCCGTGGCTCTCACCAGCAGAACATGAGCCTGCCCGGCTGGCCGGACTATTGGTACGGATTTCCGCCCATGCACTACGCGACCCACGCCATCAGTCCTTTGCTCGCCCTAGCCGGCGCGGATGTCGAGTCGGTGGTCTGCCTTGGTTCCGGCACAATACGTGACGAGTACAAATCGCGCTACGGCTCGCCCTTCGCCATAGAGACGGCCCTGCTCAAACTCAGGGATTCCGACCTCGCCTGCGAGGTGACCCGATCGCTTTTCGACACGATTCGGCAGTATCGCGAGAGCTTCGACGTCTACGGGACGAAGTCCTCCTTCGAGTGGGAGCAGCTCGCTGGCGAGAAAGCCGTGGTCTATACAGGCTTCGAGGATGCCGAGCGCGTCGAGGTCCCGGACTTCGGGAGCCGCCTGCCAAAGGAAATCGCCCCCTTCACCATTCATGGCGTTTACGACCAAGAGCACGAGCACACCTCATTCATTCAGGGAGCGGGCCACGGAGGGTCCCATCCCCATCTCGCCCACGAGTTCATAAGGGCCATACTCGAGGATCGCGAATCCTTCGCCGACGCGAGAAGGGCCGCGAATTGGACTATGGCTGGTGTCTGCGCCCATGAGTCGGCGATGAAGGGCGGGGAACGCATCCAGGTGCCATCTATCAGCTGATCCTCCGGAAAGTGGGGCATGGGCCAGGGCGCGAGTCCTGGTTGCAGCTCGCAGCCGCTTTTCAGTTCGAGACGAATTCCAATCGATAGAGCTAAGGGTGCCACATGAACGATATCAAGTCGATCGTCGAACGCGCGCGTGCGCTCGGTCTCGCGCTGCCTGCCTTCAATATCCCTTACCTCCCGATGATGCGAAGCGTGATCAGGGCCCTGCGCGACACCGGGACCTTCGCTCTTATCCAAGTGGCCAGGCTCGAGTGGGAGAAATTCGAATCGAGGAGCCTCGAAGCAGTCAGGGAGGAGTACGAGAGGCTCAAGGACGATCGCTTAATGCGCCTCCATCTCGATCACGTTCCCGTTGTCGACGAGGACGGCCTCGAGGTGGATTACTTGCCGATACTACGCAGAGCCCTCGATGCCGGTTTCGATTCCGTGATGGTCGACGGTTCGCGCCTGCCCTTCGATGCCAACGTGGCCGCGACCAGGGCCGTCATCGACCTTGCCCACGCGCGGGGCACACCCGTCGAGGCGGAACTTGGTGCCGTCCTTGGCCACGAGGCTGGCCCTCTCCCGCCCTACGAGGAACTCTTCGCCAGCGGTCGCGGCTTTACCGAACCCGAGGACGCCGAGCGCTTCGTGGCCCTGACGGGAGTCGACTGGCTTTCGGTTTCCATCGGCAATATTCACGGAGCCATAGCTGGGGCTGCCAAGAGCCAGAAGAAGCCGGAAGCCCGGCTCGATCTCGCGCGGCTTTCGAAGATCGCGCAAGTCACGGGCGTGCCGATCGTCCTCCATGGAGGCACGGGTATTAAGCCCGAGAATCTCCGCGAAGGCATGAAGCGTGGCATTTGCAAGATTAATATCGGCACGGCCATTAGGGCTCCCTATGAGGCGACGATGGGTCGGGGAGCCGCGGCGGCCGACGAAGCCGTTTACGCGGCGACCCTCGCCGAGATCGCCTCCCTCGGCCTCGAGGATTCCGCGCAGCGGCTTTTCGAGGGAAGGCGGGAATGAAGGCCTCCAGGCTCAGCTTCGCCGTCTATTTCAGGAACAGGGGATTCTTCCCCGCCTCCCATCAGAGGGCGGCCCGGGAGAAGATGCGCCGGGTCATCGAAGCCTCAGGCTACGGCCGCCCGATGATGGACGCTTCGCGGACAGGGTATGGGGCCGATGAATGCATCCTTTTCAATTGCGGTCCGGCTCCTCGATCCCTGACGGCCGCCAAGGGGAGCATCTCTGAACGCCTGATCCTCGCGAACGCGATCGGCCCCGGATTTGCGGCCGACAATGTCGCGGCCTCGGTAGAGGAGGCTTTTGAGAAAAATCTCGGCTATGAGACCCTCAAGGTATAAGGCCTCGGCGTGAGCATACTCGGCCTCGACATCGGAACCACGAACTGCAAGGGAACGGTGTTCTCATTCGATCGCGAACCGGGAGGCGGCGCGATTATCGCGAGGGCCGAGCGCGAATACCCCCTCATCCATCCGCACCCGGATTGGGCCGAGCTGGACTCGCGCGTCGTCATCGCCGCCGCGAGGGATGTGATGCGCGAGCTCGCGGGCAAGACTAGGGCCGATCCCGTCGCAGCGATCTCGGTTTGCTCAATGGGCGAGGCCATGACCCCCGTTTCCCGAGACGGTCGCATTCTCGGCAACGCCATCATCCACCTCGATTCACGGGGACGGGAGCAGATCGAGGCCTTCTACGCCCGAATCGACAAGGAAGACCTGTTCGATATAAACCCCAATATTCATGGTACCAATTATTCTCTTCCAAAGCTCCTCTGGCGCAAGGACAACGAACCGGGGCTCTACGCCTCAGCCTGGAAATTCCTACTATTCGACGAACTTCTACTATTTATGATGGGTCTGGAACCCTTCACTTCCTACTCCCTGGCCAACCGGACCCTGCTCTTCGACATCCGCGAGGAAGGATGGTCGGATCGCCTCCTCGCCTTGGCCGGGATGGAGGCCGGCATTCTTGGCACTCCCGTGGCCTCGGGAACCGTTGCAGGCCAGTTGGGTGCAAGGGCCGCGGAGGAGTTCGGGCTCGAGAGGGGCGTGATCTGCGTGGTAGGAGCCCACGACCAGTGCTGCAATGCATTGGGGGCGGGCGTGATCTCCGCGGGCAAGGCGGTGTGCGGCATTGGCACCGTGGAATGTATCACTCCCGTCTATAACAGGATACCTAATAGTTCATTCATGCTCGCCAACGGCCTCAACGTCGAGCATCATGCCTTGAACGGCCTCTACGTCTCGTTCATTTACAACCAGGCGGGAAGCCTCGTCAGATGGTTCCGCGACACCTTCGCCCGCGGCGAGAGTGTCGGGGTCGGGGAGGACCTCTACGATAGGCTCGCCGCGGAGATGCCGGAGGAACCCACGAGACTCCTCCTTCTCCCTCACTTTGATCCCGTCGGCACGCCGCATTTTATCGACGATAGCTCGGGCCTCATTCTCGGCCTCAAGACCTCGACCACGAGGGGAGAAATCCTCAAGGCCATAATGGAATGCGAGACCCTCTATTTTGTCGAAAGTCTTCGGGCCATCTCCTCTTTGGGCATCGACACTTCGCGCTTCGTCGCGACAGGGGGCGGAGCGAGGTCTTCGGCATGGCTGCAGATCAAGGCCGACATCATCGGCGTGCCCTTCGAGCGTTCGCCGATCGGCGAGTCGGGCACATTAGGAGCGGCCATGATAGGGGCCGTCGCCATAGGGGCGATCCCCTCCTACGAGGAGGCGGTATCCCGCTTTGTAAGGCATGGCGAGTTGTTCGAGCCGAATCCGAGGCGCCATGAAGCCTATCGCGAGAAATACGAGTTGTTCGCCCAGCTCCAACCGAGGTTTCAAGACCTTCTTAAGAAGGTCGCGCGAAGCTGAGACCGAGCAGGCGTAGTCACGGATCGAAGGAGGAAGGGATGGCGAAAATTGCGATGATCGGGGCGGGCAGCCTCGTATTCAGCAAGACCCTGATGAACGATTTCCTGGGCACGCCCGCGCTATCGGGGAGCGAATACCGCCTGATGGCCCTGACGCACAGGCGCCTCGATCGGATGAAGGACTTCGTGACGCGGATGATCGCCGACAACAAGGTCGACGCGAGCGTCATGGCGACCACCGATCGCCGCGAGGCCCTCAGGGGGGCCGACTACGTCGTCGTGATGATACAGGTTGGTGGCGTCGAGGGCTTCAAGTACGACTACGAGATCCCGATGCGGCGCGGCGTCGACAACTGCATCGGCGACACCATGGGGCCGGGCGGGATCTTCCGCGCCCAGCGCCACATTCCTGCTCTCCTCGAAATCGCCCGGGAAATGCGCGAACTCTGCCCCGGCGCCATTCTTTTCAATTACGCCAATCCCATGGCCATGTGCTGCTGGGCCCTCGGCACGGTCGAGGGGCTTCAGTTCATCGGGCTTTGCCATGGCGTGCAGACCACCATGGACCTCGTCGCGTCCTATACCGGCCGCCCCAAGGGGGAAATCGATTTCGTCGCGGCCGGCATCAATCACATGGCCTGGTTTCTCAAGCTCGAGCACAGGGGCGAAGATCTCTATCCCCTCCTCAAGGAAAATTTCGAGAAGCCGGGCTATTACGTCAACGAAAAGGTGAGGGCCGAGGTGATGCGGCACTTCGGTTATTTCATGACCGAAAGCACCGGGCATCTTTCCGAATACCTGCCCTATTTCCGCAAGAACAAGAAGGCGCTGGCGGCCTACTGCGACGAGCCGGCCTTTGGCGGGGAGACGGGCGCCTATTATAGCTACTGTGCGATGATCGACGAGAAGTTCCAGAAGCTCGATCCTCTTTCCATCGAATCGACCAAGCTCGGCCCGAGGAGCGCGGAGTACTGTTCGCACATCATAGAGGCCAAGGAAACGGGCGAGGTCTTCCGCCTCAACGGCAACGTGAGGAACGATGGCTGGATCGAGAACCTGTCCCGTGGCTGCTGCGTCGAAGTGCCTATCTATGTCGATCGTACCGGCCTCCACCCGACGGGCGTCGGCGCCCTTCCGACTCCCCTCGCCGCCCTCAACATGACGAACGTCCTCGTCCAGGGCCTTTCCGTGGAGGCGGCCCTCAGCGGCGACACCGAGCTCCTTGTGCAAGCCTGCGCAATGGATCCCCTGACGGCGGCTGTGTTGACCTTGGCCGAGATCCGCGAGATGACGGCGGAGATGCTCGAGGCTCAGCGATCCTGGCTGCCGCAGTTCGCGGGAAAAAAGGTGAGAACTGTGCCGAATATCGTCGTGCCCAAGGACGTAAGGCGGCAGGAGGTTCCACTCGATCCGGCGCTCGCGATCGCCAATCGATTCGGGAAACTTGCCGGTGCCTGAGACGCGCCCATGATAGAGGAACTAGCCTCGCGCCGCGCGTGTCGAGGGGGACGATCTTCCATTGATCTCGGCCGTCACGCGCCGGGACTGGCGGCCCCTCCCCCGGGCAGGGGAGCTGTCCCGGCGGTGATAAGGCCGGATGGGGTCAGGCTTTTGCGCGAATGGATCGCTTCCCGATCATCTTTGCGGGCATCCTTCGATGACCCCGTTGTGGCTCGCGAGGAATTCGACCAGTTTTTCACGCGCATTTTCAACGCCTCGCTTGACGGCATCAGCGTGCTCGACCTGGGCTTCACGATCCTTGGCGCGAACGCCACTCTCGAGTCCCTGTATGCCGACAAGTTGCCCCTGATCGGGCGCAAGTGCCATGAGGCATATCACGACAGGCAGACGCCCTGCGAAAAATGTCCGACGGCGGAGGCCATAGCCTGCGCCAGGCCTCAGACCGGCATCGTCGCCTACGAGGACTGCGGGGAGCTCATGGGGCGGCAAGAACTCTCAGTATTTCCCGTCTTCGACGACGGGGGAGAGATCTTCGGCGTCATCGAATACGTCCGCGATGTCTCCGACGCCTCAGCCGAAAAGGAGGCAATTGGGAGACTCAAGCGCCGGATCCAGTTCCAGGCTCACAGCTTGGCGGAAAAGGAGGCTGTCATCGACTATCTCCTTCATAGGACGGACGAGGCCGAGCGCAGACTCGCGAGCGATGTCGCGGCGAATATGGAGTTGCTGATCGGACCCTTGCTCGCGACCATGAGGGAGGGCTGTCCCGATCCAGGCATCGTCGAGGGCTTGGAGCTCCTCGAGCTTAGGCTTGCCGAAATCGCGTCGCCCTTCTTGCTCAGGCTCAACGCGGCGGGGGGCGGTCTGAGCCGAAGAGAACTCGAGGTCGCCGTACAGGTGAGGGAAGGAAGGTCGAGCAAAGAGATCGCTGCCAGGCTCCATGTCTCGGCGAAGGCCGTGGATTTCCACCGGATGAACCTGCGCAAGAAACTCGGGCTCCTCGGCACGGGTAGGAGCCTCTTCGGAAGGCTCCGGGAACTCGGCGGCTCCATCGACTCGGCGTCGGTCGGCGCTTCTGGGCACGAGCTCCGACACTAGCCAATTCCTAGGGAGACTCGCTGCATTTTCTTGTATTCACCTGTCGAATCATCGGGTTGATACTTTTCATCGGTCCGATCGGGCCGAAGGAGAGTGGACGATGAAGGATGATCCAGTCTTGCAGCCGATTAAAATCGGCAAGAAGCTCGCGCAAAACCGCTTTGTCATCAACGCCATGGAATGCTGCGATGGCGACGATGAGGGCAACCCCACCGAAAGGACCTACGCGCGCTATCGGAGGCTTTTCGAGGGTGGGGCCGGGATGGTGGATCTTGAGGCCATCACCGTGCAGTGGGATTCGCGGAGCCGCAAGAACCAACTGTCTGTCATGCCGCGCAATCAGAAGGCGCTCGCGAAATTCGTCACCGAGCTGCGCAAGGTCAACGACAAGACAATCTTCGTGTGGCAGCTCACCCATTCCGGCGAACTCAGCCATCCTGGCTTCTCTCGACGCGTCTGCGTAAAGCCCCTACCCGGGTTTGGAGGCGAGCTCGTCGACGAGGACTACATCGACAAGGCCATCGAGCAGTTCATCACCGCCGCAAAGATAGCCCATGATTGCGGTGCCGACGGCGTCGATTTCAAGAACTGTCACGGTTATCTCGATTCCCAGATCTTGAGGCCCTACAACGACCGCAAATGGAAGTATGGCGGCTCTTGGGCCAACAGGACGCGCTTCACCTACGCCATCTACGAGGGAATCGCCAAGGCCATCAACGATCCGAACTTCATAGTTGGATCCAAGGTTTCCATCTGGGAGGGCTTTCCCGGAGGCCAGGGCTCGGCCGGCCCCGATTCGCCGATCATGGACCTTACCGAGTCTCTGAGCCTCGTAAAAGGAATGGAGGACCGGGGCGCGAAATTTATCATCGTCTCGGCTGGCAGCCCCTCCATCACCCTCGCGCTTTCCCAGCCCGACAAAGACGTGCCGGACGATTGCTATCTCCATTTCACCTTCCAGAAACACGTTCGCGATGTTCTCAAGCCAGAGACCGTCGTCATCGGTTCCGCCTACTCTGTCCTCAACGATGGGCACAACCAGCTGCAGGCGCGAGAGCGCGAGGAGAATAGTCTCTGGTATTGGGCCAACCGTAACATCCGAAATCATGTGACCGACATGGTCGCCATCGGCCGCCAGTCGCTCGCGGACGGGGAGCTTCCACGCAAATTCGTCGAGGGAAGGGAAAAGGAGATCAAGTGGTGCACGGCCTGCGACCACTGCATCGAATTCCTGATTCGCCAGCAGCCCGTGGGCTGCGCCACCCATGACAAGGTCTACGCGAAGGCATTCCAGGCTATCAGGGAGGCCGAGGGTGAGCTGAGAGCCAAACGCACCTAATTCACTTATTTTGCGGAGAGGGTCCGACCGGATCCTCTCCGATCGGGGGACATAGAGCGGGGGGATGCCTCGACGATCTGATAATAGTCCATAAGAAGCGGGGGCGGATCGGGTGAGGGAAATGGAACCGGTTTTAGTTCTTTCTTTCCCGAGGCTTCCCATGATAGGGTCCGAAGCGGGTAGTTGATACACCGGGGGCTCGGACTCGGTCCGCGCGAGAGAGCAAGGGACAGGCATATGCATTCGACCATCATCGATATCGCCCGCTTTGCGGGAGTCTCCAAAAGCACGGTCTCCCGCGTTCTCAACGCGAGCGGCCCCGTTTCGGGCGAGACTAAAAAGAGGGTGCTCGAGGCCGTTGAGAGGCTCAATTTCAAGCCCAACGCGGTCGCGCGACACCTCGCGCAAAACCGTTCCAATTCCGTGTCGCTGATCGTGCAGGACATTCGGAACCCCTATTACGCCTACGCCAGCTGGTATGCCGAGAGAATTCTCCGCGGCTATGGATTCAGTCTCGATATCTTCAACGCGGATAACAATCTTGCCCTCGAAAAAAGCGCGCTCGAAAGCGTCAAGTACAGAAGGGTCGACGGCCTGCTCTGCATCGGCGGCGACAAGGACGCGACGAACATCATCGATTTCCACGCGCGGGAAGGGATCCCCGTCGTCCTGATCGATAGGGAAGTACAGGGCTACGACATCCCGATGGTCAACCTGGACAATGTTTACGGCGCAAGGCTCGCGACCGACTACCTTTTCGGCCTCGGGCATCGAAGGATCGCCTTCGCGACCTCAGATCTCACCCTTCCCGAGCGCCATAGGATGGAAGGCTTTATGGCCTCCTGCCGCGACCGGGGCATCGGGCGGGATGACATCCTCATCCTTTCCCAAAGCGAGGAGGAGTGGGCGGAGGGAACCTGCATCGCCTGCGAGGACATATTCGCCTCCGACGACCCACCGACGGCCTTCTTCGGGTCAAACGACATAAAAGCCCTTCGTCTGATACGGCTGCTTAGGAGACGCGGTTTTTCCGTGCCCGAGGACGTTTCGATCATCGGCTACGACGATATCGATATCTCGGCCATCGTGGTCCCCTCGCTCACGACCATTCATCAGCCTCTCAACGAGATGATAGAAGCGGGCACCCGCATGTTGATGAGCATTGTCGATGGATCCGGCCCGGGTTCCGTACGGGAAATGGCGAAACCATGGCTCATCGAGCGCGAGTCGACGAGGAGGATAGGCGAAGAGCCGAGGCTCTAGGGCCTTCATGCGTCTGGAAGCCCAGCCGCTTCCGCTCTCGAGCAAATGCTTCAAGTTAATAAAAATTGACAGACCACGCCATCGTGCTATACTGCCGGAAACAAAAAAGGGAACGGTTCCACATCAATGGAAAAGTGGGAATCGCGATGAATTTCGACCTAAAGGTCGAAGAATGCCGTCGAAAGCAGTCCCAGGAGGTTCCGGATGGCCGAGCAGATGAACGCGCAGGTTTTCTACGAAAAAGAAAAGATGATCTACGAAAGAATACCGGTGCCGAAGGTCAGCGATACCGATGTTCTCATCAAGGTAAAGAACGTCGGCATCTGCGGTTCCGATGTCTCTTATTATTTCGGCATGAGCCCGGTGGGCACGGCGACGGGCAAGGGCCCACTCGTCCTGGGGCATGAGTTCACGGGCGAGGTCGTCGAGGTCGGCTCGGTGCCAAAGGCCCTCGGGCTCTTCAAGCCCGGCGATCGCGTTGTAGTCAACCCCGTTCAATTCTGCAATGCCTGCCCCGACTGCGCCGCCGGTAACACCCACATGTGTTCGCATGGGAGCGTTCCTGGCGTCACGGTGAACGGGGCCTTCGCCGAGTACTGTGTTTCCAAATACACGGGCCTCTTCAAGCTTCCGGACAATGTCAGCTATGCGGCCGGCGCCTGCATCGAGCCCCTGGCTTGCGCCGTCAACGGCTTGAATAGGCTCGATATCAAACCGGGGCAGTTCGTTGCCGTTTTCGGTCCCGGGCCGATCGGCATTTGGATGACGGAGCTCGCGAAAAAGGCCTATGGCGCGGGAAGGGTGGCCCTCATCGGCACGAGGGATTTCCGCCTGGAGGCCGGGAAGAAGGCTGGCGCCGATTTCGTTTTCAACGACAGGGAAAAAAGCTCCAAATATTACGTTCCCGACGTCAAGAAGGCCATTCAGGAGGCGGGGGGAGGAAGGCTCGCGGACAGGCTCATAACCCCCGCGGGACCCGATGCCGCTCTCGAGATGGCCGTCGATTGCGGGGGGAATTGCTCGATCATCGTACAATTCGGCCTTCCCGACGGCGACGGAAGTTTCAAGATTCCCTCGCTGAGTTTTCACACGATGGATAAGCAGATCCGCTCCGCATGGTTGGCCCCTGGCGTTTGGCCCCAGACCATCCGCCTCGTCGAGGAAAAACAGGTGAGCATCGAGCCTCTGATTACCCACACGGCGCCGCTCAAGGACGCGGCGAAGGCCATTGTCGATCTTCGGAATCGCGTAGGCAACCCGATCAAATACGAGATCGTCCTTTAAAGGCGGCTCGCGCGGGGAAAACGTCGGCGATCTCCGCGCGGCAAGGGCTGCACCGATGCGAGGAGGAAGTGACATGGAGACGGGTATGCTGGCCGCGATTCTTGAAAAGGAACTTGCCGCGAAGGACGGGTTGCTCAGGCTGAGACCGAGTTGGGTAGCCAGAGATTTTCTCAAGCCAGGCAGGCGCCTGGGGCTTTCGGAGAAAGACCTGAATGTGGGCCGGCGCGGTTTCATCTGCGAGCGCTGGTTGGCTTCCGAAACGGAGGCGGACAACGCTGTCAGGCATCCCCACGAGGGGCTCTCCTTTCTCGATATCGAAGGCGAGAACATTCTCCTCAGAGATGCCCTGGCCGCCTCAGGCTCCCTCATCATGGGCGCGAGTTACGCGGCCAAGCATCGGGGACT
Organism: Rectinemataceae bacterium; assembly: GCA_035530275.1. Lineage (GTDB taxonomy): Bacteria > Spirochaetota > Spirochaetia > Treponematales > Rectinemataceae > CAIJMU01. The sequence goes on along the minus strand of DATKVC010000020.1, from coordinate 180,004 downwards.
GGACCGGCTTGCCAAGATCTATGACTTCGATACGAGGATATTCTTCCATTATCATCAGACGACCGCCGATGCTCGGAAGATTGGTCGCAATTCAAAGGAAGAATCCTATTATTTCCCGACGGGAGTGGACGTCGGCAGGCATCCCGAGACCTTCTTCGGCGTCCATCCCTACATTGTCGAGCAAGGCAGACAATATGAGATCCTCCTTCCCTATCTCGAAAAATGGGAGGGCGACGGCATCCTGAGCGTTTCTCGCGCCTACCTAAACGTCCCCGGCGAGGGATTCCACCTCCAGGCTGGCATTCTCCACGCCCCCGGCACGGCGCTGACCATCGAGTTGCAGGAATCCTCCGACGTGATGGGCGTGTTGCAGGCCGAGGTCGGGGGAGTGAGGCAATCGAAGAGCCTGCTATACAAGGACATCCCGCCCGAGGAAGTGGCGGCGAAGGGCGAACGCGCGGCCCTGGATCAGCTCCTGTGGCCGGAGAACGGCGATCCTTGGTTCTACGAGAACCATCACACGCCGCCCGTCGAGATTCCGAGCCCCGATCCCTCGGCCGGAATCGAACAGTGGATTTATTACGATTCGACCAAATATTCCGGCAAGCGGCTCGTCGTCAGACCGGGCGGAAAATTCCTGGCGAAGGAAAGAGGGGTCCACAACCTCCTCGTTTGGAAGGGGAAGGGGAGGGTCGGAAGCCTGGATGTCGAAGCGGGCAATTTCGCGGCCGATGAACTGCTCGTATCGCACGACAGGGCGATCGAGGGCCTTATCTATCAAAATACCGGCTCGACCGATCTGGAGATCATCAAATTCTTCGGGCCCGACATCAACAGCGACGTGGTTCCCTACCTGGGGAAATACGGACAGCCTCGATGAGGAAGGCCGTGCGCCGCCTCGTGAGCCGCAGGTCGTGAAACGGCTGTTCGAGGGCTTCGATTTCGATCTGCGTCGGGGCGAGATTCATTGCATCCGCGGCGAAAATGGCGCGGAGAAATCGACCTTGATTTAGATTCTTCCCCGATCTCTGCGTTTTCGAGAACCTCTTCGCGGGCAACGAGATCGCGAGAGGAATTGTCATAAGCGAGGCCAAGATGGTCGCGAAGACCAAGGCGATTCTGGAGTATCTCCATTCCGACATATCTCCCTTCGATATCGTCGGGGAGCTCGGGAGCGAGGCGCTGGGAAATTGCAGGCTGCGCCGAAGAAGAGAAGGAGGGTGTGCATGAGGGTGGCCGGCTTTGGAAGGGGGGGGCTTCGCGCCGCGATTCGAGGTACTATGGGGCCGGAGGCTCATCATCGCAAGACCAACACGCGCCGACGTGGCGCGGCGGGCGGGCGTGGCCGAATCGACCGTGTCTCGCGCCCTCAACGATTCGCCTCTCATCACCGAGGCTATCAAGGAAAAAGTTCGGGCTGCCGCGAGCGAACTCGGGTACATACCCTCAAAGCAGGCGGCCAACTTCGCGCGAAGCCGCTCGGGTACCATCGGGCTCGTCGTCCCCACCTACTCATCTTTTCCACCCTTTTCTCGCCCTTATTTTCCCGCCCTTCTCGATGGTGTCGTCATGGGGGCTGCGGAAAGGGGCTACCCAGTCACCATCGTGCCCTCAAGGGTGGAGACCGAGATGGCGGATGTCTTTTCGCTCATCAAGTCGAGAGCCGTCGATGGTTTAATCTTCGCCGTAACTCCCTCGGACTACGAGCCTTTTCTGGAATTGATCGAGGCAGGCATGCCATTTGTCCTCATCAACAACTATCACGAGGGGCTTTCGTCCGTCGATTCGCTGCCCCAACCGGGAATGCGCAGGGCTTTTTCGCACGCATGGAATCTGGGGCACCGGAGGGTGGGCTATATAACGGGGGACAGGCGTTTTCGAAACGCCCTCGATCGTCTCGCAGCTTTCGAGTCCCTCGCATCGGAGTTCGGAATGGAAGTCGTAATAATTGAAGGCGATTTTTCGCGCACGTCGGGCTGGCGGGGCGCGGCACGACTCCTCGAGGGGCCAGAGCCGCCCTCCATGGTGATGACCAGCTCCGATCGGGCCGCTCTCGGCGTCCTTTCATATTGCGCCGACAAGTCGATCTCGGTTCCACGCGATCTCTCCGTAATCGGTTATGACAATCTCTTTCCAGCCCAGGACCTGACGCCGCCTCTGTCGACGGTGGACAACCCTGTGTCCGAATCGGGCCGCGCGGGAGCCGGTCTTCTTATTGATTTTCTCGAAGGCATCGGCGCTTGGCCCCGTCAAATATGGCTCGACACCTCCTTTGTCATCCGTCAGTCGACAGGCCCCGGGCCGGCATCGCCGATGAGTGGGGAAAGCGGCCTGTCGACTTCGACAGGCCCCGGGCCGGCATCGCCGATGAGTGGGGAAAGCGGCCTGTCGACTTCGACAGGCCCCGGGCCGGCATCGCCGATAAGTGGGGAAAGCGGCCTGTCGACTTGGCCGGCGCCATCGGTACCGGGGCTGCCGCAGCCGCCTGGCGCGGAGATGCGGTGAGCTAGCGAGGGAAATGCATGAAGAAGGGACTCAGGATCGGCATTGTCGGTACCGGCGCGATGGCCGAGTATCACGCGCGACGATTTTCGGCGATCGAAGATGTCAGCATTGTCGCTGTCGTGGACAGGGATCCTGGCCGCGCCGCCGGCCTGGCAGTCAAGGCCGGCATACCCACCATTTATCATGATGTGGAGGAACTAGCCGCCTCGGGTACCGCTGACGCCGTCGCCATATCCTCGCGAGATCTTTGGCACGCCGAATCCTCCATCGCAGCCCTTTCGAGGGGCTTGGCTGTCTTCTGCGAAAAGCCGATGGCTCGCAAGGTCGCCGAGGCGGAAGCGATGTTTCAAGCCGCCCAAGCCTCGGGTCTTCACGCCCTGGTTAATTTTTCGAAGCGCAACGGGGGTCTTCTCGATCTTACGCGAAACCTCATAGACTCGGGGAAGATTGGCCACGTCGAGACGGCCGAGTTTTTCTACCTTCAAGATTGGCTGCACAATGACCGCTGGGGGAACTGGAAAACCACGCCGCGCTGGCAATGGCGCTTGGACGAGGAGCAATCTGCCCATGGTGTCTTGGGCGATCTCGCAAGCCACTGCATCGATGCGATGCTCTTCCTGTTCGGCTCCGCCATGCCCCAGGCCGCCTCCTCGCGTCGATTCATGGGGCGATCTTCGGCCGAGGGCTGGCCCGCGGCAGGTTCCGAATCGGACGCATCGGCCCTTCTCGATTGCGGAAATGTCGAAGCGACGCTTTCGGTCTCCTATGGCTCCCGATCCGCGATCGATGCCTTTGGGTTCCGCATAAGAGGCACCTTGGGCGATATCGTGGTCAATCACGATGTCTCTCGCGACGAACTCTCTATCGTCTCGGAGGATGGTTCAAGCCCCCGTGGGCAAAAGGCGGGGAAAAGCCTTTCTACCTACGAACGTTTTGTCAGCCTCGCGCTCCATGGGACCGATCCCCTGGCCGAGGATCCCGTGGATTTTCGGAGGGGGCTTGAGGTTGCGAGGCTTACCGAAGCCCTCGCCGTGATGGCCGATCTAGGTGGCCTCGGGGGTATGGGAATCGATATCGAGGACGAGGTCCTCTCCTGTCCTCGCGGCGCCATCGCAGCGTCGACTCGGCCATGAGCGAAGAGCGCCCCATTCGTATTGGAGCCCTCCTCGATGACAAGGCCCTCGCCCGTCTCGATGGCGCTCCGGGAGAGGATCCTTCTATCGAGTCCTATTCCCTTTCATTCTGGGAAAGCCTCGGAGGCACTGACCTTTCGGCCCTTGTCGACACATTGTCCTCGCGATTCCGCGTGGCGCCTACCTGCCTTTCGCTTTTCGGCAACCCACTCGCGGAGGACATCAAAGCCGAGCGCCTTCTTAAGGATCTCACGTCCCTGATCGATGCCGCGCCCGGGCTGGGCTGCGGACTCGTGTCGACCTTCGCGGGCAGGGTGCCTGGCGCTTCGGTTCCCGAGTCGCTGGGGCGGTTTCGAGAGGTATTCGGCCCTCTCTGTGATCGTGCCGCAGCCCTCGGCGTCTCGATCGCCTTTGAGAATTGCCGGTTCGGCGATGGCTGGAAGACAGGCAAATGGAATATCGCCATCGGTCCTGATGCCTGGGAACTCCTTTTCGACTCCCTGCCGGGAGCCCCGATCGGGCTTGAATGGGAACCGGCCCATCAGTTATTGGCCCTCGCTGACCCGGTCGCGCAGCTCAGCCATTGGCTGCACCGCGTGCTTCACATTCACGCCAAGGACGCCCATGTCGACCGTGGCGCCCTGGCCCTGCGAGGAATCGTCGGCACTCTGAAGATCGGCGAGGAACGCCTGGCAGGCGATGGTGATGCCGACTGGACAAAACTGTTCGCGTTGCTTGCTGAGTCTGGATGGAAGGGCGCCGTGGATGTCGAGATAGGCGCTACGCCAGGTTGGTCGGGTGATCGTTCCATCCAGGGCATAAGGAGGGCGATCGCTAACCTCCACCGTGCGCGCTCCCTGTCGGAGAAAATCTGACGAAACAGTGGGGCCGCAACGAAAATTGGCTTTAGCGATGACGATTTTCCCTCCGTCGAGGTGGCGAGGCGGTTGACTTCGGCGCATTTCCTCACTCCGGCCCCGAAGCCGCGAAATCCGCTCGTTGGAGATAGCGTGCGCGATACTCCGAGGGCGACATTCCTTCGACCGACCTGAAGCTCCTGGAGAAGTTGAAGGCGTTGGAGTAGCGGAGTCTTTCCGCGATCTCGGCGATCCTGAGGTTGGTGCTGGAAAGCATGGCCCTTGCGGCCTCGATCCTGAGCCGTGCGAAGTACTTCATCGGGGGCATGCCCATGCGCGCGGAAAATACCCGCACGAGGTGCTCGCGGGAAAGCGAGAGCCTGGACGCGAGGGAGCCGAGATCGAGCTCGCGATCGATCGACCCCTGCATGATGGCGAGTGCCTTTTCGACATTGGCATTGTCGACGGCGTCGCCGGAGCGCTCCGAGCCCGCGGCTAGTTCGCAGAGGAAGGCTTGCAGGAGGTGCACGGCCGAGAGCCTGAGGAGTTCCTGACCCGAGAAATGTCGCTCGAGGATGTCGGCGAAGAAGAAGCGCCGGGTGACGCCGATGCTGCGGGGGCCCCGAAGGCTTCCTATCGCGGCGAGGAGGCCGAGGAGGTCCGGGTCGCCTTCGGGATCGAAAAGAAGGGCATAATAGGTAAGGGGCCGCCTCGCGTCGGTGGCCGCGACCTGATGGTGGGTTCCGGGCGGAGTAAGGTGAAGGGCACCCGGGGATATCGCCCAGGTTCCGCCGCCCTCGCGAAAGCTGCCCGAGCCCGAAATGAACCAGTGGAGCTCGAAAAGGCCGGCGCCGTGGGCGTGCTCGCGACCATGCCACGCGATTTGCCGAGAGTCGCGTAGGTGCCAGACGAAGACGACGTCCTCGATCCTCATGCCTCGTTATATCAATTTTTGATAGCTAAAGTCAAAGCCAGCTCTTCACGGGGGCGGCCGAAGGGGTGTAGTACAGAAGTCGGGGCGCAACCGAGGCTCCAGGAGGAGGCTATCATGGATCAGCAGTTTCCCGAAATTCCCGCGATCAAGTATGAGGGACCGAAGTCGGACAATCCCCTCGCCTTCAAGCGCTACGACCCGGGCAAGATTGTCGGCGGCACGACGATGAGGGACCATCTCCGCTTTTCGATGGCCTATTGGCATTCGATCACGAGCGGCGGCTCCGATCCCTTCGGCCAGCCGACCATGCGCAGGCCCTGGGACGATATCGCCGACCCGATGGAGTTCGCTCGAGCGCGGATGCGCGGTGCCTTCGAGCTCACCGAAAAACTGTCTATTCCTTTCTTCTGCTTTCACGATCGGGACATCGCCCCCGAGGGAGCCACTCTTCGAGAGTCCGATCGCAATCTCGACGCCATAGTCGCCCTCGTCAAGGATCTCTATAAGACTAGTCCGGCGCGCCTCCTCTGGGGAACCGCCAACCTTTTTTCCCACCCGCGCTACATGCACGGCGCGGCGACGAGCCCCGATCCCCGCGTCTTTGCGCACGCCGCCGCCCAGGTCAAGAAGGCCATCGAGGTGACCAAGGAACTCGGGGGTCGGAACTACGTTTTCTGGGGCGGCCGCGAGGGCTACGAGACCCTTCTCAATACCGACATGAAGCTGGAGCTCGAGAACCTCGCGCGTTTCCTTCGCATGGCCGTCGATTACGCGAAGGAGATCGGCTTCGAGGGGCAGTTCCTCATCGAACCCAAGCCGATGGAGCCGACCAAGCACCAGTACGATTCCGATGCGGCGGCCTGCTTCGCCTTCCTCCAGTGGTCGGGGCTCCTGCCCCATTTCAAGCTGAACATCGAGACCAACCATGCGACCCTCGCCGGTCACACGATCCAGCACGAACTCGCCTTCGCCCGAGCCAACGGAATTCTCGGCTCGGTGGACGCCAATCAGGGCGACGAGCTCCTCGGCTGGGACACGGACCAGTTCCCCACGAATGTCTATACGACAACCTTTATGATGTACGAGATCCTCGGCAACGGGGGGCTGCATTCGGGTGGTCTCAATTTCGACGCCAAGCCGCGTCGCGGTTCGAACACGCCTCGCGATCTCGTGATTTCGCATATCGCGGGCATGGACTCCTTCGCCCGCGGCCTCGAGGTCGCCCACGCGATGCGCGAGTCTGGCGCATTGTCCAAACTCCTCGCCGAACGCTACTCGGGCTGGCGAAATGGGCTCGGAGCCTCCATCGTCTCGGGGAAGGAGGATTTCGCGAGCCTCGAGAAGGCGGCCCTCGACGCGCCGAGTTTTGACCCCCTCCCCGGCAGGCAGGAGGAACTCGAAGCAATTGTGAATCAATATATATGAGCCGGCGGAAGGGCGAAATGGGGGATCTCGATCTGACGCTGGGCCTCGATTCGAGCACCCAGGGCACGAGCGCGGTGCTCCTGCGTCGCGAGGACTTTTCTGTGCTTGCCGAAGCGAAGGTTCGCTATCGCGACGACCCGCGGCTTTCCGGATTCGGTCTCAGGGAGGGATCGCCTATTCTTCCACCGGACGAGGAGGGCGAGGCCCATCAACCAGCCGCGCTTTATCTCGCGGCGCTCGAAGCGGCCCTCGCCGATCTTCCGCGGGAACTCCTTTCGCGGGTGGCGGCCATCGACCTCTCCGCCCAACAGCATGGACAGGTTTGGCTCGGCGAGGAGGGGATCGCATCCATTCTCGCCCTCGGCGCCAAAGGAGCAGGTCGGCCCGGAGCCTCCGATCTGGCCGCCTGCCTGGGACCAGGACTCGCCTGGGAGAGGGCGCCGATCTGGATGGAGGCGAGCACGGGGAAGGAGGCCTCCGCCCTTCGCGAGGCGATAGGCGACGCCGAGGCGATGACCGCGCTTTCGGGTTCCGATAGCCCCCTTCGCTTTTCGGGATCGGTCCTCGCCCACGAGGCCGCACGCCATCCGGATGCGTGGCAAAGGACCCGACGTGTTCATCTGATCTCTTCCTTCTTGTGTGCCGTCCTTTCGGCGAATCCAGACTGTCCCGTCGATTGGGGCAACGGCAGCGGGACGAGTCTTATGAATTGGTCCAAACGAAGCTGGGACAGGCGACTGCTAGCGGCGGCTTCCCGTCTCGCGGACGATACGATGGATGAGCTGGTCGAAAGGCTTCCTCCCTTGGCGCATCCCCTGAGCTTCGCGGGTAGGCTCGCGGCTTATTTCGTGGAACGTTTCGGCATGTCGCCCGATTGCCGGATCGTCATCGGCTCGGGCGACAATCCCCAAAGCAAGGTTCTTGCTGAGGGCGCACTCCTCTCGCTCGGCACGAGCTTCGTTCTCATGGCCGATGGAGAGCGCCCCCATGTTTCGGCCAACGCGATGTACGATGGTCTCGGGCGTCCCTTTTTATTCGGCTGTCGCAGCAACGGCGCCTTGGTCTGGGAACGGGTCCGCCGCGATCATGGTATCGGGGTCGATGATTTCGCCGCCTCGGAACGGGCCCTCGGCGGGACTATTCCTGCGGTGCCCTCGCAGCCCAGAATCCTGCACATCCTGCCCGAATCCTTCCCCGAAGCCCCCATCATGGACCTAGGTCGGCGCGACGATTTCGCTCTCGACTACTCCGGCCTCGTCGATTCCTCCCTCGGCCTCATGTGGCTGGCCTCACGCCCCTTCGCCTCGTCGAGCGGGGCAATTTCCGTGACCGGCGGAGCCGCGGCGAGCCCCGGTGTTCTCGCGCGCGTCGCGGCCATATGGCGCATGAGGGTGCTGCCCATCGCGAATGCCGGCGCGGCGACGGGGGCGGCCCTTGCCGCCGCGATCGCCCTCATCCATCCATCGGCGCGTGAAGAAATCCTCCCATCGGCCAGGGCGATGTCGGCGGGCGCGGGCGAGCCCGTCGATCCGCGTCCCGACCTCGTGGCCGCATACCACGATCCGAAAGGCGGGGGGTATCTTGCTCGGCTCGAAGAGGTAGCGCGCGAGGCGGGCATTCGCCTCTGAAGCAAATGTAGCCGATTCATGCCTCAACGACCGGGAATACGGCCTTCCTCGAATTTGGGCTGTCGGGACGAGCCGAAGCGGTATAGTATGACCTTAGGGTCGATCTCGCGCCTCGTGGAGCCCGTCCCTATCGACCTCGCAGCCCCCGACCAGAGGAGGAAACAGGCATGGAAATGCGTCGCGGCCTCGAGCGATCGCAAATATTTTTGCTCGCGCTCGTTTCCGTCGCATCCTTTTTCGAAGGGTACGACTTCATCATTCTCAGTCTGGTCCTCCCCTATCTCCGCGAGAATTTCAACCTCAGCATTCTTCAGGCCGGCTTCGCGACTTCGGTGATCGCCATCGGCACCATCGTCGCCTTCTTTGTCGTGCGCCTCGGCGATTATTTCGGACGCAGGGCGATGCTCATGTGGACAGTCCTCTTCTACACCGCAGCGACGGCCGGCACGGCCTTCACCAACAGCATCTTCGGCTTCGTCGCGATGCAATTCATCGCCAGGGCCTTCCTCGTCGCCGAGTGGGGCATCTCGAACGTGATGATCGCCGAGGAATTGCCGGCGCACAAACGCGGCTTCGGCATGTCGATCGTCAACGCGGCGGCGGGCATCGGGGCCGTCGTCGGCTCGGCCCTCTTTCCCATCGTCGCGCGGGCCCCCCTCGGGTGGCGGACGATGTACCTCATCGGCGTCATACCCCTCGTAATTGTGTTCTTCATCAGGAGGAGCGTGAAGGAGACCAGGCGCTTCGCCGCGGTGCGCGACAAATTCGAGAAACCCGACTTCGCCGAGATCGCGCGGCCGCCGCACCGGAAGACCCTCGTCCTCATCGCCTTGCTCTGGCTTTTCATGTATTTGGGCTACACGCCGATCCTCACCTTCTACACCGATTTCGCCATCCACGAGCGCGGGCTATCGGCGAGGGAAGTTGCCTTCATAATCTCCGTCGCCTTTCTCATAGGGCTCTTCGGCTATGTCGCCGCGGGCAAGCTCATGGATCTCTGGGGGCGGCGCCCCACCTCGATTCTCTTTTTCATCGTCGGAGCGCTCTCGACCTGCGCCGCTTTCCTCGTGCCGCGGGGGTTGATGCTGCCCGCCCTTGTCGTCCTCGTCTTCTTCGCCACTTCCTACCTTACGATCTGCTCGACCTGGACGGCGGAGCTTTTTCCGACGAGATTGCGGGCGAGCGCGAGCGCCTGGACGAACAATACCCTCGGCCGCATCGGCATGGTTCTCGCCCCCACAATCGTCGGCGTACTAGCGACCGTCTTCGGCCGCAAGGGCCTGCCCGCCCTCGGCTCGGCCGTGAGCTTCATGGGGCTCTTTCCCTTCCTTTGCGCCATGATCGTGCTCTTTTTCCTGCCCGAGACGAAGAATCGGGAACTCGAGGAGATCGCGACCTGAAGACTCTCGCCTGCCGCGGCGGTTTGGAGCGCGGCAGGCGGATCGTCACGCGCCCTTCGCGGCTGGAAGTATGCGTAAGGAAGCGTAGGCGAGACGGAGCAGGAGATGCTCGTCGCCCCAGTCGCTCATTGCCTGCACCGAGAGGGGTAGGCCGTCGCGCGAAAGCCCTGATGGAAAAACGATCGCCGGCAAGCCCGTGAGGTTGGCCGGGAAGGCATAACGCATGAGTTCCGTGTCGGTGCCCAGGTCCGACCAACCGTTGGACAAAGCCGCCTGGGGTACCAACGGCGCGGGTATGGCCGTACCGGGCGAGAGGATGAGGTCGACCTCTTCGTAGATCCGGGAGAAGATGGCCATGGCCCTCGTGCGCATCTTTTGCGCCTGGAGATAATCGAAGGATGTCATCGCCGATCCGAGAGTGAGGCTCATTCTCGTCGAATCGGCGAAGCGCGCGGCCTGTTCGGGCCAGCGCGACATGGCCGTCGCCATCTCGGCGAGGATGGTGACGGCGTGGGCGATTCGCATCTCGTCGAGCTCGGGAATCGCGATCGGGATGATGGACGCGCCGAGGGATTTCAGGCCTTCGATCAATGCGTCGTGAGCCGCCGTCATTTCGGCGTCGGCGTGATTCGACCAGGCCCGGTCGACGCCAATGCGAAGCCCTTCAAGCCTCGTCTGTCGCCATTCGCCGGCCAGGACTTCTCCCCGCCCCGAGGTCAGGGGCTCTTCGGGATCGGGGCCGGCCATTATGGAATAGAGGAGGGCCGCGTCCTCGGCGCTGTTCGCGATGGGCCCGAGGTGGGCGACGCTCCAACAGAGGGGCGCCGCGCCCCGCTCGCTGATCCGGCCGAAGCCGGGTTTGAGTCCCACGAGACCGCAGAGGGCCGAGGGTATGCGAATTGATCCGCCTCCGTCCGCGCCGAGGGCAGCGGGCACGAGGCCAGAGCCGACAGCGGCAGCCGAACCGCTCGAACTGCCGCCTGAGTCCCTCAATGGGTCCCGGGGATTGGCGACCCTTCCATAATGAACATTGGAGCCGTTCGGGTAGATGCCGATCTCGTGCATGTTCGTCTTGCCGACGAGGAGTGCGCCCGCGGCGCGGAGCCGCGCGACAGCCTCGGCATCGCGGGCGACAGGCTGCCCCCCGAGAAAGCTCGTGCCCACGGTCGTCGGGTAGGGCCGCATATCCACTTCGTCCTTGACCGCGATGGGCACGCCCTCGAGGGGGCCGCGGGGGCGGCCCTCGGCGATCCGCTGTGTCGACTCGGCGGCCTGGGCCCTGATGTCCTCGTTGTAGGACGCGATGAAGGCGTTGAGCGGGATGGCCCGTCGTTGGGATTCGTCGCGGGCGGCGATGAATCGCTCGGCGACTTCCGTAGGCGTCGTTCGCTTATCACGATAGGCTGCGGTGAATTCTCCGATGGTCGACCATGGGCCTGCAACTGGCTTGTTGCCCTTGCCGGCCGGCGGCTCGGAGACCGCCTCGACTCGAGTCGCGGGCGATGAGCCCAGACCGATGGGGTAAAAGGTCGGCGCCTCATCGAGCTTGATGCGCCGCAGCTTGGGAATGCCGCCATTTTCGAGGAGGCTTCCCAGAAGCAGCGGGCGGGTGGCCGGCGTGGTCAAAAGGCCGCGGAAGAGCTTGAGAGTTGCGCCGTACAATTTCGGAAGGGAGAGAGAGCGGAGATTGTAGACGGTCGAGGATTCCTGCATAGGTTCGCCATCCTTCGTCGCCGAAACTCTTCGGCGACGAAGCAAGTAAAGACCGCCGCGAAGCCCCTGTCCAGTCCGGACCGCTCCGCCTTCTCCTAGCCGGCTTGCGTCGAACCTTCGTCTTCGAGGAAGTCGGGCAGGTTTTCCTCGAGGTTCTCGGCCCTACCCTCGAAATGCGATTGCTTTTGCAGATACATGTCGCGATCCGCTCCGGCGACGACCCTGTCGGCATCGTCGGCTCCGCCCGTCTGGAGGCCGACGCTGATGGTAAAGGCTACCTCGCCCGGCGGCGGCGCCTCCACGGTGGCCGCGACGATGCGGTCCCGCACTTCCTCGGCGGCCTCGCGGCCCGTGTCGGGGAGGAGGACGACGAATTCATCGCCGCCCAGGCGCGCGGCCGTATCCATATGCCTCGTGCAGGCGGCGAGGATGCGAGCCAGTCGTTTGAGCACCTCGTCGCCCATTTCGTGGCCATGGCTGTCGTTGATGGCCTTGAACCCGTCGATGTCGATGAGGAGGAGACTGAAGACCCGGCCCGAGCGCTTCACCCTTTCCTTCTCGCGTTCGAGGAGATGCTCGAAGGAGCGACGGTTGGGAATGCCTGTGAGGGCGTCGACCATCGACAGGCGGCGGAGGGCTTCGTGGTAATAACTCCTTTCAATTGCGATGGCCGCGAAATCCGCGATGGTCCTGAGCACCCTGAGGTCGAGGCGCGTGAAGACACGATCGTCCAGCTCGTTGAGGAGCTCGATGACGCCGAAGACCCGGCCTCCGGTAACGAGGGGGACGCCGATTATCGAGCGAGTCCTGAATCCCGATTGCTCGTCGATGGCCGCGTCGAAGCGGGGATCGGTCGATACGTCCTCGATGATGAGATCCTCGCGGCGCTCCGCTATCCAGCCGACCACGCCGGTGCCCGCAGGGACTCGCTTTCCGCGGAGGCTCGACGCCTTCGCGCCGATGGCGATGGTGAAGACGAGGTCGCCCTTCCTCGGGTCGCGGAGGAAGAGGGACCAGTTCCGCGGCGAGAAGATCAGTCCGATGTTGTCCATCACCGCCTGAAGCGTCGCGCGCAGGTTCTTCGCCCTGGCGATCGACGCCGCGATCGAGGTGAAAAAATCGAGTTTGACGAGGTCGTCGCCCTCGCCGCTCGTCGCATCCCTTTGTTCCGCCATCGAGACCCCCGGTCAGACTATGATAGCGCGTCCGGCCCGGATCAACGAGGGCTCAAAGCGCGAGCCCGAGAAGTTTCGCGATCAGGAGCCCAGAAAAAAAGATCACGAGCTGCCCGAGCGAAAGGAAGAACATCAGCGAGCCCCAGGCAACCGTTTTCGCATAACGCGCCTTCCTCGCGGCCAGGACTCCTATCAGTCCCCAAAGGACGATGAGGCCCGTTTCGAAAATCGAAAAGGCGATGGCGAAATGGGAGTCCAATTTTTTTGCGACGAGAAGGGGAAAGGGCAAGAGAACGGCAATCCACGCGAGAACCGCCCAGCGCGCCGCCTGATCGGGCGAGAGCCCCGGGAAGCGTCGAAGATTCGGGGATTGCGAGGCTGTGTCGCCGGACGCGTGCGAAGATAGGCCGGGTTTCGCCAGGCCCGGCATCGGTACCTCGGCCCTGTCGAAATCGACGCGTCGCCTCAAGGCGAGGGCCCTGACGTGGGCTTGCTGCCATGCCACCAGAAAGGCGAAAAGGAAAAGCGCCGGCCCTCCGAGCCTCGGATCCAGGACAGCCCACCCCATCAGGGGCGGTATTGCGCCCGCCACTCCGCCGACGAAGGAGCTGATCCCGCTCCGGCGCTTCGACCAGAGGGTATAAGGGATAATATAGACGAAGGCTCCGAAGGCGCCGAGCATGGCGGGCCCCCGGCCATCGAGGGCTAAAAAAGTCATGCCGAGAAGGAGGAGGCCGCCTCCGATCGCGAGGGTCGCGGTGCTGCCGATTCTACCTGAAACGGTCGGTCTATCCTTGGTTCTCGCCATTAAGGCATCAATATCGCGGTCGAGCCAATTGTTGACCGCGCAGGAACCTGCGACTAAGCAAGCCGTTCCCGCGCAGAGTTCGAGCGCCCGGATCCCAATTTCCACAAGGCTCATGCTCGCAGGCCAGGGCGAAAGGGCCATGGCGCCAAGGGCCGTCATCGTGTTCGAGGCGACAATCCCACCTTTGATGAGGGCGTAGAGGTCTTTGAGCGATCCTCGGTAACTTCGTTTGAAAAACATGGGAATAGTGTAACAAATGCAACAGGAGGTTTGACAGGCCAATCGGCAGGGTCTAGACTATTCTTCACATTTGGCGCCGGCGCGGGAGTCTACCTGGACTCGAGTCGCCTTTCTTGTGCCGGTTTCTAAAACACATTGAAGCGAGAGGTTCCATGGTCGATTCCTTCTACGCCCTCCTCAAGCTCGTCGGCTTCGACGAGCCCCTCCACGCCCCGATTACCCATCTTCCCATCGGACTCACGGTGGGGGCATTCATTTTCCTCATAGTTGCGATTGTTTTTAAGAAGAAGCAGCTGTTGCCGACGGCGCGACACGCGGCGATACTCGCCTTCGTATTCGTCTTCCCAACAATTCTCCTCGGCGTCCTCGACTGGATGCATTTCTATCGCGCCGTTCTCATGCCGGCCATCGTCATTAAAATAACCCTCGCCTCCATCGTCCTCGTTTCACTGGGCGCGGTGGTCATTCTCGGTGGCGAGGCAAAGCTCCACAGTTTCTGGATGACGAGCCTCCTCGCCATAGCCTTCGTCGGGGTCATGGGCCTCGGCTACTTCGGCTCGGGCATACTCTACGGCAGGGCGATCACGGTCGAGCCTGCCGTCGGGGGAAAGACGACGGCGGCGAACGCGGTTCCGCAGTCTCCCGAGTTTAGGCGAGGCCGAGCCGTCTTCGCCGCGAACTGCCAATCCTGCCATGGCAACGGCCTCAACGCGATCGTAGCCTCCCTCCCCCTCAAGACCTCGACCAAGCTCGCGAGCCTCGACAGCCTGAAAGCCTTCGTGCGGAGCCCTCATATGCCCGATGGAAGCGCCGGGCAGATGCCGACCTTCGATCCCTCGATCCTGAGCGACGCCCAGGTTTCGGATCTCTACGCCTACGTGTCGAAGGCATGGAAGTAGCGGGGTTTCCGTGATGCGCGGCACGGGTAGGGTGGCCTTGGCCATTGCGGCCTTTTCCATAGCCTCGTTGCGGCTGGCCGCCCATGGCGCCGGCGATGTCCCCATTGGCTTCGACGAAAAGCTGGGCGCAATCGCTGATATCGGAACGACATTCACCGGCGAAGACGGCAAGCCTCTCACGCTGAAGTCTCTGGCGGGAAGGCCGATGATCCTCACCCTCGCGTACTATCGCTGTAAGGACCAATGCAACCTCCTCCTCACGGGGCTCGCGGCGGGCCTGCGCGATGTTCCGGGAACGGCCGGCAAGGATTACGAGGTCGTCACGGTTTCCATCAATCCGATAGAGACGACGGCCGATGCCCTCGATAAAAAGCGCATTGCCCTGGCCTCGATCGAAAAACCATTCCCGCCCGACGGATGGCGTTTCCTGGTCGGCACCCACGACAACATCGATCGCCTCGCCGCCTCGGTGGGTTTTTCCTACCGACAGGAAGGTGTCGATTTCGACCACCCGCTTGGCGTCATCGTGCTCGCACCCGACGGAAAGATCGTCCGATACATCCCCGGCACTTCATTCCTCGCCATCGATCTCCAGATGTCGCTTATGGAGGCTTCGCAGGGTCTCGTGCGCCCGACCGTCGCGAAGCTCCTCAGGGTATGCCTGAGCTACAATCCCGTTCGGAACCGTTTCGAACTCGATCTCATCCGCGTCGCGGGGACCGCCACCATATTGGCCGTGGGCATGCTCGCAGTGATCCTTGTAGTGGCGGGTACCCGCCGACGCAGGCGCGCCGCCGAGAATACGCGCAACTAAAGGAGATTTCATGTCAGATATAACAGACGCGGCCCATGGTTCCCGCGCCGGAGCGGACGCGGTCCCCTATGGGGAAGGGCCTTATTTCAGGCCGACGAGCATCAAGCCGGGAATCGTCGGCTGGCTCACGACCACCAATCATAAGCGAATCGGAATCCTCTACCTGACGGCCATCGGGACCTTCTTCTCGATCGCGGTCATCTTCGGACTTTTGATGCGCATCGAGGAGATGTTCCCGGGGCCGCAAATCATGGACGCCAGGACCTTCGACGCCCTTTTCACGCTTCACGGCATCATCCAGATCTTCCTCGTTGTGATTCCCGGCATTCCGACCATCTTCGGCAACTTCTCGCTGCCCACCCTTATCGGGGCCAACGACATGGCCTTCCCGAGGCTCAATCTCTTTTCCTGGTACCTCTTCATGACCGGGGCGGCGATCGCCGCGACATCGGTCTTCATCAACGGCGGCGCTCCCGACACGGGCTGGACCTTCTACGTGCCCTTCAGCCTCAAGACCTCGGTCGACGTGCCCATGGCCACCTTCGCGGTCTTCATCCTCGGCATGTCCTCGATCCTCACGGGCATCAACATCGTCTCCACGGTGCACATGCTCCGGGCCCCGGGAATGAAGTTCTCGAGGATGCCCCTCTCAGTGTGGGGGCTCTACTCGACGGCTTGGGTCCAGATCCTCGCGACGCCGATCATCGGCATCACGATGTTGCTGATCGTCGTGGAAAGGCTCTTCGGCATCGGGGTCTTCGATCCCACCAAGGGCGGCGATCCCCTTCTCTATCAGCATCTCTTTTGGATCTACTCGCACCCCGCGGTCTACATCATGATCCTGCCCGCGATGGGCATCATGTCGGACCTCTTCCCGGTCTTTTCGCGCAAGAACATCTTCGGCTACAAGATGATCGCCTTCTCGAGCTTGGCCATCGCAAGCGTCGGTTCCCTGGTCTGGGGCCACCACATGTACGTGAACGGCCAGAGCGACACGGCCGGCGTGGTCTTCTCCCTCCTCACCTTCCTCGTCGCCGTACCGAGCGCGATCAAGGTCATCAATTGGCTGGCGACGATGTACAAGGGCTCCATCCAGATCGAGGCGCCCTTCCTCTACGCCCTCTCCTTCGTCTTCCTCTTCACGATAGGCGGACTTTCCGGCCTCCTCCTCGGCGGACTCAGCACCGACGTCCAACTCCACGACACCTACTTCGTCGTGGCCCACTTCCATTACATTATCTTCGGAGGCACGGGTTTCGGCATTTTCGCCGCCCTCTACTACTGGTTCCCCAAGATGACGGGCAAGATGTACGCGAAACGCTTCGCGATCATCGCGTGGCTTGTCTTCTTCGTAGGCTTCAACATCTTCTACTTCCCCTATTTCGTGATGGGCTGGGAAGGGATGCCGCGCCGCTACTTCGACTACCCGGTGAAATTCGCCGACCTCCAGTTCGTATCGAGCATCGGGGCCTATATCATGGTGGCGGGCATCGCGCTCGTTTTCGGCAACCTGATCCGCGGGGCGCGGAAAGGCGAGCCCGCCCCCGCCAATCCCTGGCAGGGCGCCACCCTCGAATGGACCCTCCCTTCGCCGGCCCCCCTCGAGAACTGGGAAACCCCGCCTATCATTACCAAAGGCCCCTACGAATTCGGCCTCGATGGGAAAGCGAATGGCAGCGCTAGCGGCCATTCGCCCGCGACCGAAGGTCGCGACGGCCCCTACGAATTCGGCTCCGATGGGAATGCGAATGGCAGCGCTAGCGGCCATTCGCCCGCGACCGAATGTCGCGACGGCCCCTTCGAATTCGGCGCGAAGGAGGTCGAGAAATGAGCAATGCGGCCAATCCCCCCGGCGATGCCTCCGCGCCTCGCTCTCCGAGTTCGTCCGCCGCCCCGCACTCGTCTGACGTCTCGCATTCGCCCCATTCGACCGCCGTGCACGACGATAGAGGCCGCCTCGGTATGTGGCTCTTCGTCTCGACGGAAATACTTCTTTTCGGAGGACTCTTCCTCCTCTATTCCGCCTATCGCTGGCGCCATCATGCGGATTTCCACGCGGCCTCGATGCTCCTCGACAGGGTCTTCGGCACGACGAACACCATAGTCCTCATTACGAGCTCGCTCTTCGTCGTCCTCTCGATCCATTGGCTCCGCGAAAGGCGGCTGGGTCTGGCCAAGCTCTTTCTCGGCCTGACCCTCCTCTGCGGTCTCACCTTCCTCGTTATCAAGGGCTTCGAGTGGGGACACAAATTCGAGAGCGGCCTCTATCCGAACGCCCCCCATCTCCTCTCCCTGCCCTTCGGCGAGATCCTCTATTTCGGTCTTTATTTTTCGATGACCGGACTCCACGCGATTCATGTCATCGCCGGAATGACTGTCTTCGGCTTCGTGTTTCGAGGCATGTCGAAGGGGACGGTCACGGCTGAGAGGCCGATTTTCCTCGAGAACGTCGGCCTCTTCTGGCACCTCGTCGACATCATCTGGATATTCTTATTTCCCCTGTTCTATCTGATCAGCTAGGAGAAACGCATGAGCGATAGCGCAAATACGAGCGAGGCTGACGCGACCCGAGTGGATCACGGCGGCCAGAGTTCCCACGGGAGCCCAAGGTTCTACGTCGCCATCTGGGCGGCCCTCGTCTGCCTCACAGCCCTCACGGTAACGGCCGCGAGCTGGGATCTCGGCTGGATCGCCATCCTCGTGGTTCTCGCCATAGCTGCCACGAAATCCATTCTCGTCCTCCTCGGTTTCATGCATCTCTGGTGGGAGGACAAGCTCGTCATCCAGCTCCTCATCCCGATCGTCCTCGTGACGCTCACGATCTTCATCGGTCTCACCTACACCGACATACTCTATCGCTGAGGGGGCGGAACATGGGCGCAACGACTACCGGCGCTGTCAACGAGGGCTTGTACTACATCCTCGTGATCTCCGCCCTCCTCTTCGCGGCGATCGTGTTTTTCATGGTCCTCTTCCTCGTTCGCTATCGGGCCTCGAGGCATCCGAAGGCCGTGGAAATCCACGGGAACCCCTGGTTCGAAGTGGGGGCCTTCGTTCTGCCCACCCTCATCGCTCTCACCTTCTTCGTGGTGAGTCTTCAGGGCTACGAGTTCCTCCGCCGCGTTCCCCAGGGGGCGATGCAGGTGCAGGTGCACGAGCGACAGTTCGTTTTCAATTTCACCTATCCCGACGGAAAGAAATCGAACGAGCTCGTGGTTCCCGTCGGGTCCGACGTCCGGCTCAACATCACCTCCGAGGACGTGCTCCATGGCTTCTACGTCCCCGCAATGCACATCCAGGTCGACGCGGTGCCCGGCATGCAGACCTACGCCTGGTTCCAGGCCAAGGATGTCGGCGTCTACGATATTCTTTGCACCGTGTATTGCGGGCCGGGACATTCGGACATGATGTCGAAGATCCATGTGGTGAAGGCCGACGACTTCCAGAAATGGAAGGAGGGCAAGATCGACGAATTCCCGGAGAACGATTGACGCGAAGGCTTTCGCTTGACCGTTTCGCCGCCCGCCTGTAGCCTTGGAGGATGAAGTCGATTCTCCTTTCCGGCGCGACCTTCCTCACCATGGACGAAAAGTCGCCCCGGGTCGAGGCTTTGGTTCTTCGCGGCGAAAGGATCTCCTTCGCGGGGACGCTCGCCGATGCCCACGCCATCGCGGGGCCGGGAGCCGAAACGGTGGACTTCGGCGGCAGGACGGTCATCCCCGGCTTCAACGACGACCATCTCCACGCGGTCATTCTCGGCGACCACCTCATGGCGCCTGATCTCGGCGGCCTTTCCGAAAGCGAGATCGTCTCGCTTCTCCGCGAACGCTGGAAGGACGCGCCTCCCGGCCGCATTCTTTATGCCTTCAATTGGGACTATCCCTCCTGCCCCGAACCCCGCAAGGAACTCCTCGACGAGGCCTTCCCGCGCAATCCCGTCATCCTTTCGCAGTTTTCCGGGCACGCCCAATGGCTCAATTCGCGGGCCCTGGCGGCCCTCGGCATCAAGCAGGGGGGGGACGATCCCAGGAAGGGACAGGTCCTCCGCGATCCGGACGGAGAGCCGACCGGCGTCGTGCGCGACCTCGGGGACACGGGCCTGTCGAAGAAGCGCTTCGCCGAGATTTTCTTCGACCGATCCCAGCGCGAAGAGCGGCTCGATCTCGCCCTCGAGAGGTTCCGTCGTGAGGGCATCACCTCGGTGCAGGACAACTGCTGGTTTCCCCAGCCCCTGTCCAGCTATGGACGTTACGCGAAACAGGGAAGGCTTACGGCCCGGTTTTCCTGCTGGTCGCTCGGAAGGCAGGCCTGGACCACGCCCACCATGCGCGCGGCTTTTTCCATCGGCGGCGCCCTCGGGTTCCTTCCCCGGGACTGGATCAGGCCCGGCCCGGTGAAATACTTCCTCGACGGGGCCTTTTCGACCCGCACGGCCTGCCTCTGCGAGCCTTACGCGACTGATCCGCGTTCTGCGGGCGCAGGTTCTTCCGACACTTCGCGCGGCATGTGCGGCGACATCTCCGAGCCCCTGGCCGAATTGGAGTACCTCGCGCGCCATCGGTTGCAGGGCGCCTTCCATGCGATCGGCGATCGCGCTGTGCAGATATTCCTCGATGCTTTCGAGAAGGTGGCCGAGCGGCATCCGGACATGACGAAGCTCCGCATCCGCGTCGAGCACGCCCAGCTCGTCCGGAGCGAGGATATACCGCGGATCCGAAATCTCGGCATCGTCGTCTCGGCCCAGCCCTCGGCCCTCGGCTCGCCCGAAAAGGACCTCAAGCTCCTCGGCCGCGAAAGGGCGCTGCGCGCCTACCCGTACCGCTCCCTCATCGACGCAGGCGTACGGCTCGCCTTCGGCTCGGACATTCCCGGAGAGTCGACGAGCGATCCGCTGCTCTCGATCCATTTTGCCGTCAACCGCGAGGGACCCGAGGCGATCACGCCTCTCGAGGCGATCCGCTGCTACACGCGGGGTTCGGCCTACGCCGAGTTCACCGAGGATCGCAAGGGAGCCTTGACCGCGGGCATGCTCGCCGACTTCGTCCTGCTCTCGGCCGATCCTACAAGTGCGCCATCAGGGACGATCCGCGACATCAAGGTCGAGGAGACCTGGGTCGGCGGGAGAAGGGTGTATCGGCGAGAGGCGCCAACTTGATGGATGCGGGATCGGAATATCCATGCAATTGCGAACGATAGTCGCCTCCTACACCCTCCTCGTCCTCGCCGTCACCATCCTCCTCTGGACCATCCATTTCACGGCGAAACCAAGGCAAACGGCCCTCGCCCTTTGGGCCGCGGCCTATTCCTATCTCTTCGTGGCCACGATCTCATTCGCTTTGCAGGACCTGTTTCCCCGTTACGTGTACATCTTCACCTTCAATAGCCTCGTGCACGCATTCTTCCTCGTCCTCATTCAAGGCATCAGGGCCTTGCAGGGAAGACGCCCGAGGTGGAGGGGCATCCTTCTCATCATCGGCGTCAGCCTGGTCTGGAATTTCTGGTTCACCTTCGGACAGGATCAGATGGTGCTGCGGACCCTGCAGTACTCCCTGTTCGTCTGCGTCTTCTCGTCGGCCTTTTCCCTCGTCGTCCTGAAATCGAAGGTCGGCGAGAGAGGGGCTTCGATCATTCTCGCGGTCCTCGGTTTCGTGATGGCGGGGAGCCAAGTCGTAAGGATCTTCTTCATCCTCGCGCAAGGCTACACGGTGTCGATTCTGAGCGGGATGCCCTGGGACACCTGGCTCCAGGCGATCGCTCTTCTCGATGTGTCGCTCATCGCCATCGGCCTGATCTACCTCTTCGCCACGAGGCTCAACGCCGCCCTCGCCGCCTCGGTCGAGGAAAGGGGCATCCTCCTCCGCGAGATGACCCACAGAATCAAGAACGATCTCGCACTCATCGACAGCCTCATCTCCCTCGAAGAAGGAACGACCCAGAGCGCCGCGACCCTCGCCCATCTCGGCGCCCTCCGCGAACGCATCCAGTGCATAACGGCCGCCCACGATCTCTTTTCCCATCATGACGGCAGGCTGGGGAAGATCGCATTCGGCGACTATCTCGAAGTCGTCAGCCGCGGCCTTCCCGTTTATCCCTGGATAGGAATCGAAAGATCCTTCGACGAGGCGGAGCTGAGCTTCGAACTGGCGCAGCCGGCCGGCCTCCTCATGAACGAACTGGCGGTAAATGCAATCAAATATGCCTTCCCGGGCGGAAGGCAGGGCAAGATTCACCTCCGCTTCGCGAAGCAGGGGAGTCGCGGTCGGTTGTCGGTGGCGGACGACGGCATTGGCATGACCTGGCCATCCTCCTCGCCGGGCCTAGGCACTTCGATAATCGCGTCGATGGTGGCGAGGCTCGGGGGTGAGTTGCGCTTCGAATGCAGGGGCGGTAGCTCCTTCGAGGTGGACTTTCCCCTTGGGGCTTCCTGACGTCGGGCTTCGCGAGGATTTATCGTCGGGCTGCCCGAATACTGGCGATTGGCGGCAAGTAGGATAGGCATTCGCGGCCCGGCTTGGCGGAGACCTCCGCTCGTGCCATCATGGAACCATGAAGCCACCGAAACTCTTCTCCCCCCTCGCGCTCCGCGGCCTCAGGCTCCGGAACAGGATCGCCATGCCTCCCATGTGCCAGTACTCGGCGGTCGACGGCCTGGCCGGCGACTGGCACCTCGTCCATTACGGCTCCCGCGCCGCGCAGGGTCTCGGCCTCATCATAGTCGAGGCGACGGCGGTCGAGGCCAGGGGGCGGATCTCCGCCCACGATCTCGGCCTGTGGAAGGACGAGCAGATAGTCCCCCTGCGCAAGGTCGTCGACTTCGTGAAGGCCCAAGGCGCGGCGATCGGAGTCCAGCTCGGGCACGCGGGTCGCAAGGCATCGGGCGCGAGGCCCTGGGAAGGCGGAGCCCAGTTGTCGCCGTCGCAGGGCGGCTGGGAATGCGTCGCCCCGAGCGCCTTGCCGTTCAAGGATGGCGAAGCCGTTCCGCGAGCCCTCTCGAAGGCCGAGTTGGGCGACATCGTCGACGCCTTCGCCGCGGCTGCTCGGAGGGCCCTGGCCGCCGGCTTCGATCTCGTCGAACTCCATGCCGCCCACGGCTATCTCCTCCATCAATTCCTCTCGCCGCTCTCGAACAGACGGGACGACGAATACGGCGGCTCCTTCGCCAATCGCGGCAGGCTCCTCCTCGAGGTAGTCGACGCGGTGAGGAAGGTCTGGCCGACGGATCGTCCGCTTTTCGTGAGGCTTTCGGCCACGGATTGGGCCGAGGGGGGCTGGGACGTTCCCGAGAGCGTCGCGCTGTGCGGCCTCCTCAAGGAGAGGGGCGTCGACCTCGTCGACGTGTCTTCGGCAGGACTCGTCGCAACACAGAAGGTAATTATCGGGGCCGGCTACCAGGTGCCCTTCGCCGCGGCCATTCGAGACGGCGCGGGCCTTCCCACGGCCGCGGTGGGACTCATCACCGAAGCCGCGCAGGCCGAGGCCATCCTCGAAGAGGGCAAGGCCGATCTCGTACTACTTGGTAGGGAACTCCTACGCAATCCCGGATGGCCTTCGAGGGCGCTGCGCGAGCTCGGTGTCGAATCCTTCGACGGCAGCCCGGGGATCGGCGGCGGAATGGCGCCGCAGTACCTCAGGTCGCTTCGGGAGCAATCCCGCTGAGGTGATCGAGCCACTTCTCGCGCGACATGGGCCGGCCGAAATGCCAGCCCTGGCCGAGGTCGCAGCCCCAGGACTCGAGGGTCTTGCCCTGGCTCGCGGTCTCGATCCCCTCGGCGACGATGTCCTTGCCGAGTTCGTGGCCGAGGGAAATGATGCCGCGGAGAATTCGTTCCCCCGCGTCGTCGCCCCCGGCGATGCCGAGTGAGGCGACGAAGCCGCGATCTATCTTGATGGTCTTGATCGGAAAGCGATGGAGATAGGCCAGAGAGGAATAGCCCGTCCCGAAATCGTCCAACTTGACCGAGAAGCCCCTATCGACGAGGCTCTGAAGGAGTGGCAGGACTTTTTCGGGATTTTCAACAATCGCGCTCTCGGTGAGTTCGAGGTGAAGGGCTGAATTGGGAAGACCGTGGCGACGAACGGCAGCGACGAGGACCTCTGCGAAGTCAGGTTCGACGAGCTGTCGCGCCGAGACGTTGACGGCGATGAAAAGCCCGCCTTTCCCGCTGTCGCGCATGGCCGCCGCCGTCCGCGCTGCTTCCATGAGGACGAAGCGGCCGAGGGGAACGATGAGCCCCTCCTCCTCGGCCACGGGGATGAAGCGATCGGGAGGCACATCCCCCATGGTCGGGTGCCGCCAGCGCGCCAAGGCCTCGCAGCCGACGAGCTCGCCGCTCCCGAGTCGCACGATCGGCTGGAAATGGAGCTCGATCCCGCCTTCCACGAGGGCGGTCTTGAGATCGTTGGTCAGGCGCATCCGCTCCATCGCCGCGTGACGCATTTCGGCCGCGAAGATGACTCGACTGTTCTTGCCTGAAGACTTCGCCCGATACATGGCGAGATCGGCGTCGCGGAGAAGGTCCTCGGGGCTTCGGTGCTCATCGCCGGCGACGAGGAGGCCGACGCTCGCCGAAGGTACGACAGAGCCGGAACCGAGCTTGAGCGGTATGGCGAGCTCGAGGCTCACCCTCGAAGCGACCTCGTCGGCTTCATCCTCGCCGCGCACCCGATCGAGGAGGATGACGAACTCGTCGCCGCCGAGACGCGAGACGGTGTCGACTGTCCGAACCGCTCGCGTCATCCTCGCGCCGACCTCCTTGAGAAAGAGATCGCCCGCCTCGTGGCCGTAGCTGTCGTTGATGGACTTGAAGTCGTCGAAATCGATGTAGAGGAGGGCGAAGGTCGGGTCGGCCTCTCGCCGGCGGAGTTCCAGGGCCTGACCGAGGCGATTGACGAGTAGGCTCCGGTTGGGAAGTCCCGTGAGGGGATCGTGGAGGGCGAAGTACGAAAGCTGCTTTTCCGTATCTCTCCGCCTCACGAGTTCATCGTTGAGCTTCTCGTTCATCGCAAGGAGCTCTGCGGTGCGATCGGTCACCTTCCGCTCGAGTCCCTCGTTGGCCGCGCGGAGATTCTCCTCGGCCGCCAGTCGCTCGGTGACATCGCGCAAGGCGTAGACCGAGAGGCCTCGAAAGCCCCCGCCTCCGAGGCGTCGCTTTCTGGCCTCGATCCTGCGGTCCCCAGTATCTCGGGGAAGCCTGAAATTCCAGGAGGAGCACTGCGCATCGTCGACCGGCGCATCGAAGAATTCGGCGATGTTCCGTCCCGCATCGTGTCTGTCAAAGCCGATGAGTTCCCTCGCACTGCGATTGCAGAAGCCGATCTTGCCGGATTCGTCGGCTATGACGACACCGTCGTCGAGAAAGTCGAGGACTATCCAGGCGACCGGAGGGAGTCTTCGCAGAGCCTCGAAACGGGGCAAGGCGAGGGCTTCATCAGTCTGCGATCGGCGACCTCGGTGATAGAGCCAGAGCGCCGCACCGGCAGATGCCATGGCGGAGGCGCCGATCGCGAGCGAGGCGACCGTGGTCACGCGAGCCTCGTCATGATCATGTGCAGGGCCGTGGCTCCGACTATGGAGAGCAGGGCGTTCCGCTTCCAGAATTGCAGAAGGGCGGCGATCACTCCCGGCAGGAGGAGGGCCAGGGCATCCATGGGCGAGGCGGCAAAATTCCAGGAAGGCCCTTTGGGGAAAAGCATTTTGTACGAATTGAACACGAGCACCGTCATGACGATGGGCGGCATCGCACGCTGGAGATAATCGAGAAAGGGAGGAATGCGGCCCGAGCCGAAGAGGATGAAGGGTGTCGCCCTGCAGGCGAGGGTGACGAGGCCGGCGGCGAAGATCGCGACGAGGGAATTGAGGATGTTCGCGTTCACGCTCTGCCCTCCCCATGGCTTTCCTCGCGCTCGGCTCCGCTCGCGCTTCCCGACCCATTCTTCGCGCCTCTGTCGAGCAAGGGCTTGAGCGCCAGCATGCCGACCATGGCGAGCACTATCGCGATGACGAGGAGACGGTCCGGCCCCGCTATCGCGAGGGCGATGATCGAGGCCGCGAGGGCGACGAGGTAGGGCGCCGCCTTAGGCGAGCTCTTGATCTGCTCGACGAGGAGGACGATGAAGAGGGCGGTGAGGGCGAAGTCCATCCCCGCCGTCCACGAGGCGGGCACGAGGCTGCCGGCCACGGCTCCCACGAGCGAACCCAGCACCCAGTAGGACTGGTCGAGGGCGGAAACGAGCCCGTAGAAGGCCGCGCCGGAGGCGCCTTCCGGAGCCTTGACCGTCGTGAGGAGACCGTAGGTCTCGTCGGTGAGGGCGTAGACGAGATAAGGTCTGACCCTCTTCGCCTCGCCGAAGGGCTTGATGAGGGAGAGACCATAGACGAGGTGCCTCGCGTTGACGAGGAAGGTAAGAATTGCGATTTCCGCGACCCCCGCCCCTCCTACGAGAAGGGGGATGGACATGAACTGGGCGGCGCCCGCGTAGATGACCACGCTCGACAGGGGCGCCAGCCACCAGGGCAGGCCCGAGGTGGCGAGGAGGAGACCGTAGGCGAGGCCTATCGTCGAATAGCCGAGGAGGACGGGGATGGTCGTCCTGAAGGCGAAGCGAAACAGGGCAGACCGCGTCACAAGGTAGCCTCCTCGATGCGGGGCACGCCTTTGCGCGGCCTACGGGGCTTATCAGGCCTCCATCGCAAGGCTGAGCTCCTCCTCCCAGAAGGGAGTGGGGTAGCGGGCCGGCAGGGCCGGCTCGGGGATTTCGTCCGTCCTGGCAATTGCCCCGGCGCCTTGGGCCGCCTTCGCCGCGGCTTCATCGGGGTGGGCCGCATCCCATTCCCTCTTGCGCTGACCCTTGAGGAATTTCTCGGCGACGCTCGGAAAGAGTTCGAGGAGGAGCTCCTCCTTGTCGTTCGCGGCGAGGCGGGCTCCCCCGAACTGCGGTAGCTCGGGATTGGGTTGGCGCGCGTACTTCGAGGTGTCGTAGGGGATCTCCTCGGGCGAGCCGGTGATCTTCTTCCGGAATTCCGGGTTCACCGGCCATGGCGTCTCGCCGTAGGCTCCTTTCACGAGCTCGAAGAAATTCTTCGAGACGTTCGAGTACATGGGCTTGCCCTGGTGGCGGTCGATCACGCAGTTGACGGCCTGGACGCCGACGATCTGGCTCGTCGGGGTCACAAGGGGCGGCACACCGCAATCGAGCCGCACCTGGGGCACGAGCTGGAGCACTTCGTCGACGTGATGCTCGAGCTTCGCCTCCTGGAGCTGGGAGAGCATGTTGGTGTACATGCCGCCGGGGATCTGGGCCGTCTTCACGACATGGTCCGGGTCGGGGTAGTTGAACCTTTTTTCGATCTTCTGGCAGAGCTCGAGGACCTTGTCGGCCTTACCCGCGACGGCGGCCTCGAGGGCGTCGTCGAAGAGGGCCTTGTCCTCGGCGGGGAGCTCGTGCTTCGAGAGGTCGAGGATGGGCGGGTGGTTCGATTTGTACTGGTCGTACTTCTCGAGCTCCTTGCGGATCGCGCGGAGCTGGGTGTCGATCTTCCCGACGGCGGCCGCGTCGACGCCCGTGGGCCTTCCATAGCGCCCGGCGAAGAGTTCGATGATCTCCCAGGCCGGCGCGGCGGGACCCCCCGAAAAGGAGAGGATGACAGCGTCCACAATGTCGACGCCGTTGACCATGGCCATCAGGGTCGATGCCACCCCGAAGCCCGGCGTGCAGTGCGTGTGGAGGTCCACCGGGATGCCGACCTCGGCCTTGAGGGCCCGCACCAGGGTCTTGGCGGTCTCCGGATCGATGAGGCCCGCCATGTCCTTGATCGAGATCATGTCGGCGCCGAGGGCGGCGAGTTCCCTCGCCTTGTCGACGAAATATTTAATTGTGAACAGTTTGCCCGGAAGCCTCTGCCCTTTGAGGAAGGCGTTGACGCGCTCGCCGAAGCTGAAGCGGGGGTCGACCGTGTAGCAGATCGCGCAGTCGGCCATGCCCCCCGCCTCCTTCACGAAGCGGATGGAGCTCTTCATGTTGTTGACGTCGTTGAGGGCGTCGAAGATGCGCATGATGTCGACGCCGGAATGCACGGCGTTGCGGCAGAAACCCTCGATCACCGAATCGGGATAGGGATTGTAGCCGAATAGATTGCGGCCGCGCGAAAGCGCGGTGAGCTTCGACACACCGCCGACGCCTTCCTTGATCTTCTCGAGCCTCGTCCAGGGATTCTCGTCGAGGTAGCGCATCACGGAGTCGGGCACGGCGCCGCCCCAGACCTCCATCGCGTAGAACTTCGCGTCGCGGTAGAGGGGGAGGACCCGGTCGACCTGGGCCTGATTCATGCGGGTCGCGAACTGGGACTGCTGCCCGTCGCGGAGGGTGAGGTCGCGTATCAGAAGGGGTGTGGCCATGATTGTGCTCCTCGGAACCCGGTTTTTAGGCCCGGGGTGAATAGATCGACATTTTAGCCGATTTTGTCGTGACGCGTCGAGACGGAGCAGGCTGCGACAAAGAAAGGCCTTTCGATCCTCGTGACGAGCCCGATTTTGCCTGTGAGAAATGCGGGTCAGCCTTCTTGTTTAAGGCCCAGCATCCTGCCGAGACTCCCTATCCCCACAGCCTCGACCTCGAAAGCGCCGGCAGCTGCGGGCACGCGAGCTGTACTGGGAGCGTGGCCCGTCGCGGATGGGCTGACCGTGGCGGGAGTGCCGCCATCCATTATGATCGGGTAGTCGACCTCGGTGCGGCAAAGCACGTAACCCTTGGCGCCGGTGAACTCGGGGGCTCCGCTCGCCGCCCCGGCCGCGGCGAGGCGGCGAAGTCCGAGGGCATCGGCCTGCCGGGGCAGCTCTGTCCACTTCGCCTCGACAAGGCGAAGTCCCTCTCCGGCGACGACGAAGTCCACCTCCGTGGCCCTGTTGTCGCGGTAGTAATAGATTGTTCGATTGGCGCCCGAGGCTCCTATCGCCTTTCGCATCTCCGCGTAGGCGAAGGTTTCCCAGAGTGCGCCAGCCCAAGGATTCGCGGCCGTGATGGGGGCGTTGATGCCGAGGAGCCAGCAAAGGAAGCCCGTGTCGCGGAAATAAACCTTGGGCCGCTTGACGATGCGCTTGCCGAGATTGGCATGCCAAGGCTCGAGGAGGGAGACCTGGTTCGAGGCCTCGAGGACGGAAAGCCATGCGGCCGCCGTCTTCGAAGTGACGCCGACCGCGTTGCCGACGGCGCTGAGGTCGAGTTCGCCCGAGTTACGCGACGCGAGCACGCGGATAAAGCGCTCGAAATCGCGGAGATTGCCGACATTGAGCAATTGCCTGAGATCTCGCTCGAGGTAGGTCGAAAGGTATGCGCCGAAAAAGGCCTCGGCGGGAAAATCCGGCAGGCGCCAGAGCTCCGGGAAGCCCCCGCGTCGGATCAGACCCTCGATCGAGGGAATGGCTCCGCTTCCGGCGATTTCAGCCGCCGATAAGCCCTCGAGTTCGACGATCGCCGCGCGTCCGGCGAGGCTCTCTGAAACACTCTTCATAAGAGTGAACTTCTGGCTCCCGGTGAGGATCCAGGAGCCCATGGCGTGGCGCTCGCGGTCGATTTCGGCCTTGAGATGGCGGAACAGGCCGGGAGCGTACTGCACCTCGTCGATGACGCGGGGCGGCGGGTTGTCGGCGAAAAAGCGCGCGGGCGATTCCTCGGCCTGGGCCGCGACCGAGGGAAGGTCGAGGCTGACGTAGCCGTAGTTCGGAAAGGCCGTTTTGAGGAGGGTCGTCTTGCCGCTTTGCCTGGCCCCCGTCAGCACGAGGGCCGGAAAGTAGCCAAGGAGATCGGAAATGCGCCTTGTCGCCAATCTGGAAATCATGATACGACAATTCTGGAATTAGATTCCCAAATTGTCAAGTCTTGTTATTAGAATGAATAAAGCTGCACTAAACTCTTTGTCGGCGCGGACAGCTTCTCATGAAACGAGGCAAAAAAAAGAAGAGTGTAAGCTCGCCTCCATGGATATCACTTCATTATCGAATAGCATCACAGCAGCGACCGCCGTAGTCGGACAAAGGACATGGACGTCATCGCCTTGCTGCAAGAGGACGATCCTGCTCTCGCCAAAATTAGCTTCGAGACGCGCGCGAACATCCTCGGTTGGCTGGAAGTTGCCTCGACTGCCTTGCCGCCGCCAATCCCGCCACGAATCTCGCCATGCTCAACAATCCCCACTATTGGGAAAAAGGCGTTGTCTACAAGTTCGTGTTCGGCGGCTCGAATCCCGAGTTTGCGCTGGATCATGGGCCGAGCTTTCTTGAAGACTACAATAATCAAGTTCAAGTTGAAAAATGTATATACCCTTTGTGTTTTGAGCCTTCTCACAGACTTTCCAAACCACGCGAGTCAAGCGCCGCGAGGGGCATCCGCGAACCCTGCCGGGTACCGTTCATCGCCTCCCCAAGGCTTCCGATATCTGCTCGGCGAAGCGCTTCACCTTGGCGATCTTGTCGTTGAAGCCCGGGCCCTCGAAGCGCACGGAGGGCCCCGACATCGCGAGGGCCGCCACGATTTCGCGGCGCGCGTCCTGGATGGGGGCGGCGATCGAGGTCACCCCCTCCTCGCGTTCGCTCAGGCTCACCGTAAAGCCCGATCGCCTGAGTTCTTTCAGTGCTTCCTCGGTGGTGAAGGGGTCGCGGCGGATGAGCTCCTCTCTCCTGTCCTCGGGGAGCCAGGCGAGGAGGACCCTCCCGGCCGCTCCCCGGGTCAGGAGGTGGCGGTCGCCCACCTTGATGACGCGGCGAAGGGGCCGCGAGCTTTCGACACACTCCACGCAGACCCGCTCGTCGCCCTGGACGACGTAGAGGCTCACGCCCTCGTCGTAGACGCGGTTGAGTTCGCGCATGAAGGGGAGGGCCACCTTGCCGATCTCGATGCCCGAAAAGCCCAGGGCGCCGATCCTGGCGCTCGCCGGCCCCAGGCTGTAGCGGAGGGTCTGGGCGTCGCGGAGGAGCCATTCACGACCCTCGAGGGTGGCGATGATGCGCGAACTCGTGCTAGCGGATAGGTTGATCCTCGCGGCGATCTCGCTCAGGCTGAGTTCGAGCTGGCCCGGCCTGAAGCATTCGAGGATGTCCAGGGCTCTTTCGACCGAACGGACCGATGCGTCCTTTTCCGCCATTGTTTCGCTCCTATAATATGAAGATCGTTCTCCAGCCAGATGCGGCGCCCGGCGATGGCCCATCACCGAGTCCATTCTCACTACTTCCATCAAATGGTAGCAGTTTCCGCAGGGTGGAATCAAGCCATTGCGGGATGCGACCCCAGGTGCATTTATTTAGTTCCTTCTTTATCCGTTGGAGGGGAAATCAGCGACAATTGTAATTCCTATATTCACAGCGAAACTGATACGTGCTATGATCTGCTCGATCATGGCATAGACGACGCGCGTGCGACCGAGATGATTTCCATCAGATGGCAACATGACACTGTGAATTCCATCAGGCGGTAATAAATCGGCGATCAGGCGACCGTTTCCATGAGGAGGATTTCCAAGGATATGAGCGAAGCGAAAAAGCACTTCAGTCACGTCATCCGCGAGAACTGGTGCAAGGGCTGCAATATCTGCGTGGCCTATTGCCCGAGAAAGGTCCTCGAGCTGCGGAACGGCAAGGTCTTCGCGGCCCGCTGGCAGGACTGCATCGGCTGCAGGATGTGCGAGCTCCGATGCCCGGATTTCGCCATCGAGATCCACGAGCGCCTTGAGAACGTCGTCGTGCAGGACGCGGCCTGCGTGGATTACGCCGTGCCGCCGGAGGCCCAGAATGGATAAGAACGTCAAGTTGATGCAGGGCAACGAGGCCTGCACGATCGGTGCCCTCGCGGCAGGTCTCGACTTCTACGCGGGCTACCCGATCACGCCCTCGACGGAAATCGCCGAGATGTGCTCGGAGGAGCTCCCGAAGGTCGGCGGCCGCTTCATCCAGATGGAGGACGAGATCGGCTCGATCGCGGCCATCATCGGAGCCTCCCTCACCGGCAAGAAGGCGATGACGGCGACCTCGGGTCCCGGCTTCTCCCTCATGCAGGAGCTCATCGGCTACTCCTCGCTCTGCGAGATACCAATTGTCATCATCAACGTCATGCGGGTCGGGCCCTCGACGGGCATGCCCACCTCGACGGCCCAGGGCGACGTGATGCAGGCCCGCTGGGGCACCCACGGCGACCACCCGATCATCGCGCTGGCCCCCGGCAACGTGCGCGAGTGCTTCGACCTCACGATGCGGGCCTTCGAGCTGGCCGAGACCTATCGCGTGCCCGTCATCGTCCTCACCGACGAGGTCATCGGACACATGCGCGAGAAGGTGACCCTGCCCGATCCCCACAGCATCAAGCAGGTGAAGCGCAAGGCTCCGGCGAGTCCCGCGGGCTACAAGCCCTACGCGGCCGATCCCGACGGCGGCGTGCCCCTGATGGCGCCCTTCGGCGAAGGCTATCGCTGGCATGTCACCGGCCTCTACCACGACGAGGGCGGTTTCCCGACGGGCAAGGCCGAGGTGGCCGACCGCCTCATCCGCCGCATCAACCGCAAGGTCGAGAAAAACATCGACGACATCGTCGACTACGCGAGCGAGAGCCTCGACGACTGCGAGGTCGCCGTCGTCTCCTTCGGCTCCTCGGCCATGTCCTCCCTCTCCGCGGTCCGCCGCGCGAGGAAGGAGGGCGTCAAGGCCGGCTTCCTCCGCCTGAAGACCCTCTGGCCCTTCCCCGAGAAGGTCATCGCGAGCCTCGCCTCTCACGCCAAGCGCATCATCGTCGCCGAGATGAACCTCGGCCAGGTCGCCCTCGAGGTCGAGCGCTGCGTCGGCACCTCCGCCTCCGCAGGCAAGTCCAAGGTTGAGCGCCTCGGCAAGGTCAACGGCGAACTCTTCCATCCCGACGAAATCTATCGCGCCATCCAGGGCGTGGCGTCGAATGGCGACGCCTCGCCGAACGGCGACGTTAAGGGGAGCAAGTAATGGCAGCCCTCGACTACTTTCGCAAGGAAAAACTTCCGCACATCTGGTGTCCCGGCTGCGGCCACGGGGCCATTACCGGCGCCCTCGTCAGGGCCATCGAGAAGCTCGGCCTCGACAAGAACAAGGTCGTCATCGTATCGGGTATCGGCTGCTCCTCGCGGGCCGTCGGATATCTCGACTTCGACACCCTCCACACGGCCCACGGCCGCGCCATCGCCTACGCCACGGGCATCAAGCTCGCCCGTCCCGACCTCAAGGTCATCGTCATGACCGGCGACGGCGACTGCACGGCCATCGGCGGCAACCACTTCATCCACGCCGCCCGACGGAACATCGGTATTACGACGATCGTCATGAACAACGAGATCTACGGCATGACGAGCGGCCAGTACTCGCCGATGACCCCCACGGGCATGCTCGGCACGACGGCGCCCTACGGCAACGTCGAGAGGCCCTTCGACCTCTGCAAGCTCGCCATCGCCTCCGGAGCCACCTACGTCGGCCGCGGCTCGGCCTACCACGTACCCCTCACCATCGATCTCATCGAGAAGGCCCTGATGAACGACGGCTTCTCCGTGATCGAGGCCCTTTCCGGCTGCCCGACCTACTTCGGCCGCAAGAACAAGATCGGCGACGCCGTCCAGATGCTCGATTGGATCAAGGACCAGACGGTCAACGTCAAGGCCGCCCCGGCCCTCCCGCCCGAGAAGGTGGTCGGCAAGGCCTTGATCGGCGAGCTCCACAACGCGGCCGAGCCCGAATACGCGGCCTCCTACATGGGCCTCGTGGGCAAGGTGCAGCGCCGTTACGATTCCTACATCGGGGAGGTCCGCGAATGCGCGTCGAATTCAGACTGAGCGGCTCGGGAGGCCAGGGCCTCCTCCTCGCGGGCATCGTCCTCGCCGAGGCGGCTATCCAGGACGGCAAGAATGCCGTGCAGACCCAGAGCTACGGACCCGAGGCCCGAGGCGGCTCGAGCAAGGCCGAGGTCGTCATCTCCGACGAGGACATCGACTATCCCAAGGCCGTCGATCCCGATTTCCTCCTCGCCCTCACGCAGGAGGCCTACAAGACCTACGGTCCCCTGATGAAGAAGGGCCTCATTATCGTCGATACCTCGGTGAATCTCGATCCGGCGATGGGGGCGCGCACGGTGGCCCTTCCCATCCTCGACACCGCGGCCACCAAGGTTGGCAAGAAGGTCGTGGCCAACATCGTGGCCCTCGGCGTCCTCGGCGGGCTTTCTGGCGTCGCGGGCGCGGCCACCCTCAAGGAAGCCGTCCTTGCCCGCGTTCCAAAGGGAACGGAAGAACTCAACGTAAAAGCCCTCGAGGCGGGGCTTGCGCTTGCGGCAGGAGCAAAATAAAATAGATATATCTTGGACGATACAGAAGGCCTGAACAAGGCACGCCTCGAAGAGGCCCGCCTCGCAGAGGCGACGAAATCATGGGAGGCGGGGGTCGAAAAGACCCTCGCCAAGCATCCTGAGCGTTCGACCGCCTTCGTGACGGGATCGAAGATGCCGGTGAAGCGGCTCTACACCCCCCTCGATTCATCGGGGAGCTACGGTGATAGGCTCGGCTTTCCCGGCGAGTATCCCTACACGCGCGGCGTGCAGAGCACGATGTACCGGGGCCGCTTTTGGACCATGCGCCAGTACGCGGGCTTCGGCAACGCCGAGGAATCGAATAGAAGGTACAAGTACCTTCTCGAGCAGGGCCAGACCGGCCTTTCGATCGCCTTCGACCTTCCCACGCAGATAGGTTATGATTCCGACCACCCCCTCGCCACCGGCGAGGTGGGCAAGGTCGGGGTCGCCGTCGACTCCCTCGAGGATATGGAGACGCTGTTCGCGGGCATTCCCCTCGACAAGGTCTCCACCTCGATGACGATCAACGCGCCGGCCGCCGTCCTCCTCGCGATGTACGTCGCGGTGGCGGAAAAGCAAGGCGTTCCCGCCTCGGCCCTCAACGGCACCATCCAAAACGACATCCTCAAGGAATACGTGGCCCGGGGCACCTATATCTTCCCCCCCGCCCCCTCGATGCGCCTCATCACGGACATCTTCGCCTGGTGCGCGAAGGAAGTTCCCAATTGGAACACTATTTCCATCTCGGGCTACCACATCCGCGAGGCCGGCTCCACCGCGGTGCAGGAGGTGGCCTTCACCCTCGCCGACGGCATCGCCTACGTCGAGGCCGCCGTGAAGGCCGGGCTCGACGTCGACGACTTCGGCCCGAGGCTCTCCTTCTTCTTCAACGCCCACAATGACCTCTTCGAGGAGGCCGCCAAGTATCGGGCCGCCCGCCGCGTCTGGGCCAAGGTGATGAAGGAACGCTTCGGCGCGAAGAATCCCAAGTCGCTGATGCTTCGCTTCCACACGCAGACGGGCGGTTCGACCCTCACCGCCCAGCAGCCCGAAAACAACGTCATACGTGTGACGATCCAGGCCCTCGCCGCCGTCTTGGGCGGCACCCAGTCCCTCCACACCAATTCCCGGGACGAGGCCCTGGCCCTGCCCACCGAGGACTCGGTGCGCATCGCGCTCCGCACCCAGCAGATCATCGCCCACGAGTCGGGGGTCGCCGAGACCGTCGATCCCCTGGCCGGTTCCTATTACGTCGAAAGCCTGACCGACTCGATCGAAAAGGGAGTCCTCGCCTACATCGAACGGATCGATGGCCTGGGCGGCTCGGTCAAGGCCATCGAGCAGGGCTTCATCCAGCAGGAAGTGCAGGACGCAGCCTACGCCCACCAGCTCGACGTCGAAAAGGGCGAGCGCGTCATCGTCGGCTTGAATAAGTTCACGGTGAAGGAGGGGCCGCCAACCGGGCTCCTCCGAGTCGATCCCGAGGTCGGCCGCAGGCAGGTGGAGAAACTCGCCGCCCTCCGCGCCCGCCGCGACGCCGGGCGCGTGAAAAAGGCCCTCGCCGCCCTCGAATCCGCGGCGCGCGCGGACCAGGGCTCCGAGTCGGGCCGACTCATGCCTCCCATACTCGAGGCGGTTCGAGCCTACGCCAGCCTCGGCGAGATCTGCGACGTCCTCCGCGGCGTCTTCGGCGAATACCGTCAGAGTTCGACCTTCTGAAGGGGAATGACATGGAACGACGCATCAGGGTCCTGGTGGCCAAGCCCGGACTCGACGGCCACGATCGCGGCGCCAAGGTCATCGCCAGGGCCCTGCGCGACGACGGCATGGAAGTGGTCTATACGGGGCTCAGGCAGACGCCCGAGCAGATCGTAGCGGCGGCCCTCCAAGAGGACGTCGACGTCATCGCCCTATCGATCCTCTCGGGCGCCCACAACCATCTCTTCCCCCGCGTCACCGAGCTCCTCGCCGAGCGTGGCGCCTCCGACATCCTCGTCGTCGGCGGTGGGGTGATACCCGAGGAAGACTATGCCTTCCTGAAGTCGAAGGGCATCGCGGCCATTTTCGGACCCGGCACCTCGACGAGGACGACGATAGAGTTCATCCGCGACCGACTCTCAGCGGGCAAGGCCTCGTCCGCGGGCATCGCTGACGGCGCCGATCGTGGCGCCGAAGGCTCAGGCCGCGCCCCCGCGGGCCGCTAGACAGCGGAGCCCCGAGGTGGAAATCCCGACCCCCTTCGTGCCGGGTCCGGCCCGGTCGGGAGAGTTCTCGGCCGAGGCCCTCGCGGACGCGAAGCGGGTAGGCTCGGGCGAGGTGAGGACCGTGGCGCGCCTCATCAGCCGCCTCGAGAATCGCGATCCCTCGGCCATCGCGGTCATGCGCGTCCTCCTCAAACAGAAGGGCCACGCCAAGACCATCGGCATCACCGGCCCGCCCGGTTCCGGCAAAAGCACCCTCGTCGGCCAACTCATCCGCCTCCTCCGCGGCCGCGGCTTAACCGTCGGCGTCATCGTCGTCGACCCCTCGAGCCCCTTTTCGGGCGGGGCCATCCTCGGCGACCGCCTCCGCATGCAGGAACACGCGACCGACCCCGGGGTCTTCCTCCGCAGCCTCGCCTCGCGCGGCCATCTCGGCGGCCTGTCGAAGGCCACGGGAGCAGCCGCCCGCGTCCTCGACGCGGCCGGCTACGATTTCGTCATAATTGAAACGGTCGGCGTCGGCCAGTCCGAGGTCGACATCGTGCGGGTGGCCGACGCCGTCGTCCTCGTCTCCGTGCCGGGCCTCGGCGACGACATCCAGGTCATCAAGGCGGGCATCATGGAGATCGGCGACGTCTTCGTGGTGAACAAGGCCGACCGTGAGGGTTCCGACAGGGTCGTCCGCGAGATTCGCGGCATGCTCGAGACCGCAGCCGGCTTGGCCATGGGCCGTCTGCACGTCGCGGCCGACAGCCTGGCCGAGCGCCACCACGGGGCCCTCGCCCGAAGCGGCGAAGCGGATGGCGCCGCCCCGTTCGCGGCCTCTGGCTCCCCGTCGAGCGCTGACACTCCCGCCCCGGCCTCCCGTCGGGGCGGATCATTCTTCGCCGTCGACGAGACGGGCCACCCCGTCCTTCCCCCCGTGCTCAAGACCGTCGCCGAAACAGGCGAGGGCTGCGCCGAGCTCCTCGACGTCATCCTCGACCACTACGCCGAGCTCGAACGCGAGGGCCTTCTCGAGGCGCGCCGCGTCGAGGCAGCCCGGGCGGAAATCCGCGATCTCGTCCAGCTTCGTGTCGCCGACCTCCTCGATGACGAACGGGGCGCGGCATACGAAGCGAAGTTCGCCGCGGCCGTCGCGGCCAAGGCAAGCGATCCCTGGGAGGCGGCCGACCGCCTCTTCGAAATGCTGTTCGGCGCCGCCTCGGGCGACGAAGAGGCGCCCTGGAGGACACCGTGAAGATTCTGAAGATAGACCACGTCGGCATCGCCGCCGAGACGATGGAGGCTAGCCTTGCCGTGTTCGAGGGGCTCCTTGGCCTCGGTCTCGCCGGAATGGAGACCGTCGCGGAGCAGAAGGTGAAAACGGCCTTCCTCCCCGTCGGCGACTCGGAACTCGAGCTCCTCGAATCGACCGATCCCGAGGGGCCCATCGGCAAATTCATCGCCGCGAAGGGCCAGGGCTTTCAGCACATAGCCTTTCGGGTCGAGGACTTGGATGGGGCCCTCGCCGAGCTTAAAGAGCGGGGCGTGCGCCTCATCGACGAGACGCCCCGCAAGGGTGCAGGCGGGGCGCGGATCGCCTTCATCCATCCCAAGGCCACGGCCGGAGTCCTGGTGGAGCTCTGCGAACGTCGACATTCCTGACCTGCCCGAGCTGCCCTCGGGCTGCACCAGGGTGCGGCATCCATGCCGCGCAACGTGCAGCATCTTGATGAAGACCGCATCCTAGGGCATACTGACATTCAACGCATTTTTGTCAACAGAGAGGGTCCGACATGGAAGATAAATTGAAGCAACTCGCGAAAAGGCGCGCCACGGTCCTCGCCGGAGGCGGGGCCAAACGCGTCGCCGCCCAGCACGAGCGAGGGAAGGGCACGGCCAGGGAGCGCCTCGAGGCACTCCTCGATCCGGGTTCCTTCTCCGAGATCGACGCCTTCGTCGAGCACCGGGCCGACGAACTCGGCATGGACGAGGTCGAGGCGCCGGGCGAAGGGGTGGTTTGCGGCTTCGGCACCATAGCTGGACGCACCGTCTGCGTCTATGCCCAGGATTTCACCGTCATCGGCGGCTCCCTCGGCGAGATGCACGCAGCCAAGATCACGAAGGCCATGGACAACGCGCTTAGGATGGGCGTGCCCATGATCGGCATCAACGACTCGGGCGGCGCCCGCATCCAGGAGGGCATCGACTCCCTCAAGGGCTACGGCGACATCTTCTTCCGCAACGTGCGCTCCTCGGGCGTCATCCCCCAGATCTCCGTGATCATGGGACCCTGCGCGGGCGGAGCCGTCTACTCGCCGGCCCTCACCGACTTTACCTTCATGACCGACAAGACCGCCAACATGTTCATCACCGGCCCCCAGGTCATCAAGGCCGTAACCGGCGAGGACGTGAGCGCCGAGGCCCTCGGCGGTGCCACCGTGCATTCCGCGACGAGCGGCGTCGCCTCCTTCATGTACCCCGACGAGGCCTCGACCTTCGCGGGCATCAAGCGCCTCCTCTCCTTCATTCCGCAGAACAACCTCGAGGACGTGCCCCTCGTCGTCGCCGCCGGCGGTGAAGGCGACGACGCGAATCGCAGGGACCCGGACCTCATCGCCCTCATGCCCGACAAGCCGAACAAGCCCTACGACGTCCGCGACGTCATCAAGAAGATCTTCGACCTCGGGACGGAAGGCGAGGGCGACTTCTTCGAGGTCCAGCCCCTTTACGCGATGAACATGGTCGTCGGTTTCGCCCGCCTCGAGGGGAGGTCCGTGGGCATCATCGCCAACCAGCCCAAGGTGATGGCCGGCGTCCTCGACATCAACGCCTCCGACAAGGCGGCCCATTTCATCCGCTTCTGCGACTCCTTCAACATTCCCATCGTCACCCTGACCGACACATCGGGCTACCTCCCCGGCGTCGGACAGGAGCACGGCGGAGTCATCCGCCACGGGGCCAAGCTCCTCTACGCCTACTCCGAGGCCACCGTGCCGAAATTGACCGTCATAACACGGAAGGCCTACGGCGGCGCCTACATCGCCATGTGCTCGCGCCACCTCGGCGCCGACATGGTCTTCGCCTGGCCCACGGCCGAGATCGCCGTCATGGGCCCGGAGGGCGCGGCCAACATCATCTTCAAGCGCGAGATCGAAGAGGCCGCCGACCCCGCCGCGGCCCGTCAGACCAAGATCGACGAGTACAAGGTTGCCTTCGCCAACCCCTACAAGGCCGCGCGCCGTGGCTACGTCGACGACGTCATCGACCCCGCCGACACGAGGCCCCGCCTCGCCCTCGCGCTGCGGATGCTCGCCGGCAAGCGCGAGGCCCAGCCGCCGCGCAAGCACGGGAACATGCCCGTGTAGCCTGCATTTCATAGCTGATGGAGTATATGGAGATGATATCGAATCGCGAAGGTACTGCCGAAATTCCGCATAATCGGGCTAATCGCGTTGTCGCTTCCTTGACTCGGTGCTCACGTGCAAAGAGCACGTTCCGCTCCTCGTCTTCGTCGCTCCTATCGCTTCGCTATACTTCGTTAGCGCTTAACCCGATTCTGCTCATGAAATGCAGGCCACAGAATCATTTCGATTCTCAAAGGAACCACTAATATGGCAAGTCTTCCCTGGTATTACTGGCTCGTCGCCCTGGTCCTCCTCGCCAGCGCCTGGTGGTTTAAAAAGCGTGCCGACGAGGTGGGGCAGTCACGGAGGCGGAGCGACGTCGATGCAGACGCTTCCGAGGGCGGCGCGGCGACCTCCCAATCAAAACTCGCGGCCGTGGCGGAGACCTCCTCGAAGGCCGCTTCGATGGGCGGCACCGAACTCGTGGCCGTCATCGCCGCCGCCGTGGCAGCGGCGAGCGGCTTACATCCCTCGCAATTCAGGATCGCCGGCATTTCCGCGGTCGGATCGAGCGGGGCCTTCGGCGCCGAGGGCGCCGCCGGCTGGAATACCCCCGTCTGGGGCAGGGTCGAGCGTTTCGCGCGCCCCGAGAATCATCGCTAATAGCAGGAGTTCCCATGAAGCGCTATCGAATCACCGTCAATGGTCAGAGTTATGATGTTCAGGTAGAGGAAGTGGGAGGGGCCGCATCCTCGGCTCCCGCGAGCGTCGCCGCCCCGAGGCCGGCCGCCGCTCCCGCAGTCCCGACCGCTTCCGCCCCCGCCGCCGCATCGGGCGGAGCCGCCTCCGTCAAGGCGCCGATGCCCGGCACCCTGATGGCTTACAAGGTGGCCGTGGGACAGGCCGTGCGCAAGGGCGAGGTCGTCCTCATCCTCGAGGCCATGAAGATGGAGAACGAGATCGTCGCGCCCTCCGACGGCACGGTGAAGGCCCTGGGCCCGGCCGAAGGCGCCTCGGTGAACACGGGCGACGTCCTCATCGAATTGGGCTGAACCGAGCCGATTGAGCGAGAAGGAAGTCAGCCGGACCTTCACGAGACCCAACGAACACAGACACGGAGGAGTCGTCGGGATACGGGGGCGAGACCGGCGTGCGCGGAGAATAGGGACGGAATCCCGACGGCAGGCGCACGGGTGGAGGGATCGATGACGGGAACGGAAACGACAAGCCCCGAAATGACGGAGTTGATTGTGCGTCCGGTCGAACGCGGCAACATGCTCGAAGCCTATGCGCGGGTGGTGGGGAATAGAGGAGCGGCGGGAGTATCAGCTTGCGGGGAAGCGATGGGTGGTGGATATCGATCTGGCGAAGTTCTTCGATGAAGTGAATCATGACCTCCTGATGGCGAGGATCGCGAAGAAGGCGGGGGACAAGAAGGTCCTACGCCTGATTCGGCGATACCTGCAAGCGGGGATCATGAAGGACGGCGTGCTGTGGGATCGGGACAAGGGAACTCCGCAGGGTGGGCCACTGTCGCCGCCATTGTCCAACATCATGCTCGACGCGATGGACAATGAACCGGAGAAACGCGGTCTGTCGTTCTGCCGCTACGCCGATGACTGCAAGGTGAACCGGGAGAAAAGCGCGGTAGCCCGGCCGTGGGAGCGCAAGGCCGCGACTTCGCCGGTTCATCACAGAAACCCTAAACCCTCTCATTCGCGGTTGGATTCAGTACTACTCCCTTGCGGAGACGGCAGTTCGTTCCGCCTTCAACCAGAGCGGCTCGTGGTGGAACTCCGGCGCACAGCACATGAGCTTCGCGTTCCCCAAGAAAATACTTTGACAGCGTGGTACTCGTTTCGATGATCGATCGACTTTGTTTGATTAGGTAGTATTCTGGAAACAGCCGTATACGGAACCGAACGTACGGTGGTGTGAGAGGAGGGGGGCGTGAGCCCCCCTCCTCTCGATCGTTCAGAAAATATCCAGTGCGAGGCGGAATTCGAAGTCTTCGGTCATCTCGGCCTGCTCGGACTTTCTGCTCCCCTCCTCGCTTTCTAAGTACCGGAGGAGGGATGGCGGCATGTGTCGCTTCTTCTGCTTCCACCTTCCATAAGGCCAAGGCCCTCGAGTAGGCAACCTGGACCAGCCTTCACCTATTGCATTATTTTGAAACATTGACATAATAAGCCCACTAAGTAGCAAGCGTCGAGGCGATCGCAGGATGGAGTCGGTACTCCCTGACCAGGCGCTGCATCCTAGAATTATCTGGTACCTGGAGGTTTTCGAATGAGCGAATCGAATGGGGTTGTTCGGCATTTCAATCCAGCATGGTTTGCTTCGGTAATGGGCACGGGAGGTCTTGCCAGCGCGCTGCATGCGGCCCTGGGAAGCATTCCATTGTTCGAGGGGATCGCCGACATTCTCGTCGGCCTCAATATCGCCCTCTTCATTTTGTTCCTGATCCCCTGGACGGCGCGCTGGGTTTTGCATTTCGATCGTCTCTCGGAGGATCTGAAGCACCCGATGCTCGGCAACTTCTTCGTGACGATGCCCGTGGGGGCCATTATTCTCGGCGCCAATCTCCTTCTTGTCGGCCCGGATTTTCTCGATCGGTCATTCGTCGGAGCGACGGCTGTCGTCCTCTTCGCCGTGGCGGCCGTCCTTATCCTCTTTTTCACGGTGCTCGTGATGCACATCGCCTATGTTCGCGAGAATTTGCAGCCCGAGCAGATCAACTTCGCGTGGTTTATCACGCCGGTGGCGGATATCGTGGTGCCGGTTCTCGGCGTACCCCTCGTCGCCCTTCTCAAGGACAGCAATCCCGGCGCCGCCCAGTTCATCAATCTTCTCAACTTGGCCTTTTTCGGAATCGGCTTTCTGCTTTTCATCTTCATAGGAGCGATAGTCTTCAATAGGCTTATCAGCCACAAACTCCCGCATGCCCAGGTTTCCCCGACCTTCTGGATCCTTCTCGGTCCTATCGGCATCGGCACGGTGGCCCTCTTTGGAATCGCCGGTTCGGCCCAGAGCCTCGGCCTTCTTCCCGATCCGTCTGGAATGAAGCTCGCCGGCGTTCTCCTCTGGGGTTTCGGACTCTGGGCCTTCATCCAGACGCTCGTCGTCACGATCAAGTACTGGAGGGAGGGAATCCCCTTCTCGATGACCTGGTGGGCCTTCATATTCCCCTTCGCGGCTTATGTCCTCGCCACCTTCCAGGTCGGCGGATTTCTCCATAGTCCCGTTGTCCACGTGTACGGACTCGCCCTCCTCGCTCTCCTCGCCCTCATGTGGCTGATCGTCTTCGTGCGCTCTCTCGTGTCCCTGCCGGCCCTCCTCGCCCCGCCGGCGCAGCAGAAGAAGGCCTGATAGCCGAGAGTCGAAGGCCAGCCATGCGCCTTCGACTCTCGGTCGGGTTAGTTAGCTTCGGACTCGAAAAGGCCAGCCTTCCGCGCGGCGGAAATGGCGCCTTCGGCGCAGGCGGAAAGATCGAGAACGCAAGGCGCCACAAGGCGATACTCAACCTGGGTACCGCGCTTTGCGTCCTCGATGATGCCTGCTCGTTTCAGCTGTGAAAGGTGCTTGGAAGCCACCGATTTGTCGATTCCCACCTCTTCGGCGAGTTCGCAGACGCAGCGGGGACGTTCTTTTATCTTATCCAGCAGATAGAGCCGCATGGGATGGCCGAGAGCCTTAAACACTTCGACGCGCAGCTCGTAACGCTTCAACTTGGTAACCGTCATAAAGCCAAGTTGCAATATTGCACAACATTCGTCAAGTATGCTTGACTTTTTAATGCAATGTTGCCAAAGTATGAAACATAGATTCGATCAGAACAGCCGGAACGGTATCGTTTCGCCTTTCCCAACGGCTTGTTCCCGTCAAACACGCAGGAGGAAACAATGAAGGTTCAGATTCTTGGCACGGGTTGCTCACGCTGCAAACTGCTCGAAGAGCACGCCAGGCAAGCGATTGCCGAGTATCACATTGAAGGAGCGGAAATAGAGAACATCAAGGATATCGAGGCGATCATGAGGATGGGCGTCATGTCGACTCCTGGCCTCGCCGTCGATGGCGTGGTCAAGAGCACAGGCAGGGTCCTGACGAAGGAACAGATCGCGGACGTGCTCACGCGCACCAATTAACCGAGGTCCATCGTGTGGCAGCAACTCGTCGATCGACTCGTTTATGAACGGATCGGGCTTTCCGCAAAATCTGCCCTGGGTTCGGCTCTGGACTTTTTCATTTACGACACGGGGAAGATCTTCTTTCTTCTAGTCATCATCATCTTCGCCATCGCCTTCGTTCGAAGCTTCTTTCCCCCCGAGCGAACCAAACGCTTTCTCGAAAAACTTCCCGAGTTCGCCGGCAATATTCTCGCTGCCCTTCTCGGCATTGTGACGCCCTTTTGCTCGTGCTCGGCCGTGCCGCTTTTCATCGGCTTTATCGAGGCCGGAGTGCCCCTCGGCGTCACCTTCTCCTTCCTCGTTTCGTCTCCGATGGTGAACGAGGTCGCCCTGATCATGCTTTGGGGCCTTTTCGGCTGGAAGGTCGCGCTCCTGTACATCGCGAGCGGACTCGTCGTGGCCATCCTGAGCGGAGCCGTCATCGGAAAGCTCAAGCTCGAGAAATGGGTCGAAGAATACGTCTACAAGATCCACGGCTCGGATACTCCCATCGAGACGCTCTCCTTGAAAGACAGGTTGAATTACGCATGGGGCTACGTCGGCGAGATCGTCGGCAAGGTTTGGATCTTCGTGCTCGTAGGTATCGCCATCGGGGGCTTCATGCACGGCTATGCCCCGGCCGATTTCCTGGTCAAGGTCGCCGGCCCCGGGGTTTGGTACGCGGTCCCGCTCGCCGTCTTGATCGGCGTGCCGCTCTATTCGAACGCGGCCGGAGTAATACCAATTGTCAAGGTGTTGATGGAAAAGGGGATGGCCATGGGCACCTCGCTCGCCTTCATGATGGCCGTGACGGCTCTTTCCCTGCCCGAGGCGATTATTCTGCGAAAGGTTCTCAAACCGAAGCTCCTCGTCACCTACTTCAGCGTCGTCGCGGTCGGAATAATCATCACGGGCTATCTCTTTAACGCGGTCATCAAATAGGTGTTTGCTGGGCGCGGCGAAGCCGAGCCTCGCCGGCGCGTGGATTTCGTAGTTTTCGTGGCTTCGGGCGC
This sequence comes from Rectinemataceae bacterium, assembly GCA_035530275.1. GTDB lineage: Bacteria > Spirochaetota > Spirochaetia > Treponematales > Rectinemataceae > CAIJMU01. The sequence continues at coordinate 135,422 of DATKVC010000020.1, read as the reverse complement.
GGCTCCAAGGCCTTACGGCCTGTGGGCGGAGGAGGTTGCATGATGGTTACCGGTTCTGCTATGCAGGAAAAATGGCTCGGGGAAATGGGTGAAATCGCCCACGGGATCTCGACCGAGATCGACGTCATCGTTTTCAAGGGGATATTCCGTCTGGCGATCGCCGAGGCATTGCTGGAACATCGGCTGGAAGCCTGGGAGTCGCTTGAGCGCAAGGATACCGAGACGAGACGGCGCTTCATGGAATCGGTGTTGAATCACGCGTCGGGACGCCTCGCCGGCCTCGGCTCGGAAAAGACCACTATCGCGACTATCGATCGAGCCCTTCATGACAAGATCCTCGATCATCTCAAGTACCTCGGTTCGACTTCCCGGGCGCCGTGATCGCGACGCCGGGGGCGGCTCAATAACGAATCGACGGAGCCTGGCTCCGCATACATCTCTTCAAGGAGTCTATCGATGAATCTCAAGGAACGTTTCGAAGCGATGAAGAAGGCGGGCATGGAAATCCAGCGGCCCATGGAACTTCTCGGCGCCCTCGACGAGAAGGCCGCGCTCGCGCACCTCGATGGCAGGGCGGCTGTCTTCGCGGAAGGGAGCCTGCCCATGAAATACAAGACTCTCGTCGCCCTCGGCGCGGCCGTCGCCCTCGATTCCCCCATGTGCATCCAGAACAACGTCAAGTCGGCGAAGCAGGCCGGGGCGACGAATGCGGAGATCATGGAGGCGATCGCCGTCGCCAAGTTCAGCAAGTCGTCCACCGTGGTTTCCAACTCCGCCCAGGCCCTCGAGTGGCTTCTCTCTCAGCCCAAATAGTCCATGATCGGAAGCGGCGTCGGGGGGCGATAACCGTTCTCGTCGATGTCGCTTCTCGTGCCGATACCGCTCCGGCGGCGGAGGCACCTCGAAAAGCGAAGATCAGCTTCATCGAGCTCGGTTCCATCGTTGGGACGATATTCGCGGCAGGCGCCATGCCGGCGCGCGGCGAGAGTATTCAGCAAAAGAGCGCCGCATGAGCGACAAGGCCGGGCATCATCATGATCATGGGGAGGCGGGTTTCGGGGGCAAGCTTCTCCTCTCCATGGTCATTACCACCCTCGCCCTCGTCGCGGAAATTGTCGCGGGAGTTCTCACCGGAAGTCTCGCTCTCCTTTCGGACGCCGCCCACGTCTTCCTTGACATTTTCGCCCTGGGCCTGAGCTATGGCGCGACTCGCATGGCTACCCTTCCGCCCAGCGCGAAGCACAGCTACGGCTTTTCACGCATGAAGGTGCTCGCGGCCGGTCTCGGCGCCAATCTCCTCGTCGCCTCGTCCTCGGAGGGCACGATCACGACGATCTCAACGCGAGGGCCGCCTTTCTCCATGTCGTGGGCGACGCGTTGTCCTCGATCGGCGTCATCGTTGCCGGCGCTCTCATCCTGTTCACCGGCTGGTTCTGGGTCGATGCGGCGGCGAGTTTCCTCATAGGAGTTGTCATAATCACCGGGTCATTCCGCGTCCTTAAGGAGACGATACACCTTCTCAACGAGGGGGCGCCGGAAGGCGCGGGGATCGACGAGGTGAGTGCATCTATTCGGGCGATCGAGGGCGTCGAAGGCGTCCACGATGCCCATGTGTGGGCCCTCGATCCGTCGTATCGGCTTCTCAGCGCGCATGTTGTCGTGACGGATCGTCCGCTCAGCCAGGCGGCCGCCTTGATGGCGAGCATCAAGACGACCTTGGCCAAGAGTTTCGGCATCGAGCGTACGACTATCCAGTTCGAATGCGCGGATTGCGGACAATGCGCCGATGCCGGAGATGGAGGAATTGCATGACAGTCAAACTAGTGCTCGACGGGGGCGTCAAATCCTGCTGCTCCGTAACGCCGACGCAACTCGTACGCAAATCGGTGCGGGAGTGGTTGCCCGATGACGTCGAACTGATCGTAATTGACCGGGAAAGGGATGAATGGGCTCCGGACAGTCTGGCCGCGGTGGCCAAGGCCTGCTTTCAGGACGAAATCTTCCCCCTAGTCTATATCGGGGATAGTCTCGCGATGATCGGCGGGATCCCGAGCCGCAAGACTCTCCTCGAAATGACGAACGGCGAGATTGAATTCGGTATCAGCAAGGATGATATCCTCGACGCGGCCAGACGGAAGATCGAGACCGAAGCGATAGAGGAATAATGCCGCTTCCGGTCCTGCGGTGTCCAATCTGCGGCCTCGTTCTCGAACGCCGATACGAAGCCGTCACATGCGCCTATTGCGGGGCGGTGGATGGAGATCACGCGGAAGAAAGGGAGGCTCCTTGGCGCTGCCCTTCGGGACATTATCTCTGTGAGGATTGCCGCACGAGCACGGCCGAAGAATTGCCGCGGCGAGTCCTCCCATCGCTGCGGCAGACCGACCCCTTCGAGATCGCCGATCTCCTGATGTCCCATCCCGCGATGTGACAGGAATCCTACGGCCCTGACCACCACGGTCTTTCGGCCCTGGCTCTTCTCGCAAGCCTTCGCAACGCCGAATTATGGGATGGATCGGATGCTCGGATTCTCGCTGCCGTCAGGCGCGGGCGGGAGACCGGCGAGGGTTCCTGCTACCTTCGAGGCACCTGCGGCGCCTGTGTCGGGGTAGGGGCGGCCGTGTCGGCCGTGCTGCACCTCGTCATCTCCAGCCCTGACCGGGGCGTCGCACTTCGCGCGACGGCCCTTTCTCTCGGGGCGCTCGCCAGGACAGGTGGGCTCCGCTGCTGCAAGGAGGCGGTCTACGCCTCCTTGGAAGGGGCGATCGAGGCCCTTGCGCCAGTCATCCCCGCAATCGAGGCCATGCGGCGAACTGTCGTTTGCAGATTTTCCACAACTATGAGCGACTGCAAAGGAAGGCATTGTCCCTATCACCTCAAGGACATGGCCCCGCTGACCGCCGGAAACGGGCTACCATGAAGGTTCGGCTTCTCCGCGATGGCGAGCGGCGCCCGGCTCGGCATTTTGCCATCGAAGAGGCGCTCATTCGTGGCGTGGCCGAAGGGCTTTCGCCGCCGACCCTCAGGCTGCGCCGATCCATTCCGGCCCTCTGGATCGGTCTTTTCCAGAGAGCGGAGGAGGACCTCGATCTCGAGGCGGCGCGGCAGCTGTGCGTTCCGATCATGAGGCGCCCGAACCCCGGCGTCGCCCTTTACCAGGACGAGGGAACTCTCTGCTTTTCCCATTTCATTACGAAGCGCGTCCTCTTCGATCGCCTGGGCGTCAAGGATGCGGAAGGACTCTATGGCATTTTCGGAAACGCCGCGATTAGGGCCATGGCGCGATTCGGCGCACGATCCGAACTTTCCCCAGTGAATGACGTGACGATCGGCGGCAAGAAGGTCTACGGCTCGGCGCAGATGGAGCATTATTCGGCGTTCGCGCATTCGGGTTCCTTTCTCATCGAAGAGGTGGCTGGATCTTTGAGGCTCAGATAGAATTCCCGGATCTTACGAATGGCGGAATCCCACACAAGTCGACATAAGATGACGAGATCGTAATTCCGTTTGGATCGAGAGCCGACGAGGCCACCCCATTCGAGGAGCGTCCGCTCCTATTCGGCCGAGCCGGTGTCGGAATCGGAGCTGAACCAGCTTCCAAGGGCGGCGATGGCGGTGCTATCGACAAGTTCAGGGCGGACAAGATCCATAGGGGCAGATGGTAGGCTTCGGCCCTCAATACTGCCTTCGGAATGTGAGGCCCGCACCGAGATCGGCCTCGAGGGTCACCGGCCCGCCGGGCCGACTCCTGGTAATCGTGCCGATGAAGCCCGCCTGAAAGATGCTTCGCTCCTCGGGCGTGGCCTTTTCGTCAAAATAGGCTCCCGATAGTGCTGCCGCTCGCGCATCCTTGAAGAGGGCTATGGTCAGTCTGGGGCGCTCGGGACTTTCCCACTTGAGCTCCTGCGCGAGCTTGTCGAGATCCTCGGCATTCGCATGTGCCGGTGCGACGAGGAGGACCTCCGTGAGGGTTCCTCCGTCCTGCGACAGGGCTTGGGCGAGGACGGAATACTCTATCCGCGCGAAGGGGAGGGTCTTGTAAAGGGAGGGCCGCGGCTCCCAGGTCTGGTTCATCGGACTCGCCGCCAGAACGATGATGAGGATGATCGAGGTGAGGACGACGACGAATCGGGGAAGTAGCCCCTTCGGCCGTTCCGGAGGCTGCGGTGCTTCCCCGTCTCGGGTGAAATCGTAGTCCTCTTCCAGGTCGGCCATGGATGCTCCTTTTCCCCGCCCTTCGCGGGCGGGAAGGGCTCGAGGGGAAAGATACTGCTTCGGAGGCCGCTCGTGCGAAAGAGGAGCGCCTAGCGGCTGTAGGCGAGGATCTCGTCGCGGAAGGCTGCGGCGTCCAGTTTCCTGCAGGCAGCGAGGGCGAAGTCCCGGGCCGCCGCGTAATCGGCGTAGTCCATGATGCTGGAATTGGTATGGATATAGCGCGAAGGCACGCCGATCGTCATGGCCGGACAGCCCGAGCGGCTCGTGTGGATCTCGCCCGAATCGGTGCCGCCGAGGGCCATGAAGTGCTGGTACGGGATGCCTTCGGCCTCGCAGAGGCCGGTCGCCCAGCGGAAGAGGCCTCGATGGGTGATCGAGGTCCGATCGAGGAAGCGCATGAGGACGCCCTTGCCCTGCTGGCCGAATTCGTCTTCGTCGCCCTGGTTGTCGTTCGCGGCCGAAGATTCGAAGACGAAGGCGAGGTCGGGCTCGATGGCGTAGGCGGCGGTCCGCGCGCCCCTGAGCCCCGATTCCTCCTGGACCGTGGCGCCGATATAGAGATCGACGGCGAGTTTTTCGTCCGCGAGGGAACGGAGGACGTCGATCGCCAAGGCGCAGCCGAAGCGGTTGTCCCAGGCCTTGGCGAGGAGCTTCCGCCCGCCGAAGAGGGGGACGAAGGGGCCATCGACGACGATCATGTCGCCCGGCCTGATGCCGGCGGCGAGGACCTCGTCGCGGCCGGAGGCGCCGATGTCGACGAGCATCTGGTCGATCGACATGAGCTTGCCCGCGGCTTCCTCGGGCAGGAGGTGGGGCGGGATCGAGGCCACGGCGCCGGGATAGGCGATGCCCGTGAGCCCCGCGTAAACCTTGACGCGCTGGGCGAGGACGACGTGCTCCCATGTCCTCCCAATTGGATATATCTTTATCAGGCCCTTGGGCGTGATCTGCTTGACGACGAAGCCAACCTCGTCCATGTGGCCCGACATCATGAGACGAGGCGCGCCCTCGATGCCGCATCGCTTCACGGCGAAGATGGAGCCGAGATTGTCGTAGACGAGTTCGTCTGCATGCTTTCCTAGTTCCGCCTTCATGAATTCCCGCACCGCCATCTCGTGGGCGGAGATGCCGGGGAGCTGTGTCAGATTTTCGAAAAGTCTGAGATGCCAGTCGTCGGGTATCATTCCACGCTCCTTTGCGCGCAGGGGTCGTCTTCGATCAGCTTCGGGCTTTTGGCGCCGCAGCCGTCGCACCGGTCTCCGCCTTGGGCGCCTCCTTCATGAATCCCACGAGGACTGCCGAGAGCGCGAGGAGGATAGCGGAGAGGACAAGAGCGGGATTGAAGGAGCGCGAGGGTCCCCTCACGACGTCCATGAGGAAGACGAAGACCACCGAGGCTTGGCCAGCGAGCTGGATGAGTCCGCCGGTCGTGCCCTCCGGCACGGGTCTCGTCACCTCGGTCGAGTATTGCATGCCGACTGGCAGGATGCTTGTGAGGAAGAAGCCGTAGAAAAAGGCAGAAATCATAATTAAAAGCTGATTCGCGAAGAATGCGAGACCGAGGATCGCGGGGATGGCGCCGACGATCCCCACGATGAGCCAGGGCAGTCTGAGCCCGCTGCGGTCCGAGAGTGCGGGCAGGAGCACTGCGCCGATGATGCCGCCGCCGAGGATGATGGCGCCGATGGTGCCCGCGTCCGAGGCGCTCAGGCCGCGCGAGGAGACGATGGCTTCGATCCAGGTGTTGACGCCGTTGAAGAGGCCGAGGACCACGAAGGCGACGATGCAGAGGAGTCTGAATGAGGGACTGGCGAGGGCCTCTTTCAATCCCTCGATCATCAGGGCCTTTTCTCCCGAGCCCATGGGGCCGACGGGAATCTTCGGATATTCGCGGGCCACGAGGGCGAAGACGAGGCCCGCGACGAGGGCCGCCGCGGCGTAGACGAGTTGGATGTTCGGGATGGACATGCTCTGCGCGAGCTGCGGGGTCAGGGCCATGCCGACCGCGATGCCGACGAGGTTGGAGAGGGTGATGAGACCGACGGCTGTAGCTCGCTCGCCCTGCGGATGCCAGTGCGCCGGCATCTTCGTCCAGGCGTTCAGGAAGAAGGGCTGCGAAACCGAAAGCCCGATGGTGCCAACTAGGGCGAGGACGTAGCTCGAGCCGGCGAGGCCGCGGGCCAGGGCCGAAAGGGTCATGATCGCCGAACCGAGGATCACCATGTTCTTGAAACCGAAGCGGTCGATGAGCCAAGCGACGGGCACCGAGAGGGGCACGTAGGCGATCATGAAGAGCATCGCGAAAAAGCCGATCGAAAGCTCCGACACGCCGTAGAGCTTCGCGGCCTCGGCCGATATCGGGGCGTAGCAAATCCAGAGCACCTGGATGATGAAGTTGACGAGCATGAAGGCGCCGAGCACTACCCAGCGCCAGGGCGAAGCCCTCCCGTTTATCTCTGCCATCATTGCTCCTTCCGCCCGCAGGCTCGGGCCCCGCGCGGCCCAGTCGGTGGAATGCTGCAATATAGTTGCTCGCAGACGGGTAGTCCAGCCGCAAAGCAATCTCCGCAGAGCCGCGCTCTCGATCGAAGGCAGGTGATAAAAAAGAAGCGCCCCCGAAGAGGCGCTTCCGTTATCGCCCGCGGCTGACGCTCGCGGGTTGAATGGGGCTCAGCTCCCCCAGGGCCGTAACGACCCCCAAGGGCGTTACGCCCCCCAAGGGCGTATGGCTGCCTTGAGCTTGTCGTAGCCTTCGAGGTACTTCGGCGTCTTGCCGGCGTAGATCCGGTCGAAGGTGGCGAGCTGGTCGTCGAGCCACTTCGCGAGTTCCTTGTTGTCGGGATTCGCGGCCTTGTAGGCGTCGCAAATCAGGACGAAGTGGATTCGGGGATCGTAGGGGTTCTTCGTGCCGCCCACGGTCTCGTCGCCCGCGATGAGACGCATGAGCATGGCGTCGGCGGAACCGAGGGTCTGCTCGTAGATCGGCGCGCCTTCGGTGCGGTACATGACGCTCGTCATGTCCTTGCCGTTCTTCATCGCGCCGTGGCCCAGCTCGTTCCAGACCTTGTTGATGTCCATGCCGGGCTTGACGTGGTCGAGGACCATCTGGCCCCAGGCGCGGAGGGCGTCCGGCGCGTCGGCGAGAAGGTCGGTGAGGCGGTCGCCGTCGAGGTCCGTGGCGTAGATGATGCACTTGCGCTCGTTGATCATGTCGTGGAGCATGATGCCGAAATTCGTGTCGGAGATGTGTTCGTAGATCTCGCCCGACCAATTCTCCATTCCAGCCTTGAAATCCTTGGGCAGGAGGGCGACGATGGCGTCGATGTTGTCCTTGTGCTCCTCGTAGGCGTCGACGGCGTAGGCGCGCTTGAGTTCGAACTTCGTGCCCTTGAGGAGCCAGCGCACGAGGCCGGCGTTGATCGCGTCTTCCTGGGCCTGGGTGGGCTTGGTGGCGACGCGGCCGATCTGCTTCGTGTCGTTGACCATCTTGAGGAAGAGGCGGATGGCGTAGGCCATGCGCACGCCGGGGGTGTTCATCTCGGAGTGGATGACGCCCGACTCGCGCGACACGTTGAACTTCTTCTTGTCCTGGGAGTAGGGGAGGCCGGGCATGAAGCGGATGCTCGTGATCGGGCCGTAGGGGCGCACGTTGCAGTAGACGCCTGCGGCGGTGCGGAGGGGAGCGTTGCCCGACTTGCCGTTGACGACGACCTTCTTGCCCCCGTCGTTGACGAGGAAGTCGCCGGCCGTCGACCACTTGATGGCCGTGTAGTCGAGCTTGCCGAACCAATCGAGGGAGGCCAGCTTGGAGTCGTGGCGGAACTGAGCCATCATGGGCACGCCGAGGAAGGGCAGGCCGAGTACGTCGAGGGCCATGATCGTGCCGTTGAGGGCGAACATGTCGGTGAAGGCGTGGGCGACGGGCTTGACCCCGCCGGCGAAATTGCCGCCTTCCCAAATGATCGCGTCGGAAATGCCCTTGGGCTGGATCTTCGAGCGCTTGTAAAGGCTATCGAGATGCTTGAAGAGATCGCCGTTCTGCTCTTCCTGGGCGATTTTCAGGAGGTCGAGTCTCGTGCTCATGGTGCGTGGTCTCCATTTGTCGGGGGGAATGAATCTGTTAACTACAGTGAATATATTATTCGCTATATTCCCCTTGCCGTCAAGTCGCTTTCGGTGACGCCCTCGTCGTTGTGTCGGGGCAGGCTGTCGGGCTATAGTGCCGCATGCACGGCGACAATACCGGCGCGGCCATCGTCGAGAACGCCGCGCTCGCGATAGTGGGAAAGGCGAGGGCCCTCGAGCTCATGACGGTAGCCCTCTTCGCCGAAGGCCATGTCCTCCTCGAGGATGTGCCGGGGCTCGGGAAGACCGCGATGGCCAAGGCCCTCGCCAAGACTATCGGCGGCACTTTCAAACGCATCCAGTTCACCCCCGACCTTCTCCCCTCAGACGTGACGGGCTTTTCGGTCTACGACCAGAGGAGCGGGGAATTCGTGTTCCATCCCGGACCGGTGATGTCGAACGTCCTCCTGGCCGACGAGATCAATCGCACCATTCCCCGGACCCAGGCGAGCCTCCTCGAGAGCATGGGCGAATTCCAGGTGACCGTCGACGGTCGGACCCTCGCTCTGCCGCGTCCCTTTTTCGTCATAGCTACCCAGAATCCCATCGAGATGGACGGAACCTTTCCCCTCCCCGAGGCCCAGCTCGACCGCTTCCTGATGAAGATCGATCTCGGCTATCCCGCCAAGGACGAGGAACTCGCGATTCTCGAGCGCTTCGGGGGCGGCGATCCGATCCAAACCCTCGGCCCCGTGGCCACGCCCGAATCGGTGGTGGCGCGCCAGCGGGCCAGGACCTCCATACATGTCGCGCCTTCTCTCCGCGAGTACATCGCCGAGATCGTGGGCGCGACGCGCAGCCATCCGCAGGTGCGCTACGGCGCGAGCCCCCGGGGCTCCCTCGGCCTCCTCAGGGCCGTCCAGGCCTTGGCGATGATCAGGGGCCGCGATTTCGCGATCCCTGAAGACGTGAAGGAATTGGCCCTGCCCGTGCTCGCGCACCGCGTTATTCTCCGCCATGAGGAACGGGCCAAGGGCGCCACTTCGTGTGGCGTCTTGGAAGAGCTTCTCGATAGGCTCCCGGCCCCCTCTCCGGTCTGACCGGAGTCCGCATGGCCCGCGCGCCGATACCCCTCGAGAAGAGAAGCCTCTTCGGCGGAACCAAGGGGCTCGTCGTCCTCGCCGTGCTTTCCGCCGCAGGTCTGGCCTATTCGGCTGTGGGACTCGCCTTCTTCGCCTTCACCCTTCTCTGTCTTCTTCTCGCCCTCCGCGCCTGGGCGAGGCTCGCCCTTCTCCGCGTCGAAACGAGCGCCGAGCTTGAGGGCCATCGACTCTATCCGGGCGAAACCTTCAGAATCAAAGCCGCCTTCCACAACGCGAAGCCCCTTCCCGTCAGGATCAGGCTCGAGCTCGCGCATCCCGAGGGGCTGACGGAGCTTCCCGCGGAATCCGCCGCCGGCGAGGCGACCCTCCGGGCCTTCGGCAGCGCGGAGATGAGCTGGTGCTATCGAGCGGAAAAGCGGGGCGTCTATCGCCTCGGACCTGCGGGCATCTCCTCCGGCGACCTCCTCGGCCTCTATCGCGAGACGAGTCCCTTTAACTTCCAGGATGAGATCGTCGTATTTCCGAGGAGACTGCGCACGCTTCCTCTCGAGACGCCATTCCGCGATTTCTTCGGCATCCATCCCTCCAAGGGCGTCGTCGAAGATCCGGTCTGGTACGAGGGCACGCGCGACTATGACGGTCTGCGTCCGGCACGGAACATCCACTGGAAGGCCAGCGTCAGGCTCGGAGTCCTCCAGGAAAAAATCTTCGCCCCCACCTCGCATCGCAAGGTCTTCCTCGTTTTCGAGGGGGCCGGCTTCGAGGAGGCCGAGGACCCGGATGGCTTCGAATCGGCCCTCGAGCTTCTCGGTTCGATCGCCACCTCGATCGCCGAATCGGGGGCTTCCTTCGCCCTCGCGACCGACCGAGCGGTGAGGGCTCATCCCGCCGTCCTACCCCTCGGCCGTGGCCCCGAGCAGCTCGGTTCCGTCCTTGAACTTCTGGCGCGAATCGTGCCGGGAAGGGGCAGGGCGACGCGCCAGCTCCTTTCCGGGCTCGGCAGTTCCGGCGCCATGGGAAGCGGCTTCGTCGTCGTGGCCCGGGGTGCGGCCGAAGGACTTGCCAGCGTCAGGGCTCTCGCTCCATCGAGACGTCATGGCAAGATCGTCGTGCACGCCATGGCCGCCGCCGAGCCCGATTTCGGCGAGGAGGGGCTGCAGCTCCTCGCCTTCGCCGATCTCGTCGAAAACGAGGAGGATCTCCGATGATGATGCCCCTCCTGTTTCTCGTCGCGATGGAGCTGCTTGAACTCTCGGCCGGCGCCTCACTTATCGCCGCGGCCTTGGGATTGCCCCTGCCCCTCCTCCCCCTCTGTTTCGGCTATCTTCTCGCCTTCGGCTTCGGCGCTCTCAGGCGGGGGAGGGGGGGCTGGAGCCTCGGGTTCTTCATCACAATGCCGATCGTCGCGGCAGCGGATTTCGCCTTCGTCTTATCGGCGCTGCGCGAGGTCGCCCTCGGCATCGAAGGGAAATATCCCGAGGGAGCCGCGATTCTGTTCGCGATCCTCGCTGCCCTGCTTTCGGGACTCTATTGGGGCTTCGGTTTCCATCGCGGTTTCCGGCCCCTCCCCGATCACGAGGCCTGCGTCGAACATTTCGACGGAGGCGCCATCGTCTTCCTCGCGGCCTTCCTTCTCTCCTCGCCCGCCGGTTTGCGCGATCCTTGGCCCGGTCGCTTAGCTATTCCCTGGATCCTCGCGGCCGCCCTCACCCTCGGCTCGGCGAGGCTCTCCCATGCCGGAGGATCGAAGCCTTCCTCCGCGGGGAAAAGCCCCGGTGACTCGCAAGGCACCGTCGCATTGGTCGGCCTCGCCCTCGCCTTGGTTTGTTTCGCCGGAGCCCTCGCCTTTCTCGCTCCCCTCCTCGTCGCCCCCGCGGTCAGGGCCCAGGAGTCCATCGGATCAGGCCTCGCCGCCGCCCTCGCTGCCTTCGGCGCCTTCCTCGATACCATCTTCGCGGCTCCGCGTGGCGGCGGTCCCGCGATGGAAGGCTTCCAGAAGAATCTCATCGACCCGGAGCGCATCGCGAAGCAGGGAGGGCCCTTCGCGGAAATATTCATAATTGTCATGGTGGGGGCTATGACCGCCGCCGCCCTCGTTATGGCAGCCGTCATGTTCGCGCGGAGTCTGAAAGGAAGGCAGCGGGGTCCCCGGCCCCTCCGTTCTTGGGCGGCCTTCGCACTCGGCATCGGGCGCCTCCTCGGGGATGGCCTTCGCCTTCTCTCGCGTCTGGCCTCGCGCCTCGTCGCCATTTTTCGCCCTCGCCGCGTTGGGGCAGGACCGGCCGCTGCGGCATACGCCAGGCTCCTCGCGGGGGGACGGGCCGTCAAGGCCGGTCGTCGGCGCTCGGAAACGCCGGGCGAGTACGGGGCGAGGCTACGCTCGGCCTTTCCCCGGTCGGCGCGGGACGCGGCCTTCATAATTACGATGATGGAAAGTGAGGTATACGGGGGAAGGGCTTTCGACCCCGGAGAAAGGCGCGGCTTGGCCAAGGCGGCGAGGAGTTCGGGGCCGGCGGCCTTCCGCTCCGAACTCCTCGCCCGAGCCTTCCGCATGGGGCGCCGAGGCCCCGCGCGACCCTGACGGGGGCCGCGCGCCACCCTGACGGGGTGGGCCGCGCCGGACACTTCTCAGGATTGCTGCAGGCGGGTGAGCAGTGCCCGGGTCAACTCCTTGGCCGACTCGGCATCGCAGACGAAGGCGACGGCGTCGCCGTCGCCGTCGCCGGACGGAATCTCCTTCGCCCCGAAGGTAGCGGCGACCTCGGCGGCGCTGCCGGGTTTGGCCCTGCCCTTCGCGAAGACCGCGGTGACGCGGACCCGGCAGTCGGCCTGGGTGACGGAGCCCAGGCCAATGAAGTCGGGCAAGCGGCGGGCAGCGCCCGTGGCGTCCTTTGTCCCCTCGGGACCGATGAGGGTGCCCTCGCCATCGTCGAAGGTCGAGCGCACGCGGAGGAGGGCGCGGCCCTTTTCGGCGATGAGGGCGGAGCGGTCGTGGAGGACACGGGCGCCGTGCTTGGCGAGGCGGAACATGGACTCGTAGTCGAGGAAGTCCATGTAGGGAGCGTCCTTCGCCACGCGGGGATCGGCCTTGGCAACGCCGGGTACGTCGGTGTAGATGTCGACGTAGTCGGCCCCGAGTCCGACGCCGACGATGACGGCGCTGGTGTCGCTGCCGCCGCGGCCGAGGGTGACGATGCCGCCTTTCGCGTCGACGGCCTGGAAGCCGGTGATCACCGGAACCAACCCCGCCTCGAGCCTGGCGCGGATGGCCGCCGCGTCGATCCCCGTTGGCGTGGCGTCCTGGGCCGGGCCCTCGGCGCGGATGCCCGCCGTGTAGGCCGTCATGGGGACGGAGGGAATGCCCTTCGCCGCGAGCTGGGCAGCGAGGAGGCAGGCGGAAATAGTCTCTCCCGTCGAGACAAGGAGGTCGCTCGTCGCGGGATCGGCGGAAGGATTCGCGTCGCGGAGGAGGCCGAGGAGGGTGTCGGTCGCGTAGGGCGCGCCCTTTCTTCCCATGGCAGAGACGACGAGGACCACCTGGTCGCCCCGCTCGCGGGCCTTCCGCACCTTCTCGATGAGGAAGCCGCGGGCCCGCTCGTCGGCCACGGAGGTGCCGCCGAATTTCTGAATTATGAGGGCCATCAGGAAGCCCTTTTCTTGAAGCCCCTCGCGATGAGGGTCTCGGCGATCTGCACGGCGTTGAGGGCGGCGCCCTTGCGCAGGTTGTCCGAAACCACCCACATGCTGAGGCCGTGGGGCAGGGTGGGGTCCATGCGGAGCCTGCCGACGAAGGTCGCGTCCTGACCTTCCGCGTCGAGGGCGGTCGGATAGACGAGCTTCGAGGGATCGTCCATCACCTTGACCCCGGGGGCCTTCGAGAGGAGGGCGCGGACCTCGGCGATGGTGAAGGGCTTTTCGGTCTCGACGTTCACGGCCTCCGAATGGCCGCGGAACACGGGCACGCGGACCGCCGTCGGGCTCACGGAGATGTTCGGGTCGAGGATCTTGTGGGTCTCATTGACCATCTTCATCTCTTCCTTCGTGTAACCGTTGTCGAGGAAGACGTCGATGTGGGGCAGGGCGTTGAAGAGGATCTGACGGGGATACACCGAATTGGTTATTTTCTCGCCCTTCACGAAGGAGGCGGCCTGGGCCTTCATCTCCTCGATCGCCGGGGCTCCCGTGCCGGAGACGGCTTGGTAGGTGGCGACGACGATGCGCTTGATCTTGAAGGCGTCGTGGATGGGCTTGCAGGCCACGAGCATCTGGATGGTGGAGCAGTTGGGATTGGCGATGATGCCGTGGTGCTTGTCGACGGCCTGGGGATTGACCTCGGGTACGACGAGGGGCACGGAGGGGTCCATGCGCCAGGCGGCGGAGTTGTCGATGACGACGGCTCCCTCCGAGGCGGCGACCGGCGCGAGCTCGAGGCTGGCGTCGGAGCCCGCGGAAAAGAGGGCGAAGTCGACGCCGACGAAGGCGCCTTTCTTGGCCGCGCGCACGGCTACCTTGGCGCCCTTGTAGGTGACGAGGCTGCCGGCCTTCGATTCGATATCGAGGGGCACGAGTTCCGATATGGGGAAATCGCGCTGCTCGAGGGTCTTGATCATTTCCTGGCCGACGGCGCCGAGGGCGCCGACGACCGCGACTCGATACTGGATCATGCTACCTCCTGTCTTGAGGCCGCCCGGGGCGAGGCCCCCCTTCGGGAGCCCTCGCCGGGCGGCCTATCGGTCACTTCTTGAGTTCGGCGAGGGCGGTCTTGAGGCGGGCGACGCCCCGGGCGCACTCGTCGGTGGAGCAGGAGTATGCCATACGGAGATGGCCTTCGCCTGCCGGTCCGAAGACCGATCCGGCCACGGTGGCGATAGCGTGCTTCTCGATGAGATAGTCCGACATCGCCGCCGAACTCAGGCCGAAGGAGGAGATGTCGGGGAAGACGTAGAAGGCGCCAAGGGGATCGCCCACCTTCACGCCGGGAATGGCGCGGAGCCCGTCGAGCATGATCTTCCGGCGCTTGGCGAACTCGGCGACCATGTCGTCGACGCACTTCTGGTCGCCGGTGAGGGCCACCGTGGCGCCGTGCTGGGCGAAGGTATTGACGCAGACCGTGGTGTACTGGCGCACCTTGAGGAGGGCGCGGGTATTCTCTTCCGAGGCGACCGTCCAGCCGAGGCGCCAGCCGTCCATCGCATAGGTCTTGGTGAAACCATTTATGATGATCGTACGCTCGCTCATCCCGGGCAGGGAGTAGATGCTCGGGGCGACGGGACCCGTGCCGTACCAGATGCGGGCGTAGATCTCGTCGGAGAGTACGACGAGGTTGTGCTTGATGGCGATGCGCGCGAGCTCCTTGAGGCTTTCGGGGCTCTGGGCGCCGCCCGTGGGATTGCCCGGTGAGGTGACGCAGAGCATCTTGGTGCGGGAAGTTATGCGCTTCTCGACCTCGTAGGGGTCGAGGACGAAGCCGTCCTTCTCGCTGGTGGGCACCTCGACGGGTACGCCGCCGACGAGGGAGGCGATGGACTTGTAGTGGTGCCAGTTGGGATCGGCGATGAGGACCTCGTCGCCGGGATTCACGAAGGCCGTCATCGCGACCAGTATTCCCTCGTTGGCTCCGGCCATGACGGCCGCCTGCTTCTCGCCGTCGACGGGGACGCCGGTATCCAGGGTGGTGCGGGCGCCGATGGCCTTGCGCAGGGAGGGGATGCCGAGGTTGGGCGCGTAATGGACCTCGCCGCGCATCAGGGCGTCGGCCGCGGCCTTCTTGATGTGCTCGGGCGTGTCGAAATCGGTGCGGCCGATCTGCCACTTGATGACATCGACGCCCTTGGCCTGGAGGGCCGTGACGGCGTCGAGGACCTTGCGGATGCCGGAGAAGGGCACGCTCGCCAGTCTCGTCGCCATCATCGTGTCGGTCTTGAAGACCTGGTTTCCGTTCTGTTCCATGTCTAAGCTTCCTCCTGCTTTCGCTTCGCTTATTTGTGTTTCCGCTGGATGAGGTCGTCGTATTCCGAGCCGTCGATGTGGGCTTCCACGATCACCGGGCCATCGGTGGCGAAGGCCTTCGTCAGGGCCTCGCGATACTGCTTCGCGTCGTCGGCCCTGATCACCGGGACGCCGAAGACATAGTTGGGCGTCGGGCAGGGTTCGTTGTAGAGCTCGGTCTTGTACCGCGAGAAGCCTTTCTTGTCCTGCTTGAGGCGGATGAGCTCGAGGGATTCGTCGGCGAGGACGATGAAGACGAGGGGGAGCTTCTTCCGCCTCGCCACCGCCATCTCGCCGGCCATCATCAGGAAGCTGCCGTCTCCGGTGACGCAGGCCACCTTGCGATCGGGCATGCTGAGCTTGGCCGCGATGGCCGCCGGCACGCCGAAGCCCATCGAGGATCCGCCGTTGGTCATGAGCTGGAGGCCGGGGGCCGGGGTCCGCCACATCTGGCCGATGAGGTGGGTGTGGGCGCCGACGTCGCAGGCCATGATGCCGTCCTGCGGAAGAATCTCCCTGAGGATGGCGAGGGCCGCCCTGGGCCCGAAGCTGCCCGCGGGAGGCTCCATGAGCTTGAACATGGCCGAGCGGCGCTCGGCGAGGGCCGCCTTGTCCCAGGCCGAATCGAGGGGGGGAAGGTCGGCGATCCGACGCAGGGAAGCCTCGATGTTACCGACGATGTCATGCACCTCGCGATAGACGCTTCGGTCGATGTCGGCCGCGACCGTGTCGAGGTGGAGGAGGGTAACCTCGGGCATCCAATCCTCGAAATTGAATTCGATGGGATCGTAGCCGACCGAAACGACGAGGTCGGCCTGCCTGTGGGTCTCGGCGACCCGGTCGCTCAGGGCATGGAAGAGGACTCCCGCGTACCAGGGGTGGTCCTCGGAGATGAGACCCTTGGCCATCGGCGTGAGAAGGACGGGAATCCTGTGCTTTTCAGCGACCTTGAGGAGGAGGGGGCCGACCTTCGCGCGCACCGCGGAGAGCCCGAGGGCGAGTATGGGCTTGCGGGCTCGGGCGAATACCGACTCCATCTCGACGAGGAGGGCTTCCTCGGCGGCTGGGATGGGCAGGGCCCTGATCGGCCGGAGGGCTACGGAGGATTCCTGGCCGGGGCGCTGGCCGAGATCCTCGGGGAGACCGATGTGGACGGGGCCTGGGGCCTCGGCCGTGGCAATTCTCAGGGCCTGGTCCAATTGTTGGTCCACCCGCTCCGCCGTCAGCCGGGTCGTCCATTTGGTGAGGGGCTTGAAGAAGGCCTGATGGTCGACAGCCATCTGGATAGTCCTGCCGATCAGCTTCTCCGGCGGCTCGCTCGAAAGGGCGATCATCGATGATCGGTCGAGGAGGGCGCAGACGACTCCCGTGCTGAGATTGGTGGCGCCGGGGCCCACGGTCCCGTAACAGACGCCGGGTATGCCCGTCAGGCGGCTACTGACATCGGCCATGAAAGCTGCCGAGGCCTCGTTGCTGACCAGGACGAACTCCAAGCCCTCCTTGCGCATGGCCTCCATGTAATAGAGCCAGGAACCGCTGGGAACGCCGAAAACGTAACGGATCCCCTGTTCGCGCAAACGCCGAATGAGCTGTTCTGCGACCGTGATCATGCCATAACCTCGATTCTCCTCGAAATGGAGAGGATATTTCGCTGTCGGCTTGCCGCAGGTTGGCACATAGGCGGCTTTAACTGACAGGATATATCCAACATCCTATATCCTATATTATTAGCATCCCCTCGGCGTTTTGGCAAGATAAAATGACGAATTGCATATTTCATGCTGATAATGGTTAATCGAGTTTGACTTTCCTTGAAGAGGAAGCCGTGGTACAGTACACCATAAATAGGATATTTCCTATAGGATGGTTGTCGAAATGCGCGACGGAGGAATTGTGAAGACGAAGATTGTGACGACGTCCATGAGGGATCAGATGTATAGCGCCCTACATGACCTCATTTTGAACAACAGCTATGTCCCTAATTCGGTCCTGCAAATCGACCGTCTCGCCGAGGAGTTCGGGGTCAGCGCCACGCCCGTGCGCGAGGCCCTCGTTCGCCTGGAGGCCGACGGCCTGGTCAGCCTCATCCCCAACAAGGGGGCTGTCGTCACGGATATTAATGAAGAAAACATTCGCAACAACTGGGAAATGCGCAAACTTCTCGAGCCCTACGCGGCCAGCCGAAGCGTTTCCCTCATACCGGAAGAGGAGTTGGACGGCTTGCAGGCCGAGATCGAAAGCCTCAAGACCGAGCCCTTCGACAACGAGCGCTACATCGCCTGCGACAATCATCTCCACGAGATCCTCTACCAGCATCTCTCGAACAGCTTCCTGAACGACACGATCCGCAAAGTGCACAAGATGGCGACGCGGATCCGTTACGTCCCCGAAGGTTCGCGCGAAATGCATGAGCAGGTCGTCCAGGAGGTGATGCGCGAGCATCTGGCCATCCTCGACGCCCTCCGGGCCCGTGATTCGGAGCGGGTCAAGGAGTGCGTCTATGTCCATTTGCTGAATGGAGAAAAGCGTACGATGAGTGCGCTGACTCGATGAGGCTGCGTTTTTTCTTGCGCTCTCAAAATTCGCGTGCTACAATCGATCATATAGGATATAGGATATAAAATTCTATATTCGGCAATGAAGATACATACCTGCCTTTCTGGCAGCGGCAGCGAAATTCGAGGGGGGAGTCGTGGGTTTCAAGGGTCTTAAGAAGATGAAACAGACACCGGTCGTCGTCGCGGACACCGATGAAATGCTTGAAGATACAGAGGCTGAATACAACTACCGCAAGAAATTCGATTCCAAGACCTGGTTGACGATCATCATGGTGATTTCGGTGCTCTTCATCGGCTATCACCTCGTCACCGCGGGTATCGGCATGCCCGAAGTGATGAAGCACAACGCCATCCACCTTGGCTTCCTTCTCGCGCTCAGCTTCCTCTACTTTCCCGCCAGCAAGAAATCGCCGCGGGGAAGACCGAGCAATTTTGACATAGTCCTGTTCTTCATTTCCGTCGCCTGCGCCGTCTATACGGTCGTGAATCGCGACTCTTACCTCCTCCGGGGCGGCATCCTCAATATGGGAGACTATGTCGTCGGTCTGACCACGATGGTCCTCGTCCTCGAGGCCACGCGACGCACGGTCGGCGGCCAGATGCTCTGGATCTCCATCATCTGCCTCGCCTACATGTGGGCGGGTCCCTGGATGCCGGGCGTCTTCTCCCATCGCGGCACCTCGGTTCCCCGCATCATCCAGGCGATCTACCTCGGCGGCGACGGCATCTACGGCATGCCCCTCAACGTCTCGGCCACCTACCTGATCATATTCGTCATCCTCGCGGCCATACTCGACAAGAGCGGCCTGGGCAAGCTCTTCAACGACCTCGCGATGGGCGCCGGCGGCCGCTTCACCGGCGGTCCGGCCAAGGTGTCTGTCATCAGCTCGGCCCTCGTCGGCACGATCTCCGGCAGCGCCGCCTCGAACGTCGCGACCGTCGGATCCTTCACCATCCCGCTGATGAAGAAGATCGGCTACCCGCCTGTGTTCGCGGGAGCCGTCGAAGCCGCGGCCTCGACCGGCGGCCAGATCATGCCCCCGATCATGGGCTCGGCCGCCTTCATCATGGCCGAGTACCTCGGCATCCCCTACATGACCATCGCGGCGGCGGCCGTCCTTCCCGCCCTCTTCTTCTTCGGCTCGGTCTTCTTCCAGGTCGACCTCAGGGCCCGCCGCCTCAAGTTGAAGGGCCTCAGCAAGGATGAGATGCCCGACGTCAAGCGCACCGTCATGCGCTACGGCCAGATGATCATCCCGATGATCGTCCTGGTGTATCTCATGATGCAGGGACGCACGGCCCTCTACTCGGCCTTCTTCTCCGTCTGCCTCACGATCATCCTCTCCTGGATACACAAGGAGACGCGGATCGGCCCCAAGGAAGGGAAGAACGTCGCCGTCAGCGCGGCCCGCTCCAGCCTCGCCATCGGCATCTCGATGGCCGCCGCGGGCTTCATGATCGCCGCCTTCTCGATGACGGGCCTCGGCATCATCCTCGCCGACTCCATCGTCGCCATCTCCGGCGGAAATCTCATGATCGTCCTAGTACTTACCATGATCGTCGCCATCATCCTGGGCCTGGGCCTTCCGACGAGCGCCTGCTACGTCATCACGGCCTCGATCTGTGCCCCCATCCTCATCAAGGTGGGCCTCTCGCCCTTCCAGGCCCACTTCTTCGTCTTCTACTACTCGTGCCTCTCCACGGTGTCGCCGCCCATAGCCCTGGCCGCCTACGTGGCCGCCGGCATCGCCAACACCAACACCGACAAGGTCGGCTGGATGGCCTTCCGCCTCGCCCTCGCCGGCTTCATCGTCCCCTTCTTCTTCATTTACCAGCCCGGCATGCTCCTCATGGGCCCCGACGCCGCCGGCAACCTCGTGCTCAATGGCGCCTCCCTCCTGGACATCGGCCACTCCGTGGTCTTCGGCCTCTTCGGCGTCTGGCTCCTCGCGGTCTCGGTGGAAGGCTACTTCCTGATGAAGTTCCCGATGTGGCTCCGGCCCGTCTTCTTCGTGGGCGCCATCCTTCTCATCGCTCCCGGCCTCTGGACCGACCTCGCGGGTTTCGGCCTCGCGGCGATCGGCATCGGAACAATTCTCATTCTCAAGAGGAGCCGCAGCGGCGCGGCCCCCCTGGCCGCCATTTGAAGTCGCGCCCGCCGGGGTCCGCCCCGGCGGTTTGTCTAAGGATCGTCGCCAGGCTGAGCCTGACAAACGATAGGAAGTCTTAAGTCTTAGGACTATAGGAGGACGACAGTGAAGAAATCGATCAGGATCGTCGCCGTGGCGACGATGGCCCTCGCGCTGGCCATCACCGCGGGCGCCCAGATCAAGCAGATGACGATGGGAACGGCCGGCGTCAGCGGTACCAACTATCCCACGGGTATCGCGATGTGCCAGCTCTGGAACCAGAACATCCCCGGCATCAAGGCCGTCGCCATCGCGACGAACGGCAGCCCCCACAACATCGATCTCCTCCGCACGAGGGACATCGACGTCGCCCAGTGCCGCTCCCTCGAGGCTTACCGCGCCATCAACGGCATCAAGCCCTACCCCGAGAAGATGCCCTGGATCCGTGCCATCACCGGCGGGCTCTTCGCCGACCTCTTCCAGGTCGTCGCCCGCAAGTCGAGCGGCATCAAGTCCGTCGCCGACTTCAAGGGCAAGCGCATCGCCGTCGGCCCCATCGGTTCCGGCGGAGAAGTCGACGCCCGCGAGACCCTCGCGGCCTACGGTCTTACCTATAAGGACATGAGGGTCAGCTTCGTCGAGTACACCCAGGGCGTGGAAATGCTCCAGGACGACCAGGTCGACGGCGCGATTCTCGGCCTCGCCATGGGCGCCTCCGGCATGACAGAGCTCATGCTCGACAACAAGACCATTATAGTTCCCATCACCGACGAGGCACTCGCCAACCTCAAGAAGGTCAACCCGGCCTACATGAGGCGCAACATCCCCGCCAACATCTACCCGAACCAACCCATGGCCGTCCCCACGGTCGGCACCCCGCCCGACGTCATCATCGTTCGCGACGACCTCGACGCGAACCTCGTCTATAAGATGACGAAGACCCTCTACGAAAATCTCCCGACCGTCCAGGCCGTGGCGGTGAACCTCAAGCAGTTCACCCCCGACCTCGTCCTACCTGATGATCAAATGCTCGTTCCCTATCATCCCGGCGCACGGAAGTATTTCGTCGAGAGGGGCTGGCTCAAGCCTTGACGCGTAAGGGGGCGGCGTAGCGCCGTCCCCGGGGACGCCGACTGAGTCGTCGTCCCTACTGTTGTGTCGCGCAACGCGCGTCGCCGTCCGGGGATCCTGACCCGGGCGGCATTTTTTTCGACGGTCACCCGCCGCTGACCTATGCCAGGCGGAGGAACAGGCGTCGTCCGACGCCCTCCGTGAGGAGCGCTACGACTTATCCGGCGGCGCCACGCCGACGCCCTCGATGCCGTTGCGGGCCAGGGTCTCTGAGACGAGGCCGCTCGCCTTTATTTCCTCGACGAAGAGCCTGAGCCAGGCGAAGGCTTCTGCCCGACCCCTCGGCAGGGCCATGGCCTGATGGATCGCCATGAAGCGGCCGGGTAAGACGCGGAGGCCGGAGAGCCTTTTCGCGTCGGCCTCGAGCTGCTGCCTGACCCCTGCGGACACGTCGAGGCCCTCGGCCACGAATCGGTCCGTCACCGCGAGGGCGCCGGGGGCCCGCATAATTGTGGCGGATTTGAGATTGCGCGTGAGAAAGAGGTCGTAGGCGCTGCCCGTGGCCGTGGCCACGCGGACGCCAGTCTTGTCTACATCCTCATTGTTTCGGATATGCGAATCCTCGCGCACGAGGTAGGCCCCCTCGATGATGGCGTAGGGCGCGGTGAAATCGATCTCCTCGGCCCGCGCCGGATCGACGGCGAGGAAGGCGAGGTCCCAGGCGCCCGTGGGGGCGGCCTTCACCACCTCTCCGGCACCCGCGAAGGCGACGAGCTCGAGGGGCAGTCCGAGGCGACCCGCGAGCTCTTTCGCGAGATCGACGGTGACGCCGCTCAAGGCGCCCGAGTCGGGGTTTCGAGCCGCGAGGGCGGCGTTGCCGAGATTTATGGCTGCGCGGAGCCTGCCGGTCGGGGCGATTTCGGCGACGGCGGCGCGACCCGCGGGCGCAAGGGAATTTCCATGTATTTGCATTTTTTTCCTCCCGAAGCAGTCTACACCAGTCCGAGCATGCCCGCCAGCGCGCCGATCGCTATCAACACCAAGGGACTCGTCTTAGTACGGACCATCACGACGACGGTGAGAACGATGAGGACAATGGCGCCCCATTCCCCCCGCGTAGGAGCGGTGAGGAGCCAGCCCGTGGACAGGAGGAGGCCGAGGGTCAGGGGCGAGAGCCCCGAGGTGAAGGCACGGAGAAAGAGGGAATCGGCGCGCTTGAGCCTGAGCCGTCCGACCCTCAGGGTCAGGAAGGAGGAGGGGAGCATGATGCTGACGAGGGTGATGATCGCCCCGGCGAAGCCGGCGACGTTCAGACCGAGGAGGGCCACGAAGAGGACGTTCGGACCCGGAGCGGCCTGACCGATCGCTATCGAAGAGGTGAATTGCGCGTCGTTCATCCAGCCATGGATGACGACGAGGAAATTCTGCATGTCGGGAGCCGTGGCCAGGGTGCCGCCGACGGAGAGGAGGGAGAGCATCATGAAGTGGAGGGAGGTGAGCACGAGGTCGATCGCCGTCTTGCCGTGGAGGCCGAAGATTTCCCAGGCGCTCATTGACGGGCCTCGCGTCGCTTCGCCTCGAGACGTTTCCACGCGAAGGCTATGGCCGGGATGCCGAGCCCGAGCACGGCCCAGATCAGGGGCCAGCGGAGAAAGCCCACAAGGACGAGGATCGCGAGGGCCAGGGCTAGGGAGAGGGGGAGTCCGAGGGGATTTCCCGAAAACGTCTTGAGCAGCTTGATCGCCGTCGAGACGATGAGGCCAGCCGCGACCACGCCCATGCCGCGGAGGGCGCCGGTGACGAGGGGGAGGCTCGCGAAGCTCTGGTAGACGAAGGCGAGGGAGAGGACGATCGCGAGCGGAAAGGTCAACAGCCCCGCGACGGCGGCGAGGGCTCCGCGCCAGCCGAACCAGCGGTCGCCGAAGATGACGGCCACGTTGATGATGTTCGGACCGGGGAGGACTTGGCCGATGGCGAGGAGCTCGACGAACTCCTCTGGGCTGAGCCAGCGCTCCCTTTCGACAAGCTCGACGTGGGCTATGGGGATGACTCCCCCGAAACCTTGCAGGGCGAGACGGCTGAAGACGCGAAACAGTTCGAGGAGCGAGGAAGGCTTTCGCGGAGACCTGTCGTCGTCCGCGGCCGTGGTGGCCATATTTCCCCCAATTAGTGCTTTCTATCGGGGGACAAGCTATTCCTCGCGGCTCCCTTGGTCAAGCCCGCGCGGTCGGCGCTCGCCGTCTCGCCATCCCGCGGTCGCGCCACCATTAGCGATGCGCGACCGCGGACCTGATCCGGTGGCCTCAGCCTCCGAGGGAGCGGAGGTATTTCTGCGCCGAGAGGGCGGCCACCGTGCCGTCGGAAACGGCGGTGGTGATCTGCTTGAAGGGCTTCGAGCGGAGGTCGCCGGCGATGAAGACTCCGGGGATCTTCGTCTCGAGTGTCATCGGGTCGGCGTCGGCTCCGCCCCAGCGATCGAGGGGGAGCTGCTCGGCGAAGAGCTGGGTCTGGGGCACGTAGCCGACGAAGACGAAGACGCCGGCGCCGGTCGTGAGGACCTTGCGCTCCCCCGTCTTGAGATTCTCGACCTCGAGGCCTTCGAAGCCTTCGTTGCCGTGGAAGGCCCGGGGTTCGTGACTCCAGAGCACCTTGATCTTGGGATTCTTGAGGGCTTGCTCGGCGGCCGTCTTGTTGGCCTGGAATTCGTCGAATTGGTGGACCATCGTGACGGAGTTCACGAACTCGGTGAGGAAGAGGGTCTCTTCGACGGCGCTGTTGCCGCCGCCGATGACGAAGATATCCTTGCCCTCGTAGAAGCGACCGTCGCAGGTGGCGCAGTAGGAGATGCCGCGGCCGAAGAGGGATTTCTCGCCGGGGATGCCGAGTTCGCGGGGCTTGGCGCCCGTCGCGAGGATGATGGCCTTGGCGTGGATCCGCCTGTCGTCATCGACGTCGATCTCCTTCTTCGCGAGGTCGAGGCGCACGATCTCGGCGGAGCGGATGATGCGGGCGCCGCTCTCCTCGGCCTGCTTCGTGACCTTCTCCATCAGCGCGAAGCCGCCGATCTCCCCGTCGGTGCCCGGATAGTTGGCGACCATGTGGGTGAGGTTGACCTGCCCTCCGGGGTTGCCCTGGTCGATGATCACGGTGTTGATCTTGGCCCTTCCGGCGTAGATGCCGGCGGTGAGCCCCGCGGGGCCGCCGCCGATGATGGCGAGGTCGACCTCCTCGGTCTTGCGCATGATGCCGAGGGTCCTGTCGGGAAGGCCGAAGGCATCGACGATGGTCTGCTTGATCTCGCTCTTCTTGATCGCCCCGGTGAGTCGCGGCGCGACTTCCTTGCCGTCCTTGTAGAAGAGGAGGGAAGGGCTCGACTTGACGCCCAGGGCGCGCGAATGCTCGCGATCCCCCTGACGGAAAATCTTGTAGAAGGCGACTTCCTTGTGGTAGAGCTCGGCGAAGAATTCGAACTTGGGCGCGAGGGCCTCGCAGGGCGAGCATTCCTGCGAATAGAAATCGACGATGACGAGTCCCTTGTGCTTGAGGACCTTGCTTTCATAGTCGGCGGCGGTGATCTCAGCGTGCATGGCAAACCTCCATAGGTAGGGTGTGGCCTTTTTCGGGACCGGCTTTCGGGCCCCTTGAATAGCGATTTTCGCCGTCCGGGAGCCTTCCGAATCCTTTGGTTAACTACATTTATGATATATAGTGAAAATCATATAAAAGGTCAAGGGCGTAAAGGGTCGCAGCCTAGCCTTCGATGGTAAAAGCGACATCCTTTGGCAAGGCGAGACGGCAGGCGACTTCCACGGCCTTGATGACGGCCGAGGGCAGGGGGCAAGCCGCGTGTTTGTAATGCCTACCCGCGGCGAGGTAAACGGGATTTTCCGCGAAGGGCTTGAAGGCGACCTCATAGCCGTCGAGGGTACCGATCTCCAATGCGAGGGCCCTGATGGCCTCGCAGTCGGAATCGATGCTGAGCACGCAGGCTTGGCCATCTTCCGACACCGCGTGAATTGTGGATTTGAGCCCGCAGATGCCGGGATCGACCGCAACCTTCGCCATCTCTGTTCTCCTCGATATTTTATTATACTATAGGACGCGAAGCTCTGTCCCCCTCCGGGGGACTTATCCCCAAGACGAGAAACAGATATAAACGCTCCTAGAGATGAAACGCTGGCTTCCCCGCGCGGGGTTCCTCCTCTTGGCCTGCCTCGCCCAACTGCGGCAGCCGACTACCCTCGCCATGTCCACTCCCCCCCCGTCGGAAGCTCTTCCCGAGGCGCAGCAAGGCAGGAGCTATGTCTTCAGCCTTCCCTCGGCGCCCTTCCCCGACGAGGCCAGGGACCAGGGCTACGCCTTGGATGACGCTGTCTTCTCACGCGAGGGCCACTATGACGACTCCACCGTCTCGGTATTCGTGCCTCCCGACTGGAAACCATCCGGACAGGTGGACCTCGTCTTCTTTTTCCATGGCTGGATGAGCTCGCGCGAAGAGGCCATCACGGGCTTCAATCTCTTCGAGCAGTTCGCCCAAAGCGGGGTCAGGGCTCTTCTCGTCGTACCGGAGACGGCCGTTCATGTTCCCGACTCCTTCGGCGGCAAATTCGAAGATCAAGGCGGCTTCGCCCGTTTTGTCGACGACCTCATGGGAGTCCTCGACGCCCAGGGCATCGTTCCCCGCGCGAGGGTCGGCTCGATCGTGCTCGCCGGGCATTCCGGCGCCTACCGTGTCATCGCCTCGATCCTACGGCGGGGAGGCACCGAGGCGAAGGTTCGGGAGGTCTGGCTCTTCGACGCCCTTTATGCCCGTGAGACGGCCTTCGCCGATTGGATTTCGAGGGGAAGGGGCCGTTTCATCTGCATCGCTTCCCGGGATTCCGACATCTCCGACAACGCCGCCACCCTCGCCTCCCTTCTCCGCGAAAGGGGCATCGGCTTTACGGAGGCGAGGGACGATACCGACGACGAAACGGCTATCGACGGGCGGGTAGTCTTTCTTGAAAGCGATTCGGACCACTATGGGGTTGTCCGCGACCGTTCCGAATTCCGGACCTTCCTGGAGACGAGCCACCTCCACGGCGCCGGTACCGATGTTTCGAAGTCAGGCCGCTTCGCCCCGGATCGCGGCGAGGTTCTCGCCACCGCGGGACTCGGGGCTTCCGAATACTCCCCGCGCCCAAACAGCAATTTGAACGAGGCCGTTTCAGAGGCTCTCCTCATCGGCCGACAATGAGGCACAATGATCGAACTGGAAAACGAAGGATGAGCGCCTGCCCCGATTGCGGTTTCGACCTTCCCGAAAACGGTTCCTGCGGCGTCTGCGCCGTGGCCCTTCCCCTGCGTGACGAGGGGGGAGGGGAGTCGCGCGGGAAGACGGGCCGGGCCCTCGCCTTCCTCCTTCGCTTTCTCCTGCCAGGCGGCCTGGGCCTCGCTTGTCTCGCCCTCGGGCTCATCGCCTACTTCGAACTTGTGCCCGTGCGGAATTTCGTCGCGAGCGCGGCCGATGCCCCGACCTTCGTAGGAAGCGCTGCGCCTCTTGCGGGTAACGCCACGCCCGATCAGCCCGCCGTCGCGAATCCGGCGCGGCCGATCTTCGTCGACATCTCGCCCAAGATTCTCCATTCTGCGAACAGCCTCGATCCCGATCCGCGGCTTGCCGCGATGGAAGCCCCGCACGAGCTTCCCGTCTCGAAGAACAACCCGCCTCTCGATTCGAAGGAGTCTTTCATCGCCTGGATGCTCGCCAACACGAAGGAATCGGAAGCGCAGCTCGCGAAGAAGTGGGACCGTTCCCGCGCGATCCTCGCGCGAGGCGAGGTTCGCAACAAAGGCGTCCTCGAGGCCTTCCTCTACGCCCCCCGCGAATTCTTCGCGCGATCGTACAACGCGAAGAAGGCCTATGACGACACGGCCATCCCCATCGGCCACGGCCAGACGATCTCGGGGCCCCACATGGTCTCGCACATGACCGACTCGATCGCCCCTTTACCGGGCGACCGCATCCTCGAGATAGGCACCGGCTCGGGTTATCAGTCCGCCCTTCTCGCCGAGCTCTCCGACCAGGTCTACACAATTGAGATCGTGCCCGGCCTCTATGCCGAGACCGACGCGATCTACCGCAAGCTCGTGAAGGAGTATCCTGAGTACGCCAAGGTGACGAGGAAGAACGCCGACGGTTACTACGGCTGGCCCGAGCACGCGCCCTTCGACAAGATCATCGTAACCGCGGGCATCGACCACATCCCCCCGCCCCTCCTCGCCCAGCTCGCCCCCGGAGGCATCATGGTGATACCGGTCGGCCCACCCTCGGGGCAGACTGTGCTCAAGGTGGTGAAGAAGCCCCTCCCCGGCGGCGGTTTTTCCTTCGAGCGCAGCGACATCTATCACGGCCGCAAGGTCATCTTCGTACCCTTCACCTCGGACAAGGGCAAGGTCCACAGCCTCAACGACGCGGCGGGGGTCGAATGATGAAGGCTCGCCTCTCCTCCTTCCGCTTCGCCGGCCTCTTCCTCGTCAGCATGGCCCTCGTGGCTTACGAGCTCGCCGTCATGCGAGTGTTCTCGGTAGGTTCCTGGTCCAACTTCGGCAGCATGGTGATCAGCATCGCGCTGCTCGGCTACGGCATCGCCGGCACCATCCTCACCCTCCTCGAGAAGCGGATAGCCGGGAACCCCGACCCCTGGCTGGCCTGGTCGGCGGCCCTCCTGGGGCCCGCGATGGCGGCCGCCTACTGCGTCGCTCAACTCGTGCCCTTCAACCCCGTGATGATCACGAACGATCCGAACCAGCTCCTCTGGATCGCTTCGTACTACGCGATCTACGCAGTGCCATTCATAATTGGTTCTATTTTCGTCGGCGCCTCCTTCGTCGCCTTCCGATCGCGGATACACGCCCTCTATTTCTGGAACATGCTCGGCTCGGGCCTCGGCGGCTTTCTCGTGCTCGGCCTCCTCACCCTCGTGCCGACCGACCACCTCGTGGCGCCCTTGGTGGCACTGGCCGCCCTCGGCGCCCTCCTCGCGGCGGTAGGCCGCGACGAGCGAGGCCTCGTCCTTCCGCCGCGCAGGATCGCCTTCGCGACGGGGGGCTTCGTCATCGCCCTGGCAGCCCTCGTCCCCTTCGGCGCAATTCGCGCCTCGGAGTGGAAGCCGATGAGCTACGCCCGCGACTTCCCCGACGCCCGCCGTGTCTACCACTCCTTCGGCCCGACGGGGGAGTACGACGCCTGGCAGTCGTCCTTTTTCCACCTCGCGCCGGGACTCTCGGACAACGCGAGCTCGGGGGTCGCGAAGATGCCAACGGACGCCTTCCTCGGGCTCTACATCGACGGCGACGGCCCCATTGGCGTGATGCGCCGGCTCGACAAAAGCGAGGAAGCCTATTTCGACTACCTCCCGATGGCGGCGCCCTATATCCTCCTCGACTCGCCGCGGGTCCTCCTCCTCAGGATGGGAGGAGGCATCGGCGCCTACGACGCACTGTACCACGGGGCCAAGGAGGTGACGATAGTCGAGCCCGATCCGGCCCTCGTCCACATGATGCGGGACGTGCCCTTCTTCAAGCGATATACAGGGGGGCTTCTAGCCGATCCGCGCATCAGGCTCGAGTCGACCGAGCCGCGGGCCTTCGCCGCCTCCTCGACGCAAACCTTCGATCTCGCGGAGATAGGCCTCGTCGATTCGGTGGGCCTTTCGACCACGGGCGGTTACCCCGTCGTGGAAAATTACCTTTATACCGCAGAGGGTATCGCCTCCTACCTCGGGAGGCTGTCGCCTGGCGGAATCCTCTCGATAACCGTGTGGAACCGCCTCACCCCGCCCCGCAACGTTCCCAAGCTCCTTTCGACCGTGATCGCGGCTATGAAGATAAGGGGCGTCGCAGACCCGGGGGCGGATCTCTTCGTCTTCGACCAGCTCCTTTCGACGGCGACCATCCTCGTGAAGAACGGCGCCTTCAGCCCCGGCGAGATCGCGGCCCTCCGCGGCTTCACAGCGCGCATGTCCTTCATACCCTGCTGGTATCCGGGCATGGCCCCTCCGGCCACCGACATGGCGGGAGTGCTCGCGGCCTACCGCGCCCAGCTCGACCCCTCGGCCGCCAACCCGGCCGCATCGAGCCCCGGCGGCTCCGCGGCTAGTGCCGCGCCCTCCGACACGGACTTCCTCCAGGAAGATCTCTACTACTGGACCATCGCCTCCCTCACGGGAAGCCGCGGCAACGAGATCATCGACAATTACGTCTTCGCCATCGACCCGGCGACGGATGATCGTCCCTATTACACGGGCTACGTGAAGCCCTCCACCATCGGCCTCGTCGCGGCCGACATCCGCGACCTCTCCGAGGAGTGGGGCTACCTCCTCCTCGTCGCCACCCTCGTCCTTTCCGTCGGTGCGGGAATACTCATAATACTGATACCGATTTTCGGGCGCTGGAGGGAGCTCTTTTCCCGCAAGAAGGGGACCGCCCGGGTCATCCTCTACTTCGCCGCCCTCGGCATCGGCTACATGCTCGTCGAGATCTTCCTCATCCAGCGCCTGACCTTCTTTCTCGTGGATCCCATCTTCTCCAATTCGATCGTCATCACCTCGATGCTCGTGATCTCGGGGCTCGGAAGCCTCGCGGCCGGCTCGTCGCGGGCCCCGCGCCGACGAGTAGTCGCCCTTGCCGTGGGCGGCATCGCCCTCTCCTGCCTCTTTTACGCCTACGCGCTGCCATCCCTCGTCGACGGCCTCCTCGGCCTCGCCCTGCCGCTCAAGATAGGTATCGCCGTGCTCATGATCGCCCCGGCGGCCTTCTGTCTCGGCATTCCCTTCCCGACGGGACTCGACGCCCTCTCCCGCTCGCGGCCCGGCCTCGTGCCCTGGGCCTGGGGCGTCAACGGAGCCCTGTCGGTGACGGGGACCGTGCTGGCCC
This sequence comes from Rectinemataceae bacterium, assembly GCA_035530275.1. Taxonomy (GTDB): domain Bacteria; phylum Spirochaetota; class Spirochaetia; order Treponematales; family Rectinemataceae; genus CAIJMU01. The sequence goes on along the minus strand of DATKVC010000020.1, from coordinate 105,377 downwards.
GCCTCGTCTCCGTGTCGTCGGGATTCTCCGTGGTCCTCGCGCTGACCGCCGGACTCTATCTCTTCGCCCTCCTCGTCTTTTCGGGAAACGAGGCGGCCGTCGGAGCAAAGGTTAAGGGGGCAGGCGCGCTGAATGCAGGCTCGAAGAAAGCAGGCGCGGCCGCGAAGGGGGTCGGCGCGGGCTGACCAAATTCCTCCCGCGCCGGCCTTCTCTCTGACTACAGACCGACTCGTTTCATTCCGTTTTCGTCGTAGCGCGAACCCGCCGCGGCGCCGGGAGGCAAGGCCTCGCCGAGGGCGCGAAGGAAGTCGGGCTTGAGCCTGAGCTCGGCTGCGGCGATGTTGTCGCGGAGGTATTTCTCGTGCCGCGTGCCGGGAATGGGGACGATGTCCTCTCCCTGGGCGAGGACCCAGGCGAGGGCGGCCTGGGCGGCGCTGATCTTCTCGCCTTTGGCCAGCTCCTCGACGCGGTCCACCAGCCTGCGATTCGCGTCGAAGTTTCCGCCGCTCATCCGCGGATTCACCGAGCGGAAATCCTTGGCCGCGAACTGGCTCTTGTCCTTGAAGGCTCCGGTGAGGAAGCCGCGGCCCAGGGGACTGTAGGCGACGAAGGCGACGCCCAGCTCCCGCGTCGCGGCGAGGATTCCGTTCTCCGGGTCGCGCGTCCAGAGGGAATATTCCGTTTGGAGGGCCGTGATCGGGTGGACCTTGTGCGCCCGCTTCAGGGTCTCGGGGCCGGCCTCCGACAGACCGAGGAAGCGCACCTTGCCTTCCTTCACGAGCTCGGCCATCGCGCCGACGGTCTCCTCGATCGGAACATCGGGATCGACTCGATGCTGGTAGTACAGGTCGATGTGGCCGAGGCCGAGGCGCTTGAGGCTCATGTCGCAAGCGGCCTTCACGTACTCGGGCCTGCCATTGACGCCGAGATGGGCCCCGTCGATCCGGCGCATGTTGCCGAATTTTGTCGCAACTACGATCTTATCGCGCGGCAGTTCCCTGAGGGCCTGCCCGACGATGATCTCGTTGTGGCCGACCCCGTACATGTCGGCCGTGTCGAAGAAGGTGACGCCGAGCTCGAAGGCCATCCGGATGAGTCGCATCGATTCCCTATCGTCGGAGGCTCCGTAGAACTCCGACATGCCCATGCAGCCGAGGCCGATGGCCGAGACTTCGAGTCCGCTTTTCCCCAATTTTCTCCGATTCATGGAACCCCCTTGAGTGCTGTATGCTGGTCAGGCTTCGAATGTACTGAATTCCCCGGCTCGGGAAAGCTCCGTCCCGCGGCCGAAAAGGCGGATGCATGAAGGACCCCATCTATCTCGATTACAACGCCACGACTCCCATAGATCCCTTCGTCGCCCAAGCGATGCGGCCCTTCCTCGAAGGGGGCTTCGGCAATCCCTCCTCGGCCCACCGCTTCGGCACCGAGGCGCGCAAGGCCGTCGAGGCCGCTCGCTCGAGCCTGGCGACCCTCATCGGCGCCAAGCCTGAGGACATCGTGTTCACGAGCGGGGGCAGCGAGGCGAACAATTTCGCAATAAAAGGCGCCGCCCTCGCGCGGAAGGAGAGGGGGCGCCACGTGATCGCCAGCGCCGTCGAACACCCCGCCGTGATCGAAGTGTTGCATTGGCTCGAATCCCAGGGCTTCAGGACGAGCCTCCTCCCCGTCGACGCCTACGGCATGGTCGATCCCGCCGATCTCGAGCGGGCCATCGCCCCCGACACGATCCTCGTCTCCGTGATGCACGCGAACAACGAGGTGGGCACAATTGAACCGATAGCCGAGCTCGCGGCCATCGCCAGGCGGTCGGGCATCCTCTTCCACTGCGACGCGGCCCAATCCCTGGGCAAGATCCCCGTCGACGTCGGCGAGCTCGGCATCGACTTTCTCTCGATGGCCGGACACAAGCTCTACGCGCCCAAGGGCGTCGGCGCCCTCTACATCAAGCCCGGCACGAGATTGGAGAAATTCGTGCACGGCGCCGGCCACGAGCACGGCCTTCGCGCGGGCACGGAGAACGTCCTCGGCATCGTCGGCCTCGGCGCGGCGGCCGAACTCGCCCGCCGCGAACTCGAGCCCCGCTCGCGGCGGGCCAAGGAATTGCGCGACCTCCTCTGGGCGAGGCTCTCCGAGGCCATTCCCGGGCTCAGGCTGAACGGTCATCCCGAAAAACGCCTGCCCAACACCCTCAGCGTGGGCTTCCCCGGCATCGAGGCCGACACCCTCCTCACCGAGCTCGAGGGAGTGGCCGCCTCCGCCGGCGCCGCCTGCCACGCCGAGTCGGTCGAGATCTCGCCCGTCCTCACCGCCATGGGCGTGCCGATCGAATACGCCATGGGTACGGTGCGCTTTTCGACGGGGGCCTATCTCACCGAGGCCGAGGTCGAGGAGGCCGCGAGGGAGGTCATCGCGGCGGCGCGCCGCCTCGCCCCAGCGCCGGAGCTCGGAGACGGAATGGCCGAGTCAAGAGAAGAGGCGGCGCCTCCGGCGGGAGAAACCCGGCTCACCCGCTATACCCACGGTCTGGGCTGTGCCTGCAAGCTGCCGCCGCGCTCACTTGAAGCCGTTCTCAAGAGCCTCCCTCCCGTCACCGATCCGGCCGTGGTTGTCGGCATCGAAACCTCCGACGACGCGGCGGTCTACCGCCTACACGGCATCTCGGGCATCGTCCAGACCGTCGATTTCTTCACCCCCATCGTCGATGATCCCTGGCATTTCGGCGCGATTGCCGCGGCCAACGCGTTGAGCGACATCTATGCCATGGGCGGCAGACCCCTCTTCGCCCTCAATATCGTCGGCTTTCCCGTCAAGCGCCTCCCCCTCTCGGTGCTCGAGCTTATCCTCCAGGGCGCCGCGGCCAAGGCGGCAGAGGCGGGCATCCCTATTCTCGGCGGGCACAGCGTCGACGACGCCGAGCCCAAGTTCGGCATGGTCGTTACCGGAAGCATCGACCCCGACAAGGTCTACACCAACGCGCGCCTGCGGCCGGGAGACCTCATCGTCCTCACAAAGCCAATCGGCCTCGGCATCATTTCCACCGCGATGAAACGCGGCCTTGCGTCGAAGGAAATTTCGGAGCGGGCCATCGCCATCATGGAGCGCCTCAACGCGAAGGCTTCGGCCCTCCTCCCGCGCTTCGACGCGGGGGCAGTCACCGACGTGACCGGCTTCGGTCTCCTCGGCCATCTCAGGGAGATGAGCCGGGGGAGCAAGATCGACGTCGAGTTGTTTTCCGCGGAGGTGCCCCTCATCGAGGGGGTGACCGCTCTCGCCGCCGCCGGCATGGTTCCCGGGGGCAGCAAGGACAACGCGGCATTGGTTTCAGATGTTGTCAGTTATGACGAATCGGTGCCCGAACTCCTGCGCTCAATCCTCGCCGACGCCCAGACGAGCGGCGGACTCCTCGTTTCGGCTGCGGAACGGGACGCGGCGGCCTTCGTCGAGGCCCTGCGGGCCGCCGACTGCCCCGAGGCCGCCGTCGTCGGTCGCTGCCTCGGGCGAGGGGAGGGGAGGATCGCGGTCAGAGCTTGAGTGGGCGACGAGAGGATAGGCGAGGGCGGGACCGCGTAGGTCCCGCCCGAACTGGCTAGATGCCCCGCGTGATCGCCACAATTGCGACGAAAATCGCCAGGGCCCAGCGGTACCAGACGAAGACTTTCGTGGAATGTTTTTGGAGGAAGGCGAGGAGGAACTTGATGCAGAACCATCCGCTCACCGCCGCGAAGACGAGACCGATGGGGAAGAGGATGAGCTCCGAATGAGGAATGGCGCCCGATTGGGCGCCTTTGAATAGCTCGATGAGACTCTTCGCACCCGCGCCGGCGATGATCGGGGCGCTGAGAAGGAAGGAAAAACGGGCCGCCGCTGGCCTTTCGAGGCCGATCGCGAGTCCGGCCGTGATGGTCGAGCCCGAGCGGGAGACGCCGGGGAAGATGGCAAGGGCCTGGGCGAGACCGATGGTGATGGCTTCCTTCCAGCCGATCTTGCCGAAGTTCACGTTCTTCTTCCCCAGCGAGTCGGAGAGGAGGAGGATGGCGCCGAGGAGGGCGATGATGGCCGCCATCCAGAGCATGGCGGCGCCGGAAATGGATCCGCCCGGATGGAAGAGGTCGGAGATCTTCGATTCGAAGGCCACACCCGCGATGCCGCCCGGAATGCAGGCGACGATGAGGAGCCAGACCATCTTCCGATCGGGGTCGTCGCCGATCTTGCGTTCTGCGATCGACCTGAAGAAGGCTACCACGAGCTTGCCCCAATCCGAGGCGAAGTAGACCACGAGGGCGATGAGGGTGCCGATGTGGAGGGCCACGTCGAAGGTGAGGCCCTTGAGCACAGGATCGGTCCAGCCGAAGAGCCAGGGGACGATGACGAGATGGGCCGAACTCGAGATCGGGATGAACTCAGCCAAGCCCTGGACTATGCCGAGGATGGCGGCCTGGATTGCAAGCATTGGTTACTCCTCCGAGGCGCGGCATCGGGGCCGTCGCCTGCATCTATCGTCGCCGGCCTCGCAAGTAGAGCGGGCAGACTCTCGGAAACAAGCGAAGGCCGGCCGAGGTCACAATTTCGGCTTCGCGAAAAATCGACTCAGGACGACGATGATGACGGCGGTCAGGCCGAGCAGCCAGATCGCGAGAATGACGAAGCCCGCGACGCGACTCCTGAGCCTGCCGTCGCCGCCTTCCTGGGCCTTCGCCCGGGCGCGCTTCAACACCTCTCGCGGTATCAGCCTGCGAAGGAGGGCGAGCCCGAGGGGGAGGATGAGGACGTCGTCGAGATAGCCGAGGACCGGGATGAAATCGGGGATGAGGTCGATCGGCGAGATCGCGTAGCCGACGATGACGAAGCCCAGGGCCTTCGCGTACCAGGGCGTGGCCGGGTCTCGCGTGGCGTACCAAAGAGCGGCGATCTCGCGCTTGAGACCGCGCGCCCAGATCTTCAATTTCGAGGGAAGGGGAGTCCCGAGAGCCATGGGCGGAAGCATAACGAGGCAGGCCTCGCGATGTCCACGCGGTTTCTATCGATAAGAAGCGAAAGTCGCCGGTATTTCCGACGAGAGCAGGGGAGCCGCGGACGCGCGCAATTTGGCTCGGCATCCCCATCCTTCGTATCTTTGCCGCGTGGTTAGCTGCGGACAGCCGCGGCTTCGAAAGGAAAATGTATGCTCAAGGCAGGCGACAAGGCTCCCGGATTTTCTCTCGAGGACGCCTCAGGCAAGGCGAGAAGTCTCGCGGAGTGGAAGGGCCGGAAAATCATTCTGTATTTCTATCCGAAGGACGATACTCCAGGATGCACGAAGGAAGCCTGCGGCTTTCGCGACAGGCATGCCGAAATAACTTCGAAAGGCGCCCTTGTCGTCGGGATCAGCGCGGACAAGCCCGCTTCCCACGCGAGGTTCGCCGAAAAATACGGACTTCCCTTCGTCCTTCTCTCGGATCCCGAACACAAGGCACTGGAAGCCTATGGCGTCTGGGGTGAAAAGAAACTCTACGGCAAGGTATTCATGGGTATTTCGCGTTCGACCTTTCTCATCGACGAGGAAGGTCGAATAGAAAAGGCCTGGCCGAAGGTAAGCCCCGAGGGCCATGCGGAGGAGCTCCTCGAGGCCTTGGGCGGAGTCTGAGCCCCCCCTTGCCCCTCCCGCCGCCCGAACGACGCTTTTCTTCGCGGTGGCCGCCCGGCAAACCCTTCTTCGTCTTGACCAAGGTCGGCGCCCCCGGGTATAAACGTTACGCTCCTTGGCGAGATAGCTCAGCTGGCAGAGCAAGCGGCTCATATCCGCTCGGTCGTGGGTTCGACCCCCTCTCTCGCTAAAGCACCAAAGACCCTTTCGGGGGTCTTTTTTTGTCCCCTCAGCCTTCGAGCTTGAAGCGCCCGACCGCGTCGCCGAGTCGTTTGCTCGTCTCGAGGCCGTTCTCGCTCAGCTCCGCGATGCGGTCCATCTCCCCGTCGATCTCCTTGGCGCGCCGTGAGATTTCCTCGATCGCGCCATTCGAGACGCCCGAAATGCGGTCTATCTCCTCGCGGGCCGCGCTGATCCGCTCGGCCTTGTCGTTCATGCCCTCGCTCATTTGGCGGATTTCGCCGGTGACCTGCATCAAGGATTCGGAGGCCTGGACGATCTCGCGGCTTCCCGTCGCCAGCTCGCGGGTGCTCCCCGCGATCTCTCCGAAGGCGCCGACGAGCTCGGAGACCTCACGGCCGATCCTTTCGAGGGATTCGCTGCTCTTGTGGGCGGCCTCCTGCGCCGTGCCGATCCTCGCGATGATCTGCTTGAGGACGGCCGTGACCTCCTTGCCGTTGGCCGCGCTCGACTCGGCGAGGCGCCGTATCTCCTCAGCGACCACCGAAAAACCCATGCCGAATTCGCCGGCGTGGGCGGCCTCGATCGAGGCGTTCATCGCGAGGAGGTTGGTTTGGGATGCGATTCCGTTGATGAGCTTGATCGCCTTGCCGATGTCGGCGACGCTCCGCCCGACCTCCGCGATTTCGGCGTCGACCTGGGCGACCAGGGTTCCCCCGGTCTGCGTCACATTGAGGACCTCGTTGGCCGTCTCCATCTTGCGGTCGGTCACGCGGGCGACGCTGTCGATCGAGGCCGACATCTGGGTGACGGCCGTGGAGCTCTGCGTCACGGCCCTCGACTGATCCTCGATCTTTTCCGAGAGCTTCGACATGGCGCCGAGAATTCCCGACGTCGATTCAGACACGGCCAGATTCTCGTTGTTGAGCTCGAGGAAGGTGTGCCGGGCCTCTTCGATCAGGGCGGCCGTGGAGTCGACGGCTCCGCGCGTTCTTCCTGCGGCGGCTCCCAGATCCTCGGCATTGGCGGAGGTGTGGGCCGACTGCTCGCGGATGCCGAGGACGACATCGTGGGTCTGCCGAACGAAGACATTGAAGAGCTCGCCGAGCTGTCCCACTTCGTCGTGCGAGGAGATTTCTACGCGACGGGCGAGGTCGCCCTGTCCCTGGACGATGTCTGCGACGAGGTCGTTCAACTTGCGAAGCGGCATGAGGACGACCAGCCTGAGCGTGACGAGCACGACGCCGACTAGTATCAGGGTGGCAATGAGGACGAGCCCTCCAACCTCGAAGGTAAAGCTGCGGATGAAGTTGCGCGAATCCGAGGTCGAGAGGAAGAAGCTCGTGGCGGCGACGATACTTCCCGATGTGGCGTTCGCGTGGCAGGCCGCGCAGGCTTCGGTGGCGATGATAGGTTGGGTGACTCGAAGCGCATTCCCCTTGGCGGTGTCGACGCTGTCCACCCTTGTCGTCCCGGAGGCGAGGACAGCGGCGGCGATGGCATCGGGCTCGGGATGGACGACCGTGGTCATACCCGCGCGCGGATCGAGGTGGAAATCCGTTACTCCCGGGAGCTTCGTGATCGATGCCTCGATCGGCGTGACATCGGTAATGCCGCTGCTCATGGCGAAGGTCAGCGACTCGGTGAGAATGCGGCTGTTGTCCTCGGCGCGGAGTACGAGAAGGCTGTTTTCGCGATTCACGAGGATGACAGCCAGCAGGCCAACGATTATCGAGAAGGTGACGAGCACTCCGATTGCCAGAGGCATGGCCAGTTTCCGCGAGAGGTAGGCCTTCTTTGCGTTAGCGCCCGAGATCGCGGGCTCCCCTTCGTTGGCCTTAGCCATTATCGCCTCCCCTGTGCTGCGGCGTGATGTTTCGGCTGCGATGCGGGATATTTCGCGATGCGCCGAGGGACGAACGATCGGCTCGTCGGATTTTCTACGGTTTCGACCCAGTCGTCGCGGAATAATACACCCAAGTATTCAACCGAGGTAAGATTTTCGATCGCTCCTTTTTTCTGGAATAAGAATTAACTTCGATGCCGAAATTTCGCTCGATAGTTCTTCCCGCCGAAATCCGGGCGACTATACTGGCTGCATGGAACTGCGACAAGGCGCTATCATCGCGCACAGAGGCGCATCAGCCCTGGTGGAATTCGAGAACACCCTGGAAGCCTTCGAGAAGGCCATCGAGATCGGGGCCGACGCCATGGAATTCGACGTTCGCCGCACGGCGGACGGAGTCCTCGTCAGCTTCCACGACGAGGCCGTGGAGGGGCGGAAAATAGCCGATCTCAAACTTGAAGAACTCCAGGCCATCGCCGGGGCGCGGGGCTTTGCCGTCCCGCGCCTCGAGGAGATCTTCAGGCTGGCGAAGGGTCGTATCCTCCTCGACATCGAGCTCAAGGAGCCCGGCTACGAAAATGAAGTCCTCGGGCTCGCCATGAAGCACCTAGTTGTGACCGATTTCGTGATGAAATCCTTCATCGATGCATCGATACTCGAGGTGAAGCGTCTCGCTCCGCGGGTCAGGACAGGCCTCCTCCTCGGTGTGGAGAGGCCCCGGGAAGGTCTCCTCAGAAGGATCGTCGAGCTCTTCCCCGGTTTCAGGCTGAGGCGCTGCGGGGCCGATTTCGTCGCGCCCCACTACCTCCTCCTCCGCCTGGGCTTTCTCGCGAGGATGCGCCGGCGCGGCTTGCCCGTCTTCGTATGGACGGTGAACGATCCGAAGATGATAGAGGATCTCATCGCCAGGGGCGTCCATGCCATCATCACCGACAGGCCCGATATCGGACTGGCGATACGTTCAGCAGGAAAGTCCCGCATCGACGGGCAAGCCGCAAAGGCGATGGAAGGGGAGGCGAGGGCATGAACAAGTTCCGTTATGGCAGGATCTTTCTTCTCGGCTTCGGATTCTTCGGTGTGTCCATACTCTGGGGGGTCTATAACGCCTTCGTGCCGATCTTCCTCGCGGAGCGCTTCAATCTTCCACCAGCGCTGATCGGCTTTTTCATGACCCTGGACAATATCGCCGCCCTATTCATCCAGCCGCCCGTTGGTGCCTGGTCGGACAGGGTGCGCACGAGGATCGGGCGTCGCATGCCCTTCATCCTCGTCGGGGCTCCGATTTCGGCCATCGCCTTCGGCCTCATCCCGATGCAATCCTTCCTTCCTCTATTCGTGGCCTGCACGAGTTCGATGATCCTCACGATGGCCCTCTGGCGAACCCCCGTCATCGCTCTCATGCCCGACCTCACACCATCCGACAGGCGATCCCAGGCCAACGGCATCATCAATTTCATGGGGGGGATCGGCATGATCGTCGCCCTCCAGACGGGCGGCGCCCTCTACAAGCTCAGCCCCAACTTTCCCTTCTGGCTCGGCTCAGCCCTCGTCATCGCCTCGGCGGCCCTCGTCCTCATCTTCATCCGCGAGCCGGCCGTCGGGGCCGGAAGCGCCTCCGAGGAGGCCCCACCTCGGATGCTCGAAAGCCTGAAGGAGGTCTTCTCGTCGAGGGAGCGAAGCGGTTCGCGCATTTTCCTCGCCATCTTTTTCTGGTTCATCGGCTATGCGGCCGTCGATGCCTTCTTCACCCTCTGGGCGGTGAAGCGCCTCGGCCTGTCCGCGGGGGACGGGGCGACCCTCCTTTCGGGCATGCCCCTCCTCTTCGTCCTCTTCGCCATCCCCTCCGGGATCCTCGCGAGCAAGATCGGGCGCAAGACGACGATTTCCATCGGGCTCGTCATCATGGCAATTGTGCTCTTCTCGTTCTACGTCCTTCCCGTGACGACCCTCCTCGCGCCCCTCGCGGGCCTGCCCCTCGTCGGCATCCCCCTCGGGGCGGGCGGTCCCCGCATGCTCACCGTCGCCGGCGCCTTCCTCATGGTCGCCGGAGTGGGTTGGTCCTGCGTCAACATCAACTCCCTGCCGATGATCGTCGATCTCACGAGCGCTGAGAAGATCGGCACCTTCACCGGCCTCTACTACCTGTTCTCGACCCTCTCCAACATCGCAGGCCCGAACCTGAACGGCTGGATCATACAATTGACCAATAACAATTACAACAATATTATGCTGATCGCCCCCTTCTGCATGCTGATCGCCCTCGGCTTCATGCTCGGGGTGAAAAAGGGCGAGGCGACCGATTCCCCGGCCGCGCGGAGGGCGACGTCACCGGACCGCCGCGGCTGATGCCGCCGGAAAAAACATCGATGGAGAGTCCCATGTCCCAGGTTTTCGATCCCGATTCGCATGATGCCGCCGAGCTCTGGAGGATCTTCCTCGAGATCTGCGGTATTCCCCATCCTTCGCACCACGAGGAGTCCCTCGCCCTCTGGGCACTCGAGCGGGCCGCCAGGCTCGGCCTCGACGCGAGGCGGGACGGCGTCGGCAACGTGATTATCCGAAAGCCCCCGAAGCCGGGGCGGGAAGGCGCAGCCGGCGTCATACTTCAGGCCCATCTCGACATGGTCCCGCAGAAGGTTTCCGACATCGAACACGACTTCACGAAGGACCCGATCCGTCCACGCCTTGATCCCGATGATCCGGCATGGCTCAGGGCCACGGGCACGACCCTCGGCGCCGATGACGGGCTCGGCGTGGCGGCAGGATTCGCGCTGCTCGGGGACGATAGTCTCGACCATGGCCCGCTGGAACTCCTCCTTACGGTCAACGAGGAGGACGGCATGACCGGCGCCGAGGGCCTCGCGGGCGGTAGTCTCTCCGGGCGCTATCTCATCAACCTCGACAGCGAAAGGGGAGACGAACTCTGCGTGGGAAGCGCTGGCGGCCAGAGGATGTCCTTTTCCTTTTCCGAAGCGGCCATGGCCGTTCCGACGAGCTACTTCTGGCTTTCGGTTTCCGTCACGGGACTCCGGGGCGGCCATTCGGGCGGCGAAATCCAACTCGGAAGAGCCAACGCGATACGGGTCCTCGCCAGCCTTTTCGATGGCGCCTCTGGTCTTCGCTTCGCGTCAGTCGCCGGCGGCTCCCTGCCGAACGCCATCCCAAGGGAGGCCCGAGCCATCGTCGGCGCCCCTGAGGGCCAGGTCGAAGCCTTGCGATCCCGGATCAAAGAGGCTGCTGCCCGGCTCGCCGACACCTACCGATCGGCGGACCCCGGGCTTCGCGTCGACATCGAGGCTGTGCGGCCTCCTCTCGTAGCGATGGGAGAGGAATCCGCGGCCCGAATACTCGATGCCCTTTCCTCCATGCCCGACGGCCTCCAGTCCCTCCTCGACGGCATGGACGACGTGGCCAGGCTTTCGAGCAACCTCGGCGCCCTCGAAACCAGGATCGAGGAGGGTGGAGAATTCGAGGTGCGGAAGATCATAGTCGCCGGAAGGCTCCTCGCGCGGGGGGCCTTCGACGAGGAAAAGGCAGCATTGCTCGCATCGATCAGGCGCTACCTTGAAGGCGCCGGCGCCGAGATCGTCATGGCGGCTCCACGATCCTCCTGGCCCCCCGATCTTTCGAGCCGGCTGCTCGCCCGCGCCCGCGAGGTGTGGACGGAGTCGCTAGGCCGCGAGCCGAGGGTGAGGGCGACCCACGGCGGCCTCGAGTGCAATCTTTTCCGGCCCTCTTACCCCGGTTGGGACATGCTTTCCATCGGGCCGACGATTCGTTTTCCCCACTCGCCCGACGAGGCCGTGGAGATCTCCTCGGTCGGCCCCTTCTATCGTCGGGCCCGCCGCCTCATCGAAGTCCTGTCGCGCTGAGGGTCGGAGTTACAATTCAACCGGCGCCGTGCGGAGAAAGCGCGGAGCCTTCCGCGCGAGCGTGGCTCGTTCGAAGGCATAGGCCAGCTTGATAAGCGTTGGTTCTTTCCAGGCCCTGCCGACGAAGGAGAGGCCCACGGGGAGGCCGTGAATGAAGCCCGCGGGGACGCTGATGTGCGGATAGCCGGCTACCGCCGCGTGGGAGCCCCCGTCCATGTCCCAGGCCCTTCCGCAATCGCCGTTGACCGGGTCGATCATCCAAGCCGGGCCTCCGGTCGGGAACACGAGACAATCGAGGCGGCGGCTCGCGATGACCGCGTCGAGCCCCTCGGATCGAGAAAGCCTCCGGCACCTCTCGAGAGCCGAAAGGTACTTGCGCGAGGTGAGCGGCCCCTTGGCCAGGGCTTCCTCCAGGTGCTCCTGCCCGAAGAAGGGGAGGATGGCGTCTCGATGTTCATAGTTATAATCAATAAGGGCGGCGATGTTTCCGACGGCGGCGTCGGAGCAGGTGGCGAGGTAGTCCTCGAGTCCCTGCCTGAATTCGTAGTGGAAGACTTCGATCTCCGCCCTGGCGAAGGGGTCGCTCGGGGCGAGCTCCGCCTCGAGGATGAGGGCGCCAGCGTCCCGCATGGCCTCGAGGCTCGATTCCATGATCGCGAGAACCCTCTTGTCGCTGCCGAAGAGCTTGCGAGCGACGCCGATGCGCGCCCCTTCGAGGCCCCGTGGGTCGAGATAGGGGCGGTAATCCGAAAGGCCCCGCTTGCCCGAGGGTCCGAGGGCGCCCTTGGTCGCGGGATCGCCGGGGTCCGCTCCGGCCATGGCGCCGAGGAGGATGGCGGCGTCCTCGACGCTCCTCGCCATTGGCCCGGCCGTGTCCTGGCTGCGCGAAATGGGAATGAGGCCCGCGCGCGAGACGAGTCCCACCGTGGGCTTTATGCCGACGATGCCGTTGGTCTGGGCCGGGCAGACGATCGAGCCGTCGGTTTCGGTGCCGACCGCGGCGGCGCAGAATCCGGCGGCGACGGCCGCCCCCGAACCCGACGAGGAGCCGCAGGGCGTCCTGTCCAGCACATGGGGATTCCTGGTTTGGCCGCCGCGCGAGGACCAGCCGCTCGTGGAGCGCAGTCCGCGGAAATTGGCCCATTCGCTCATGTTGGTCTTGCCGAGGAAGAGAGCCCCCGCAGCCCTGAGCCGCTCGACGAGGGCCGCGTCGCGCCTGGCCCTGTGCCCCGCGAGGGCGAGGGACCCCGCCGTCGTCTGGAGCCTGTCGGCCGTGTCGATGTTGTCCTTGAGAAGGAGGGGGATGCCGTGGAGCGGCCCGCGGCGTTTCCCCGCGCGGAGTTCCCCGTCGAGCCGCTCCGCGATGTCACGGGCCTCGGGATTGAGCTCGATGACCGAATTGATTTTCGGGCCCTTCCTGTCGAGCGCCTCGATCTTCTTGATATAAAAGTCTACGAGGGCGGCGACGGTGAGTTCCCCCGCGTCCAATCGAGCCCCGATTTCGGAAATGCCCAATTCCTCTAATCCATCCATTTTACCCCTCCCGACGGCAGGACTTCCGGCTCGGCTGCCGCCTCGCCGCGCGGAGCCGCCCTTCGCCGGAAGAGTATGCTATCCACCGGGGGCGGAGGCAACCGCCGACCTCGGCTCGCGATGAAAGGGCTCCCGCCCCTGGCATTCGGGGCGGGAATGGGGTAAAAACGACGGATGCTCCGGTTCGCCCCGCGACGCGGCAAGGAACGAGGAGCGAAGGAGGATCGAATGGTCAGGCACGAAAGCGAAATACAGCCGGTTCCGATGAAGGGTTCCGACATCGAGGGCACTCTCAAGCAGATACTCGTCGGGCCCAAGGACGGCTACGAGGGCTATCTGCGCGTTTTCGCCATCGCCCCGGGCGGCCACAGCCCCTACCACAGCCACGCCTGGTTTCATACCAATTATGTGCTTGAGGGGGAGGGAAGGCTCACCATCGAAGGCGTTCCCCATCCCATCAAGGCGGGCTCCGTCGCGTATATCGACGGCGGGAAGAAGCACAACTTCGAGAACACCGGCACGGGCACGCTCAGGTTCATCTGCCTCGTCCCCCCCGAGGGCGACGCCTATTGATCCGAGTCGCAGGGGCGATTCGAGATATGGATGCAGGGCGGGCCACCGCTACGGAGGGGCCGGAGGAGGGGAAATTGAGGCTCGAAAACGCGATACCCTTCACAAAAAGCGACGTCGTGGAGCATTTGGCCGGTCGGTTCGACGACGCTGCGGAGGGAAACCGTTTCCGGGCCCTCTGCGCCTTGGTGGAATCGATCTACCATCTCCGCTTCCACGAGAATCTCGAAGACTGGAAGCTCTCATACGCCCCCTTCGATCCCGACCGGGGCGAGGGGCTCATCCCGGGCGTATCGCCCTTACCGAGCCCCGAGGCGGAGCGAAGCGCCCTCGACGGTCTGCGCAAGGTCCTCGTCGCGGCCAATTATCGCGAAATCGACGGGGCGCGGATCAAAGAGGCCTTCGGCCGAACCTCTCCCTGGGGCCTCGAGATCGAAGTTGACCTCGGTCGCTACCGGACCCTCGGGCTCTTCTATCGCGGCGAACATCCGGAGAGCCTGATCAAGGAAGCACTACTACTCAAGAAAAAATTCGACTACTCCGTCTTTCGCCAGGTCGTCCTCGTATTCGGCCTCAAGGAAGAAGCGAAGGGACGAAAGGGCCGGGGCAAAAAGGGCAAGGGCAGATATCGATCGGACAGGCTCTACATCAAGCTCTTCAAGAACGTGCCGACCGTGGACCTCGAGATGCTCTTCCCCGAGGCCGAAATAAGGGTGAGAACCGTGGACAAGCTCAAGGTAGTCCTTCCCCTCGCCGCCGGCGCCGGTTCCTCCCTCTACAAAATCATCGGCTACGTGCTCGGGAGCGGCCAGATCCAGTATCTCTGGCATCAGGTGGGTTTCTGGGCCCTCGTCGGCGGATTCTTCGGCGTCGCCCTCAAGGGATTCAGCTCCTACAAGAACACCGTGGAAAAGTACCTCAAGGCCCTGACCGAAAGCCTCTATTTCCAGAACCTCGACAACAACTCGGGCGTCTTCAAGTACCTCCTGGACGACGCGGAGGAGGAGGAATGCAAGGAACTCATCCTCGGCTGGTACTTCCTCCATTTCGGAGGGGGCGGCATCACCGAGGCCGAGCTCGATGCCCGCGTTGAGGCCTATTTCCACGACGAGCTGGGCAGCGAGCTCGACTTCGAGGTGGACGACGCCCTCCGCAAGCTTGTCGATCTCGGGTTGGTCTCCGTCGAGGACGGCAGGCTCTCGGCCCTCCCCCCCGCGGCGGCCCACGAAGCGATCGAGCGACGCTGGGAGGTGGAGGCGAAGCTCTAGCTTCCGGGAGGAGCGAGGATGCCCCAGGCTATCGGCTAGAGTGGCTGATTCGTCTGCCCTGGCGCTTTTGACCGGACGCGGCGCCCGCCCTATACTCGTATGCAAGTAGCGGACTTCGGGAGGCAGCCATGGGCTCGGCTTTCGATGTCGGGAAAAAGACCTTTCCCCTCCTTTCGGCCATTTCGATTCGAACAAGGGATAGCTTGTTTGCGATGGGCAAGTTGATGGGGAGTCTGTACGGAAAGGCGCGAAATGCGGGCAGGTCGCCTGCGGGCCCCGTCTTCTGCGTCTATTATGAGAAGCCGGTCGATCCGAAATCGGTCGATTTCGAGATGTTCCTCCCCGTCTCGGGCGAAGCGGACGAGGCGAAGGACATTGCGAGGCTCGGCGGCGAGAATTGCCTTTATCTCCGGGTTAAAGGCTCCTATTCCCAGTTTGGGGCCGCCTATGATGCGCTATCGGCCTTCGTCGAGGAACACAAGCTCCGGATGATAGCCCCGCCCAGGGAGGTCTATGTGCGGGGGCCCCTTTTGGGCTTTCTCACCTTCATTCCGATCATGGTGACCGACATCTATTTCCCCATCGCGGAACCTTCCTGAAACCGTATGACGATAGGAGCATGAAAGAACGGCTCGCCGGGGCATCGGCCAGCGGTACGAAATCGCCCTCAGCGTCTCGCGCCGATCTTGCGCGGGGGGTGCGCTACGGAACGTCGATCGCGTCCGCGAGTATTGCGAGCGCGAGCCGAAGCAGGGTGTCGCGCCGCATGACGAAATCCTCACGAATAAAAGTACCGTCTACTTCCGAGCATACTCGCTAATTCGTCGATGAAGCCGACTCCTCCGCATGACTGCCCCGACTCTTTTCCTCGCGGCCGAGTTCTGCCGACACCGCCTCGTCGAGTATCGAATCGACGTTGGGGTTCGAGGACTCCCCCGGCGATCCCTTCGGGGGGGCCGCTCCAGGGAGGGCCTTTGCCGCCTCGGCTATCCAGGCCGCCGCTCGATCGGAGCCGATCTTGCTCGTGTCCAGGGCGATGTCGAAGCGTTCGAATGAATCCCAGCGCAGGCCATAGAAGGCCGAAATGAAGGAGGCCCGCACCTTGTCGCCTTCGCGCACTATCGCCTCCGCCCGTGCTTGGTCCGTTATTCCCTCTTCTTGCATCACACGCGTCACCCTCCAGGCGAAAGGCGCATGGAGGCGGACATTCAGGACGCCGGGCTCGTGCGCGAGGATGACATAGCTGCCCCTGCCGAGAATGACCGTGTCCCCGTGCCTCGCGATCGCGCGGGTAACCCGCTCGAGCATCGAAACGATGACCCGTTGCCTGGCGTCGATCGTCGACCAGATCCCCGACCGCGCGTCGTATTCGCTTTCGAAGTCGATGAGGCCGTAGCCGGCGAGTATCTTCCCGATGACCGCCTTGTCGACGAAGTGGTAGTCGAGGAGCTCCGCCACCTTCCGCGCCGTGGCGCTCCCTGCGCTGCCGTATTCCCGCGAGATCGTGACGAGTGCCATATGCTGACCTCCGCCCCGAGGGGCATGAAGCGGGAGGCGGATGCTCAGGATCGGATCGTTGCGGGAGCTATCGTCTCCCCTCCATCCTCAAGTATAGGCCCCGCCTCTCCCGCGATCCAATCTGGGGCGGATGGCGCGCATGGGGAGGGCGGCTAGAGCTGGAACCCGAAGATGAAACTCGGCGTCCAGGCGAAGGCGGTGACCGGGCTGCCGTCGGCCCCGAGGCTCAGGCCGGGAATCAGGAACTCAACGGCCCCTCCTCCGACGAGAGCCAGGGGCCCGTCGAGACGGGCGCCGAAAAGGGCTCGCGCGACAGCGCTCTGGGATCCGGGGAGTATCGAGGGTGCAGTCCCCCTGTCCTTGGAATAGGCCCGCCATTGGGCATCGGCGTCGATGAAGTAGGGACCGAGGGGAAGCCTCGCGCCGAGGCCGAGGGAAAGGTTCCAATTCTGAGGATTCTGCGGCGAATCGGCGCCGAGGCTCAGGATCGTGTAGCTGAACCTCGTGCCGACCTTCATCGCCGCCAGGGCTCGACCGTCGGGATCGATGGTTCCCTCGAAGGCGAGGATCCCGTCCTTTTCAATTGAAACGAGTCCGAAGGCCGGGCCATGGATGCGGGTCGAGATGTTCACCAGACCGAATTGGCTGCCCCAGAGCTCGCCCGCGACATTGACGACTCCCAGTTGGAGCCCCCGCAGTTCCTTGCCGACGTTGACCGGGGCGAGCTGGAATCCTGCGAAGTCCGCCGATGCGTTGAAGAGGCCGGCAATCTGGACGCCGATTCCCTGCGATGCGGTCCAATTGAAGCAGGCGACCTGAAAGCCCGCGAAGGCTCCGAGGTCGATATTGCCGAGGCCTGCGGCTTGGAAACCGAAGTTGATTTCGCCCGGGGCGACGGGGAGCTCGCCGACGAAGCCCAGCGACTCCTTCCCCGCGTAGAGCACTCGGCCCGCCTGGGTCAGGTTGAGGAGGCCGGCAATTTGGGCTCCCCGCGCCCTGCCTCCGACGATGTTGGCGAGGCCCGCGACATTGAACCAGCCCATGTCGCCGCCGGCGTAATTGGCGAGGCCGGCAGCCTGGAAGGCGGCCGCCGAACCGAGGGTCGCGTTGGCGAGCCCGGCAGCCTGGAACCCTGTCGCGCCGACCGCATCGGTATTGAGGAGGCCGGCCACCTCGAAGCCCCTGAGCTCGCGGGTGCTGCCGACGAGGGCGTTGACGGCGAAGACCCTGTCCATGGCCGACGTGAAGAGGGCCTGGCCGAGATCCGGCAAGACCTGGATGGTGAAGACCGGACTTTCGACGCCCACGGCGCCGAGGCCCGCGATGAGAGGAGCGCCTCGCGCGGCGGTCGCGGTCGCGGGAACGGGCCTGAGCTCCGAGGCCGAGAGGAGGGCATAGCCGCCTTTCGCGATCTGCAGCTCGGAGGAGAGGCGGCTCCCCCCATCGTCGACGAGGACGCTGTAGGAACCGGGCTCGATGCCGATCCTCACTCTTTTGCCCCGCGTCTTCATGAGCTCGACGGCGAGGGTTCCGCGCGCGTCGCGCACGAAGATCCTGCCCTGCACGTCCTCGGCGAAGAGGAGGCCGGCGCCGGCCGTGCGGAGGTCCGTGAGAACGAGGTCCCCGCTGCCGGTGAGGTTGATCTCGTAGGCAGGGTGCTGGGGCCCGAATTGGGTTCTCTCCGTCGAGGCGAGGGTTTCCTTGAAGGCGTAGGCATAGGCCTCGTTGAGGGTGACTCGCCCTTGGCCGAGACTGTCGGCCGCGCCGCGAAGTCCCGACACGAGATAGTGGGTGAAAAAGGAGCCGCCGAGCCGATCCGATTCCTGGGCCGACTCCGCGGCCGAACTCGAAGTGATATAGGCGTGGCCCTTCATGTCGGAGGATTCGTCGAAGACAAAGGCGGGGCGAGGGCTGCCGCCCTTGGCCCTCGTCATCGCTCCCGAGGAACAGGAATCGAGGATCGCGACGCGCAGATCGGCGCGCACCCCGTCCAGCTCGGCGCGAAGCTCCGGATAGCCGAGCTTTTCCGCGCCGATGAGGAGTCCGGTCTCGTCGGAGTGACCGGAATAGTAGAAGACGAGTTCGCTGCGCAGTCCCGCTCCAGCGGCTCGATCGGCCTCGTCGCGGAGGGCCGCCAGGGCCCCTTCGATGCGCGCGAGGCCAGGGTCGAGGAGGAGGGTGAGATCGGAGGGGCGAACGCCCCCGAGCTCCGTCATGACGGCGGCGAAGGACCTGGCGTCCGACCCGGCGTACTTGAGCCTTTCCCTGCCCGCGCCGCCCTCGTTGCAGCCGACGACGAGGGCGAAGCGCCGCATCAGCGTCGAAGGCTGGCCGTCTTGATTCGAGGCCGCGTTCGGCATCATATCGGTGAGAGCAGGATCGCCGAAGGCCAGGCAGGCTCCGAGGAAAAAGAGCGTTACCGCGAAATGTGGCCCGAGCCTTGCCTTCATTGCCGAACTCCTTTTTTCACGATGAACGAGCAATAGGAAAGACCGGCCGGAAGCTCGAGCCCTCCCGTCTCCGCGGCGAGAGGATCTCTGGCCAGCCTCCTCGCCCTTTCTTCCAGGCTCGCAAGTCGGAAGGGCGTAGTCGAGAACACGAAGAAGAAGCGCTCGAAGCGAGGGGCATCGTCGAGTTCGTAGGCCGTGGGAAGGAGATTCTCTCCCCTGTTCTCGATTGCCGAAGCGTCGAGATCGCCGCCCGAATATCCGGCGGGAAGATGGAAGGTGAGTGTTCCCCTCCCGTCTATCGAGAATATCGCGCCATAGCCCTTAGCTCCTGAATGGTAGCCGATCTGGAGGAGGTCTGCCGTCCGGACCCTCGCGCCGTCGGCGAGGTTTTCGACTTCCGTGCCCGCCTTCCTATAAAGCGACAGATGGAGAGCCGAGCCCTTGGCCCTCGTGTCGTCCAGGCCCGAGGCTCCCGGGACCAAGCCCCTGCCGACGATGAGGCCGAGGCCTATGCCGACAACAAGGAGGGCCGCGGCGGAGAGGGCCCAGAAAGGAGGGACCCTTCCGCGCGCTGGGTTGGACTTCGCCTCTATTCTCTTCGCCATGATCGCGGAGGGGTAGGCATGAAGAATTTCCCCATTCGAGTCGCGGATGGCTTCGATGCGCGCGGCGAGCTCGGGTTCCTCGAAGGCGGCGGCCTCGATTCCTTTCGCCTCGGCCTGGGAAAGCTCGCCGGCGACATAGCGCTCGAGGGTGAATTCGCTTATCTCCGCCCTTCCCGGCTTCATGGAGCCTCCCCTTTCTCGGCCTTGTGCCTCAGTTTGAGACCGGCGAGGCGTTTTCTCACACCCGAGACGGAAAGCCCAGTCACGGCCGCCGTTTCCTCGAGTGTCATGCCGTCCACGTAATGGAGCCAGGCAATCGTCAGGGTCGAAGGGCGTTCCATCCGAAATATCCCATCGATGAGCTGCCTCGCGATGCCCAGGCCTTCGACATCGTCGGGGCCCGCGATGGAATCCAAGAATTCGTCGCCCTCCGAACGCCTCATCCGGTCGGAGCGCAGCATGTTGAGACAGACATTCGTCGCGATCCTATAGAGAAGGCTGGAGGGTGAATCAGCCGAGAGACGGTCCCCCGAGCGGATGAGGCGCACGAAGGAATCTTGCATCGCGTCCAAGGCCTTCTCCTCGTCCTTGAGGATGCTCCTGCATCGCCTCAAGACCATGGGACCGTACTTTAGATAGAGGGCTTCGATGTCCATCATCCCGGCCCGCCTCGGTCCCACCTATATCGAACCCGCGAGGGCGGCCGAAGCGTCACCGCCAAAGCCGCAAAAAATCGCGTGCCCGGCGCAAAAAAAAGCGTCGGGTCGGGTGACGGTTTCGCCATGTCCACGTGTTGAATCTATAACGGAGCGGCGATCGCGCCTACCGACCGCCCACTTTCACAAGCGAGGTACCATGAAGAAGCCACTGGCCTTCCTTTTCGTCTCCGCCCTCTTCGCCGCGAGCCTTTCCGCGCTGACCACAGTCACGCTGGGAGCCGTCGTCGTCTCCGACTACGGCTCGATGCCCGACTACAAGGAAGTCCTCGCCGCCCCCTTCGGCCAGCGACCCCTTGAGGGCTTCGAGTGGGAGGTAGCCATCGATCGAGTCGGTTTCGGCGGCACCTATGCCGTGAACTTCAGCAAGGATGCCGCCGCCAACTGGTGGCTCGACTGGTACGGCATCCCCCTCTTCGCGAGCTACCATATTTTCGGAACGGGCGACTTCCTCGATCCCTTCGTCGAAGCGGGCATCGGCTGCGTGGGTCGAGTCTTCACCTCCACCGGATCGACCGCCGACCCGCGACTCCTCCTCGGCCTCTTCCCCGCGCTGACTGCCGGTCTCGACATCGACCTCCAACCCCTCGTCGTCGGCGGGAAACTCACCTGGGTTCCCGGCATTTCGGAAATTCCCTGCACTTCCATTCCCGGCCAATCCCTTGGCGGGATTCAGATCGCCTTCACGCTCGGCTACAGATTGGGCGCCGGGGACTGAACAAAAAGGGAATCCTGCTTTGCGGCGGCCGCGAGGACTGAGGTCTCGCGGCCGTCGGCTTATTCCAGGCTGCCGTCGGTTTATTCGGGCTGCATCATCAACAAGCTTCGAGGAACGTGCCTGCATCTACCTTGACAATAAAACTTGAATAACATATGTTCCAAATAATCTAGGTATCAGCTATCATAGCTCTCGAAATCCTTGGCGCCTTGTTCTTGCCGGAGTCTCTTTTCCTTCCCATGAAAGGTCATGGCGGGACGGATAGGGCAGGGCTTTTTCCCCGACCATGGAGGCGCGGCATGTCCATACGCTATGCGATTCTCGGATTTCTGAGCTGGAAGCCGCATACGGGCTACGAGCTCAAGAAGGTCTTCGCCGATGCCCTCTCCTTCCATTGGTCGGGCAACAACAATCAGATCTACGGGACCCTCGTCGACCTTCATAAAGCCGAGGCGGTGACCATCGAGGTGCAGCAGCAGGAAAAGCTTCCGGCTCGCAAGGTCTACACGATCACCGCGAAGGGAAGGGCCGAGCTCCGCGACTGGACCTGCTCCGATCCGGAGCTGCCCGTTCAAAGGAGCATGGCGCTCACGCAATTGGCCTGGGCCGAAGGTCTTTCGGAGGCCGAGTTCGATGGGATTCTCTCGGCCTACGCCCGCAAGCTCGGCGACCAGGTGCTCATGTACCGCGAAACCCTGGCTCGGAATCGGGCCGCGCCTCGGAGGAGCCCGCGCGAGGAATTGATCTGGCGAAGCCTCGACGAACACGCCGTGGCCTTTTACGAGAGGGAGTTGGAATGGGCCGAGTCGCTGCGCACCGCGGCGGCGGCATTAGGGCCGGGCGACGCGGAACGGGAAGCCTTGCGGCTTCGGGGAAGGGAAGGAGGACTATATGACAGCAATTACCACGAATGACATCAGGGCCCTTCGCGCCAAGACGGGCGCCGGACTCATGGACTGCAAGCGAGCCCTCGAGGAGGCCAAAGGCGAGGAGGTCGGGGCCGAGCTCATCCTCAAGGAAAAAGGCCTCGCGGAAGTTGAAAAGCGCGCCGAGCGGCCAGCACGGGAGGGGCGCGTCTTCCTCCACAGAGAGGGGTCGCGCGCGGCTCTTGTCGCCCTCGTCTGCGAGACCGATTTTGTCGCCCGCAATGCCGAGTTTCTCATTGCCGGCTCGCGCATCGCTGCCCGAGCCTGCGAATTGGGGCTGCAGGCTCCGGATCGCGAGACGGAAGGCGAGGTTTCCGGGCTCGCGAGCCTTTTGAAGGAGAACATCGGGATCAAGGGCATGGTCTTCGTCGAGGCAAGGCCGGGGGAGTCGCTCGACCTCTACCTTCATGGAGAGGGCAGTATCGGCGTGGCCCTGCGGGCGCGATTGGAGGGGGGGACTGGAACCGCCCGCGGCGAGGCCGAGGCCTTTCTCCATGACCTGGCGCTGCACATCGCGGCATTCGGCCCACTATTCGTCGACCAGTCGCATATTCCCGAATCCTACAAGGAGGACCTCGAGGAATCCTTTCGCAAGGACATGGCCGAAGACGAAAGACTCCGGGGCAAGAACGCGAAGATGCTCGAGAACATCCTCGCCGGCAAGATGAGAAAGGGACTCGCCTCGATCAGCCTCATCGATCAGGCCTTCGTCAAGGATGAATCGCTGACGGTCGCGACGGCCATCGCCAGGCTGCGGGAAGCCGGCGGCGTCCTGCTTTCCCTGGTTGATTTCAGCCGACTGAAGATCGGCGAATGAGGCGGTGCGGCAGTCTCCGAGGCGGGTCGACGGTCGCGAGGACAGAGACCTCGCGACCGTCGGTTATTGCAGCTTCGCGCTAGTCTTTTGCCCTAAAGCTTTCCTTCCCGCTTGACGCGTCGATAGCCATCTATGCCTATCGTCGCGGAGATCCCGGCCCACTTCAGCAGGGCGAGGTCGGTCCAGAGATAGCCGAAGTTATTGAAGGACCCCGCCGCGAAGAATTGGAGATTGAGAAAGACCGCCGCGAGGGCTGCCCAAAACACGCGGAATCCGAGGATGATGAGGAAGCCGACCCCCAACTCGAAACCGATGACGAGAAAATCGGTCCCCCGGGGTATGGAAAGGAAGATATTCTGGGCTATCCAGGCGAAAAGCTTATTTATATATAAGGGATCAAAATGCTTAACATTTGCCCCCGCCAGATGCTCGATCATGACCTGGATGAGGCCGGCCGAATTGGATGGCTGCGCGGCCTGTCCGGGCGGAGTGCTGACCGCTGCGATCCAACCCAGCTTTTCCCAGCCGGCGCTGAGCCACGACCAGCCGAAGACCAACCTGACTATTGTGAAAAAGAGCACCCCGACCGCCTTCTTCCAATCCTGGAAGAGGGCGCCGAGGGCTCGAAAATAGTTGAACATGGAGACCTCCTGTAACATATGGTACAGTTGTAGGGAGGCAATGAATAGGTCTGAAGTTCAATGAGGCTGGATTATTTAGGGTTCAAAATCTTGAAACCCCGATGTCAAGAATGCCGGAGCTAACCCGCGATCTTCGGGCCGCAAAGCGCATCACTCGTCAGGATGTCGAGCGGGTGCGGCGCTTTTCAAGAAAGCCAGGTAGGGGATTATCGCGTCGTTTTTCCGCGCTCCGGTTCCATCGTAGGTAATTGTGACGATCGGGATCCCGGTCACCGCCTCGATCTCGCTCGCCATCGCCTCGGTCACGACCGAGGGACAGCAGAAGGCGGGGTTGGCCTGGACGAAGAGAGCCGTGTCCGGGTGTTCTTCGAGGATGCGGAAAATCTTGATCGCGTTGTCGAAGCACTCGCCTTCGAATTCACCGCGCAGGCCCAGTCGTTCGATCTTCTCGAGGTAGCCGGGGTTCCTCCAACTCGGGAGGCTGCCGAAGGTGGCGTGGTCGGCGATCGAAAGGGACTTCTCGATGGTCGCTAGTACGGCGACGGCCGCCTTCATTTTAGCCCACTCGCCCCACGAGCGGTCGATCAGCAGTCGCCGGAAAAAGGCGTCGAGGCTGGCCTTGATATAGTCGATGTAGGGGGTCGTGATCACCTCGCCCCCGGCCTTCTCGATCTCCTCTTCGAGTCCCTGATTGAGCACGTCGTTGTCCCGCGAGTAGAGGTCTCCGAAAATCGCGACCTTGGGCCTCGTCCTCGGCCGCTTCGGGAGGTCGCCGAAGGGGCCGAAGGCCTCGCGGTAGGCCTCCTCCTTCGGTCCACCTTCCGCGAAGGCCGCGGTGAGTATCGCCATAGCCCTCTCAATTAGTCGTTTCGTCGCGCCGGCCTCGATCTCGTAGGGTCGGGTTCTGCAGGCGAGGCGCCGCAGGGTCCCGCCCGCGAGGAAAGCATGATAGGCTCCGATCATCGCCTTCGGCCCGAGGTAGAGGAAGGTAATATCGCCCGAGAAGACCTCGATCGCCTCCGTGCCGCGGCCATGGCGTTCGAAGACGGCTTTGATGAAATAGGGATACATCGGAAGGTTGCAGGGCCACATTCCGGAACCTATCCAGAGTACCGTGCGAGTCGGGTCGAGTCCTTCGCGCTCGACCTGCTCGATGCATTCTCCGGCGATTATGTTGATGGGTATGCATTGGCCCGTGTTGCCGCTCATCGCGCGCCTGATGGTGGCCGGCGTTTCGTCGAGGACCCTGGCGTCGATGCCGACGCTCCGGAGATTGGCGGCGAGGAGGGGGCAGACGAGTTGGTCCCAATTGGGAAAGAGGACGTTCCTGCCGCGAAGATCGCTCGCCAGTCTCGGGAGGAGGGGAGGGGCGCCGTCAGTCGCGATCCCTCTCGTGCCGGCGTTCGGCCGCGCCGCGCGCGCGAAATGATTGCGGAAGGAGCGGAGCCCGGCTTCGATTCTCGTCTCGTAACCCACGCTCGAATCGTGCTCGTCGATTTGTAGCACGAGGTAGGGCTTGCCCGCCCGGTCGAGGATGCGCCTGAACCATTCGAGGGCGAAGGAATCGGGGGAGCATTTGAAGGTAGTTATGAAGACCGGATAGAAACGCCGGTCTCGGGCGCAGAAATCGGCCGCTTCGAGGACCTCCGAAGCGTAGCGCCAGTGGAAGGCCGCGAGAAGGGGATCGATCGCCGAGGAGCCGACGCCCAGCATGTCCGAATAGACGATGTCGACGCCGCGCTTCGCTATCATCTCGCCGATCGAAGCCCCCATCGCGGAGGAGAGGACGACATAGGGCCTGCCCACGAGGACGACTCCGAATCCCTCGCCCTCCGCCGCCTCGGCGAAGACCTCGCGTGCGGCGGCCCTCGCCCGAGCCCTTGTCTTCACGCAGGAGTCCCAGGCTTCACGACAGGCTCGTTCGGAAGGCGCCTTGATGCCCCAAGGCGCCAAGGCGATCTTGAGCGAAGCCCTGATCTCGCCGGGGGCTCCGCTCGTGTCGCCTTTCCGGCCAAGGAGAAGGGGTGTCAGGATCCTCGCCCTGTCCTTCGCCTCGGCGATGCGCGTGACGATGGAGGCGTATTGGCTGTAATTGCAATAATAGCGCCTGCTTTCTTCACGCGATTCGGCATGATCCGGATGGCTCGGTTCCTCCTCGAGGTAGGTCGGGAGGAAGGCGAAGTCGGCGGCTTCGAGGAGGGCCCCGGCCTGGCCGTGGTACATGGCGATGGGCGCGCAGAATTCGGCGCCGGCAAGGCGCTTGCCTTCGCGGAGGGTCGGGCCGTCGTCCGGGGCGAGAATCGTGGGGAAGCCAAGTCTCTCGAAATAGGTACACCAAAAGAATGCGTCTTCCGCCAAATAGAGGGAGCTGGGAATCCCGATGGTAGGGTAGCCCAGCTTGGGATAGCAGCCCTTCCGCGCTTCTCGCCAGAGGGATTGGATGGCGCGCGCACGATCCCCGAGGAGGTCTCTGTCTTTCCCTGTCTTGACGAAATGTTTGGTCCCGTAATCGCGCCCGCAAAGAAAGCCGAATGCCACCTCTTCGCCGCCCACGTCGATGATCCGGAGCCGGCAGTCGTTGGGGCAGAGGCCGCATCGCTCCGAACGGGACTCGAGATCGAGCCGGTGGAGCCCGAAGCCTCGGAAGCCGCCGCTCCGCCTTCCCGGATTCGCGCCGATCTCGTCCCTCGCCTGAAGGGCCGCGCCGATGGCCCCGGTGAGATGGCAGAATTTCGACACGCCGATCTTCCTGCCGAGGCGTCGCTCGAAGGCGGCGACGAGGGCGCGATTCTTCGCCGTGGCGCCTTGGAAGGCGATGCGCTCGCCGATGGAGCCTTCGCGCGCGACCTTGCCGAGGTAGTTGTCGCAGACCGAGAAGAGGGAGGCGGCCAGAAGTTCCTCGGTGGCGTAGCCCTGTCCCTGGAAATGGTTGAGGTCCCTTTCCATGAAGACGGTGCAGCGATCGCTCGTGAGGGGCGCCTTGACGCCCATCGCGCGGGCGGAAAAATCGGCGAGGGGGACGCCGAGGCGGCCTGCCTGTTCCTCGAGGAAGCTCCCCGTGCCGGCGGCGCAGACGGCGTTCATCTGGCTGAAGGTGACGAGCCCGTCTTTGAGCAGGGTGAATTTGGAATCCTGGCCGCCGATTTCGATGATCGTATCGACCTCGGGATCGAGTTCGACTGCGGCCCTGGCGTGGGCGGTGATCTCGTCGATCGCCGCGTCGGCGCCGATCACGGCTGCGACAAGCTTGCGGCCCGAGCCGGTCGTCGCCGCCAGTTCGACCTCGAAAGCGTGCCCGGCCTTGGCTTCGATCCGCTCGATCGCCTCGAAGATCGATTGAGTCGCCTCGAGGGGCTTGCCGGCAGTTCTCGTGTAGAGGCCGGCGAGGACGCGTCCGTCTTGGGTAAGCACGGCCGCCTTCGTACTGGTCGAGCCGATATCGACGCCGAGGAGGACGGGCAGCTTCACGAAGCCTCGTGCCTCGATCGCCGAATCCAGGTATATGTCCACTTCAACCGGATTTTCCGGGCCGCCCTTTCTGGCGACATGGAGAAAGCGTCGGAGCGATGAAAAATCCGGATAGCCGTCTCGCGATAGAGCGAGGGGTTCCGTCGCGTATTCCCGCCCGTTGATGCCATCGCTTCGAATTTCCGCTGCGAGGAAGGGCTGTGTCGACCAGAGATTCCCCGCCATGAAACGGAGGCAGGCGCCGACGGCTCCATAGAATTGCGAGAACTCGTCGGTGGAAATCGCGGAGCCCGCCATCGCGGACAGGTGTCGCACGACGGCGGCGTTGCGCGACACGCCTCCCGCCATGAAGATGGGCGCCTCCGGGTTCTCGCCGGGGAAGAGGGCACCGGCGATATTGCGTGCCAGCCCCTGGCAAAGGCCCTCGCAGATCGCGGGGACGCTCCAGCCCTCGGCCTGGGCGTTTATGAGGTCGGTCTTGGCGAAGACCGAGCAGCGGGAGGCGATCGAAGGTCGTTCGCCCGTGTTCTCCAGGGCGAGGCCAGCGAGCTCGGCGCTGCCTCCCGCGAGGCCGAGGCGGCTCGCCTGCTGGTCGAGAAAGGATCCCGTCCCCGCGGCGCAGGATGAATTGCCCCGCATTCGTTCGTAGCGACCGGACGGGTCGAAGGCCGTCCTCGAAAAACGTTCGGCGCCGACGATGAGGAGGGTCCGCGCCTCGGGGTGGAAGCTGCGCAGGGTCTCGATCTCGGCAACTCGTCCGTCTACCGCGAAGGCCTCGCCTTCAGGCGACGAAAGGCGGGGGGTGGAAGATGTCCGGGCGAGGCCGTCGATCCGCCCGCCCCCTTCCCCGGGAAGGAGCCCTGCGAGGAGGGTCGCGACCGTTTCCGACATCCTTCCCTTATGGTAATCATAGGCGGAAGCGAGAATGCTGCGATCTTCGTCCATCGCGACGACGGCGACCGATGTCGAACCCGAGTCGATGCCGATCACCCTGCGTCCGGACATTCGCCGCTCCATCCCCTCGCTGACCTTCGCCAAGTATCGTTCCTGCCGCCTCCCGGTGCAATGAAGACATACGACCTTCGGCGCCGGAGGGTCGTGTCGGCGGATTGTGCCAATGCGGGGCGCCTGTCCTTCTTGCCGATGCAAGAGCGGACAGCGCGGCCTTCCCCAAGTAATGTGAAAGTAATTAATACGATAATATCGATATTATGATTTCTTCACGGTCGATTTCTCGGCGGTAAATCCTTGCTTCGCGGTCTTCTTGGGCTAGACTATCATGATTACTCACTGCAACCGCGCGCCCGACGGCTTGCGGCAAGTGTCAGGTACGAACGATGGAGGCACCATGAAGAAGGCTTCGCTGGCGGTGAGGGTGGCGATTCTGGTGAGCGTGCTTGTCGCCGCGTTGATCGGCACCGTGCTCCTCGCCATAGACATCATTCTGCAGAAAGATATAGACGCCCTCATGTCCTCCGAAAACATCCAGTTGGCTCGGGCTCGCTCGAGCCAGATCGATCAGCTTGTCGAGACACATTTCCGGGAACTCTCCATCCTCGCGCAGGAGGATGTCGTGACGAAGGGAAGTCCCGCAGCCGCCGAAGCCGCGATCCAGGCGATGAACGGAAAGGTGAGCCCCGATATTTCCACCGTACTCTTAGGATGGCCAGACGGCAGGGGAACCACGCCCAAGGGCGTCTACGTCGACATAAGTCAGCGTCCCTATTTCCAGGCGATCATGGGCGGGGGTAAGGATTTCTTCGTTTCCGACGCCCTCGTTTCGAAGGCGACAAACCAGCCGGCGCTGATCCTCGCCAAGGCCGTCGCCGGAGGCGACGGCAAGCCCCGCGCTCTCATCGGCTTCGAGATGCAGCTCTCCGCCTTGAGCCAGATAACGAACGCGATCAAGCTCGGAAAGACGGGTTTCGGCTGGGTCCTCGACGGCCACGGCCTGGTGATAGCCTATCCAAGTCCCGAAGCGATCATGAAGCTCGACGCGGAAAACGCCGACAAGGCCGGGTATCACGGCCTCTCCGCCCTGTCGAAGCGCATGCTCGCCGAGCCCGAGGGGACCGGCGCATACTCGAATCCCGACGGTACCGCGATGCTCTGCTACTGGGCCCGCGTCCAGAAAAGCCCCGGCTGGACCCTCGCTCTCAGCATCACGAGGAAGGAAGCCAACGCCACCCTGGATTCCATCGGCGCCTTCATCGCCGCCATCCTTTGCGTCGGACTACTCCTCGCCGTCGCCCTGTCGATCATCCTCGCGCGTTCTCTCTCCCGTCCCATCAAGGTCGTGGATCAGGCTTTGTCCGAAATCGCCAAGGGAGACCTCGTGCTCGCAAACGTTTCGCAGAGCGAGCGCGACAGGGTCACGGCGAGGGGCGACGAGATCGGCAACCTGGGCCACACCCTCAAATCCCTCCGCGAGAGCCTGAAATCCGTCGTCAGCGGTATAAGAACCTCGTCTGACGAGGTTTCGCTGGGGGCCAACGAGCTCTCATCTTCCGCGCAGGGTCTCTCGCAGGGGACGAGCGAGCAGGCGGCGAGCATCGAGGAGCTTTCCGCGTCGGTGGAGGAGCTGGCCTCGACGATCAGGCAGAACGCCGACAGCACGACCCAAGCCGACGCCCTCGCACGCAAGGTCGCCCAGAGCGCCGAGTCCTCGGGCTCTTCCGTGATGGATACCGTCACAAATATGAAGGAAATTGCCGGCAAGATCTCCATCATCGAGGAGATCGCGAGGCAGACGAATCTCCTCGCGCTCAACGCCGCCATCGAGGCCGCGCGGGCGGGCGAAGCGGGCAAGGGATTCGCCGTCGTAGCGAGCGAGGTGCGCAAGCTGGCCGAGCGCTCCGCCAAGGCCGCGGGCGAGATCAACGAACTCTCGCGGACGAGCGTGGTCGTGGCGGGCGAGGCGGGAAAGCAGCTGGAGATCCTCGTGCCCGACATAAGGATGGTCGCCGGACTCATCCAGGAAATCGCCGCCGCCTCGTCCGAACAGTCCGCGGGAGCAGATCAGATCGCCAAGGGCGTCAGCCAGCTCGATACCGTCGTCCAGCAGAACGCCGCGGTTTCGGAACAGCTGGCGAGTACCGCCGAGGAACTCACCGCCCAGGCCGCTCGCCTCAAGGAAGCGGTGGCTTTTTTCACCCTCGGCGACGATCGGGAGCGGGGCGTCCATCAGCAGCGGGGCGACGAAATATCGCGAGGACCCGCTGAAGTCAAACCCCCGGTGCGACAGCCTGTCCGGATCGCGGCGGGTAAATCGACGCGCCTTGCCTTGGTGGAAAGGGAGGGCCGAGTCTCCGACGCGGATTTCGGGGAATTCTAAGGCGGTAGCCTCTGGCCCCTTCCCGGTCCTCCTCTCCTCCGGTAGATTTGGAGCCATCCCGCGAGTCCCAAGGAAGTACGCGTGCCCTTTTCCGATTTGCCCCTGTCCAAGGACCTCCTCGGAGCCCTCGCCGCCATGGATTGCCTCGAGCCCTTTCCCGTCCAGTCGGCCGTCATCCCCTTCGTGCTCGCGGGCCGAGATCTGTCGGTCTCGGCCCCCACCGGCTCGGGCAAGACCCTCGCCTTCGCCCTGCCCCTCGTCGAACTTATGGTGAGGGCCTCTTCGCTTGGCCGCGAAGAAGACCGCGGACAGGGCGAGCGAGGATCCGCGCGAGGCGGAGCCTCGATCCGAAGCCTCGTCCTCGTGCCGACCCGTGAATTGGCCCTGCAGGTGGCCTCGGTCTTTCGCGGGCTGGAGAGCGACAAGGGGTTTCGATTTCGCCTGCGCGTCGTCCATGGTGGGACATCGATCAATCCGGACATGCTCTCCCTGCGCGGCGGCGCCGACATCCTCGTGGCGACGCCCGGAAGGCTCCTCGATCTCGCCTCGAAAAACGCCCTTCGCCTCGGCTCGCTTCGCCACCTCGTCCTCGACGAGGCGGATAGAATGCTGGGGCTCGGCTTTCGCGACGAGCTCGCTGCGATACTCGCCCTCCTCCCCGAGGATCGTCAGACCCTCCTATTCTCGGCGACCCTCGACGGGGAGACCGCGGAAGTCGCCAAGGTCGCCCTGCGCGGGGGTGAACGCGTCATCATCGAAGCAGGCGTACCTTCCGTCGCCGGCCCGAAAGGTGATAGTCCCCCAGGCGGGTCCGGGGGGGGCGTCGGGAAGGGCGCTTCGCCTTCGCCGGCGACCTCCCAGGAAACAGGCATAATTGAGATCATCCATCGCGTGGCGCGCGACGAGAAGGGTCCCTTCCTCCGTCGCCTCATCGAAGGCTCGCCCGGCTTCGATCGTATCCTCGTCTTCGCCTCCTCGACGCGAAGGGCCGACAACGTCACCCGCAAGCTCCTCAACAACGGCATTTCCGCGACCGCCTTCCATGGCGACCTGAGTCAGGCCGCCCGCGTCGCCGCTCTTGATTCCTTCAGGAAGGGGAGGGTGAGGATCCTCGTCGCGAGCGACCTCGCCTCGCGGGGACTCGACATCGAGGGCATGCCCTGCGTCATCAATTACGAATTGCCGCGGCAACCCCTCGATTATGTCCATCGCATCGGCCGGACGGGTCGTGCAGGTGCGCCGGGTCTCGCCATCTCCCTCGTGAGTCCCGAGGAGGAGGAGCTGCTCCGCCTCATCGAAAGGCGGATCGGGAGGAAGCTGCCGCGAGCCGAATCCTAGGCCGCTCCGACGATGCTTGGGAATGCGATGCCGAAGCGCGCCTCGGCGCGGATTGCGGGATTTACGCGAGCAGGTTGATGCGTTGTCCGGGGAAGGCATCCCTGTCATAGGCCCCGTAATAATCATCGAGACTCGACTCGGCCACTTCGAGTCTCTTCTTCGCCTCCTCCCGGGCCCGATCGAAGACCTCCGCGGGGGTCAGATACCGGGCATAGGCTGGAGAGGCGATCGGATCGGCGCCGGAAAATCCGCTGATTTCCATGGCGACCTCCACAGTTCATAAATAAAACAATCGGCCTCCCCTCGAGTCTCATTTTCTATTTGCGGTCCGATACCGCGCCTTGGCATGGGCTGCGCACTCGGGATATTCCTTGCCAACCAGGTCTTCCCCGTGCGAAATTCCGTACGGTCCCTGCCGGGGAATCGGAGGTTGCGATGAGGCATGAAATTCGGCTCTTGGGCGATCCCCTTCTCAGGTTGATCGCGGCCGACGTGGAAGACCTTGCGAGTCCTGGGCATCGGCGGGATGTCGCGGCCCTCAAGGAAGCCCTGGACGATTTCAGGGCGGAAAAGGGTTTCGGCAGGGGTATCGCCGCTCCCCAAATCGGAATCTCGCGGAAGATCGTCGCCTTGAATCTCGGCTCGGGAACATTCGTGGTAATTAATCCGAAAATTACCCGCTACGGAGACGCGAAGTTCACGATGTGGGACGATTGCATGTCGTTTCCCGACCTCCTCGTCAGGCTTGAGCGCAGCTCAACCGTCGACGTTGAGTTCCTGGACGAGGGAGGGCACAAGGTGGAATGGAAGGGTCTCGGCCGGGCCGAATCCGAACTCCTCCAACACGAAATCGACCATCTCCACGGCATATTGGCGGTCGACAGGGCCCTCGACAGGGAGAGCCTCGTCTACCGCTCCCTGTTCGCGGAAAGGCGGGAGTATTTCGAGGGCCTGGTGGACTATCGCATCGAACCCACGATCTGAAGAACCTGAAGGCCCTCGGCCCGGAACGAGACCGGAAGGGTCCCCTCAGTCAACGGCCGACGGGTTCCTACGCAGGGCCGCGAGGGCACGGACGAGGACGAGGGCCTGACCGTAACGGGCTTCGTTCACGATTTCGATGCGGATGCCCCAGCCCTCCTTCTCCGGCCTGTCGTCGAGAAAGGCCGCGATGACGGGGGAGGCGAGGGGGTCGCCGCGAAGCACCTCGAGTTCGCGCTCGCGCGCGGCCAGTCCGATTCGGAAGCCGCCTGTGCCTATCGTGAGCTCGAGGAGGGCCTTGGCCCCGTCATGGATCTTGAGCTTCCAGCCGTATTTCTTGCCGTAGTGTCGCCATTCTCGCTCGAAACCCTCAGCGGCCCCGAGGATGCCTTCGTACCAGGGATGGGCCTGGCCCAGGGCGGCCGCGATCGAGGCGGGCTCGGGGGCGGGGAGC
The DNA here is from genome assembly GCA_035530275.1 of Rectinemataceae bacterium. Taxonomy (GTDB): domain Bacteria; phylum Spirochaetota; class Spirochaetia; order Treponematales; family Rectinemataceae; genus CAIJMU01. Next base: position 72,516 of record DATKVC010000020.1, on the reverse strand, counting down.
TCCGCGAGAAAGAGGTTGTCGTTCATCGCTCTATTGTAGCCTGGAAAGCCTTCGGCGTCGCAATGGGAGGCCCCCTTCCCGAAGGCGGGCCTTGGCGGCTAGAGTCCCTCCGTGCAGCAGCCCCTCCGTCTCGCCTCCTTCAACGCCGAAAACTTCTATCTCCTCCTCGATCCCGGCCCCTGGCGAGAGAATCGCGAAGCCCTCGAGTCCCTCGGCGAGGCCGAATATCGGGCGATGAACGCCTCGATCTTCAATCCCAACAAGGATCGAGGCAAGATCGCCGCCATCGCCCGCTGCATCTTGGAGGAGGACTTCGATCTCGTCTGCCTCGTCGAGGTGGGCGGCATGGAGACCCTGGACAACTTCAACCGCCTCTACCTCGACAGCGCCTACGATTGTTTTCTCCACGAGGAGAATTCGCGGCGGGGCATCTACGTCGGCGCCTTGGCCAAGAAGGGCCGCTTCCCCGGAGCCCGCGCTCGGAGCATGCCCGGCGACTTTTCGCGGAATCTCCTCCGTCTCGACCTCGGGCCCGAAGGCGGGAACCTCGAGGTCTTCGCCGTCCATCTCAAGTCCCAGCACGGCGAGGATCGGGGCCTCGAGCAGCGCATCGCCGAGGTCGAGCGCCTGCGCTCCCTCGTGCGGCTGCGTAATTGCGTCGTCCTCGGCGACTTCAACGGCATACTGATCCGTGGCGAGCATCAGTTCGAATACGAGCCCTTCCTCGAGCTGCCCTTCACCGACGTCCTCGAGATCGTCGGCATCCCGCCCGACGCGCGCCGCACCCACTACTACTTCGGCCGTGAACCCAATTTCACCCAGCTCGACTACATCTTTTGCAGCGACGACATCGATGTCCTCGACGCCGGGGTCCTCGAGGGCGAAATCCCGATCAACCGCGAGCAGCGCGCCAAGCTGCCCTCCGACCATCTCTTCATATATGCGACGATAGTTCCGGCGCCCGGACAGGACGCGGCCCTCTCCGATGCGGAGGAGGCTGTCGAAACGGCGGCCTCCCTTCTCGTGGAGACCGTCGAAGCCTCGGAGGATCCTGCGCCGGTGGCGGCCGGCTAGCCTCGGATCGTCTAGTCGCCGACGGTCGCTTCCGTCGGCCAGCCCAGGCGCTCGAGCCATTCCGGCGTCGGAGGCACGATCTTCCTCGCGCCGAGATCGAAGAGGGCCATCGTGAAATCGGCCTCGTTCGCAACCCGTCCCTCTTGGTCCACCATGGCCTGCTTCAGGACGAAGACCTTGCCCCGCACCTCGCCGAGGATCGTGGTGACCCTCACCTCCTGCCTGAGCCTTAGTTCCCTCTTGAAGCGGATGGTCGCCTCGAGAACCGTCAAGCCCACGCCCGTGGACCGCACGACCTCGAGGCCGAAACCCAGGGTCGTGGCCAGTTCCCATCTCGCCTCCTCGTAGATCTGGAGGTAGGTGGCGTTGTTGACGTGGCCGAAGGTATCGAGATGTGATTCCCGAATAATCAAGGGATAGGTGAATACGGTGCCCGCGCGCGGGGCCGGCGTGTCGCCGAGGTTCATGTCCATGCCGGATGCTAGCACGTCGGACGCCGAGAGTCGATCGGGCAAGACGCGGGATGGAATGTTTCCTTATCGAAAGAAGCGAAGCTAGTCGCGATAAAAGCATAATTAAAAAGTTATTGCCTAGAGAGTCGCGCCATTGATACCTTCGTTTGATCGTACTATTTGACGGGAGGTCAGCATGAAGAGGTATTCGGCGTTCTTCTCGGTCTTCGCGACGGCGCTTTTCTTGGCCCTTTCGCTCGACGCCCAGGCCCAGGATACCGTAGGAGTCGCGACCAACGCTTCTGGCGAGAAGTATCTCGTCGATTCCAAGGGCATGTCATTATATTACTACACGAAGGACAAGACCGGCGACAGCGACTGCAACGGCAACTGCCTCAAGGTCTGGCCGGCTTTCTACGTTCCGACGGTCTCGGTCTCGCCTTCCCTCGACGCCGCGGATTTCGGAACGATCACGAGGGCTGACGGCGCCAAGCAGACCACCTACATGGGATGGCCCCTCTACTATTGGGTCCGCGACAAGCAGCCGGGAGACATCACGGGCGAGGGAGTGGGGAAGGTCTGGTACATTCTCAAGGTACCCGCCTACACGGTGATGATCTCGACCGACGCGAAACTCGGCAATTACCTCGTCGACGGAAAGGGCATGACTCTCTATTGGTTCACCAAGGACTCACCCGCCACGAGCGATGGTTCGGGAGCCGCCAACGCCAACTGGCCGGCCTTCGCCCCCGACTCCTTCGTCGTTCCCTCCGCCCTGGACGCGGCCGATTTCAAGATGATCGCCCGCGGCGACGGCACGAGGCAGGCGACCTACAAGGGCTACCCGCTCTATTACTTCGTGAAGGATCAAATGCGAGGCGATGTCGCGGGACAGGGCGTGAAAGATGTCTGGTATGTGATAGACCCGGCAAAGTTCCCCGCGGAATAAAGCCCGGTCTCGTGAGGCTTGAGGGTCCTGGCCGCGGGCTCCCTTCAAGCCCGCGACCGCATCGCCCTATTTGCTATCCTCTTCGAAGAACTCGAACTCGCCCTTGAGCTCCTTGTTGGCCTCGAGGGATCTGAGCTGCACGCGGCGGATCTTCCCCGATATGGTCTTGGGCAGGTCCTGGACGAATTCGAGTTTCCGCAGGCGCTTGAAGGGAGCGACCTTCTGCCTAACGAAGTTGAGAATGCTCGTGGCCGTCTCCCTGGTAGGCTGATAGCCCGGCGCCAGGGTGACGTAGGCCTTGGGAACGTAGCCGCGGATCGGGTCGGGCGAGGGAATGACGGCCGCCTCGGCGACCTCAGGGGATTCGATCAGTATGCTTTCGATCTCGAAGGGGCTTATCCGGTAGTCGGAGCTCTTGAAGACGTCGTCAGCCCTTCCGACGAACCAGAAGTAGCCCTCCGAGTCCCTGGTCGCTACATCGCCCGTCCGATAATAGCCTCCCGACATCACGGACCTGGTCTTCGCTACGTCGTCGGCGTAATTGATCATCAGACCCATCGGTCGGGGATCGAGCTTGATCACGACCTCCCCCTCGTCCGATTCGTTTCCGTCGGCGTCGAGGAGTTCGAGGCGGTAGCCGGGGGCGGGCCTGCCCATCGAGCCAAGCTTGACGATGGCCCCCGGCATGTTGCCGACCTGGAGGGTCGTCTCCGTCTGGCCGTAGCCATCCCTGATCGTGATCCCCCAGTCGCTGCGCACCTTCGTTATCACCTCGGGATTCAGGGGCTCGCCGGCGCTCACGAGCTCGCGGAGCGACGCAGGCTTCGGCTTGATGTCCTCGAGGATCATCATCCTCCACACGGTGGGCGGGGCGCAGAGCGTGTTCACCTGGTACTTGTTCATAACGCCGAGAAGGGCCTTCGGGGCGAAGCGGGCGTATTTATAGACGAAGATCCCCGCGCCCGCGTTGAAGGGAGCGAAGAAGGAACTCCAGGCGTGCTTGGCCCATCCGGGCGAACTGATGTTGAGATGGAGATCCCCTTCCATCAGACCGAGGTAGTACATGGTCGACAGGTGCCCGATGGGATAGGAGCCGTTCGTATGGAGGACCATCTTGGGCTGGGCCGTCGTGCCCGAGGTGAAATAGAGGAACAGGGAGTCCGTGACCTTGGTCTGGATATCCGGCTTGAACGACGCGAGCGAATTGTAACCCTGTTCGTAATCGGTCCAGCCCTCCTGCTTTCCTCCCACGACCACCTTGAGAAAATCGCCTTCGATGCCCTGGAACTTGTCGACGTTCGCGGGAACGGTGACGACCAGCCTCACCTTGCCTCGCTTCACCCTGTCCTGGATGTCGTCCTTCGTGAGGAGGAGGGAGCAGGGTATCAACACGGCGCCCAGCTTTATCGCCGCGAGCATGACCTCCCAAAGCTCGCTCTGGTTGTCGAGCATCAGGAGAATCCTGTTACCGCGGCGGATGCCGAGACGCTTGAAGTAGTTCGCGACCCGGCTCGACCTCTCGGAGAGTTCGGCGTAGGAATATTTCCACTCGTCGCCCTTTTCGTCGACTATCCAGAGGGCCGTCCGGTGGTTGCCCTCGGCATACGTGTCGAAGTAATCGGTCGCCCAGTTGAAATCTTCGATATCAGGCCACTTGAAGCCGTAATAGGCGGACTCGTAGTCGTCCCTCCTGCTCAGCAGAAAATCGCGCGCCTTCAGGAACTTGTCGAGCTCGGTCTTCATGTGGCAACTCCTCGCTTCGTATTCTCGTTGGAAAACCAACGAGAGTTCCAGTGATAGTAAAGGTTCCTCCGGCTGTCAACTTGAAATCAACAATTGCCATGATCACATTTGGGCCTTCGAGTCGAGACGCTGGGCCACCGCCGATCCGGACGTTATATAAATATTTATTACGAATATTATTCAAGGTAACGAAGAAGGTCTGCGTGGGAGGCGCGACGCGAAGACGAAACCCGATTCGGGAGCCGAAGCGGCTGTCGATCCGCGAAATTGGCATCCCGGCCGGACCTGCGCTATACTCCCACGCATGAAGACCTACTTAACCCTCGCGCTTATCCTCGTCGTCGTCGGTATGGCCGGCGCCCAATCGACCCAGCCTGCTTCCGGCACGACAGCGACCGTCGACCTCAGCCAGGCTCCGGGGCTCCTTACCTCCTATTGTTCTCCTTGTCACGACTGGGCGTCAGATTACACTTCTATCATGGACTCCGGCGTGATCGTGGCGGGCGACAGCGCCTCGAGCCCGGCCTGGGTCATGATCTCCTCAGGCAGGATGCCGGCCTCAGGCCCCGCGCCGACGGAAGCGGAGCAGAAGCTCATCAAGGATTGGATCGACGCCGGGGCGGTCGCGCCGAAGAAATAGGCCTTCGCGGTCCTCCTGAAGGGGGCTCCGAGGGATTCGGCATTAGTTAAAGTTTACCATTGCCAATCCACAGGGCGAGGCTATAATCGACTCAATCGATCCTTATCAGGAGGAAGTATGAAGAAGTCTTTGCTTGCCGTCGCCTTGCTTGCGATGGTAACAGGCCTCGTCGGCGCCCAGACCGTCAAGAATCCCGACACCTTCGTCGCCGCGTCGTTCGGAGACGTCGTCAGCCTCGACCCAGCGGTCGCCTATGACAACGTGTCCTGGGGTGCCATCAGCATCATTTATGACAGGCTCGTCAACTACGACGGCGCGGCCCTCGACAAGTTCAAGCCCGGCCTCGCCACCGAGGTTCCGACCCTGGCCAATGGCGGCGTTTCCAAGGACGGCAAAACCTATACCTTCAAGATCCGCTCCGGCGTCAAGTTCCACAACGGCGATCCCCTCACCGCCGCCGACGTGGCCTATTCCATCCAGCGCAACCTCGTCACCGATCCCGATGGCGGCCCTGGTTGGATTTGGTACAATATTTTCTTCGGCTCCGATGTGTCCGGCTCCCGCGGCGACGACGGCAAGGTCAACATCAAATTCGCCGACATCGCCAACGCCATCCAGGCCAAGGGCAACACGGTTGTTTTCCACCTCAAAGACCCCTTCCCCCCCTTCGTGTCGGTAATGGCCGGTCAGTGGGCCTCGATCATCGACAAGAAGTGGACCATTGCCCAGGGTGGCTGGGACGGAACCGAGGCGACCTTCGTCGCGTCCAACAATCCGGCGACCGGCAAGGAAACCCTCTTCGACAAGGCGAATGGCTCCGGCCCCTACAAGCTCACGAGCTGGGAAAAGAACATCCAGTATAAGGTCGAGCGCAACGCCGCTTATTGGGGTCCCAAGCCCGCGCTGCAATTCGGCATTCGCAAGATGGTCACCGAGTGGTCGACCCGCAAGCTGATGCTCGAGCAGGGCGACGCCGACTATGCCGATGTCAATGCAACAAACTATCCCGAGATGGCCACCGAGAAGGGAATCCAGAAATTCGAGAGGCTTCCCACCATCAGCCTCACGGGCATCCACTTCAACATGAAGATCAACACCAAGGACAATCCCGCGACCTATTCCGGCGCCCTCGACGGCCAGGGAGTCCCTGCCGATTTCTTCGCCGATCTCAACGTCAGGCTGGGCTTTACCTACGCATGGGACGAGGCGACCTACATCAGGGATATTTCCAATAACACCTCCATCGACCCCGTCACACCCTACCCGGTCGGACTGCCCTATAAGAACATGAAGCTTACTTCCAGACCCTTCGATCTCGCCAAGGCCACGGACGCCTTTAAAAAGGCCTTTGGGGGCAAGCTCTGGGACCAGGGCTTCAAGCTCGACCTCCTCTACAACTCGGGCAACACGGTGCGCGAGCTCGGCGCCAAGATGCTCGCCGAGAACATCTCCTCCCTCAATCCCAAGTTCCAGATCACCGTCCGCGGCGCCGAGTGGGCCCAGTACACCAACCTCAACAAGAACAAGCAACTTCCGATCTACTTTATGGGATGGGCGCCCGATTATCCTGATCCGAGCGACTACGCCGGCCCCTATCAGAGCTCGACCGGCTACTTCTCCGGGCGCGCGGGCTACAACAACCCCGAGGCCGACAAGCTCGTTGCCGACGCCTCTATCGAGGTCAATCCCGCCAAGCGTCAGGCTATGTACTATAAGCTCCAGGACATTTGGCTCCAGGACGCCATCGCCATCATCTACAGCCAAGCGACGGTCAATTACTACTTCAAGGACTGGGTGAAGGGATACGTGTATAACTCCATGGATTCCGAGCCCTTCCAGAAGCTTCCTCTCCTAAAAAAGTGAAGGTAGCGTCGAGTTAAGGCTCAGGCCCGCGGTCCTCAAGGCCGCGGGCCTTTTTTCGAGATGGTCTTCCGAAGGTCGAAACGCCAATCTCATCCGACGGAACGTTCTTGGATTGACAGGTCCCCGACCCCGTCCTATTTTGGTTTACTCAGGAGTCCGGAGAAATTTCAAGGGAATCCTGAGTACCGATCCACCGACAAGGAGTCGCCTTTGAACCTCTACTCATTCATCGTGAGAAGGTTGCTTTTTATGATCCTGGTGCTGGCGGGAGTCTCCTTGCTGGTATTCGCAGTCATGATGATCCTTCCACCCGGCCAGCGTCTGGCCGCCTACGTCACGAGTGATCGGATCACCCCCGAGATGATGGATGCCCTGATAGCGAAATACGGGCTCAACGATCCCGCTCCGCTCCAGTACATTCGGTGGCTGGGCAACATCTTCAGGGGTGAGTTCGGCTATTCGGTCACCGCCAGCGCCCCCGTACTCACCGCCTTCGGGCAGTACTTCCCGACCACCCTCGAACTTGTCCTCTACTCGACTCCCCTCATCATCCTGGTCGGCGTCTGGCTCGGGACCCTCGGGGCTGTGCGGAAGGACACGCCTATCGACCACGCCACCCGGGTCTTTGCCATCGTCGGATACTCCTTGCCGACCTTCTGGCTGGGACTGCTTCTTCTCATGGTATTCTACGGATTCTTCGGGATCTTCCCGCCGGGCACCATCTCGAACGATCTCCGCGACGTCGTGATGAGCCCCGGCTTCCATAGATACACCACACTCCTCACGATCGACGGGATCCTCAACTGGCGCTGGGATGTCACCGCGAGCGCCTTCTACCACATGTTCCTCCCCGCCCTCAATCTCGTGATCATCAACTCCGCGATGATCATGCGCCTCATGCGCTCCTCGATGCTCGAGTCCCTCGGCCAAGACTACATGATGACGGCACGGGCAAAGGGCGCCGACGCCAAGACCCTCTACAAGCGCCATGCCCGCCGCAACGCCCTTCTTCCCGTGATCACCGTGTCCGGCCTCACCCTCGCGGGCCTGATGGGAGGCATGGTCATCACCGAGACTATCTTTAACCGCACCGGCATCGGCTGGTGGATGGCGCGTGCCGCGATGGGCCTCGACGTGGCGGCGATCATGTTCAACGTTCTCTTTCTCGGGACCATCTACGTCGTCATCAACCTCATCGTCGATGTCATCTACGCGTACGTGGACCCCCGCGTACGCCTGAGCTAGGGAGGGCTCCGGATATCATGGAAACGAACATCCAGGACGCGCCGGACAAGGCCGTCCACCCGAGGTACCAGGAACTCGCCTTCACCGCGAAGCGTCTTTTCAAGAACCCCCTGTCGACCATCGGCCTGGCAATAATCGCCTTTTTTCTCATTGTCGCGATCTTCGCGCCGGTGATTTGCCCGCCCAAGTACGCCGATCCCTACAAGATTCCCCACTCGGGCTGGAAGATCGAGCCCCAGCCCCCGAGCGCGCAGCACCTCCTCGGTACCACCCAGCAGCAGTACGACCTGCTCTACGGCCTCGTCTGGGGCACCCGCAACGCCTTCAAGATCGGCCTCATCGTCGTCGGCGCCAACCTCATCCTCGGCATCTTCCTCGGGGCCATCGCCGGCTATTTCGGCGGCCTCGTCGACGAGGTGCTGATGAGGATAACGGACATATTCTACGCCATACCCTTCCTGGTGATGGCGATGGCCCTCGTCGTGGCGATAGGGCGAGGGCTGACGGCAGTCATTATAGTACTGATAATATTGGAGTGGCCGAGTTACACGCGCGTGCTCAGGAGCGATATCCTCGTCATCCGCAACAAGGAATACATCATGGCAGCGCGCGCGAGCGGTTCCTCCCACTTCGCCATCATCATGCGTCACGTGCTGCCCAACGCCATGTATTCCGTCCTCATCATCGCCTCGATGAATATCGGCACCACCATCCTCACCGCCGCCGCCCTTTCCTTCCTCGGCCTCGGTTCGGAAACCGGCACGGCCGACTGGGGACAAATCGTCTCGCTCTGCCAGAACTGGATCATCGGAGCCCCGGGCGACCGTCTGGCCTACTGGCATGCCGTCTTCATCCCCGGCTTCGTCATCACCCTTTTCGTCCTCGGCTGGAACCTCCTCGGCGACGCGGTGCGCGACGTCTTCGACCCCAAACTACGGAGAAAATAGTGAGCGCCCAACATCTCGTCGAAACCAAGGACCTCGCCACCAATTTCTATACCTTCGAAGGCATGGTCCGGGCCCTCAATAACGTGTCCCTTGTCGTCGATCAGGGCGAGACCTACGGAATCGTCGGCGAATCCGGCTGCGGCAAGAGCGTCACCGTCAGGTCCATGATGCGGATCGTCCAGGCGCCCGGCAGGATCGACGGCGGCAAGATCGTCATGTTCCTCAACGCCGAGGATAAAAATAAGGGAATCGAGATTCTCGGGCGCACCGAAGCCTATATGGCTTCGATTCGCGGCAAGGACGTCTCGATGATCTTTCAGGAGCCGGGTGCCGCCCTCAATCCGGTGCTCTCGATCCATCAGCAGATCGCCGAAAGCTACGAATTCCATCGGATGGACGAGATGCTCGAAAAGAGCATCGAGTCGCTCGAAGCTCAGGTGAAGGAGCGAGGAGGCGGGCGGCCCGGTCTGTGGACCGGCATCAAGCTTTCCATGCTCAAACGAGAGCTCAAGTCCCACAAGGAATACTCCCAGCGAATCCAGACCATCGACAACGAACTCTACAAGCTTGAGGATTCCACCGACCCCGCATCGCTCGGCCGCAAGCACGAGCTCAACCATGAGCGCGACAAGCCCGTCCGCGGCGACGCCTTCGTGGGATTCGTGCGGCGGGTCCCCTTCCTCCGTCGCTATCGCCGCGCCCTCGACAAGACCGTCGAGGCTCAGGTCATCGATCTCCTGCGCAGCCTCGGCATCCCCAATCCGGAGAACATCGCCAAGCGCTACCCCCACGAGCTGTCCGGGGGCATGCAGCAGCGCATCGTCATCGCCATTGCCCTGGCCTGCCATCCGACCCTCCTTATCGCCGATGAGCCGACCTCGAACCTCGACGTCACAATCCAGGCGCAGATCGTCGATCTGATCAGGGAACTCAAGAAGACGGCCATTTCCTCCGTGGTCTTCATCACCCACGATCTGGGCATCGTCGCCGAGATCTGCGATCGCGTCACCGTGATGTACGCCGGCGACGTGGCCGAAACCGCCACCGTCAAGGAACTCTTCCGCAACCCCCTTCACCCCTACGCCCAGGGACTCCTCGACGCGGTGCCGAAGGAAGTGCAGGAGGGCGAGCTCACCATCATCCCCGGCGCCGTCCCCAACCTCATCAGGCCGCCCTCGGGCTGCCGCTTCCACCCCCGCTGCAAGCACAAGATGGCCATCTGCGAGCAGGAGAAGCCCGCCACGCTCGAGATCGGGCCGGGGCATCTCGTCGCCTGCCACCTCTATACCAAGGACCAGAGCAAATGACCGATAACCTCATCGACATTCGCGGCCTCAAGAAATACTACCCGGTCACCGGCGGCGTCTTCAGGCGGCACGTGGCCGACGTAAAGGCCCTCGACGGCGTGGACCTGACGATCCGCAAGGGCGAGTGTCTCGGTCTCGTCGGGGAGTCGGGCTGCGGCAAGACGACTCTCGGCAAGACCCTGATGCGTCTCCATCCCTCCACCGAAGGTCGCATCTACTTCGAAACCCCCGAGGCTGAGGTCGAAGCCATCGAGGCGGGATTGATCTCTACCGACGCAGCGGAGCAGGCCAAGGCGAAGGCGAGGCTCCGTGAGCTTGACCTCCTCAGCGTCGGCGGCAAGAGGCTCCTCGCCCTCAGGCAAAAGCTTCAGGTCGTCTTCCAGGATCCCACCAATTCCCTCGATCCGCGCATGCTCGTCCGCGACATCGTCGCCGAGCCCCTCGTGGCCCAGCGCCTCGTCGATCCGAAGCAGATTCCCGCCACCGTGGTCGAGCTTCTCGGCAAGGTCGGCCTCACCCGCGACCACTTGATGCGCTATCCCCACGAGTTCTCCGGAGGCCAACGCCAGCGCATCGCGGTCGCCCGCGCCCTCTCGACGAACCCGCGCTTCATCCTGATGGACGAGCCCACCTCGGCCCTCGACGTCTCGGTCCAGGCCCAGATCCTCAACCTCCTCAAGAGGCTACAGGATGAGATGGAGCTCACCTATCTCTTCGTGACCCATCACCTCCTCGTCGTGAAATACATCTCGAACCGCATCGCCGTCATGTACCTCGGCAAGATGTGCGAATTAGGCCCGACCCACGAGATCTTTTCGAGCCCCCGCCATCCCTACACCAGGGCCCTCCTCTCGGCCATCCCCGTGCCCGATCCGGAGACGAAGCGCGAGAAGATCATCCTGACGGGCGATGTCCCGAACCCCATCAATCCCCCCAAGGGTTGCCGCTTCCATCCTCGTTGCTCCTACGCGGTGGAACGCTGCCGCGTCGAGGAACCCGCCCTCGAGGAAGCCGGCGGCAAGGACAGGATGGTCGCCTGCCATCGATGGAAGGAAATATGAGGAATTGATTCCGGCGCCGCCGCGCGAGCGGCCGTCCGGTTGAGAGAGTCGAGCTTCGAACTGCGGCGTTTCGGTCCCACGGGATCGAAACGCCTTTTTTTATTGCCTTTCAGCTTGCCAGAGGTTCGGGAAGGGCTTCGACGGTGACCTCTTGTTCGTCGAGGATAAAGGCCGCCACGCTGGCTTCCATCGATCGCGATTCGTCTGCGAGGCTTTCGGCCGAGGCCGAGAGCTCCTCCGAGGCGGAGGCGTTCTTCTGGATCGTGTCGTTGAGCTGGGAGAGGGCGCGCTCGATCTGGCTCGTTCCCGATTCCTGTTCCTTGCTCGCCGCGCTGATCTCGCCGACGAGGGTCGAAGTCCGCCTGATGATGGGCGTGAGGTTGGAGAGGGCGAGGGCGGCACGGTCTGCCTTGCCGACCGTGTCGGCCGAAATGTTCCTGATCTCCTCGGCGCTGCTCTTGCTTCGCTCCGCGAGCTTCCGAACCTCCTGGGCGACGACGGCGAAGCCCTTGCCCGACTCGCCGGCTCGGGCCGCCTCGATCGCGGCGTTGAGGGCGAGCATGTTGGTCTGTCGAGCGATGTCCTCGATGACGCTGACGCGCTGGGCGATGAGTCTTATGGCCTGCGTCGCCTCGCGGACGGCGATCTCGCCGGCGTCGGCTTCCTTCGCCGCCTCCGCCGCGATGCGCTCGGACTCGCTGGCGTTGGACGCGTTGTTTCGCGTCGAGGCGGTGAGCTGTTCGACCGAGGCCGAGACCTGTTCCGCCGCCGCCGATTGGAGGTTGGCCGAATCCGAGATTTCCATGGAGGCGTTCCGGAACTCGACGCTTCCCGCGGCGACGGTTCTCGCCGAGACCCGAATCGATCCCAGGAGCCGCGTCAGGTCGTCGCGCATCTTGGCGAGGCCGGACACGAGGAGACCCGTCTCGTCCTTGTTGGAAAAGAACCTTTGATTGAACTCGCCCGCGAGATGTCCCGACGCGATTTCCTGCATCTTGCCCGTGGCATAGACGAGGGGTCGGGCGAGACGCTTGCCCATGAGAATGGCGGCTACCGCCAGAATGATGAGGGCGATGCCGACCACGATGGCCGATACGAGGACCGCCTCGTTCCTCGTTTTCACCGCTTCGGCCCGTCTCTGCACGGCGATCTTCTCTATCGTATCGATGTAGTTGCCGGTACCGATGACGATGTCGAAGGAAGGAACGTATAGGGTATAGCTGCGCTTGGGGAGGGCCTGGGTCTGGCCCGCTCGGGGGAACCAGTAGTCGGTGTAACCGCCACCTGCCTTTCCCTTTTCGATGAAGGATTTCACGTATTCGAATCCGTTGTTGTCCTTGGCCCCGAGTCGATTGACGCCTTCCTTCTCTTTGTTGCCGAGAAGTACGACGTTGACGCCGGCGGGCGTGTCGGCCCAGAAATAGCCATCCGCCCCATAGCGGATCTCGCGGAGAAGGCTCAGTCCCAATTCTCTGGCCTGGGCGGGAGTAAGAGCCCCGGAATCCTTGAGAGCCCCGACCTTGGCCAACATGCTGGCCGCCGCCTCGACGATTTCCTTGCTCTTGAGATCGAAATCGCTCATCAGGGTAGTTTCCAGGTTGGCGATATCAGCCTTCGAGGTCGAGTTGAACATGGTCAGGAAAATGACGAATAGAATCGCCGTCACCGCGATAGCGGAAACCATGGTTAGACTGATGATCTTGGTTGAAATGCTCCTCATGTATGACCCCCTTCAACTTGGTCGAGGCTGTAGATTTGTCCCTCCAAGTATAGGCGGTTCTTTCGAGAAGCAAATTTGCGCGTGCGCGCCAGGGCTGAATACATCAACCTGACGCCCTTCCTGCCGCTAGATCATCACCATGCGTTTTATGGGACGGAATGCCGTTTCGTAATCAGAGCCTGGAAACCAGGGACTCGAGGCCTTTTCGCGGCCGAGGCTCCGGCGACTCCTTCGGATAGCCGATCGGCGTGAAGGCGAGAGGTTCCATTCCCGCGGCTAATCCGAAGGCTTCCTTGACCGCCTCGGCGTCGAAGCTGGCGATCCAGCAACTCCCCAGACCGAGGGCCGTCGCGGCGAGCACGATGTGTTCCATGACGATCGCCGCGTCCGCATCGGCATAGTTCTTGCCGTCCTTCCTCACCCATGCCTCGCCGGGAATCGTGCAGACGAGGAGGGCGAGGGGAGCGGTCACGAACCAGGTCTTGTCGTACAGACGCCTAAGTTGGGCTTCCCGTCCCGCGGTGGGGATGACCAGGATGCGGAAGGGTTGGCGGTTCGCAGCGGTCGGGGCCAGACGCGCCGCCTCGAGGAGTCTTTCGAGCTTCGACTCCTCGACGGGATCGCTCGCGTAGGCGCGACAGCTCCGCCTCGTACCAATGCATTCGAATAGATCCATTCCGCCCTCCTTTAGTCCGGCACATGGTGGAGTCGCGGGAGGAAATTGGCAAGCCGGAAAAACGAAGGGAGCCCTCGCCGTCTTCGCGGCTCCATACCGAAAGACTCAGGCGCGAAGGAGGGTGGGGCGGGATTCTTGCGGGAGGGGAAAGCTGAGAAGCCAGGTCGTTCCCTTCCCCGGCAGGCGCTCGATTCCGCCGTGGAGCTGGCTTGCGAGGGCGCGGACGAGTTCGAGGCCGACGCCGCCGGTGGCGACGGAGTCCGGCACCTCTTCCATGCCTATGCCCTCGTCCGATACGCGAAGTTCGACGCGGGAGTCTTTCGAGGCGAGGTCGATCCTCGCCCGTCCACCGCCCCCGGGGAAGGCGTGCCTCTGCGCATTGGTGGCGAGCTCGTTGAGGAGGAGGCCGAAGGGCACGGCGATGTCGAGATGGGCCTTGAGCTGCCCTTCTTCCTCGAAATCGAAATGAAAGCCCGAGCCTTCGGAAATGGCGTCGATGAGGCGGCGGGCATAGTCGCCGAGGTCCACCTTGTCGAGTCGTTCGGTGTCGTAGAGCGATTCGTGAACGAGGGCCATCGCGTCGATGCGCCGCACCCCGGCGTCCAGCGTGCTCTTGGCCTTCCCGTCCGCGCTCCTGTCGGTGCCGAGCCGCAGGAGACTCGCGACCATCTGGAGATTGTTCTTGACCCGATGGTGGATCTCGTTGAGCATCGCCGATCTTTCCGAAAGGAGGGCCTCGAGCTCCGTTGTTCGCTCCCTGACCTTCTCCTCGAGATGCTCGGCCTCGTCTTGGAGCCTGGCACGGTGTCGGAGGGCGACCATGCCATAGAGGACGATGAAGAGGAAGAGGCCGAGCAGGGCCGCGGCGGTTTGACTGAGGTATGCCTTGGAAGACCTGCTATACCCCAGCGCGAGGGCCAGGGGATAGGCCAGGAGGGCGAAGAGGGAGCAGCCGAGGAGGGCCTTTCGCCCGAAATTGTACTCCAGCGCGAGGATGAGGCCGAATATTAGGATCAGGGCACCAGTAAGGTCCCCGGGCCGTGCCTCGCTCGCGGACAGGAGGGCGATCGCAAAAAAAAAGAGCACCTGACTCCACTCGGCAATCCTTGATTTCCACCCCGCAGTCGCGAAGGCAAAGGCGCCGAACGCCAGTATCATGAGGACAACGTGGTTGACTGCGATCTCCCAAGGGTCGGTCAGGCCGATGTGGAGGAGGGTGAGGATATTCAAAAAGGCGACTGCAATCGCGACCGAGCCTGACGCGTAGCCGACGAGCTTTCGGAGCCCCTCGGGATCGCGCAAAAAGCCCTTGAAGGCTCGCGACGGCAGCCCCTTCATCATGAGGCGACCCAGAACGACATCGGAATCTCCGCGAGCGAAACGATTTCATCCATCTCCGGGCAAGGCGTCGAGATGATGCTCCACTCCAGATCCTCGACGGTTTCCTTGAAATCGAAGTCGCCGGCCGCGAGAGGGTTGTACTTCCCGGAGGCCGCGTCCTCGTCGATGTCGCGTTTGTAGTCGGCGATCATGTTGAGCGCGAGGAGATTGAGTCCTCGCCTGATGATCTTCTCGTCCCCTCCCCGAAAGTCCGCGCCAAGCCACAGCCTTTCGAGAACCGAGACACTGTCGCGAGCCGTCGCGTCGAACCAGTGCTTGGTCTCTCTGGTGGAGAGGAGATAGGTGCCGAGGTGGGCGACGGCCGTCCGCCCCGCGTCCTCGCAGCCGGCGAGGTAGGGCAGGGAGGCGACGAGCCTGGCGATCTTGTTCCGCCCCAGGGCTTCCTTCTCGGCTGCGCTCATCCTGAAGGCCAGGGCGATGTCATCCGATATCGCGAGCCAGGTTGCATCGGGGAAAAGCTTCGTCCCGAGTTCCGTCTTCACGCTTTCCAGAGTCTTGTCCATATGGACCTCCTTAAATGATCCTTCCAGCCGTACATGGTACAGAGCTCGGTGGGGAAGTCAATTGGATATCCGGGGTTAGCCTCGATTGGATTAAAACGGAAGGAACTCGGCCGCCCCTCGCCGAGACCGGGAGCCCCCTCGGTTGGCAAGTCGCCTTACCCAAGGGACTCGCCGGTTACTGACCGGGCGAGCCCCTTGGTCGCGGGATCACTTCTTGGCGGCGGGCTCTATGGAGAGGAGATCGATGTCGAAGGACAGGGTGGAATTGGGAGGAATCTTGCCCCCCGCGCCCTGTTCCCCGTAAGCCAGTTCTGAGGGGATCCAGACCTTGTATTGCGAGCCGACGGTCATCAGTTGCACCGCCTCGGCCCATCCGGGAATGACCTGGCCGACCTGGAACACGGCCGGCTCCTTGCGCTCGATGGAACTGTCGAAGACGGTGCCGTCGAGGAGGGTGCCGACGTAGTCGACCTTGACGGTGTCGGTGGCTTTGGGCTTGGGACCGCTGCCTTCCTTGATCACCTGGTACTGGAGTCCGCTCGCCGTGGTTTTTACGCCGTCCTTCTTGGCGTTGGCGGCGAGGAAATCGCTGCCCTTGGTCTTGTTGTCGGCGGCCAGCTTTGTCTGCGCGTCGGTAATGGCCGTCTGGATGATGGTCTGGGCATCGGCTTCCTTGATGCGGGTCGCCTTCTTGGCCAGCACGTCCTTGACGCCCGACATGAAGGCGTCGTTGTCGATGTCAACGCCGGTGGATGCCAAGCTCTTGCCGATCGCGATGCCGAAGGCGTAGCTCACATCGGTCTTGGAGGTGGTGGCGGAGGGGCTGCCGGAGGCCGCCTTGTCGGCGAGGTTACCGGCTTTGCACGAAGCCAGGAGGAGGGCCACGGCGAGAATGGAAACGAGGTACTTCTTCATCGGTACTTCCAGGTGAAAGAGTCATATTGCACGGGCCTTAACAAGGCCCGGAGGACAATACCGCGAAAACCCTATAACCTGTAAGGGCTCTGCTGGGAAAAATGGAAGGCCGGAGACGCCGAAGGTTTCCGCGAGAGAGAGGCGCCGGGGCGTCGCGACGGGTCGACACGAGCTATACTCTGCGAGTCGAGTCGTCAGTGGAGGTCAGGATCGTGGCTTGTGTCCGTTTTCGCCCGAGGAACTTGCGCTGCGGGGCGAGCCCGGCCCGCGGGAAAGCCGTGGCCGGCTGGAGTTAGGCGCCATGGGAGTGCTCGAAAGGCTTGCGGAACACTTTTCCTCTACTTGGAAGCTCCTCTCCGAGACGAACAAGTTCCTAGCCAAGACCTCGCTGATGGGCCATTACGAAACCGAATTCACCGCCATGCGAGCGCGACTCAAGAGCCACGAGCACGACCGCGAGACGATCATGGAAATCAAGGATCGGGTGATCCAAATCAGGAAGGGTCTCAGGCTCGGCGGCTACGATCTGACGCTTGCGGACTTCGACCTCGTGATTTCGGACTACCGCAACGATTCCAGCGCGCGCACCTACACGAGAATGGTGATGTTCATCGGGGATGGGAGGATCTGGAGCGTGTCGGGAGAGGCCAATCACGAAACCCTTTTCGGCTACCTGGACGCCGAGCCGCACGGAAACGTCGAGCATAGCCACTGCCTTTGGTATCGCTGGGAAGGCATGACCCTTTTCGTCTCCGGCTCCGATTCGGAGGATCAGGCCAGCTTCGAGGCTCTCAAGAGCTGGAGCGACACGCCGGAAAACAGGCTCATGCTCCTGCGGCACATGAAGGACAGGCGTCGCTGAGGTCGGATGCCGAGCCGAGTCTCGGTCGGCTCCGGGCGCGGACCCTATTCGCGATCCTCGGCGGTGGTCGCCTTGACCTCTTCCTCGCCGCGCATCCCCGCGATGGAATCCTCCGCGTTGTGCTTCTTGAGCCAGAGCAGGTATTTGTGATTGCCGATCAGGCTGAGATGCCCGCCGTTCTCCTTCATGATCATGAAGAGATTGAGGAGGTAGCGTATGCTTTCCTTGTCGATCTGCTCGATCTTTTCCATGTTGATGACGAGCTCCTTTTGGCCGAGGAAGAGGAGCTGGCGGATGATCGGGACGAAATGCTCCATGTTCGCGAGATTCAGGGTTCCCGAAAGCACGAAGGTCCCCGGGGCGGAAGCGTCCAATTGGATGCTCAAGGGAGCCTCCATCGCCGCCGGAACCTCGGCTGGCTTGGCAAGCGAGGTGACCTGGGTGAGCATTTCATCGGTATTGCGAAGTCTTTGCACGAGACCGTCTATTATCTGCATGAACCATTCGGGGACCGTGTAGATATTGGCGTAGAATTCCTTCGGCGTGATCTCCAGCACGACGCTGCCCTTGACCGCCCGGACGGAGGCGGTCCGTTCGCCCTCCTTCAACAGCGACAGCTCTCCCACGACGTCTCCCGCCCTCGCGTTCCCGAGGAGGAGGGGATCCTGCCCCTCGCTCTCCCCGAGGATGTCGAACTCCCCCGAACGGATGATGAACATGGATCGTTCGCGTTCGCCCTGTCGAATCAGGTAGTCCCCATCCTCGATCCGGCGCAGGGGCAAATTCGAGGTCTTGATGAGATTCTGGATTTCCTTCATGCCCGCGATCTTGTTTCGTATGAGTTGGAGGTTTCGAAGTTGGATCTTTCCATCCCTCGCCTGCGCGCTCTTCGCGAGTTGGAGAAGGTAGGCGAGGGCGTCGGCGCCGATGTCCATGATGCCGGAAAAATCGATGGTGATCCCCGAGGGATTTTTCAGGAGTGCCTGCCTTACCGTCTCCTTCACCTGGTCGATCTTCTCCTTCGAAAAGACCCCCTTGAGGAGGATCGTCCCGCCCGTGGTGGCCGAGTGCATCGAGAATTCGGCGCGGCGCGAGGCCGGGGACGGGATCGATTCGGCGGGCATGGGATGGGGACCCGAGGCCATGTAGTCTCCGAGGATTTCGGTCGTCCGCTTAATGCGCTCGACCAGTACCCGCGCGATGCTGATCGCCCAGCCGGAAATGCTCAGATTGTCGTCGGAGAGGATGTCCGGACTGATCCTGTTGGCGATCACCGGCTCGAGGGCTGTCACCGTCGCCGTCCGGGGAATCGAGGCGATGAAGGACATCTCCCCGACATGGCAACCCTTGCCCAATTCGGTGATGGGCACCGAAAGTCCGCCCTTGGAAATGGATACCCGTACACGACCCGAGCGGATGATGTACATTTCCCTTCCGGCGGAACCTTCGCGGAAGAGTTCCTGCCCGGCGGCGAAGCGAACAAGCTTCGTTTGGGGATAGCCGCGGATCTGTTCTTCTCCCATCGATGCCTCCACGCGAGAATCAGGTACGTCAACTATAATGCTGAACAGTTGCGGATTGCACCTGGGGCCCCGCTATCCCGCCTCGGCGATCGATTTGCCCAGGCTTTCCACCGGCTTGCGCAAACCCAAGGCGATGAAGGTGGAGAGCAGCTTGTCCACGAGGTTCGTCATGAGGCCCGCCAGGAAGACGGAACCCACGAGGGATTGCCCCGCGATCATGAAGGCGGACACCAGGTCATCGATCCTGTGCACCTTGGTGATGCCGCCGAACACGAAGGCTGAAATGATCGAACCCAGCACGGCGTTGGAAAGCCCGGACCAAATTCCGACCCACAGGTAATCCTGCAACGAACTTAGGCCATGTCTTCGCTTCACGAGCCAGACGGAGAAAGCCGTGGCGAAATTGCAGATCATGAATGGCAGCAGAATATCGTTCGAAATGGAAAGGGCGGCGTTCGAGACGAAGGCGGTGAGAAGTCCCGCGGGAAGACCGAAGGCCGCGGTGATCACCATCGTGAATATCGAATCGAAATAGAGGGGGAGGCGGAATAGATGGACGAGGCTGCCGAGGAGGTAGTTGATCGCTCCTCCCGCGATAGCGAGGAGGGCCACCTTTGCCCGCGTCTTGACCGGCATATCGTATCGTATAACGCGGAGCGGCATGCGGCAAGAAAAAAGCGCCGTGATCTTCCCATCACGATCCCCCGCGCCTTTCGCAATGCCGTGCGAAGATAGGGATGATTCGATGCCAACTCGCTTCTGGCGGCAAATTTAAATTTCGTTATTGTATATAGAAACCTCGAGATCATGAACGTAGACTTGTTATGTGGATGTTCGTGGCAACAGGAGGTCGCGCTATGAAAAAAGTGGGACTTTGTGCCTGTGTCTTTCTCTCGGTGGCCTTTCTTTCCTGCAACCAGGTGTTGGACTACCTGCGCGGGCCGGTCGGTTCCGATGGAGCCGCCGGCGTATCCGTCATCTGGCAAGGCGCCCTTGCGACGGCGCCCTCGTCACCTCGTTTCAATTGGGCATATTACAATACGACGCTTGGAATCGCATTCGTCTTCGACGGAGTCTCCTGGCATGTCCTCGCCGTGGACGGGGCTGACGGGATCGATGGAGCCGACGGCGTCTCGGTCCTTTGGAAGGGAAGTCTTGCCGCGGCGCCGATATCGCCAAGCCCGAACTGGGCCTACTACAACACGACGGCCGGAGCGGCCTATATCCATGACGGAAGCACCTGGCAGATCCTCACCGTGGACGGGCTGGACGGGACAAATGGTAGCAACGGGATTGATGGCATCGACGGGATTGATGGCATCAACGGGACCAATGGCATCAACGGGACCAACGGCATCAACGGGACCAATGGAGTCAATGGCATCTCGATCATTTGGAAGGGAAGCTTCTCCGAACCGCCTGTTTTTCCGAGCCTGAATTGGGCCTATTACAGCACAACGCTTGGTGGAGCCTTCATTTTCAATGGAAGCGCCTGGCAGGTCCTCGCCGTTGATGGGGTAGATGGAATCAACGGGACTGATG
The DNA here is from genome assembly GCA_035530275.1 of Rectinemataceae bacterium. Taxonomy (GTDB): domain Bacteria; phylum Spirochaetota; class Spirochaetia; order Treponematales; family Rectinemataceae; genus CAIJMU01. Next base: position 52,093 of record DATKVC010000020.1, on the reverse strand, counting down.
GAATCAACGGAATCGATGGAATCAACGGGACTGATGGAATCGACGGAACCAATGGCAGCAATGGAGTCTCGATTCTCTGGCAAGGGAGCTTCCCGGATGTCCCTGGACCGCCGAGTCTGAACTGGGCGTACTACAACACGACTTTGGGCAAGTCGTATGTGTTTGATGGGCTCTACTGGCAAATCCTTGCCGCAGACGGTTCGGACGCGACAGCCCTCGATATCCGGCTTCTGCCCTTCCCTTCGACGCTTCAGAACGCGATCTGCGAGGGGAACGGGGTCATGGTAGCGGTGGGCAAGTCCGGGTGGATTGGAAGGAGCGTCGACGGCGCGACCTGGACTCAGCCCGCCTCGGGCTCGACCGCCGATCTCTACGCCGTCGCCTACGGCAACGGTACCTTCGTCGCGGTAGGCGCCGCTCCCCTGGGTGCGACGACCATCCTTTGGAGCCCCGACGGGACGGTTTGGACAGCCGCCTCGACCAACCCCGGTACGACGGCGGCATGTGGGCTCGCCTTCGGTAACGGCGTCTTCGTTGCGGTCGGCTATGGGGTTTCGACCAACGCCCTCATCATGACGAGCGCGGACGGCAGCGTCTGGACCCTGAATGCGTCGGGGAATACCTTCCCCTTCTACCTCCTGGCGGTAACCTATGCGGATGGCCAGTTCATCGCCGCCGGCGGAGGCGGATTGATCGTCGCGAGCGTGAACGGCACGGGGAGCTGGTCCTCGAGGGTTTCTGGAAGTACGGCCCAACTCGTTGGAATAGTGAATGGAAACGGGAAATGGATCATCCTTGCCGCCAACGGCAATCCCTCGTTGACCAGCCCCGACGGTGTCGCCTGGACAAAGATCGGCATACTGCCTTCGCCCTATGGAATAACCTACGGGAACGGGCTTTTCGTAGTCGTCGGGGATGGCGGTTCCATCCTCTACGGTCCCGACGGGGAACTCTGGTCATCCTGCAGCTACTACCTCGACCGCTACTTCAGCGGAGTCATCTGGTCGACCACCGCAGGGGCCTTTTACGGAAGCACGAGCATGGTCATGTAAGGCAGATGGCGCCAGGCCTCGGCGACGAAATCTTCTTTCCCCGGAGGACTCATGTCGAGGGGAGACGCCACGAATGAGGGACTCATCCGCACCGTCGGGGAAAGGCTCGCCGCCGGTTACGGCGACGGCTACGGCGACGGCTACGGAATCGAGGCCGGAACCATAGCACGCGTTCTCGCGGCGATGCGCGTGGTCGATCGGGCCGATTTCCTGCCGCCCTCCCAAAGGGGCCGTGCGTACCAGGACGGCCCCCTGCCGATCGGCATGGATCAGACCTGCTCCCAGCCATCGACGGTGGCGATGATGTTGGGGTCGCTCGATCCCCGCCCGGGGCAGCGACTCCTCGAGATCGGCTCGGGTTCGGGCTATGCGGCGGCGATCGCCGCAATCCTCGTCGCGCCCGAGGGCCGGGTCTTCGCCTGCGAACTCCTCCCGGAACTCCTCGCGCGGGCTCGCAGCAATTGCGCCGCCATCGAAGGGAGATCCTGGTCGCGCGCCACAACCATGACCTTCATCGAGGGCGACGGTTCCGCGGGCTTTCCCGATCTCGGACCCTTCGACCGCATCCTGGTATCGGCTGGCGTTAAGGGCTCGGGATTCGACGAGGGACTCCTCGCCTCCCAACTCGCCGAAGGCGGCATCCTCGTCTACCCCGAGGCCTTCGGCAGAATGCATAGGGTCGAAAGGCGCGGCGGGGAATACCGGCGCGACAGCTGGGGATACGTGGCCTTCGTCCCCCTCAAGGGAAGGAACTCGGGGCTTCCCCTGGACGATCGGGGGAATTAACATGACACCGCCTACGATTGCCCGGAGGCGAAACTCGGATGCGAGGAGCTTGCATGTTCGACGATCCCCACGTATACGTTCCCATCGCCTTCGTCCTCTCCTGCATCCTGATCGCCGTCCTAAGTATCAAGTTCGGCAAGGCATTCCGGCAGAAGGAGAGCGACAGAAAGCGGAGCCTCGCGGAGTCTCTCGGTCTCGAATATGTCGAAGGAACTGCGGCCCTCGAAGAGGCCTATCGCGAGGCGGGCAGCATGGGGATGCAGGCCCTGGAGTGGATCGGGCGGCATCCCGGAGGTTTCGTGGCCCGCATTGCCGCGTCGAATTTCTGGCGGCTGATCGGCCAAAGGAATGGAGTCAAGGTGGAGGTCTTCCTCGAGGTCCGCGGCTCGGGCAAGAACAGCACGACCTATACGGTCGCGAGGGCCGTCCTGCCGCGACCCTTCGAGGCGCAATGTCGCATCGCGCACGAGGGCTTTTTCACCAAGCTCGGCAAGAGCCTCTTCGGCCTGCAGGATCTCGAGCTCGGCGACCCAGCCTTCGACGAGGCGGTCAGGATCAAGGCCAAGGACGGCCTCCCGATACTCTCCCGCCTGGCCAAACCCGAGGTGAAGGAGAGTATTCTCGCACTCCTCGCGGCGAACCACGGAGCCTTCGTCACGGAGAAAGTGGTCCAGTGGGAAAAGCAGGGACGTTTCCTGGATCCCGGAGTGATCGGTCCGGCCCTTGAACTCGCGGTTCGAACGGCCTCTGCCCTTTCGGAATGAACATGCAACACGCCGCGCCGTCCGCCGCCCCCCCGTCCCGATCTCCAGGCGCGCCCTCCGTCGCCTCGAAAATAGACGCGGCCATCGAATCCCTCGACAAACCCCTCCTCCTTCTCTCCGTCCTCGCCGTGGTCCTCTACCTTCTGGAGCTCAAGGGGATCGCGACAGACACCGGAATCGTGAGAGTCCTCTCCCTCCTCGTCGACGCCTGCTTCGTCGTCGACGTCCTCCTCAAGCTCGCCTTCAGGCGGGGGCGCTATCTCCGATCGGCCTGGTTCATGACCGACCTTCTGAGCTGCCTTCCCGGCATCCTCCTGGTCGCCAACGTGCCCTGGCTCCAGGCAATACAATTCGCGAGACTCTTCCGCGTCCTCAGGGTCCTCCGGGGGCTTCGCGTCCTCCGCTCCCTCCAATTCCTCCCCTCGCTCTCGCGCGCGGCGATGGAGGAGGACGGCGAGGGCCGCCGCTTTCGCGTCGGCATGAATCTCGCCGTCACCGCCTACGCCGCCGGATTCATCGCCGTCCTCGCGTGGATGCGCTCCGAATTCGGCGCCGACGCCGCCTTTCTCGACGAGGCAGAGTTCTTCCTCATCCTCGGAGCCCTGATGGCGACGGCCCTCTTCCTCTTCTTGATCCACGGGCTCCTTCGCGACGCGTCATGGAACCAATTGCGCACGCTTCTCAACATCGCCCTGCCGGCCCAGGTGGCGGAGCACTTCCTCCACCATCCGGCGGCCTACAAGGAGCGCCATCGGGGACCGGCGACGATTCTCTTCATCGATTTCGTCGGCTTTTCGTCGACCGCGGAAAAGATGCGCGACGACGTCGGCAGCCTCGCCGAGCACCTCGAACGCGTGATGGACGCCGTGGTGGAACGCCTCGTGGCCCATGACCTCATCATCGACAAATTCATCGGCGACGCCGTCATGTCCTTTCGGGGCGGGCCCCTCGTTTCGGGCGACCCGGTCGAGCACGCGCGACGGGTGGTCCGGGCCGCCCTCGAGGCTGCAGGGGCCCTCCGCGATCTCGGCGACCCCTATTTTTCGCGGGTGAAGATCGGCTGCGCCTCGGACGAATGCCTCATCGGCGCCTTCGGCACGAGCAAGCGCCTCTCCTATACCGTGCTGGGCGACGGGGTGAACCTGGCCGCCCGCCTCGAACCCGCCAGCGGGCAGTGCGGGGCCCAGGCCCTCTTCTGCGACGTGACGCGGCGTCTCTGTGGAGAATTGCCCGGTATCTCCTGGCGGCGCTGGGGAACGATCCGCGTCAAAGGGAAGGCGGCTCCCGAACTCGTATGGGAAGCCTTCGAAAACGCGCGTCTTCCCGATCTCACTTTCATAGAACTCTATGAAAGAGCTCGCGCCAGCTTCGAGGAAGGGGACCTGCGGTCGGCTCGATCCATGTTCCTCGCGGCCGACGCGGCCAGGAGCGGCGGCGACCCGCCGAGCCGCCTCCATCTCGACTGGTGCGGAGAACTCCTCGAAAAAGGCGCGACCAAACTCGATCCCGTCCTGTCTGTGATGAAATAGGGCGACCCGCGGGCCTCGTGGCCCAGTCTTCCTCAGGACATGAAGAGGATGAAGACTCCTCCCACGGCCACGAGGGAGCCGAGGATTTCTCTGGCCTTCACCTTCTCTTTGTAGAGGAGGGCCGAAGGGGCGATGATGAGGACGGGGATGATGGACATGATGGCGGCGGCCACCCCGGCCTCCGTCGACTGGACGGCGAGAAGGCTCAGGGAAACGCCGAGGAAGGGGCCGAAGAAGGAGCCGAGGCCGAGGCTCGCAAGGGCTCGTCGGTCCTTCAAGGCCGACCAGGTGCCCTTCCAGGCCCGGGCGACGAGGAGGACGAGGGCGAAGCCGACGAGGCCCGCCGTCACCCTGATCTCCGTGCCCGCGAAGGGGTCCATCGAGCCCGCCCCGATCTTGCTCAGGATGAGACCGCCTGCCTGACCGAGGGCCCCTCCCGCGGCGCAGAGATAGCCCCGCATCTTGATGGCCCTGGATTTCGAGTGCCTCGTTTCCGCGTCCTCGCCCTTGCCGAGGACGACGAAGGCGATGCCCGAGAGGGTGAGGGCCATGCCGAGGAGGGCGAGGCCGGCGAGGCGCTCGCCGAGGATGCCGAAACCGAGGACGGCGGTGAGGGCCGGCGCGCTCGCGTAGATGAGCATCGAGATCCGCGAACCGATATCGATGAAGGCCTGGAAGAGGAGGAGATCGCCGATCACGAGTCCGACGACGCCTGAGGCGGAAAGCCAGAACCACGCGGAGGGGGGCGCGGAGAGGGGGAGGAAGGAGCCCTGGGTGACGAGGCACCAGAGCCCCAGGAGTACGAAGCCGACGGCGAGCCTGAGAAAGTTGAGGGCGAAGGCTCCGATGCGCTTGCCCGCGTATTCGAAGGCCAGGGCGGTGATGGTCCAGGATACGGCCGTCGCGAGGGCGGCGACGGCGCCGATGTTGTTCATTGCGCAGCTCCGTTTCTAGATTGATTCGTCCGCCTCCGGGGCGGGCGCGGGCTCGATTCTCGAGCTTTCCTTGTATGTGGACAAAACGATGTTCGTGACCGAGCGAGAGCTCTTGGCCATGCCGCGGATCTTCGAAAGGAGCCTTTCGAGTTGCTTAGGGCCCTCGGCCCTGACCTTGATGATGAAACAGTCCTCTCCCGCGACATTATGGCACTCGAGAATGTCCGGATCGGAGGCGCAGGCTTCGAACATCCTGGCGTGGACCTCGTCGATGCCGCTTTCCGTCGTCGTCTCGATGGTCAGCCGCATGAAGGCCGTGAGGGGTTTGCCGAGCTTTTCAGCGTCGACCCTGGCCACATAGCCGGTGATGATTCCCCTCCGCTCGAGTTTCTTCACCCTTTCGTGCACCGAAGAGATGGTGAGGCCGACAGCCTCGGCGAGTTCGGCATTGGAGAGCCTGGCGTTGCCTTGGAGCAGGTCGAGAAGTTTTCTGTCCGTCTGGTCAAGCATTCGGATAATATTCTGTATATGCCGATATTGGTCAATATATTTTCGTTGATAATCGGTATAAGCCGTAAAGTTTACGGGCGCAGCCCTGCTTCTTGATCCGAGCCTTCACAATCTTCGTGATACCATCGGGGCCCAGGGAGGCCAGGAGTAGGGCCCTGCCCTTCAACGGAGGAGCCTCTGTCGCTACCATGGAGCGATGGCAGAACCCATCACCCTCTCCGAGAGAAAAAGACAGCGCATCGTCATCGTCACCGGAGCGAATCGAGGCATCGGCAGGGAAACCGCCCTCGGCCTGGCCCGCGAGGGCCTGTCCGTGGTCATGGCCTGCAGGAACCTGGAGCGGGCCGAGGCGACCAGGATCGAACTCGTCCGCGAATCCGGCAACGAGTCGATATTCGCCCTCCCCCTCGATCTCGCTTCCAAGGAATCCATCCGTGCCTTCGTCGACTCTTTCCGGGCAAGATTCGGCCGGCTCGACGCCCTCGTGAACAACGCGGGCATATCCAACACCCGCGAGGCGAGGACCGTCGAGGGGAGGGAGCCGATAGTCGGTACCAATTACTTCGGAACCTTCGCGCTCACCATCCTCCTCCTTCCCCTCTTCGAGGAGGGGAAGGACAACAGGATAGTCAATCTCGTGTCGAACATCTACAAAATGGGACGTTTCGACCTGCTCCGCGTCGACGGTTACCGCTGGGTCAAGGCCTACGCGGTCTCGAAGTACATGCTGCTACTCTTCACCCTCGAGCTGGCGGAGCGTCTCCGCGGGAGGGGCATTTCCGTCAACGCCGCCCACCCCGGCATCGTCCGCACTTCGATCATGTACGTGAACCGCTGGTACGACTCGATCATAAAGACCGTTCTCGCGCCATTCTTCGTCGATCCGGCGGAGGGCGCGGCGACGAGCGTCTTTCTCGCCTGCTCCGATTCGGTCCGGGGCGAGACGGGCAGGCTCTTTGCGAAGCGCGCACCGATCGCAATCGCTAAGGGCTATGACGATCCGGGCCTGCGACGGGAAGTCTGGCGAGCGGGCATGGAGTATGTGGGCGAGGTTACGGACCCGTCCGAAGGGAGGGATGCATGAAAGACCGGCGAGGGGCATTGCGCATGAGGGTCGCGTTCATACTATCTGCGATGATGAGCTTCGGCGTGATGGCCGAGGAGGGGCCGGTGCCCGCCGACTACAAGATCGGCGACAGGGGACCGGCGGGGGGCATCATATTTTTCGACAAGGGAGAGTCGAGCGAGGGATGGCGCTATCTCGAGGCCGCTCCCCAGGACCAGACGGACGCGGCAGGCATCGAATGGAAGAACGCGGAGTTCATATCGATAAAAACCGATACGGCAGTCGGCAGCGGCAAGGAGAACACGGCCGCCATCATCGCGGCCCAGGGCGAAGGCCATTACGCGGCCCAGCTTTGCTGGGGCCTCGACATCGGCGGCTATAAGGATTGGTTTCTCCCCTCGAAGGACGAACTCGACCTCATGTACGTGAATTTGAAAGGAGCCGGGCTGGGGGGCTTCAGCGACGCCTGGTATTGGAGCTCCTCGCAAATTTATTACAACTACTTCGCCTGGTACGAGAACTTCGAGGTCGGCTTCCAGGGCTCCAGCTACAAGACGGCCGAATACCTCGTGCGCGCCTGCAGGGAATTTTAGAACCCGTCTGCGGAAGCTCCGGTCTCGAAACCGATTTCTCCCGCGCTGGGCCGGAAGGCGCCTTTTTCGTATATTCCATTCCAATGTCCTTTCGGGAGAAGTCATGCCGCTCATCAGCCTCGAAGTCTCCTTCCTTGCAGTCACCAATGCCGACCTCGCCGGCCCCGCGGCCTCGATCTCCCCCGAGGCCCGCCCCCGCACTCCTTCGCTCACAAGTCTCGGTGAGAGGACGCCTTTCATCGAACTCGCGGTACTTGCGACGCCCGCCCGCCGCGCCATTTATGCCTTTTCGGATGTCGAGGATTTCACAGCCCTCGAAGCCCGGCTCGGGGGCCTCTACGGAGAAGCGGAAGGATCCCTCGCCCCGCTCAGGCAGCGACGCTCGGGGAGGGCCGCCGTTCTCCACCTCTTCCGCCTCGCCGCCGGTTTCGAATCGCGGGCAAGGGCCGAGGCGGCTATGCTGCGCTCCAACTTCGAGCGCGAGGCCGGCGAGGAAGGCGCAAGGCCCGTCCTCGGCGCCCTCTTTCGAAGGGCCCTCCGCATAGCCGAGGCGGCGGAAGGCGAGGCGGCTGAAGCCGAGGCCAGGGTGGGGCCGATGGAAGTATCGCCATCACCCTTCTCGACGGCCGAAGCGCCCGGTGGACTCGCTCGATCCAGGTCGACGAGATCCAAAGCGGGGGACTGCCGACCGGGATCGGCCTGCCTCGATCCCGAGGACCTCGAGCTGCAGGCCCTCCGAAGGAAAATCGCTGCTCCGCTCGCCCCTCCCTCCCTCGAGGCCCTCCTCGAAAGCGAGACCGAAGCCTTCATGCGTTACCTCGAGTGGGGCGATGTTCCAGCCCTCAGGCTCGCCCTCGGCCTTCGCGCCGAAACCCTTAGGCGCGAGGCCGCGGCCAAGGTCCTCCGCTCCCTCTCCCACCTCTCAACGGAAGACCGGGCCGTCGTGGAGGAACTCTCGCATAAAGTCATCGACGAGTTTCTCGGCGGAGCACTGCAGAGATTGGGGGAGGGCGAGGCGAAGGCCGGGGCCCATGCGGCCCTTCTCAGGGACATCTTCGACCTTCCTCGGGAGGACAGAGCGTGAAGCCGACCGGCGAAGCTTCCCTGGCTGTCCTCAGCGCCGACAGGAGCGCGGACAGCCTCGTCTACGACGCCCTCCTCTTCGTGTCCTTCGGCGGCCCCGAAGGGCCCGACGAGGTCATGCCCTTTCTCCGCCGCGTCACCAGGGGCCGAGGAGTCCCCGAGGAACGCCTCCTCGAGGTCGCGAAGCACTACGAGACCCTCGGAGGACGGAGCCCCATCAACGAACAGAATCGCGCCTTCATCGAGGCCCTCGACAAGGAACTCAGGCGGCGGGGAAGGAATCTCCCGATCCGCTTCGGCAACCGCAACTGGCATCCCCTCCTCGAGACGACCCTCGCCGAACTCAAGGCCGAGGGCGCCAGGCGCGTTCTCGCCTTCGTGAGCTCGGCCTTCAGCTCCTACTCCGGCTGCCGCCAATATCAAGAGGACATCGCAGAAGCCCTCGCGGCGGCGGGGGAGGGCGGACCCGAGGTCGACAAGGTGCGGGTCTTCTTCAACCATCCCGGCTTCATCGAAGCGGTGGCCGATCGGCTCCGGAGCGCCCTCGCGAACTTCCCGCCCGAACTCCGCGACGAAGTCGCCATCGTCTTCACCGCCCATTCCATTCCTCGGGCCATGGCCGATCGCTGCTCCTATGTCGAACAGCTCAGGGAGGCCGCCTCGCTCGCCCTCGAAAGCCTCGGCCGCAGGGGAGGCTGGGAGCTGGCCTTCCAGAGTCGGAGCGGCCCGCCCTCCGTGCCCTGGCTCGAACCCGACATCCTCGAGGTCGTCCGCCGCCTCGCGGCGGAAGGGAAGCCGGGCCTCCTCGTCATGCCCCTCGGCTTCTTGAGCGATCACGTCGAGGTGATCTACGACCTCGACCACGAGGCGCGGGACCTCGCCGCCGAGCTGGGCCTTCGCTTCGAGCGTGCCCCGACCGTGGGCAGCCACCCCGCCTTCGTCGGCGCGGTGGCCGACCTCATCGAAGAGCACCTCGACCCGAGTCGCGACCGCCTGGCCCTCGGCCGCTTCGGCCCCCGCGAAGACCACTGCCCGCTTGACTGCTGCTCCCCCCCTCGGCGCCAGGCCTAAGAGGGGCGGTGTTCCCTAGAGCCCTCTTCGCGCGAGGACCATGCCCGTGAAAAAGGGGCCGAGGTTGTCGAGGTGACGCATGGTCTGGAGACTCCCCCGCATCGCCTCGACGACGGCCGAGATCGCGACGAGTTCCTTGGACACGATGCCGATGACGAAGTCGTTGTCGTTTCGGTCGAGACCGTGGCAGTCGAGCCTGATGTCGTGGGCGAGGCCCGCCTTGCCGAAACGCTTGCCGATCTCCCCGTGGTCCATGAGGATGTCGTGGCGCTCGGCCTCGGGCAGGCCCGCGAAGGCCTTCGACCTCCTGACCGGATACCAGGTCGCCCAGGCGAGCTCGGGGTCGAGTATCCTCGAGCGCGGCCTCGTGAAAAGTGTCTCCTCGAGATCGCGTTCGTAGCCGATCGCGTAGGTCCGGCCGAACATCGAGAGCTCGGGCTTGAGACTGAGTTCCGCGAAGGCCGGCCCGGCGAGGAACTCGCGGAGCTCCCGCGCGAAGAAGGCCGGGTCCTCGCTCATGAAGACGAGCCCGATACCCCGCGGATCGGCGAGATCGGCGTAGAGCACCGAGGGATGGCCGAAGCCCGCGAGGGCGGCGATCGGCCCCTCGGGTCTCGGGCAATTCCCGAAGGCAAGGAACTGAAGATAGAGCCTGCGCTCGGAATATATCGTCGAGCCGTCGGCGGCCCGCCCCTTTTCTCGGAGATCGATCTGCTGCGCGCCGTCCATAGTGGAGATCCTTTCCGGAGGGTCGCCCCTCCCGACAGAAATCGGCAGGACCAAGCGGAGGGACCCGTTTGGCCGCCTACCGCATTAAGATCATGAATGTGAGGCCCGATCGGAAAGGGGAAAGCGAACGCGCCTCGCGACCCCGCCTCGCGACCCCGCCTTCCTCCACGCCGAAGGCAACTCCGACGCCCACATCAAGACGAGCCTTCTTGGCCCGAGCCTGAACCTCATCGTCAGCGGCGGCCGCCCCCTTCTCGGGACCTTGCAGACAGTCTATTTCTGCGAGTTTGACGGGCCGCGGAGGAGACAGGTCGTCGTGAAATGCGTGGAGGGTTAGGGTTGGGGAGGAAGACGGAATGGGTCTCTGTCGCAGCCCGGGGGAGGATGCGCGAGAGACGCGCTCAATCGGCGGACAAGCTTTTCAGAATTTTCTTGGCCAGCGGCTCTTTGATTTCAGCATGACGAGGAATGGCTTCAATTACGCCCGTATGTGGATTGATCCACAGCGAATGGGAAGCGCCTTCGCGTTTCAAGTAGCATCCGGCGATGCGGAGCTTGCGCTCGAGATCGAGACGTTTCATCCCACGAGGAGTGATTCTCGAATTGCATCGCTCGGCAATCCTCGCAGCATGTCTTCCCTTCTATCCGCAAGCAGCAATTCGACCGCGGCCCGGAGGTTTTCCTTCGCCTCCGGGACGGTTTCCCCTTGTCCGTTGGCTCCTGGAATTTCGGGACACATCGCCCAGAACCCGCCTTCAGGCGAGGCCTCGATAATTGCCGTGAACTCCGCCTTCATGGTGCCTCCCTCTTTTAGTCACTATACTCCCCGGGCCTTGGTCAGTCCACGAAGAGGGGGAGGCCGGGGTCCCCGAGGAAGCTGAGCTGGGAGACGGAGAGATCTTGGACCTCCCGCGAACGTGAGCGAAGATCGACCAGAGCTGGTCGCGCTGGGTCTCTGAAAGACGGGTCTTGCGTCCGAGCCGCGGTACCAGCCGCTTGTTGGGGGCCGGCATCAAGCCCTCCGTCGGGAGCGTCGGCGACGCCTATGACAACGCCTTGGCCGAGACTATCAACGGGCTCTGCAAGGCCGAGGTGATCCTGCTGATCGCCTTAGCTAGCTCGCCATGAACATGTGACAGGCCACTGTCCTGTCGCCCATTTCACTCACCCGGCAACTTAGGAGCCAGCTACTCATGAATTTCGTCCGCAGCTGCGGGCGAAATTCATGAGCTAAAGCAGGCCTTTAGGTTGCCGGATGAGTAAGGCAGCTCGAGCCTTTCCTGGGCGTTCAAGGTCCTGAGGTGCGGCAGGAGCTTCCCCTTGAAAAGATAAAGTAAAATTTATATAGCGGAATCGGGATTTCAAGGGGTCGGAGCCGACTCACTGAATGGCGTACACCGCGTCCTGGATATGGAGGGTCGGCTCCTGCGAGGCAGGGCCAGGGTTTTCAAGGGTGATCTCGGCCGAGTTCGCGCGTAAGGCGGTGACGATGCCTCGTGCGAGGGGGGCTTCTTCCCCGCTCGCGCCCCTCGCGTAGACCTCCACCTGGCCGCCCTTCATAGTCCTCGCCCCTTCGACAAGGTCGATCACGAGGCGGTTGCCCGCGGCGATGGCGACGGTTCCGAGAAATGCGCCTCGGATGCCCGGAGCCGCGGTTGGAAGAGCGCTTGGAGCCGCGGCAGGAGCCACTGCAGGAGCCATGTTTGGAGCCGCGACTGGGGGAGGAGGGGGCGTGGCCGCGATTCGCTCCAGCGCGGAGACGCGCTCGCGCAGGGCCTCGTTCGCAGCTCCTTCCTGAAGCAAGGATACCTGGCTTTGGCCGAGTTCGGCCCGGGCCTTGTCGGCTTGAGCCTGCGCTATGGCGGCTTGGGCCTGCGCTATGGCGGCTTGGGACCGGCTCGCTTCGAGTGCGGCCCTAGCCATGTCGGCCTCGGACTTCGCCGCGGCGCCCCTCGCTTGGGCGGCCGCAAGCTCGACATCCTTGGCTCCCAGGGCGGCCCGGGCCGTCTCCAGGTCAGCGCGCGCGGCTTGGAGGGCCGCGAGGGTCGCGGGATCGGCCTGGATATCCGGCTTTTGCGCGGCGGAATCTTGGACCATCGTCGACATGCGCGCGATGGCATTCGAGAGATTGTCGGCGATCGCGTAGGAAGCCCTGGCGAAGGGCGAATCCAGTCGGTCCTTCGGGCCGAGGCTTGTCCTGAAATCGGCGAGGGCCTTTTCGGCTCCTCGGACGTCGACATCGGCGAGGTACTGCGCGGCCGTATCGAGGGTCTGCGAGAGCCTTTGTGCGTAGAGTGCGTCGATCGCGGCGCCCTGATCGAGTTTTTGCAGGGCGGCGACGGGGGGCTCGGTCGAGGCTACACTCTGTTGAGGAAGGGCCTCCTGGATAGGCTTCGCCTCGGGCACGAGATTCTTCAGGAGCTCGTCGCGAAGGGCGACGCGCCTCTTGTACTCGGCAATGAGCTCGTCCCTCTTCGATATTTCCAGATTCGCCCGCTTCCTGAGCGCATCGATGAGCAGGGCCTCGGTCGTAAAAAGGGAACTTGGTTGGTAGAACAAGGTCTCCATGCCCACGTAGTAGGTCCGCAAGGACAGACCGATGCTGAGGGCCGCGAAGAGGAGCGACAGCGAGATAAGTATGAAGGGAACTCGCCAAACTCCCCGGATGGGGGAACCTTTCTCCTCGACGATAAGGGCATTCCGGGCCAATTCGGCGTCGAAGGCCGCGCGGAGTTCCTTCTCCTTCGCGCGGAGCGGGTCCGAGGCGTCGAATGAACCATAGTACTGGATGATATTTTTCGTTGTCGCGGCTCCCTCGGAGACGTATACTGTCGCCCAGTATAACGCACGAAGGAAACCATGAAAATCGGTATTCGGGCCAAGACCATCTTCGTCATCTTTCCCGTAGTCCTCGCCTCGCTCGGCTTCGTCGGGGCGAGCTCGCTCTTCAGCGCGCGAACCGGCATGGTTCGCCTGGCCATGGCCTCCTTGTCCTTCAAGGCCGAGGTCCTCCAGCAATACATGGACTCCCAATGGAAGCTCCTCGTCAATCAAGGATTCGCCACCGACCCCGAATTCAAGAAGGCGGTGATGCTCTCGGCGGGCGACTACGCGCGTTCCCTCCTTCGCAACCGGACGGAGTGGATCTGCGCCGTCGATCTCGACGGCAATCTCGTTTCCTCGGCTTCGCGAGGCTCCGGCGAAACCGGAGTGCCCGATGCCCTTCTCTCCGCGATGAAGGAGGGCAGGACGGGTCCCGTGGTTTTCGGCGAGGGACGTCGGTCGCGATACGGACAGGCCTTCTTTTTCGCCCCCCTCTCCTGGTACGTGATGGTTTCCGACACGGCTTCCGCCATTTTCGCCGAGACCAACCAAATGACGACGACTATCCTGACGGGATTCGGCGTCACCGCCATGCTCTCGCTTCTGTTGCTCTTCTTCATAACTGGGGCAATCGTCGGGCCCCTGACGCGGGTGACCGAGGGGATGAAGGAGATAGTCCGGTCCAATAACTTCGAGGCGCGCATAACCGTGACGAGCGACGACGAGGTGGGCGACCTGACCCGGCATTTCAACGCCCTCTGCGGAGAGCTCGATCGTTCCTATTCGAGGATCCACGACATCGCGCTGCGGGAGGTGGAGGCGCGCTACCAACTGCTTGAACGGGAGCTCGAGGCCATCGTCGCCCTTGGCAAGGTCGCGGAATTCCGGGACGAGGACACAGCCACGCACATCGTCAGGGTGGGACTCTACGCGAAGATTCTGGCGGGCATTTTCTATGAAACCGAGGAGGACAAGCGCAGTCTGTACTACGCGGCGCCCCTCCACGACCTCGGCAAGATCGGCGTGCCGGACTTGATCCTTCTCAAGCCCGCGGCCCTCGATTCCGGGGAGCTCGCGATCATGAGGACGCACACGACCATCGGCTACGAGATATTGAAGGAGTTCAGGAATCCCGCCCTCATCATGGGCGGATCGATCGCCCTCACCCATCACGAACGCTTCGACGGCAAGGGCTACCCGCGGGGCCTCAAGGGGAAGGACATCCCGCTCTGCGGACGCATCCTCGCCATCGTGGACGTCTTCGACGCCTTGACCTCGAAGCGTCCCTACAAGAAGGCCTGGCCCGTCGAGGAGGCCTTCGACTACGTCGTGAGGGAAAGGGGCGGGCACTTCGACCCCGAGATCGCGACGGCCTTCCTGGACAGCCGCGAGGAAGTGCTGGGTATTATGAAGAGCGTCGCCGACTAGAAGGACCGGCGATAGAGCTCGACCTCCTCGCGGGTCAGGCCGGCGCCGTTGTAGGTGAGGAGTCCGAGCTGTTCGAGGGCGCCCTCCTTGTCGCCGAGGGCGACGAGACAATCGGCCAGCCCCTTGCGCGCGCGGTCGTGCAGCTCCGGGAGGGGATAGTCCTCGGCAACCTCGCGGAAGGCCGCCTCCGCGCCCTTGATGTCGGCCTTGATGAAGAGTATCCGCCCCGTCTCGAAGAGAGCCTTGGGCATGATCGTCGCGTCGGGGTAATCCTGGATCAGCTCCCTGAATCGCGCGAGGGCCGCGTCGAAGTCACCCCCGAGGAGGGTCTGGTTCGCCGCGTCGAAGCGCAGTTTCGCCTCCAGCGACAGGGACTTCATGGAAGCGCCCCGCGGCCGATGGTCCGCGAGGAAGCGGAATCGACGGATCTGGAGATCGATGTTCCAGGCGAGGAGACCTCCGCCGATGAGGGCCGAGGCCGCGAGCTCGGGGGAGATGATGAAGTTCGAATCGCGGGGCGAGTAGATCTCCCTGACCGTCAGGACGGCGGTGAGGCCGAGAAAGAGGGGCAGGGAGAAATTGACGCCGTCGAGGAGCCCTTGGCGCGGGAAGATGGGCGAGACCCTGAGCCCGCCCCGGGCCGGTACGAGCGTCGCGCCCAAAGCCGGAAGCCTGATCACCTGATCCGCGGGAGGGCCTGCCGCCGCCGTGGATGCTTCCTGCCCATCCACATAGACCAGGGGTTCCTTGGGGACGAGGGTGACCTGAAGGGCCTCGGTACCCGGGAGGTTCGTCTTGATTTCCTGGCTGTACCAGCCCTCCTTCTCGAAACGGAGGAGGTGCGGGCCCGGGGCGATGTCGCGGAGAAGAAGGGGGCTCGGGCGATCCAGGGCCTTCCCGTCGAGAGAGACCTTCGCCCCCATCGGATCGCTGACGATAAAGAGATAATTGGTATCTTGCGCTCGTATCTCCGCCGCGGCGAAGAAAGCGAGAAGGAGGCCGATGGCCGCCGCCCGTATTGCCCTTGTCGCGATCATCATAACCCGATCCTCTGGAGCAGGCCGAGGAGGAAAACGGGACGATTGTCCATCGGCACCGACGCGAGGAGGGCCAGGCCCAGGTCGAGAGAGGCGCTCTTGAGCTCGACGAGAGCCCCCGAGGAGATGAAGGGTCGGGAGCCCCATCTTTCCGCGCCGCCGACGGTCACGCTCCTGAGGTACCAACCGAGGCGCAGGAGGGGCCGCAGGCCCACGAAGACCTCTCCCCCGCGAAAGAGCCCCAGTTCGTAGCCGAGCTCGAATCCTCCATAGTACATCGTCGAGGCCCCGTAGGCCGAAGATAGGGGCCGAAATCCCGCCGCCGCGGCCCAGGCCCCGACGGTCAGGGGGAAGGCGGCGAATCCGCCAGCCTCGCACCAGAGTCCGGCCGAGGCGGCGAAGGAATAGGGGTCGGGGCTCAGGAGGGGCACGCTGACGAAGCCCAGCTCCGCGCCTCCGGCGAGGTCCAGGGCCGACAGGGTACGCGCCGCGCCCGTGCCCGCGACGAGGCAGAGAAGCGCGAGGAAGCGGGCCGCCCTCATGGGGCGATGGTCTCCCTCGGGCCGAAGTCGAGATTAGTTCCCAATTGCGATAAGTGCTGCGCGGCGATCCAGTCCGGGCTGCGGACCACGTTGGAGATGCGGATTTCGTCGAAGTCTGCCTTCGGGGCGCTTTGGATGGGAGGAGCTGCGATGTTGCCGATGATCAGATCAGTCGCGGCATCTGAGGTGCGGGTGCCCGAAGGACCCGTCACCGTGGCGGCCACCGCAGTTCCATTCGAATACATCGCGACGCCCGAAGCGCCGTCCCAGCTGAGGGCGAGTTGATCCCAGCCCCCGGTGGCAAAGTATGTCGCGGGGCTGTCACACTGAAGGGCGGTCGCCGAGTATCCCACTTGGAATCGGAGACTCCCGGCTCCGAGTACTGAAAGGTTGAAATCCGGACCCTGGTTGAAGATAATGCTGCCGGCGACCGAACCGCCGTCCCTCATCCATGTCTCGAAGGTGAAAGGCCCAAGGTCGTCGAGAGCCGGCGCCGCAGGGAATTTGATGCCGTCTTTGATGGTGTTGCCAAAGATAAAGCCGGAATTCCCGACAGGAGAAGATGCCCCGAGGTCTGCAGGGGCGCTATAAAGTCCGGGCAGTGCGGGATTGTTCGCACCCGTGGCATCGATAAAGGTCTTGGTCAGAGTGCTGGGGTCGATTGAATAGTTGCCATGCAGCACCGCCAGATACCCGTTCGTCCACACCGCCGAGGCCTTGGATTCGTCGACCGAATCGCCGTCGCCGAAGTAGATCCAGATCTTAGTCGTGGCGGGCGACGCGGCCAGGCTGGGCAGCTTGACCCAGAAGTCGGATCGCCCCGCGGCCTCCCATTTCTCGCGCTCGAAGGCGAGGGCCGTCGTCCCGTCGTCGGCCCTGAAGCGGACATCGAGACCGTCGGCCCTGCAGAGCTTGTAGGGGAAGGTTCCGGCTTCGAGGCGAACGAGGACTGGGAAATTGGTCAAACTTGTACTTTGAGCAATTCTGTCGAAGGTGACAGGAATCCTATAGCTGGTTTTGGGAGTGGGGGGCGCCGATACCACGTCCCAGGCCCCATCCGGCGAGCACGATCCGAAAAGAAAGGGCACTATGAGCAATACGGTCGAAAAATATTTCAAAATAGTGTACCGCCTTGAGCATTACCGCCTTGTTCTCGAGCTGGTCCCACTAGTTGTAATGCGGTAAGTATATCTCACCACGCGCCTTCCGCAAAGGCGCGGCAGGACCCCGAGAATTCTTCCTACCGGATCGTCCTTTCGAATTCGGGGAAGGCGTATTCGAGCCGTCCCGATTCGAGGATCCTGAGCTCGGCGTGGCCCTTGCCGACGATGGCGTCGAGGCTCGCCTGGGCCTCCTCGAGGCTGAGACCCGTCTCGATGGAGACGAGGGCGGGGCTGAGGATGCCGCCGCGGGAGCTCGCGAGCCTGAGGATGTTCCGCTCCGCCGCCAGCTTTCTGTCCTTGATCGACGTTCTTTTCAAGGCGGGGGCCGCTATTCCCTCGGCCACGAGGCTTCGCAGGCCCGAGATCAGCGGGAAGAGGCCCATGAAGAAGAAGGGGATGAGGACCCATCCCAGGTGAAAGATAAAGCCCGCCGCGCCCCAGCCCAGGCAGGAGACAAGGCCGCCGGAGACGCGCTCCCAGGCTTTCTTTCGGCGCCTGGTCGCCTTTTCGGCCTCGCCCTCCGAGGCGGAATCGAAGGTAATCTTCACGTTCGACACCCCACATCCCGGGGACCGAGTCCCCATAACTAGTAACTTCGGCGCCGAAACTCGGCCGCCGAGGCCTGGGACCCGCGGCCCCCATAGACCGGAAATATACAGCGTCGATCGCCCGATGTGTAGCGGAGCAGGCAAAGAGCGGCTCTACTTTGCCTCCCCCGAGCCCGAGGTCTATATTGAAAGACACGACGGCGGGCCCCGCCGCGCCGAAAGGAGACCGAATGGAACTCGTCAAGAAGCAACCGGGTCAAGCCGCCGCCATCAGGTCCCTCGTCACCTTCCGTTTCCTCACCGAGGCGGAGGCTGAAAAACTCATGGACTGCGCCGAGGTCGCCCGCTACGAGGAGGGAGAGCCGGTCGTCGAGGAGGGGGAGCTCAGCCCCTGGTTCTTCGGCATCCTCGAGGGAACCCTCAGCGTGGGCCTCTCCACCGTGGACCGCGGGGAGGTCTACGTGAACAGCCTCGGCCCCGGTGACGTCTTCGGCGAGGCGGGCATGTTCCTGCAGGTGAAGCGGACGGCGACGGTACGCGCGCTGGCGACCTCGACCATCGTGCGCCTCCATCGCGGCGGCTTCGCGGCCTTCATCAAGGAGAATCCGACCGCGGGCAACAAGGTCCTCCTCGCAGTGATCTACAGCCTCCTCAGGAAGCTCCGCGTCACGAACGAGGAGTTGGCCTACGAACGCAAGTCCGACGCGAACCAGGACGAGATCGACTCCCTCGTGCAGAGCCTGATCGGCTGAAAGGGGGTCCGACCTCGGTGCACTCCTGCCGGAAACTGTCACGGCCAGATAGTACCATCGCGTCATGTTTGGAGGTGATCATGACGAGCTTTCCTGATTTCGTGTTGCTGTACTCGAGGGACCCGCTGAAGAGCGCCGAATTCTACGCTACCCTGTTCGGCGTGAGGCCCACGGACTCGGCCCCGACCTTCGTGCTCTTCGAACTGCCCGGTTTCAGGCTCGGACTGTGGCAGCGAAGCGAGATCGAGCCGCGGGCCGAGGCTGAGCCAGGCGCGGCCGAGCTCTGTATATCGAGGGCGAGCGACGACGAGGTCCTCAAGCTCCACGCCGATTGGATCGGCCTGGGGGTGCCTATCATCCAGAAACCGGCTCGCCACGATTTCGGCCTCAATTTCGCCGCAGTCGATCCGGACGGCCACCGCATCCGGGTCTTCGCGCCAGGGGACTGAGGCTGCGGGTATGCGCCCAGGGCGGCTCTCTCACCACAGGGAGAGCTGTCCCGCCTCCCCGCGATCCCGGCCTGCTACGCGCGCGATGACCCGCTCGACGGGAAAGACCAGGATTCCGTCGGGGCCGCCGACCCTGCGTTCATCCTCGATACCCCTGGCCTCCGCGCGGAGTCGCTCGAGCTTGTCCTCGAGATCGGGCCCCTCGGTCGCGCCGCGGTAGCCGACGAGGCCGTAGTCCGAACCCACGACGCGATGGCAGGGTACGAGGGGATAGAGGGGGTTGTGGGCCATCAGGCTGCCGACCTCGCGGGCGATGACGCCTGCTGCCGCGGCGATCCGGCCCGTCGAAGTGGCCACCAAGGCTTCCTCGCTTGTCGCCATCGCCATACCGTACCAAATGGCCTCTCTTCGCTCCAGCGCGAGGACGATGGGTGGGTAGCCCTTTGAACTGCCCATCGCTCGCTCAGTCCCTTTTTATCCTGAAGAGCCTGACCGCGATCTCCCGCTGGCCGCGCTTGCCGATGGAGAAGCCCTCGGGCGTGATGCGGGAGGCGAGGGTGGGCGGCACCTCCTCGAGGAGGTCGACCGTCTCGTAGATGCCCCGCCTTCGCGCGAGTTCCCTCCGGAAAGACTCGGTGCACCAGATCTGATTCGCCACGACGAGGGGTTCGACGCGGGCGGCGACGAGGAAGGGGCGGCCCATCATCTCGCCCTCGCCCACGACGGTCATCGGGCCGCAGTCGAGGGCGACCCTGAGTTCGAGCCCGAGGCGCTTCACGAGGTCGAGGAGGCGGAAGGCCGCGTCGGCGACCTTGACCGCGTCGCGTTCGACGATGGACACCGAGTCGCCGTCCGAATGCGAGACGAACTCGCAGAGTTCCTGCTCGGCGGCGCTGAACTCGGCGAGCTTTCGCTTGACGCTCAATGCCTTCGACGTGCCCTGATCCATCAGCTTCGAGAAGCCGCAGACGTCTGCCTTGAGGGCGCAGTAGCGGAGCTTTCGCGCGGGTCTCGCCTCGTCGTCGAGAATCCACGACAGGCCGTCGCCGACGATATTGTGCTTGTTCCGATTCGCCATGTAGCTGCGGTTCCGCTCCATGATCATCGAGTTGAGGATGGGATGGATGAGGTAGAGCTCGGAGTCGGGCAGGATGCCGTCGCCTTCGAAGGTGCGCTCGCCCGGGAGGCAGAACTTCTGAATGCGCGTCCTCCGCGACCCCTCGCTCACCACGTGGCCGAGGAGGCCGAGCTTGTAGAGGGTGCAGAAGACGTGGGTGCCTCCGCAGGTCCTGCAATCCATCGCCTCGAGATCGGCGGCGCGGGCCTTCGCCGCGCCCGGCTTGACATCGGCCCCGTCGGGGCCCGTCGTGTTGTATTCGCAGCAGATGGCCTTGAGCGATTCGCGGGGTAGGGCGTTCGTGTCGATGAGGGCGAGGAGGCGCTGGAGATCGAGGGTCTTCGAGTGGGGCCGCACCTCGGCCATGTAGGTGCCGACGATGTCCATCGACACTTCCTGCACGGTCCGTCGCACGGTGTCCTGGCTTCTCTCGCCGGGATCGAGGCGCGAGAGGGCCTTGCCTATCTGCATGAGGTCGCGGGGCCGCGACAGGGTGTGGCGGACGAGGTATTGGAAGAGCTCTTCCACGGCCCCCACCTGCTTGTGCTTGATCGTCGCGAAACCGAACCAGGAGGCCACCGGGTCCTTCGCGAGGCGCTCCGGCGCGACGAAGCGGTCCTTCGGCTCCCTCCGCACGTTGTTGACGAAGATCCGCTCGAGGTCGAGGCGCGAATAGCGGAGGTCGATGGTCCGCTCGCCGACCTGCTGGAAGAGGACCTGCTGGCGCTTGTAGCGGAGGAAGGCCTCCTTGCGTATGGAGGCGAAAAGTCGTACGTGATGGTTGAATTTGTGGAGATTGAAGAAGCTCAGCACGAGGCCCATCTGCGAGCTGTACCAGAGCTCCGGCTCCAGCACCCCCGCCACGCTCTCGGCCGCCGAGGGGTCGAGGTGGCGGTTGAAGTACTCGTCGATGTTGTCGATGAAGATCGCGATGGGCGAGCTCACCGCACGCTTGTAGACGGGCACGAGGGTCGACTCGAGGTCGGCCTTGGCGCGGAAAAAATCGTCGCGGTCGGCGTGGATGAGGTGGCTGAAGTATTCCGACACCGATCCCAGCTGGCGGTTCGCGTAGAGCCCCGCGAGGAAGCGCGAGAGGTTCCCTTCGTCGAAGCGGTGCCCGACCCGCTTGAGCACCGCCATCGTGATCGCGATCGACCAAATGCTCTCGACATTGTGGAGGTCCTGGAAAAGCTCCACCGAGTCGCGGCTCAGGTTGTCCGAAAAGGCGAACTTGTCGATGCCGCTCTCCGGGATCATCACGTAGCCGCCCATGGCCTCGCGCTTGAGCCTGAGCAGCATGGTTTTGCCGATGCCCTTCGTCGCGATCACGAAGGACTGGATCGAGTTGTCCTTGTCCAGAAAGCCGAGGGCCTCGTCCGTGAGGAGGAGGAGGTCCTTGCCCGTGTTGAGGTCGAAATTGTCCGCGTCGATTATCCAATTGTCCCGAGCCATGCCCTTACCTCCGGAACTCGGAGGACTATAGCACGATGCGAAGGGGAGGTGGAGGGGCGAGCCCCCCGCTGCCGAGACCTCCGCCCGGGGCGGAAAAGACTCGCCTGACGACTCCCGACGGAAGTAACTTCGACCCATACCTTCCGGGGTTGCGTCATTCGACCCCCATCTGAACTGCGGCTGGCGGAGAGAACTCGGGAGGTAGAGCATGAAAATCGGAGCGAAGCTCATAGCTGGTTTTCTTTTCATCGCGGCGATCGCCCTCGCGATCGGGGTCATCGGGCTTTGGGGCGCCGGGCGACTCGGTTCCAGCGCCATCGAGATAGGAAGGGACACGCTTCCCAGCGTGGAAGAGGCCCTCCTCATCGAGATCGCGATGCGCAAGATCGACAGCGCGGAAAACGGTCTCATGCAGACAACCCTCGACAAACAGGGCCAGGAGTCGAGCTTCGCGACCTTCGACGCCGCCAAGGCCGACGCCGACAAGGCCATCGCTGCCTTCGCCGCCCTTCCCATGTCGAAGGGCGAAGGGGAGCTTTGGGACAAATTCACCGCTTCATGGAAGCTCTGGTGGGGCAACCACGAGGCCTTTGCGACCGAAGCGAAAGCCTATGAGGCCGCGCCTTCGGCCGTCCTTTACGCGAAGATGAGCGATCAGATGACCTTCAACGACGCCTCGATCGCCGCCGTCGGCGATATCCTCGACGCGATCCAGGCGACCAACGACCGGAACGCCGCCCTATCCGTCCAGGGAGTCGTCGCCACGGGAATGCTGGTCACGCTGATTTCCCTCGCCGGAATCGGCCTCGGCCTGTTCATCGCCATACTCGGCGGCATCCTCCTCGCGCGTTCGATCACGAAGCCCTTGGGGCGGATCGTCGCCCTCGCCCTCGCCATCGCGAAGGGAGACCTCATGCAGGAAGTGGAGGAGCGCCACCTCGCGCGCAAGGACGAGTTGGGAATCCTCGCACGAGCCTTCCGGAACATGGCCAGGAGTCTCCAGGACATCGTCGCCTTGCTCCTGAGCTCATCGAACCAGGTGGGAGCGGGCAGCCTCCAGATGAGCGCCACGGCGCAGCAACTCGCCCAGGGCGCGTCGGAGCAGGCTTCCTCGGCCGAAGAATTGAGCGCCTCCGTCGAGGAGCTCGGCGCGACCATCGGGCAGAACGCCGAGAACGCGGCGGCCGCGGAGGGCCTCGCGCGCAAGAGTTCGAGCGACGCCGCCTTGGGAGGGGCTTCGGTCGCCGAAGCCGTCGGCGCGATGAAGGACATAGCTGCGAAGGTTGGGATCGTCGAGGAGATCGCCCGACAGACCAATCTCCTCGCCCTCAACGCCGCGATCGAGGCGGCCCGGGCGGGGACGGCCGGCAAGGGCTTCGCCGTCGTCGCGGCAGAGGTCCGTAGGCTCGCCGAGCGAGCCCAGATATCATCGAAGGAAATCGCCGACCTTGCGGGCCGAAGCATGGCGATCTCGGACCAGGCGGGGGAAAGGATCATCGCGATGGTTCCCGATATCAAGAAGAACGCCGAGGTCGCGCAGGAGATCGCCTCGGCGAGCAGGGAACAGAAATCGGGGATCGGACAGATCACCAAGGCAATCACCCAATTGGACCAGGTCATCCAACAGAACGCCTCGGCCTCCGAGGAACTGGCCTCCATGTCCGAGGAGTTGAGCGCCCAGTCCAGGCAGCTGACCCAGACCCTTTCCTATTTCAGACTTTCGTCGGAGCCGGCCGCGATCGGCCAGGCGCCCGACGAGGCCCTCTACGACGATATCCCCGAGGTGAGCTACGTCGAGGCGGTGCCTCTCCAGGTCAGACCCTGAGGTCTCCGAGGAATTCCGATCCCGGCGGCGGCCTGCTTTCTCTTCTTGGGTTTGGGAATGGGAGTGATGAAATCGGCCTTTCGCCGCGCCTCGACGATCTTCTGCGTCGGTTGACCCTGCGCGTCGAGTTCCGAGCTCACGTGAATTCCTCGTTTCAGTCGTCTTTTCGAAATGTCATTTTCAGCGACGGGATCTGAAGATCGACGGGAATCATAACACGGAGTCAGCCCCGCGGCAAAAACCTGCCGCGCATCTCCAAGCCTCTGGGCAAAAAAAAAACGGCGGGGCGGATACATGCCACGACGCCGATTCCATGATTAGGTGGGCTCAGCCCCCCCGTCCACCAGTGGGTAACGCTCCGGATGGAGAATCGTTTCCACATCCAGATCGATGTCGAGAAGTGGCCAGTGGAAATGTCCGGGGGCAGCTTCCTCGACACTGCAGATGGAATCGATGCTTGCCCTCCTGAACCAAGGGAAATCCGAGAAGTTCAGGAAATACTCCTCGTCACCAGAGGCAAGCCAAAGGCCATACCGAGTGACTTGGACGACCTCAACCGGGGAAATGGCGCTGCCAAGCATCGAGTATCTCCTCTTTGTGAGCTTCGATAACGGCGATTAGGCTACAGAGCTCCCGTTCCGATAGCCCCGAGTGGTTAGCGCAGCTCACTATCGGCGTCATCCAGAATTTGGCTTCGCCGTTCGGACCGAGCGCATGGATATGAATCCTTGTTTCTTCCCTCGAAAAGAAGAAAAACCTTGTGGGACCGTCGCGAAATACCGTCGGGCTCATGCGGTCATACTACCGCTCCGGACCTTTGGTGGCAATTCCGATCTTTGTCTGCCGCGCATCTCCAAGCCTCGCCGCCGGATCTTCGAGGTACCCCCCCTACCTCGTTGGTAGGCTTCCGAGCCCGAGAGGGTCATGGAATCGTTGAGTGCGTCCGTAATGGGGTTGAGGCCCTGGGCCAGTTCGCGGAGGGTCTGGACGGCCCTGGTGTCGGTGGGCATCGCCCCGAGGTCGAGGAAGTTCGGGACGAGCTCCCGGTTCCGCTCTCCGTACTTACTCAACCGGCAACTTTATAATTGGTAAAACTCGCGATCTAGCCCGCTGCCGCGGACAAGATCGCGAGCTAAAGCATCGCTGTGGTTGCCCCTTCAGCATGCCCTCCTTTTGAAAAGATAGCGTAAAGTTTATATAACGAATTCGGGATTTCAAGAGGGAGGGACGGCTGCCTTACTCGAAGCGTCTCCTTTGCCATCGCCTGAAGACATCAGTACTTTCCCGTTCTGGAGGCACTCATGGTCTATCTTACGAGATCGATGAGAATCCTGAAGTTCGACGAGGCGATCGAGGAGAGTTCGAAAAAACTCATCGCACATTTCAGGACGAGTTACCCGCAGATCAAGGACATGCGCTTCGTCTGGAATGTCACGGGCCGGCTGGACGAAATGCACTGGCTGCTCGCCTTCGATTCCCTCGCCGCCGAGGACGACTGGGCGGCCGTCGTGATGGGGGACCCCGTGTATGGGGAGTGGTTCACGGCAATGGACGGCAAGATCGGCGATATCGTCGACCACCTCTTCCGGGATATCCCGGGGATGTAGGCAACGCGAGGCTTTTTCCCTTCACCTACCGACGGCGCGTAGGGCCGCGGCCAGGATGGTCGATGGACGGCAACCCTTGGGGAGGAAACGGGAAGCGCCCAGCTTATGCGCCCTCATGGCGTACTCCGAAACAGGAATGGCGCTGAGGACGAGGAAGGACTGCTCGGGCTTTCGATTCTTCACGATCTCGATCAGCGAAAAACCGTCCATGCCCGGCAAATCGATGTCGACCACGGCCAGATCGAAATCGTTCTTGAAAAAGAGATCGAGGGCGACCGATGCATCTGCGGCCACTTCGACGGTCTTGAACGTGCCGCTGTCGAGGAATATCTCCTTCAGGTATTTCCTGATTCTGGCATGGTCGTCGACAATCAGGACGCTGAGTTCTTTTGGGTCGTTCATGTGGCCTCTGTCGCATCGGGTGCGACGAGACCTGCTTTGTTCCTCATTTTGCCGCGACCTCCATCAACTACGCAGTAACTGATCCGAGTGTAGCCGAACGGAAGGACGGTCCCTGTAGGATGACGAGGCGTGAGGGGGGAGGAAAATTCCGATTCTGCTGTAGGAAATTTCCTAGGCTGTTGGAGGGCGGGCGAGGCCGTGCGAAAGCGCGTAGGAGATGAGCTCGGCGTTGCTCTCGATGCCGAGCTTCTCCATGGCGCGGGTCTTATGAGTACTTACGGTCTTGACCGAAAGATGGAGTTCCCGACCGATCTCCATGAGGCTCAGCCCCGCGGCGTAGCGGCGCAGCACCGCGAGTTCCCGGTCCGAAAGCCTCTGCCCTCCTTCCTCCGACTCCCCCGTCTTCCCGAGGACGAGGAGTTCGGCGTACTCGGGACTCACGTAGACCTGGCCGCCGAGTATCCGGCGGACGGCCTCGAGGAACTGCGAAGGGGGGCTCGATTTGGCGAGGTAGCCCATCGCTCCGTTGCGGTAGGCCCGTTCCGCGAATTCCCTCTCCGCGAAGACGCTCATCATGAGGAAGCGGAGATTCGGCCGGAGGGCGAGGGAGTCCCTGATGAGTTCGAGCCCATCCCTGCCGGGCATGGAGACATCGACGATGACGAGGTCGAAGTAGTTCGCCCTGAGGAGCTCGAAGGCCTGGTTGCCGTCCGCCGCGTCCTCGATCTCGAGGAGTCCGATCGCCTCGCTGAGGGTTTCCCGAATCCCCTTTCTGATGAAGGGATGGTCGTCAACGATCAGCACGCGCATGCTCGATCCTTTCGAATAGGGGGAAGCTGGCGCTGACCGTGGCTCCCCTCCCGGGCGAGGAAGTGACGTGGAACTCGCCTCCGAGGGCGCGGCAGCGTTCCCGCATGCCGATGATGCCGAAGGACCCGCCGTCCTTCCGCGGTCCGGCGGCGGCATCGAAGCCCTGGCCATCGTCTTTTACCTCGAGTTGGAGTTCCTCCCCCGCGATGGTCAGGGTAATGCCGATCTTCGCGCATTTCGAGTGCCGGAGGGCGTTGTTCACGGCCTCCTTGGCCACGCGGAAGGCGGCTATGCGAATCGTTTCGGGGCACTCGAGATCCTCGGGGATGCGACAGGAACACTCGACCTCGATCCCGCTCCGCTTCTCGATCTCGACGGCGAATTGGGCGAGGGCCTGGGCGAGGCCGAGTCGATCGAGGACGCTCGGCCGGAGATCGGCGATGAGCCTTCGCATTCCATCCGAGAGTTCCGAGAGAAGGTTTCTCATGTCCGGGATCATTTCGGCGACCTTGTCCGCCGGCTTCCCGATGCGGCGCTCGAGGAGGTAGAGGGCCATGCCGAGGCTGGTGACTCCCTGACCCAGCTCGTCGTGGAGTTCGCGGGCGACCCGCGTCCTCTCCTCCTCGCGCTCGCGCTCGACCCTGGCGAGGAGGAGACGCAGCTCTTCGGTCCTGCTCTCCAATTCGGCCGTCCTTTCGGAGATGGTGTCGGCCATGCCGTTGAAGGAGGCGCCCAGCCTTCCTATCTCGTCAGTATCCGGCTCCGTCGACCTCGCCCCATCGTCGACCGTGGAGAAACGCTCGAGGACCCCCCCCAAGGCGAGGAGTCGGAGGGTGATGATCCTGTCCACCGCGAAGAAAAGGGTGGCGGCGATCGCCGCGCCAAGGAGGAAGGTGAGGAGGGTGGTGACGAGGACATTCGCGAGAAGGGTCCCGAGGGCATGCTCCGGATCGGCCAGCACGGCGACGGTTCCGATCCGCCGCCCCGAATGCGCGATGGGACCTGACATCGAGATGGGGGCCGCATCCAGCAGCGCCGGAGCCGTCGCGGCGTCGATGCGGAACCTCGTGTCGGGCTTCCCCGCGGCGGGCTTCCCCGCCTCGGGCTTTTCCGCGATCCCGAACAGGGTCTCGCTCGCGTCATCGCGTATGATGACCGCCGTGATCCAGGGGTCGTTGAGCTCGCCGCTGGCCAGCTGTTCGCTGGCATCGGTGTCGAGGTTCCACAGGGGTTGTTCGAGCCCCTCTTGGAGACGGGCGAGGGACTGTTCCGCCGCGCTTCGGACCTGGGCCATCGTATTCGCCCGGGCGACGAAGTAGTAGGCCAGGGCGAATAGGCTCGTCAGCATGCAGGTGATGAGGGCGACCAGGAGGACGAGCTTCCTTCTGATGGAGGCCTTGCCTCCGGCCTCTGGGCGCCTCATTGCCGTGCCATCCAGGTTGCCATGATCCTCGCCAGAGTGCCGTTCGATGTGATCTTGGCCATGCCTTCGTCGAAGGCCGTGATGGCCGCCGGCGTCTCGGGGTTCCCGATGGCGAAACCGACAAAGGTGCCTTGCCCGCCGAGGGCGAAGGCCTCCTGCACCCGCCCCGTGACGCCCGCCTCCCTCATCATGTTCTCGGCACGCTTGAGGCTGTTCAGATTGAGGATCGCGAGGTCGATCCTGCCGAGGGCGAGCTTCTTGAGGTTCTGCTCCTCGGAGGGGGAATCTTCCGGAACGAGGATCCCTGCCTTCACCAGGCGGACGAAGTCTTCAGGATATTCGTAGCCCAGGACCGTGCCGACCCTCGTCCCCGCGGGCAGTCTTTCGACGCTCCGGTATCTGGCCGCATCGGTGCTGCGGACGAAGATCAGGCTGGTGGTGGAATAGATCGGCAGAGAGGCGAAGCGCACCTTGCCGGCGAGTTCCTCCGACCAGCTCATGCCGAAGCAGGCCAGGGCCTTGCCCTTCAATACGAGGATTTTGGCGCGGTTGTAGGGAGTGATCTCGAGCCTGACACCGACCCCGGAAGCCGCAAAGGCCGCCTTCACGATGTCGTTGCCGCAACCCGTTCCGTCAGCCTGGCCCCAGAGCCCCGCCTCATCCTCGGCGAGGATTGTGTAGGTTTGGGGGAAGACGGAGGGAGCCAGGGCGAGGAGGAAGAAGATCACCGCGATCCGGTTTCCGAACAGGCCTTTCCCGTACATGCCGCAATTCTAGCAATCGGGCGGGCATCCTTCCATGGAACAGCGGATATTTCGGCGTGGCAGGTTGCGAAGTAGGGGCCGCGCTTCATCCCACGAGGAGAGACTCTCGAATGGCATCGCTCGGCAATCCCCGCAGCATGTCTTCCCGCCTATCCTCGAGTATCAGTTCGACCGCTGCCCGGAGCTTGCAGTCCACGCGGGGGCAGCCCCCTCTTCCCCATCCCCGCCAGCAGGGCCGCGAGCAGGACGAGGCCGACGAATGCCAGGCCGGCCGAGGCGAGGGAACCCATGCGATAGGCGAAAACCGGCCCCCTTCCCGCCCCGATGAGGGCGTCGATGAGGGGGGCCGTGACGAAGGTGGCGCCCACTCCCCAGCTCAGCATGAAGGTGGCGTTGTAGGCCGCGAAGTAGGCGCCGCGCTTTTGGGGAGGGATGAGGGTGGAGGCGAAGGCGTAGGAGGCGGGGGCGAGGAGGCCGTCGGAGAAGCCCTTCAGGATCGAGAAGAAGTAGATGAGGAGGAGACTCGGCGCGAGCGCGTAGGCGAGGAGGTAGGCGAGGCCGGCCGCGCCGCCGACGAGCATGAGGAGCTTCACGCCGAAGCGGCGCACGAGGAGTCCCACCGCGAGGCCCGTGAGGATGAGGGCCACGGATTCCACGTTGGCCGCGAGGCTGATGTCCTGGGCTGAGGCGGCGAATCCTTCGCGGAGATCGAGGTACTGGGCCTTGATGGCCATGAGGCTGTTCACGCCCGAGTTGATGAGGAGCATCGCGAGGAGGAATACGGCGAAGACGCGGAGCTGGCCCGCTCCCGCGATCGAGATCGGCCGCCCTCCCGGGCCCTTGCCGATCCCGGCTCCCGCCTCGGCTTGCCCGAGGCCTTCGCGAGCCCGATCGACGCCACCCTCGCGCCCCATATCGGCGCCTCCCTCGGGCATGAAGAGGAAGGGGACGACCGACACGAACATGACGATCGCCACCACGAAGAAGATCGAGCCTTCCCTGAAGCCCCAGCCCTCGAAGGCCGTGCCCCAGCGGTCGTAGAGGAGGCCTCCCGCGAGGGCGCCTGCTATCCTGCCGAGGCCGCCTATGCTCGCGAGCCTGCCCTGGATGGCTCCCCGCTCCTCGGGCCGGTAGATGTCCGAGATGTAGGCCGACCAGGCGATGTTCGACATCGACCAGAAGATCTCGATGAGGGTCAGACCCCAGATGATCACGTAGCCCGAGGCCCGGGGGTCGGGCGCCGTCGAATGGACGTACCAGAGGAGAAGATGGCCGACCCCGGCGAGGAGCTCTCCGGCGATGATGAGGCTTTTTCGGCGCTGGAATCGATCGGTGATCCTTCCCCAGACGAAGTTCTGGAAAAGGATGTTGAGGATCATCGGCAGGGTCTCGAAGAGGGTGGTCTCGGTGACGCTCAGGCCGAGGAAGGCGCGGAGGTAGACGCCGAGGAAGGTGTAAAAGACGCCGCGCCTGAACATGGCGAGGGCCTGGAAGGTGGAGAGTCCGAAGAAAGCGGAGAACCTGCGAGTTGGAATGGCCACGGCGGGGCATTGTTCCGGCCCTCGCCTGCCATGTCAATGCGGAAGTCGGACAGGCTCGCAGCCGAGGACGCGACGCGCTAGAATCTAGGATACCAGCGACCTCTGCGGCCAGGCGACCCCGCCGAGCGGCAGGCACGAATTCAGGAGGGCATTCCATGGAACAGCGAGCGAGTCCACGTTTCCGCCTGAATCAGGCGATTCGCCTGAGCGTCGACGGGGACGACGAGGAGGAATATCTCTCCGCCGAAATCCTCGACCTTTCCGCCGAAGGAATCGGCATCTTGTCTGATTCCCCGGTCCCCGTGTCCTCGCCCATGTTCCTGATGTTCGGCCTTCAGGAGCAATGCCCGACCCTTGGCCTCGTCAGATGCGAAGGCTACGCCACCCGCACGGAAGTCGTCGGGGACAAATACCTGATAGGCGTCAAGTTCACGAGCATGGATTCCGGCTCGGACGAAGCGCTTAGGAGCTGCCTCGATTCGCTCCAGGCGGGGAGTTAGCCAAGAGCGGAGCATCAAAAGGGGGAGCACCCCCTCTGTCGAGGCGCTTCGCGCAACCTCCATCCGCGGCTCCCCCTCGGGCGGGCTTCCGGCCCCGCCGGGCCTCGCGAGGCGCGATCTCGGAGAGCTCGCGCCGAGGCTTGTGGAAAGCGGGGCCGGCGATCCCGCCCTTCCCCCACTCCTAGTTCCAGGGGTCGGACCCCGAGCCGCCCCGCCTGCGCCGAGTGGGGAGGGGTGAGCGACCCCTTCCCACTCGGCCATATTTTTAGCTCTTTGTTGGATGATGTGAATTGAATCAATCCCCCCGGATGTTCCCTTCGCGCGGAATTTCGCCGCGCGATTCGTCTCAAGTCTCGCGGCGCAGCGTTGCAGGATCGTTGCAGCTTCGCAATACTTGTGACGAGAGGAAAAAGATAAAAATGCCCGCAGCGGCACTTAGTCCAGCATTGAATCTCCGACTCCTCGGTCCTCCCGAGCTCCGCGATGACGGGAGCCCCCTCCTTCTCGCTCGCCGCAAATCCTTGGCCCTCCTGGCCTATCTCGCCCTCGAGGAGGGTGTCCATGCGAGGGACAGCCTGGCAGCCCTGTTCTGGCCGGAGTGCGACCAGACGAGGGCCAGGGGCAATCTTCGTTCGTCGCTTTTCGAACTCGGGAGGGCCCTCGGAGAAGGTAATTTGGAATCCGTACAGGATCACATCCGGCTCGATAGAGGAAGGCTCCGCATCGATGTCGACATTCTCCTTTCGGGCTCCCGGTCCTGCGGCCACGGTCCCGATGGTTTGTTGTGCCCGACCTGCCTCGGCCGGGTCGAGGCTGCGGTTCGGGCCGCGGGAGGAGGTTTCATGGCGGGCTTCAGTCTCGCCGGCTGCCCCGATTTCGACGATTGGCAATTTCGCTGGTCCACGAGGCTCAAGGAGGTATTCGCCCCCCTCCTGCATCGATTGATAAACGCATATAGGGCCGAGGGTCGGCTCGACGAGGCGGTTAAAACCGCCGAACGATGGATCGAGGCGGAACCCTACGTCGAGGAGGCGAGAAGGACCCAAATAGAATTGCTTTTCGAAATGGGGCTTGCGAGTCGGGCGAGGGACTGCTACGAGGCCTGGACCGAGACGGCGAGGGAGGAGCTCGGTCGCGAGCCCGCCGCCTCGACGCGAAGCCTCATGGATTGCTTTGCTCAGGGGCGAGCGTCTTCCCGATCTTCGCGAGGCGACTGCGGACCTCCGCGGGTCAGGATTCCCGACATCCTGGGTCGAGACGAGGATCTCGCGAAGCTGGCGACCGCCCTGCGGGATTCTTCCTCGCGCCTCCACTGTCTGACCGGCCCCGGCGGAATCGGAAAGACGACACTGGCCATCGCCCTTCTCGCTTCGGAGGCGGCCTCCTTTCCGGGGGGGGCCTTTTTCGTCGATCTGTCCGCGGAGAGGAATGTCGATCGGCTGCCCTTCCGCGTCGCCGCGGCCTTGGGCATGCGAGAGCTCGGCGAAAGCCCGGAGGGCATGACCGCCCTCCTCGCCGCGCGGATCGGCGGAGCCAGGACCCTCCTCGTCGTCGACAACCTCGAACAATTGCCCGGATCGGGCGATTCCCTCTCCTCCCTGGTCGGTTCCTGCCCGAATCTCGTCGTCCTCGCCACCAGCCGAGGGGAGCTCCATGCCCCCAACGAGCGTGCCTACCCGCTCGAGCCGCTTCGATTCCCTCTGGAAGCGGCCTGTTTCGATATCCAAGACGCGGCCGAATGGCCTGCTCTCGAGCTCTTCCTTCGCGGCATTCGCAGGGTCGATCCGGCCTTCAGGGCCGGAGGCGATGAGCTTGCGGCCTGCGCGCGTCTCTGCGCGAGGCTCGACGGCATTCCCCTCGCCCTCGAGCTCGGATCCTCACTAGTAGGTCTATTGGGACCGGATGAACTCCTTTCTCGCCTGGCTCGACGATTCGACCTCGCCCCGTCGAGGGGGCGAGCCGGGCCGGATCGTCACCGAAGCCTCGGCGCGGTGCTGGATTGGAGCTATGAACTCCTCGATCCCTTTTGCCGGCGGCTCTACGCCGCCCTCGCGGTCTTTCGCGGCGATTTCGACGCAGAGGCCGCCGAGCTCATTCTGGACCATTCCCTTGAAACGCAGGGTGGGGACGGCGGTCCGAGGATCAGGATTCTCGACGGTCTCGAGATCCTCGTCGGTTTCTCCCTGCTCCGACGGGGGAGCGAGGGCGCTCGGGCTAGGTTTTCCTACTTCCGAATAATTCACGACCATGCGAGCGATCGTCTGGAAGAGCTCTCCGAAAAAGAGGCGCTCCGTGATCGCTGCGCCGAATTCTATCTGGAAAGGGCCGAGAAGGCCTCATCGGGGCTGCGCGGTCCCGATCAGCTGGCCGTCCTCCATCTCGTCGAGGCGGATCAAGGCAATTTCGAGGCGAGCATCGAGCGCTTTTCGCATCGTGGTCGTCTGGAGGAGGCCTATCGGCTCTGCAAGGCCCTCGAATGGGCATGGTTTCGTTCGGCTCGATTCGCGACCGGGATACGAGCCCTCGAGTCCGTTCTCTCGCGCGGAACGGGAACCGACATCCCCTCCGGGCGCCTCGCCGGCCTGAAGGGAGCCTGCCTGCGCGCCTTGGGCTGGCTTCGCTTTACCCAAGGCGCCTGGCACGAAGCCCACGCGCGCTATCTCGAGGCGCTCTCGCTTCTGGAGCCGTGCTGCGAGCCGACCGAGACCGTCCGTTGCCTCGCCGATCTCGGGGTCGTCGAGCGCTGGCTCGGCAACGAGACAGGCGGCGAGCGGAGAAGCACGGGATCGATCGAAGGAGCCAGGGAACTCGGCGACCCCGGTTTGCTCGCCTCGGCCCTCGTCTGGAAGCATGGCACGACAGGGGGGAAGCCCGGAACCGATTGGCAAATCGAAGGACTCGAGGAGGCCGTCAGGCTGGCCCAACTCGCGAATGATCCCTGGACCTTCGCCCATGCCCATGAGAGCCTCGGCGACGTCTTGCGCGAAAGGGGACGGCCATTGGAGGCCCTTCCCCATTTCGAGCGGGCCCTGAAGGATTTTACGCGACTCGAGGACGGATGGATGGTGGCCTGGACCCTCGAGGGCTACGGGATGAACGATTGCGCGGAGGGAGCCTTCGAGCGCGGGCGCGGACGCCTCGAGGATTCGTTGCGGCGCTTCGTGCATCTCGGAGACCGGAGTGATGCCGCCTTCGTGCTCGGGGAGCTCGGTCTGATCTCCTCCATGGAGGGCGACTTGGCCAAAGCCGACTTCCTTTTCGGAGCCTTCGCGGCGATCAGGGGGGAACTCGGGATCAGGACCCTGGCCTTCTCATTCGATTCGCCCTGCGGGAGCGACGGGCGTCGGACCCTCCACGAGACCCTCGAGGAGCGCGCATCCCTGGGGAGCGCCGACTGGCGACGAGGTCTCGCCCTGGGCTACGAGGACCTTTCGCGCATTTTTCCCGACTGACTTCCTGCAACGATCCTGCAACGCTCTTCGGCACAATTAGGGCGTGGAGGGAAAACATGCTCGAATCAGGCGCTACCAGGCTCCGACTCCTCCGCGAAGAGGACATGCCGGCGCTTGCGGCCTGCCTCGCCGCCGGAGCGACCGGGCCCTATTATCCGGGCGATTTCGAAAGCGTCCAGGAACTCAAGACGCGCTTCGCGACCGACGGATTCTGGTCGGAACGGGACGGCCGCCTCCTCATCGAGAACCTCGAAGGTCGGATGGTCGGCTGGATCTTCCATTTTCGCAACCATCCCTTCATGGATTCGCGCGAACTCGCCTATTTCGTCTTCGATCCGGCGATGCGCAATCGGGGCCATGCCACGGCCGCTCTCCGACTTCTCACTTCCCATCTCTTCAACACGCTGCCTGTCCATAGGTTGGAGTTGACCATAGCCACCGAGAACGAGAGCTCGCTGCGCGTGGCGGAGAAGGTCGGCTATCGCAGGGAAGGAATCCTCAGACAGGCCTGGTATTCGCCGGCGCTCGGGCGTCGGCTTGACGGTTGTCGATACGCCCTGCTCAGGGGCGAATAACAAACTTAGGGCCGAAGGCCCGGGAGGTTTTTTGAATGGACAAGGCCATCACTACGTTGCTCAGAATCACGAAGACAGAATGGGATGGGAAGTCCCTCATGGGCAAACCCTTTCTTCCCTACGTGAAGAACCTGCCCCTCGATGCGGTGCGGAGCACGTCGAGCTATGAAGGTTATTCGGTGTGGGGCATAGCCCTCCACGTCCTCTACCACAAATGGGCCATGCTGGCCGTAATGGGCGGCGCTCCTCGGCCCGAACTCTACCCCTTCGAGCAGGCCGACTGGCCCGCCCTTCCGGCGAAGCAGGACGACAAAGCCTGGAAGGAGCTCCTCGCCCTCCTCGAGAAGGTGCACGCCGCCTATCTCGAGACCCTCTCGGCCATGCCCGCCGCAAAGCTCGACGAGACCATCGCCGCCTGGCAGTGCTCGGTGGCGGAGGCATTGGAGACCATGTCTCATCATGATTTGTACCATGTAGTACAGATTCGCAACATGGGATTGAAGAACCTGCCGCGGGACTGAAGGCCCGGCCCATTCCAAAAGGAGGCACTAATATGTGCGGAAAGATCGGATTCAGGTTCATCTTATCGGTCGCGATCATGCTGGCCGCGACGGCGTTCGGGACGGCGCAGGTCACCTTCGGCGTTCCTGTCAACCTGGGACCGAACGTGAATTCCTCGGCGTCCGACGGCTCCCCCAGCGTCACGGCCGACGAGCTCGAATTGTATTTCCATTCGGCGAGGCCGGGAGGCTCGGGGGGCTTGGACATTTGGGTATCCACGAGGGAGTCGAGGAGTCAGCCCTGGGGGGAGGCGGTCAATCTGGGCCCCCTCGTCAATAGCGCCTATGCCGAAGTCGCGCCGACCGTATCGTCCGACGGATTGGAGCTCTATTTCTCCGACTTCGGTTCGCCGCGCCCCGGCGACGTGGGCAAGACCGACATCTGGGTGACGACGCGCACTTCGAGAAACGACGCGTGGGGTAGTCCGGTCAACCTCGGCCCCCTGGTCAACAGCGTCGCGGACGAAATCACGCCGGTAATTTCGGCCAACGGTCTCGAGCTATTCTTGGATTCCTATCGCTCGGGAGGCGTCGGCGCCTCCGACCTCTGGGTGGCGCGGCGCGATTCGAAGTCCTCGCCCTGGCAGGCGCCTCAATGGCTGGGCGCGACCCTCAACAAGGTCGGGGTCGAGCACTGTCCGACCATCTCCGCCGACGGACTCGCCCTTTTCTATGACTACACGCCTCCCGGAATGGCGACGGAGGCGGGAGACCTCATGTTGTCGAGGCGCGCGTCGCTTTCGGCCCCCTGGGGGGCTCCGATGGACCTCGGCCAAGCGTATTCAACCCATTGGGCCTCGGGCGTCTCCCATGACGGGAAGACCCTCTATTTCACCTCGACGAGAGAAGGGGGCTTGGGCGGCGCCGACATTTGGGAAGTGCCCATCGCCCTCGACACCTCGGCGATCGCCTTGAACGAGGCTGTCGCTTCGCTCTTCGACTCATACGCCAAGGCCATTACGGATCTCGATCCCGAACTCTTCGTCTCCCTCTGGGACGAAGATGGCGTCAAATTGATGGCCAATGCGGCACCCATCATCGGCAGGGCCGCGATACGGGCCTTTATGACCCCGAAGCTCGCTCTCTACGATTCGCGGTCCATGACCATTAAAAATGACCAGGTCGAAGGCTTCGGCCCTGTCGCTATTGCGCGAGGTACCTTTGCGAGCGTCGACAAGCTCAAGGGCGCCCAGGCGACTAGGTCGGAGGGCTGGTTCATGACGGTATTTCGCCTACAAGCCGACGGATCCTGGAAGATCTATCGAGACACGATTGGCCCTCTGCCTCCGACGGCGAACAGGTAGCTTCTCTACCGTCGACCGACGGAGCGGGATCGGAGGAGGAGGCCGCACCTAGTCGGTCCCGCGTCCGATCGCGATGGACAACGCCTGTTCGAAGGATAAAAGGCGGCCGGCTTCGAAGTCGGCCGCCGCTTCATTTTCCGCGCTGACTTTCGCGGAGGCAATCGCGCCATATCGGGTAAAAACAGTGGCTTCGTCGCCCCGCGGCGCGTGGGCATGAAATGCCCCGAAGAGGCGGGAGGCTGTGGCCTTCTCTCCCAGGCTAAAAGCGATGGAAGCGAGCCAGGCGAGGGACTCGGCCGCGGAACTCCTCATGCCGAAGGAAGCGAACATCGCGAGGCTTTGACGGAAGAGCGCGCGGCTGTCGGTCAGGGCCCCCGAGGCGAAAGAGTTCTTGGCCATTCCGTCGAGCACGAAGGCTTCGAGGAAGCGGTCCCCGAGCTCCCTGAAAAGCTCGAGCGATTCGTCATAACAGGTACGTGCTCTTTCGTAGCGGCCGAGGGCTCGGTGGAGATCGCCGAGGCCGTCGAGGAGGTGGGCCACGGCCCAGCGATCCTCTGCCTTCCTGGCCAAGGCCAATCCTTCCTCGAGGCCGGCCTGGGGCGGCTCTCCGTCGTAGATTCCGTCGAGGGTCGCGTAGGCCCAAATCAAGGCGTAGGTAAGGGCCCGAGTGTCGTGGGCAGCCCTCGCCACGTCGACT
This sequence comes from Rectinemataceae bacterium, assembly GCA_035530275.1. Taxonomy (GTDB): domain Bacteria; phylum Spirochaetota; class Spirochaetia; order Treponematales; family Rectinemataceae; genus CAIJMU01. The sequence goes on along the minus strand of DATKVC010000020.1, from coordinate 15,204 downwards.
CCCGCCTCGGCGAGGGCGAGGCCTTCCTTTCTTTCCCCGAGCCAGCGCACCGTGACGCCGAGGCCCGTCAGCGCCCGCGATTCCGTCGACCCGTCCGCCGATGCCCTGCTTTCCGCGAGCCCCGCCGTATAGAGCCCGCGGGCGGCCGAAAGCTCGCCTTGGTCGAAAAGGATCCAGGCGAGGGAAACCTTCGCCCGTGCGCGGAGGCGGAGGCGCTCTTCCGAGGCGGCGCCCTTCGACTCGGCCTCGTCGAGGGCCAGGGCGCCTTCCAGCGCCTTCCTCGATTCACCGTATCGGCCGCTCCTGTAGAGGAACCATTCGAGGGCCACGGCCATTCTGAGGGCCCCTACCGCTCCGCCCTCGCGAGCGGCCAGGCGGTCGTAGGCGGCCATGTAATTTCCCGCGTCGCCGCGAAGGCGTGCGATCGACGTCACCTGGTCCCGGCCGTAGAGACTTCCCGCGAGGGACTCAGCCCTGGCGAGGAACCAGTCGGCGTGACGATCGGCGAGGGTCTCGTCGTCGTCCTCCTCGGCGAGCCTGAGCCTGGCGTATTCCCGGATGGACTCGAGCATTCGGAACCTGGTGCCACCGCCGCTTTCGTCGGCGACGACGAGGGACTTCACCACGAGTTCCTCGAGGAGGTCGAGGATGTCGGCGTCGAGGCACGGGCCGCAGACGCTCTCGGCCGATTCCAGGTCCCAGCCCGAGGCGAAGACCGAAAGGGAACGCAGCAAGCCTCGCTCTTCCCGCGAGAGAAGATCGTAGCTCCAGCCGATGAGGTCTCGGAGCGTTTGTTGGCGCCGTTGCGCTCCACGCTCGCCCCCCGTGAGGAGCCTGAAGCGATCGTCGAGGCGAGCGAGGATCTGCTCCGCTGAAAGGACGCGCACGCGGGCCGCGGCGAGCTCTATGGCGAGGGGGATGCCGTCGAGGCGGGAGCAGACGCGCGCCACCGCCTCGGCGTTGGAAGCTCCGAGCCTGAAGGAGGGCATCGCGGCTCGTGCCCTCTCGACGAAGAGCCGCACGCATTCGTTGGCGCCGATGGTCGAGGGGTCGATGGTGCCGAGGAGTTCGGGCGGAGGGAGGGGCCGCACGGGGAAGAGCGTCTCACCGCCGAGGCCAAGGGCCTCGCGGCTCGTCGCCAGAACGCGGAGCCCGTCGCAGGATCGGAGGAGACGCGAGACCAAGGCGGCGCAGGCCGCCACAAGGTGTTCGCAATTGTCAAGGATGAGGAGCCTGGGGCGCTGGCCGATGGCCTCGGCTATGAGGTCGGGAAGGTTCTCCGCCGCCTCTTCTTTGACGCCTAGAATGGCCGCGATTTCGAGGGGGAGAAGAAAAGGGTCGGTGATCGGCGCGAGATCGACGAACCAGACCCCGTCGGGGAAGCTCTCGACGAGTTCGCCGGCGACCTGGAGGGCGAGCCTGGTCTTCCCGCAGCCGCCGGGGCCGGTCAGCGTGAGGAGCCGCGATTCCGGGAGGAGGCCGACGAGTTCCTTCACATCCTCGTCCCGCCCGATGAAGCTCGAGAGCTGGATCGGCAGGTTATGGCGGTACCTGTCCAGTGCCTTGATGGGCGGGAAGTCGCCGGGGAGGCCCTTCGCGGCTACCTGGAAGATCTCTTCCGGATCGCGGAGGTCCTTGAGGCGATGCGTGCCGAGTGAGGCGAGTGACAGACCTGGCGGCAGGCTCGACTTTAGCATCGCCGCCGACGCCGAGGACAGAAGGACCTGACCGCCTGCCCCGACGGCCATGAGCCGAGCGACCCTGTTTACGGGCGGCCCGAAATAGTCGCCGTCACGTTCTTCGGCCTCTCCCGTGTGAAGGCCGATCCGTACCTTGATCGGCGTCTCGCCCCATTGCTCGGCGAGCAGGGCTCGCTGGATTTCGACCGCCGCTTCCAGCGCCTCCGCCGGCCTCGCGAAACTTGCGCAAAAGGCGTCGCCGACGGTCTTGAAGACATAACCGGCGTTGCCTTCGATGAGCCCGCGTAAAAGCGCGTCATGCCGCTCGAGGGCGACACGCATCGCCTCGGGCTTCGACTCCCAAAGACGGGTGCTGCCCTCGATATCGGTGAAGAGAAAAGTGACCATGCCGGCAGGCCGAGACGGACAGTTCTCCATGCTCATCCTCCCAATTTTGATCTGAGTTTGAATTGCTGCAACGCTTCGCGCGATCCCTGCGAAGGAAGGGGCGCGACGGCTTCGCGAGGAAGACCCCGAGCTACACCCCTTCCCATTCCTGCGTTAGAAAATAGAGGAATGCGATGGCGACCGCGAGAAGGAAGAGAACCGCGCCGATGATCCTGTTCGGCAAGGCGGTCACATAGCTCATGATTTGTGCGAACGAAAGGATGGTGAGAATGGCAGCTCCGCCGTAGATGGCCCCCTCCGTCTTCCGCTTCCTTTCGGGATGCACGATCATCCGAAACCCCCTGTTATAGCCTGGCCTCGGGCCCTCCACCCGTCCGTTGATGCCACTAGCATACTCCATCCGCTTGCCGTCGTCGGCCGGCTGCGGAAATGCGCCTCGCCAAGAATGGCGGAGGTCGGCGGTCCGGGTCCTACAACCTCCCAGCGGCCTCGAGCCTCGCCGCCTCCTCGAAGACCATGCGATGGAGGGGGACCAGAGCCCGCCAGTCCCTCTGGTAGCCCCCACCGGGGAGGACGAGGAGGGGAATGCCCTCATTCGATGCGAGCTCCAGGATTCTCCGGTCGCGCCGGCGGATGCCCTCCTCGCTCAAGGCGAACTTACCGAGAAGGTCATCCACATGGATGTCGACGCCCGCCTGGTAAATGATGAGATCGGGTAGGCCCGCGCCCAGCGCCAATTCGATGCCGCGCTCGAGGGTCGCGAGATAGTCCCTATCCCCCGTCCCCACGGAAAGGGGAAAGTCGAAACGCGAGCGGGCCTTGCGTGCCGGAAAGATGCGATCGCCGTGGAGGGAGAGGGTGAGGATGTCTTCGTTGCCCGCCGTGAGGGATGCAGTCCCGTCGCCTTGGTGCGCGTCGAGATCGACGACGAGGATCAGGCCGCAACGTCCTTCGTCGAGGAGTGCCCTGGCCGCCACGACGATGTCGTTGATCATGCAGTAGCCCGCTCCGAAGTCGCGGTGCGCGTGATGGTAGCCCCCCGCGGTCTGAAGGGCCAGACCGCGCTCGAGGGCGACTTTGGCCGCCTCGACCGTCCCGCCCACCGAGTTGAGGGTCCTCTGGACGAGGAGGGGCGACCAGGGGAATCCGATCCTTCTCATGGCGGCGGCCGGAAGCTTCCCCGTCTCGAAGGCGTCGAGGTAGGCCTGATCGTGCACCGCCTCGAGGAGCCCGCGATCGGCCGGGACGGCTTCCCTCCATTCAACGGGCAGGCCTTCGAGGGACAGGCAAAGCGCCTCGTGCTTCCGCATTGGATAGGGATGACCCCCTGGAAGGGGTACGGCGGAATAGAGCTCGTGACGAAAGACGACCAAGGCTCGGGCCTCCTAACGCTGCGCTAGGCCTTCGGCTATCGCTTCGAAATTCAGGCGAAGAGGACATCGCATGAGCCCATCACGCCTTGTGCCAGGGCCTACCGCCAAGTCCACCTTCGAGATAAAGGGGACGCACCCTGCCCATCGACGCTACCTGAATTTGCCCGCCGGCGACGAGTTTTTGATCGGATATCGGGACCGAGCCGCGAACCTCGATCAGGGGCCTTCCTAATTCGGCTCTTTTAGGAGGCTGAGCCTCATCCGCTCCCGTCCTTGCAGGGCCCATCCTCATCCTCTTCGCGGGCGCTTTCAGCGGCGAATGGCTTGGTGCAAAAAGGTTCGGGTGTATCTTCCCCGACTATCTTCTCTCGCGCTTGTCCTGCTTCGGGTTTCTTCATAGCTGTTTCCTTCATGGCATCGCCTCCATCTACCTCGTTGTAAGGGTCGACTCCTTCCAAGATACTCAAATCGGGGCAGATCCATCCGAACCCACGAGGCAGACCCCAGCCGCTCCGACCGAAGGCCTAGGGAAGGGGTTTGAGGCCCCTATGGGCAGAGCTGGGGCTCGGCCGGAATCGAAGCGGGCCAGAGACCTGATCCTTCTCGTCCGCGGGGCGAGCCCCCGCCTCGGCTTCCTCATCGACCGGACTCTTCGTATTCACGATGTAAGCCGAGAAGGTCGTGATCCAGGCGCGAAAACCCTCGATGTGCTCGGCGGGAAAGCCAAGGCTTCTCGGGGCCTCAGCGAGGACCGGCTCCCAACAGGCCAGCCAGACCGCGCGCGCCTCGCCGGTGACCGGAAAGCGGAAGTGGCGCTGGCGCATCATCGGTTTGCCGTGCTTTTCCTCGTAAAGGGGAGGGCCTCCCACCATCGTCACCCAGAAGAGGGCATTGTTGTCGGCCGCCTTCATGAGTTCCTCGGGGTCCTGGGGAAAGAGATGAGCTATCGATGAACGGCCGATCTCGGTATAGAAAGCCCGAATGAGTCGCTGGACTCCCGCCACGCCGAGGGTCTCGAAAATGGCGGCATGCGGCCTTGGCTCGGCGGGGGGTTTGGGAAAATCGAACCACATGATCGCTAAGATACGGATGCGCGGAGTCTGAGGGCAACGGGAGTAAGCCCTTCGGGCATGATACTCGACGGCGGACCTCGACCACCGAATGCCCTCGAAGTGCTGCCCCCATTCACGTGACCGCGCCCAACCCGCGGCCTAGGGCAGCCGGTAATGCGCCTTCCACGCCCCCGAGGCCCCCGGAGGGGCCTCGGGCAGGGCCTCCCATTCCACACCATCCGTTCCCGCGCAGAGGGCCTTGAAGGCGTCGGTGACGAGGATTTCTCCCGCCTTTGCCGTGTCCTCGCCCAGCTTGCTCGCGGCGTTGACCTCGGCGCCGTAGACATCGGTGTCGCCGATGCGGAGAACCCGGCCCGCGCCGAGACCGACGCAGAGGAGGATGCGATTCTCCGGCGCGCGCCCGACATTGGCCGACGCAAGGCTCGCCTGCATCGCGATGGAGCATTGGAAGGCCTTGCGCGCGTTGCGAAAGATGACCAGGAAGGAGTCTCCCTCGACCTTGAGGAGGATGCCGTCGTGCTCCTCGATGATGGGCACGAGGAGGCGCTCGGACTCGTAGATGACCTGGAGAAAGTGGATTATGCCGAACTCCGCGACGCGGCGGGAAAAGCCGGAGAGATCGGTGAACATCACCGACCAGTCCTCGCCGAAGAGATCCCATATTTGCGCGTCGATCCTCTCCTTGTCGGCGCCGGGCTCGAGGCGAGCCCTGATGAGGCGCTCGAGGCGATCCTCGCTGGCGCCCGAGGTGACTGCCGATTTCCTGCTCATGTGTCCTCCGGCCCCCGATCCTAACAGGCTTTTCTCGGCGAGGGGAGGGCCGCCACCATGAGATAGCCGGGTACGCATAGCATGAGGGCAACGAGTCAGACCCTCGCGCGCGGTCCGATGGGCTTGACGGGCCTGATGTCGATTTTCCGCGTCGCGGCGGGAACCGACGCAGTATCTTCGAGCAATACCGTCGTGCGAGCGAGACATCAGCGCTCCCTCCTATGGAGCGACCGAACCGACGCGAGGCGATGACGCATTCGCGGAGGTCTTCGATCGTGAAGACGATGAACTCGTCCGCGCGACAGAGGAGGAACCCTTGCCCCGACTCGTAGTTCGCGCCTTCGCTATTTCGCTGGACGGCTATAGCGCCGCGCCGGCGCAAAGTCTCGAGGAACCCTTCGGCAAGAACGGCATCCGGCTCATGGACTGGGCCTTCGCCACCGCGTACTTTCACGCGATGTTCGGCCGGCCAGGCGGCGAAGAAGGCCTCGACAACGATTTCTGCAAGCAGTCCGACGACAATATCGGCGCCACCATCATGGGGCGCAACATGTTCGGTCCGGACCGCGGCCCCTGGGACCCGAATTGGAAGGGCTGGTGGGGCGATAACCCTCCCTATCATCACCCCGTCTTCGTCCTCTGCCACCGCGTGCGCGAACCCATCGCGATGCAGGGTGGAACCAGCTTCACCTTCGTCACCGAGGGCATCGAAACCGCATTGAAACAGGCCTTCGTCGCCGCCGGGGGCAAGGATGTCCGCATCGGCGGCGGGGCCGCAACGGTGCGCCAATACCTGAAGGCGGCTCTGGTGGACGAGATGCATCTGGTGCAGGTTCCCCTCCTCTTCGGTCAAGGCGAGCGCATCTTCGAAGGCTTGGGGGGCGTGGAAGAGCTCTATGAGTGCAAGGAGTTCATCCCCTCAAAGTCTGTGACCCATCTTCGCATTGCACGAAAGGTGTAAATGCGATGAATACAGAGGCGGGACGATAAGGCGAAGGGAGGTGGCTTCAAGCGCCTCGCGGCCTCCGCCGCCCGCCGGGTCGGGGCGAGCGAAGGCCGCGCCGCTTCTGGAGCCTCAGTCCCCCTCTTTCACGATTTGGACCTTGATGCCAGCCGTATCGGAGAAGCCTTCGCGTCGCGGAATGCGCACCGTGAGAATGCCGTTCTTGTAGACGGCGACCGCGGCAGCCTGATCGTAGCGCTCGGCGCTCACCGGGTACTCCCGGCGCTCTATGTCGCGGAGCTGGAAATGCCTTTGCTCGTAGTGTCGTGAGTTCTCATCGGCCGCCGGCAGGGGTGCCCGCGCCTTGAGGATCATCTTGTCCTCGCTGAAGCCGATCGAAACGCCTTCCTGACCGTAGCCCGGCACCAGGAGTTCGATCACGAGGTCGCCGTTTTCGGCGACGAAGGAGTTCATGCGCGGATACAGGGTATCCATGAAGCTCCCGCCCGACCTCGCCCAGGCCCGGCCCAGGGGATCATCCTGGCCCGTGAAACCGGACTCCTCGGCCCAGCCTCGGAGCCGCTCCCCGAAATCGCGGGCGGCCTCCTTGAAGTCACCCATGCAATCTTCGAAATGATAACGATACGACATCCTACTACCCCCGTCGCTCGAGCCAAACGAGTCCCGGCTTCGTTTGAGCCCGGGTATGAGGCCCTCCTATGGAGCGGCCCGATAGAGACGCCCGAAGTTTCGCGACGTCTCCTTCGCGCTGAATGTACTCACGCAGGCGAGGCGGGGCAAGGAAGGCTCCGCCTCGCTTCGATGGGGTAGGGCGGCCCCAAAATCATCAACTACCGGTCATGATCTCCCCAGCCCGTTCGTAATTGACGACAATTACGCCCTTCGAGCTGACCATGCTCTCCGCCACCTTGAATGCCAGAGGAATGCTGCCGCCGGCAAACAAGTGTTTTCCTCCACCCAAGGTTATCGGGAATATTTTCGAAGGTCGTGCGCCCGAGCAACAAGTCGAAGGGCATACTCATTTCCTTCTTGATGGCCGCGCCGAGGATCGGGTCCGAATAGGGAGCTATCCAGCCGCCATACGAGAAGCCGCCGCCGCCGTCCTCCTCCGGCCTGCCCGGGGATTGGATGACGCCGTCGAGTGATATGAATTCAATTGCGATGACCTTTCTCATGAACGCGTTCCTCCGAAATCGATATCCGAGGCCATGAAACATTCGTGCAGAACTACAACAAGACGAGCAAGCCAATTGCGTGGACCGCCACGGCCGATCCGATTCTCGCCAAGCTGCATCGCTTGCGTGAACGAATCGGCGGGACAGAATACACGATTCGCATAATGCGGCGCCTCTCGGACAGGGTGGCGCCGAATTCCAATCAGCCGGCGAGGAACTGGCCACATTTCGGGAACCTTTATATTCTGAGCGGCTTTATCCGCTCCCATCTTTGCAGAGCCCGTCCTTGTCCTCCTCGCGGGCGCTTTCGGCGGCGAACGGCTTGGTGCAGAAGGGCTCTGCAGCATCCTCTCAAAGAGTAGTCTCTCGCGCTTCCCCGACCTCGGCCGTCTTCCCCGCTTTAGTTTCCATGGCATGCCTTGCTCTCAATTGTCTTGCCAGAAACCCTACATCGAAGAATCCCATAACAGCACGCAATTCCGCCCCGCGGCCTTGGCCGCGTATAAGGCCTTGTCGGCGCGGTCGATGGATTTTTCGACCGGGGCGTCCGGGTCGAGGAGCGCCAGACCGAAGGACGCCTGAATGTGAATGGGTTCTTTTTCGCCGATTTCGATTTCCAATGATGCAATTCCCCTATTGAGCTCCTTGACTCGCTCAAAGCCCGCTGCCGCCTCGGTATAGGGCATGCACAACAGGAATTCTTCCCCGCCATAGCGAAACACCTTGTCGTAGGGGCGGAGATGGGTAATCAGGTAGCGCACCGATTCCGCCAGCACTTTGTCGCCCGCGGCATGCCCATGGACATCATTGATCACTTTGAAGTTATCCAAATCCATCATGGAAATGTAGCAGAGCTGGGCGTGACGTTTTACGAGCTCCTGCTGTTCGCGCAATGTCGGCAATATGCCGAAACGGGTGATCGCACCGGTCAGCGAGTCGTGGTTGAACAAGGAGTTTTCCAGCTCGCGCTCTAGCCCCGAGATTTCCAAGCGGAGCCGGTCCAGGGCGTTGGCGAAATTGTTGTAGTCGAGAGGGGCGATGGGGTTGCCGGCATCCGCGGTGATCAACAATAGCTTGGCCAAATGATGCAAGCGCTGATGCTCCTCCCCCAGCGCGATGAATCCGGGATGGTTGCGCAATTTTTCCGGCGCCTTGCTGTAGTACCACTGGCCGAAGCGGCATTCCGCGTGCGCTTCATCGCTGGTGTCGTGTTTGTCGGCCGGCAGCCTGCACATGATCGTGCGAATCAGAGACCCATGCCATTGCTGATGACTGTTGAGGGACTCTTGCAGCTGGGCGATGATGCCCTGCAATTCATCGCGCGTTACATCGTCGAGTGCCATGGCTCGCCTCCCCAGTGATTGCAGGGCGATCGAAAAGAAGGATGTAAACAATCTAGTTGATATAATTTCCCGACGCAAGCGGCCATTTCTGTCGGCCCAGGGAATCCTCCTATTGCCCACCTTGTTTTGTTGGCAGTACATTTCGTCAATCAGATCGGTGCGCAACGACAACGGTGCGCCACTACCTGAAGGCGGCTCTTGTGGACGAAATGCATCTGGTGCAGGTGCCTCTCCTGCTCGGTCAAGGCGAGCGCATCTTCGAAGGGCTTGGGGGCGTGGAGGGACGATACGAGTGCAAGGAGTTCATTCCCTCCAAATCCGTGTCCTATCTTCGCATCCTGAGAAAGGCCTAGACGCGCGGGAAAGGTCGGATGCTCTCGGAGGGCTCAGCGCAGCGGACGACGACCTTGCCCACATTGATTTCACCACGGGAAAAGGCCTCGAAGGCCTGTTGCAGCGAAACGGGATCGAAAGGTACTACCTTCGTGATCTCGGCCTTGAGCCTCCCTTCCTCCGTCCATCGACGGGCCTGTTCGAGTCCCTGGATCACCTTCGCTTGGGCCTCCGGATTCTGGAACGAGGGATCCGTTCCATATCTGGCAAGGGCGCCGATGACCATCGTGCCTCCTCGGGCTTCGACTACCGAGGAAACATCGAGCGATCCGAATTGCTTCAATTGCGTGGAGGTTCCCAGACGAATGTACTCTCCCCCCGATGCGAACACCGCGGAAGACTGTTGGTAGGACGACGGCGAGTTGGTGGAGTCATAGACCACGTCGACGCCCCGTCCCTCGGTCAATGTGAGGATTTCTTCGGCCACGTCCTGTTTGGAATAGTCGATGATGTGATCGACCCCGAGTCGGCGGAGAAGGTCTATCGTGCTCGCCTTGCCGGCAGACCCGACGACTTTGAGCCCATGGATCTTCGCCATCTGCACCGCGAAGTGCCCGAGGCCGCCGCCCGCTCCGGCGATATAGATCCACTTGCCGCGGTGTCGTTGAATGTCCCCGGACAGGAGCACATTCTCGTAGGCTGTGAGAAAGGCTATCCCGAAGGTGCAGGCTTCGATCGCGGGCACCCCTCCCCGGGCCAGTATTTTATTGGGATAGCCTTTCACGACCACATACTCGGCGAAACATCCTCCATTGCCGATGCTGCCGAAAACCTGATCGCCCACCTGCAGCCCGCGAGAGTCTTCATTTCCCCGCTTGACGATGCCCCCGCTGTAGTCGAAGCCTAGGACATAGGGGCTCGGAAGCTGAAAGAGATTTCTCTTCGCCATGAGGGGATCCATTTTGTTGATCGACGCGAATTCCACCCGGACAAGAATTTCGTCCGGGGCCAGGGACGAAATAGTCTACCGTATTACCCTCAATGGAGGCGGGGACAGCTTGACTCTCGGAGGACACTTCCTCCTTTCCGGCCCCCACTCCACCCTGATCCTCGATCTCCTGCCTCCTCTCATTCATATCCGTAAAGAATCCATCGATCCCGCCATCCCTGGGTTACGAGTCCGAGAGCGCCTTTAGCGCTTCCTTCAAAAGAGTCATGGGATGTTCCCCGCGACAATACCTACGCTCCAAGACGGGGCGGCAGACCTCGATCGCCGACGATTCCGCTTCTTTATAACCAAGGGCGCGCTCGGTGCATCGACTCGGCGGCGAGCAGCGAATGAGCGTATTATGGAGAGCTCGACGCACCGCGATCGATGCGCGCGCGGCGAAAGGGAGGCCCTTCGATGGACACAGCGAGTCTGATTTACTTTTCGCCCACGCGCACGACGCTGAAGACGATCGAGGCCGTGTGCGAGGGCCTGGGAGCGGAGCGGCGCCAAGGGATCGATCTCACCCGTAGCGTCGCCGGCTACGAACCGATCCGTGGCGAACTCGCCATAATCGGCGTTCCCGTGTATTCCGGTCGCATACCGAAGGCCGCCGTCGAGGGACTGGAGAGCCTGCGAGGCGAGGGAAGGCCGGCAGTCCTCGTCGTGGTATACGGCAATCGGGCCTACGACGATGCCCTCCTCGAGCTCGTTGATCTCTGCGTACGAAATGGTTTCGTGGTCGTGTCGGCCGGCGCCTTCATCGGCGAGCATTCGTACTCGACGACGGACTTCCCCATCGCCGAGGGGCGTCCCGACCACGAGGATGTGGATGACGCGAAACTCTTCGGCGCGAAAAGTCTCGCGAAAAAGGCAGGCGGAAAGTGGCTTCCCATCGCCACAGCGGTTCCGGGCAATCGGCCTTATAAGGAGTCGCGGCCCCTGCGCGGCGTAAAGCCCGCCTTCGACTCCGCCCTCTGCACGGAATGCCTGTCCTGTATCGCTGCATGCCCGACCGAGGCTATCGGCCCCGATGATCCGGGCGAGGTAGACGGAGACAAATGCATTCGCTGCGCCGCCTGCATCAAGATATGCCCGGCCCGGGCGAAACGCTTCGAGGACCAGCGGATTCTCGATGTCACCGCCTTCCTCCACGGACACTGCTCCGCCAGAAAGGAGCCTGAGTACTTCTTTTGATCCAAAGCGGAGGGCCCCCTTCCATCATTCGCGGGCTTTGCTCCGTTTCGAACAATAGCTAAGCGGACGATCGCATTACGAGAGTCCTTCTGCTTCTTTATAATACCGACCATATTTAAGCCAGATGCCCCGAATCTAAATCGGGGCTCCTTCTCCGGATCCTCGCCTTCTGGCCGGCATCGTCCTTGGGGGCAGGTCCCAAGAGTTCTAGACGAGGAAGGCCCTCGCCTTGGGAAAGAGGATGTTGTTTTCGAGGTGCACGTGCTTGTGGAGATCGTCCTCGAACTCGGCGAGTTTGGCGTAGGTGACGGCGTAGGATGAACAGGCGTCCTCGGGCAGGGCGTATGCCTTCGAGAGGGCCCTGATCCGGTGCGTCGCCTCGCCGATCTCCTCATGGTCCCGCCCGAGGCTTTCGAGGGCCCGCCCCAAGGTCGCCTTGTCATCCGCGTCGAGGGAAGAGCCGGCCGCCACGGCAGCTTGGATCCGCCTGATGGCGGGGAAGAAGCGGTCTTCCTCCTCGCGGAGATGGACCTCCATATCGGCGGCGACCTTCGCGAAGATCGCCGCGATTTCGGCGAGCTCGGGATGGCGGGATCCGTGGACGGAAGCGATCTTGGCGGTGTAGGCGACGATACTCCCGTCATTCTCCCTGAGCCAGGAGTGGTGGACATTGACGATGTAGTCGGCGAGGAAGGAAGGCTCCCAGGCCGCGTAGTTTTCGTTGCGGGAGAGGGGGGCCGCCGTGGCACTCTCGATCTTTCCGATGAGGGCGGCGCTGTCGAGACCCTTCTGGCCGCAGACCTGAGCGAGGGTGACATCCCCGCCGCAGCAGTAGTCGATTCCGATGGCGTCGAAAATCGAGGCGCTGCGGAAATCCGCAGCTACGATGTCGCCGAGCCTGCTCTCGGCGCCGAAGCGGGCGGTAGGGGTCGTTGCGATCATTGGAGCCTCCTGCCGGAAGGGAAGCCCCGCCGACAGGTATAAGATGCCATTCTTTCGAGGCCAAAACGAGAACCAATGTTACATTTCATATGGTGAACCGGAGGCGATGGTTTCGAGGAGCGGGGCGATGTTCGTATGGTCGGAACACAAGGGTTTCTGCCGGGAAGGATGCTCGTTCAACTTGGGCAAGCTTTCCGCCCAACTTGGGAAAGGCTCCCGCCCAACTTGGGGAGGCCCTTCGCTCAAGCTCGGCAATATTCATCCCCAAGTTGGGCGCGTCTTGCCCCCAAGCTGGGTGCGATCGGATATCTCCTTATCTCGGGGCTTTCGCTTATCAAATCATTGGGCCTGGTCGAAAATAATTCTTAGGTGATTCGAGGAGGTCTTATGGCACTGAGGATCCGTGCTATTAGAAACAACCTTCGGAGCGGCCCCAATCCCTGGTATGCCCTGGCATCCTGGTCGGATACGATCGAAAGCGAGGCCTTCATCGATAGAATGGCTGCCGGGAGGACCACCCTCTCGAAAACCGACATCCTCGCCGTGTGCCAGTTGGCGAGGGAGGAGTTGACCAAGATGCTCGCCGAAGGCTGCTATGTCAAAACGCCCTTGGGAGCCGCCCTTCCCGTCGCTACCGGTGTACTTACTTCTCCTGATGAACCTTTCAGGCCCAAGGCGCCGGGCTCAGGGCATTCGCTTCGCTTCGATTTCAGGATCGATCCCAAGATCGAGCGCGACGCCCTCCGGCGCATCGCCTGCGTCCGGGAAGGTACGGTCGACAGGCTTTCGCCCACCATCATGCACGTCAAGGCGCTTCCCGATGGAGCGACGATTCGGGAAGGCGGAGCGATCAGGATCTCAGGCTCGCGCCTCAAGTTCGATGCCTCCATCGAGACCCTCGGAGCCTTCCTCATCGATTCGGAGGCCGAGGAAACCCGTATTTCGACCTACATGGAAATCCGCCCGTCTGCTCTCATAGCCCTCCTTCCCCCGGAGCTCGAGAAGGGAGACTACAGGCTCGAGGTCAGGACCCTTTCCCGCGGCGGAGATGTGCTCAAGAGCGGCGCCTCGATTTCACTCTCAATCGGCTAGGCGCAAAAGAAGCCTTTCCGGAGCAGACCCGCCTTCATAGGGACAGATCCTTTCGGCGCAGACCCCAAGTGCTTATGGATTGTTGAGTAGCTCAAAGACGGATAATACTTGCAGTGGAGGATCCTATGGAGTACGTGATCTCAGCCAAGTGGGACGCCGAAGCAGGAGTTTGGATCGCTACGAGCGATGACGTGCCTGGGCTTGTCCTCGAATCTGGTTCGCTCGACGCCCTGATGGAGCGGGTCAAATCGGCAGTTCCCGAATTGCTCTCCCTCAATGGCCGGGAAGCGGCCGATATCGCCCTGTTTTTCAAGTCGGAGCGCCATGAGCTGGTGCACTCCTGATGGCCGAGTATGAGAAAAAAGTCCACGCCATTCTTTCCGAGCAAGGATGTGCCTTCCATCGACACGGTAAAGGTGACCATGACATCTGGTTCAGCCCCATCTCCGGGACCTATTTCACGGTTGATGGGAAGATCAAATCCCGCCATACGGCGAACGCCATCTTGAAGCAATGGGGCATCGATTTTCGTTTTCATTGACCATTAGTCCGCCCATGGGTTCTGGCCCCAAGGGTTTCACCGTCAGCCGACCCGGCGTCGCCGGTAAAGCACCTTGCGGATGGCGTCGATCGAGACGCCGTACTCCTCCGCGAGATCGTCGATTGATGAGCCGCTCGCCCGCGCGGCGCGGATCGCCTCGTCGCGGCGATCGAGGGCCTCACGAGCTCCATTGCGGCGTCCCCAGCCCAGCCTTTCGTCGGAGTGGCGGGGAATGTAGAGAACAACTCCTTGCACGTATTTTTGCACTTCTCGAAGGAGTTCGGGCGGGAGACTTTCGTCTCCCCTTAAATAGGGCATTGTGGTCCTCGCAGGGCGGCGTCGACGCGCGCGTTCCTGGAACGCGGAGCGTCAGTGTGCGAATGCCGCCGTACCTGCTACGGCCGGAGGAACGATCCTGTCTTTCGCGCGATCGTCAGCGGTCGGCGGTGGCGGCTCCGAGGCTTTCTCGAGTGTTTGCATGGATGATGCTCATTATGCCTCCTTGGCGTGGACCGCCGCCTTTTGCCCGACGGAGATCGGTAAGATGAGACGAGAGTACCGGGGGGCGATCGCGGAGTAAAGAGTCACACGATAAGAGAAATCGTGTTGAGAAATATTGTCCCCTATTCGCCGAAGCCTCTGCCCGAGGCGGAGAAAATACCGCTTGATCTGATTTTTCGCCTTTCCTCGGCAGCCTTCCTATGCCATACAGGATTTGCCGGTTAGATCACTGTCCGTTCCAGGCCGGGACGGGAAAGGAGGCACGGAAGATGTTTGATGCACACAGGAGGGCCTTCGGTCTCTGACCGAGCCCGATGGTCCTTCGGACTGCGGCCGGCCGGCGAAAGCCGGCCGGCTTTGTTTACGGCAATTAACCGGAAGAAGACGAGTGGCGTTTGAGCCACCGCTGTAACTGCGAGTCGTCGTAGCCCGGAAGTCGCCCAATGAGAAGCACGGGCCTGGCCTTGTCCTGGCCGTAAACCAGCAGGAGGGCCGCGAGCGCGATGTCGCAGCGCCACATAGTCCGGATTCCCCTTGTCGGCGCCTCTTCATGCAGCATTCAAGCGGCTAGGCGATCAGTAATCCATGCCACCCATGCCGCCCATGCCACCGCCGCCGCCGCCGCCGGAGGAGGCCTTGGGCTAACGCTCCACTCGGCTGTGCCTCGTTCCGCTAAACTACGTTCGGGGAGGTCGGTGATGGCACACTCGGTGGTGAGGAGGAGGGCCGCGACGGAGGCGGCGTTCTGGAGGGCGGAGCGAGTGACCTTGGCGGGATCGATGATGCCGGCCTTGATCATGTCGACCCACTCCATCTTGTAGGCG
>DATKVC010000019.1:0-320946 GCA_035530275.1 Rectinemataceae bacterium | reverse complement strand
CTTCTTGATCTGGCCGATGCGATCAGTTATGTCCTTCTGCTTGCCGGCGCCGTTGATGATGGTGGTGTTGTCCTTGTCGACCTTGACGGTCTTCGCGGTGCCGAGCTGGTTGAGGGCGGTGTTCTCGAGCTTGAGGCCGAGTTCCTCGGTGATGACTTCTCCGCCGGTGAGGACGGCGACGTCTTCGAGCATGGCCTTGCGGCGGTCGCCGAAGCCGGGGGCCTTGACGGCGCAGACGGTCAGGGTGCCGCGGAGGTGGTTGACGATGAGGGTGGCGATGGCTTCGCCGTCGATGTCCTCGGCGATGATGAGGAGGGGCTTGCCTTGCTGGGCGACCTTCTCGAGCACGGGGAGAAGATCCTTCATATTGCTGATCTTCTTGTCGTGGATGAGGATCATCGGGTTCTCGAGGACGGCGGTCTGGGTGTCGCGGTTGGTGGCGAAGTAGGCGGAGACGAAGCCGCGGTCGAACTGCATGCCTTCGACGAACTCGATCGTGGTGTCCATGGTCTTGGACTCCTCGACCGTGATGACGCCGTCCTTGCCGACCTTCTCCATGGCGTCGGCGATCTGCTTGCCGATCTCGTGGTCGTTGTTGGCGGACACGGAGGCGACGTCGGCGATCTCTTCCTTCTCCTTGATTTCCTTGGAGTTCTTCTTGATCTCCTCGACGGCGGCCTCGACGGCCTTGTCGATGCCGCGCTTCAGGCCCATGGGGTCCATGCCGGCGGCGACGGACTTGAGGCCTTCCTTGACGATGGAGTAGGCGAGGACGGTGGCGGTGGTGGTTCCGTCGCCGGCGATGTCGTTGGTCTTGGTGGCGACTTCCTTGAGGAGCTGGGCGCCCATGTTCTCGTAGGGGTCCTCGAGCTCGACTTCCTTGGCGACGGAGACGCCGTCCTTGGTGACGGTGGGGGCGCCGAATTTCTTGTCGAGAAGGACGTTTCGGCCCTTGGGACCGAGGGTGACCTTGACGGCGCGCGAGATGGTCTCGACGCCGACGAGGAGCTTGCGACGGGCATCCTCGCCGAACTGGAGCTGCTTGGCCATACTGTTCTCCTTGAAATCTGGTGTTACCGAACAGGAACGGACGCGATTTTTTCGCCCGAACCGCACGGCTTTCCGAATATGTGCAATGACCCGGAGGTCGAGTCATAAGATACAAAAGGGCCGGCTCGAAGGGCAAGGGCTTTGACATAGAAATCGCTTTTGGTTAGAGTTCTAATCACTTATGGATGAAGTCGGCACCCTCGAGGCCTTCGAGGCCATGGACAGGATAGCGAGCGCCTGGCGGAGGCGCGCGGGCGAGAGGCTGCGCCCCTTTGGCATAACTCTTGCTCAATATGAACTTATCAGGCATCTCCGAAGGCGCGGCGGGCTTTGGCTTTCTGTCGCCGCGGCCGAGCTCGATTGGGATCGGCCGACGACCTCGGTGGTTGCAGGGGCCTGCCTGCGCGCGGGCTGGCTCAAACGAAGGCGTCTGGTGCAGGACAGGCGGACCGCGCGGATCGAGCTCACGGGCCAGGGCGAGGAGCTTCTCGATCGTGTCGAATCGATCAGGCCCTTCGCCGAGGCGAATTTCGGCGATCCCTTCGACGTGATCGGGGCCGAGGAGCGCTCGATGATGCTGAGGCTCCTCGATAGGGTGGCGCGGCGGGCGGGGGACATTTGGGCGAGGTAAGGTTCATCGTGATGTATCGATGAGAATCGTACCTTGGCGATCGAGAAGAAGGTGGGCTATTCCCCACATCCTTCGATGCAAACCTGCGAGGAACCGCTATGCTTATCGGCTAGTGCAACACGCGAGACGACTCGCTCGAGACTGAGCGCCATCAGGGGGGGCTATGATTCGAGGTAAGGATCCTCGTGCCGTCTGGCTCTTGGGAAGCGTTTTATGGTTTCTCGGTTCTTGGGCAATGGGACAAGCGGTCGCCCACTTCGAATGGGAGGCCCGAGGTGAACAGGGATGGTCCATGGGGCGAGTCGGCGCGGTACGCGTCGCTCCTGACGGCAGGATTTGGACGGCGGAGGCCGGCGGTCGCTTTTTCATCTTTGACTCCAGCGGCGCATTCCTTGAGGTATGGGGGGATGAAGGCAGAGCCCCAGGCCAATTCACCTTCCTCGATTCGACGCCGAGCGCTGAGGCTCGGCTCGATGTAAAGGTCGATTTCAGTTTCTTCCCCGACGGCCCGCTCGTCGTGTTGGAGCCCGCCCTCAATCGCCTGCAGCTCTTTTCGGCGGAGCGACGCCTCCTTCGCAGCTGGGGCTCGGCCGAGGGCGGCATCGCGGCTCCCCAAGCCTTGGCCATCGGTCCGGACGGCATCATCTACGTGGCTTTTTCGGGGCAAGCGGGACTTCAGCGTTTCGACTCGGACGGGGCCTATCTGGGGACTCTTCCGCTCGGCCTGGATCAGAAGGTTTCGGGAGTTGCCATAGACGCCAGCGGGCGGATCTATATCGCGACAGAGCTGCAGCCTGAGGTCAATGTCCGGCCCAAGGGGCTCATACGCGAATTCGACCGCCAAGGGCGGCCGATCGCCGTTTTCGGCTCGCAGAAGCCGGGATTCGGCGGTCTCAGCTTCGACATGGGATTAGCGCTCGACGGCGCCGGTCGCCTCGTTGTGGCGGATGAGTGGAATCAGCGAATCGTCGTATTCGACCCGGAAGGCCGGCCGATTCTGGTTTGGGGTTCCGCGGGCGACGGGCCTGGGGAGTTCAATCGCGCCAATTCCGCTGCCTTCGATGCTTCGGGGAATATCTATGTTTCCGATCTACTCAACCGGAGAATAGAAAAATTCGCGCTGTCGGGGCTGTAACGCGTCGCCTTCTGCCCCGACTTGCCCATGGGCGGCTCCGGAACGTATTCTTTCCGAATGGCATCGCGAATCGTCCCTCTGTTCTCCGACTCCGACATTCTCGTCATCGACAAGCCCGCGGGCGTCCTTACGATCGCGGATCGATGGGATACCGATCTTCCAACAATCTTCGAGGAACTGGGACGGAGCCTCGGCGAGACGGAGACGAAGGGGCTCCTCGTCGTCCACCGCCTCGACAAGGACACCTCCGGTCTCCTCGTCTTTGCGAAGAACCCCGCGGCTCACAAGGCGCTTTCGACGGCCTTCGAGTCGAGGGAGGTCGCCAAGACCTACCACGCGCTTATCCGAGGCGAACCTCAATGGAAGGAAACCCTCTGCGACTATCCTCTCAGGCCGGACGGCGACAAGCTGCACCGAACCATCATCGATGCGGGCCACGGTAAGCCCTCGGTGACAGACTTTCGGCTCCTCGCGGCCTATGGGCCCTTCAGTCTCGTCGAGGCCAGGCCTCACACGGGGCGCACGCACCAGATCCGCGTCCACCTCGCCGCCCTGGGCTATCCGATCGTGGCCGATCCCCTCTACGGCGACGGCAGGGCCCTCTATCTTTCGTCCTTCAAGAAGAAGTGGCGCGGCGACGAGTTTTCCGAGCGACCCCTCCTATCGCGGACCGCCCTCCACGCCCTTTCGCTCGCCTTCGCCCATCCGCGGAGCGGTGCGGCCCTGAGCTTCGAGGCGCCTTATCCTCGGGATTTCAAGGCCGCCGTCGCCCAGCTGGAGAAGCGATGAAAGCCACCTCTTTGCGACTCGCGCCGTCGATGCTGGCTATCGGACTAGTACTCTCGATCCTCGCCGCCTCCTGTTCGCGTGCGCAGGCGCCCATGGGCGCCGGCGCCCCAGCCACCGCGGCTGCCGGTAGCCGCGCCGGCTCCCCTGCGAAGGAGGATGTCGTCGCGGCGGAGTCCTTCCTCGCCGATATCCTGCGAAACGTGGCGGGCGATCGCCTCGTCGTGGGCACCCTCGTGCCGCCGGACACCGATCCCCATGAGTATCAGCCGCGGCCGACGGACTTCGCGCGCATACGGGAAGCGAAGGCCTTTTTCGTGGCCGGCGCCGGTTACGAGGCCTGGCTGGCCTCGGCGGCGGGGGCACTCGAAGGCGTCGACATTGTGTCGGTCTTCAAGGACGACGGTTCGGGCGACCCGCACTTCTGGACCGATCCGCGGAATACCGCGGCCGCCCTCGACGGCATCGTGGCGGCCCTCACGAAGCTCGCTCCCGACGCCCAGGCCCTCTTCGCCGCCAACGCCAAGCGCTATGCGGCCTCGCTTGCCGAGCTCGACGCACGCATCAGGACGCGCTTCGCCTCCCTCCCCCCGGCGAGGCGTCTCCTCCTCACCAACCACGACGCACTCGGGCACTTCGCCAGGGCCTATGGCTTTACGGTCATCGGCACGGTCCTCCCCGGAAGCAGCACCGAATCGGCGCCCTCGGCCAAGGGATTATCCGAATTGATAACATCGATCCGCAAGACCGGGGTGCCGGCCATCTTCCTCGATGTCGGCGAGAATCGTTCCCTCGCGGAGACGGTCGCGAACGAGACGGGCGTCAAGGTCGTCACGGATCTCTACATCGAGGGCACCTCGGCTGCCGACGGCCCGGCGCCGACCTACATCGCCATGCTCGACCACGACGCGAAGGTCATAGCCGATGCGCTTAAGTAGACGTGTCGCGGCGGTAACTCCCTTTGCCGCGGAGCCCGCGCGCCTGGACGTCGAGGGTGTCGCCGTGGGCTACGAGGGGCGGACGGTATTCGAGGGGCTGACCTTCAGGCTCGAGCACGGTACGAGGGCGGCCATCGTCGGCCCCAACGGGGCGGGCAAGTCGACGCTCTTCAAGGCCCTCGTGGGTCTCCTTCCGCTCCGCGCCGGTCGCGTCCTCATCCACGGGCTTCCCCTCGGTTCGCACCTAGACTGCGTGGCCTACATTCCCCAGCGCGAGAACGTCGACTGGAATTTCCCGGTGACGGTGCGCGACGTGGTGACGATGGGCCGCTACGGCCATCTCCACTGGCTCCAGAGACCGAGCAGGCGCGATCGGGCCATCATCGACGAGAGTCTCGACAGGATGGGCATCACCGAACTCGCGTCACGCTCGATCAACGAGCTTTCCGGCGGGCAGCAGCAGCGAGTCTTCCTCGCGCGGGCCCTCGCGCAGGAACCCCACATCTTCCTCATGGACGAGCCCTTCAACGGGGTGGACCGCGTGACCCAGGACGCGACGCTCGAGCTCCTCGACCACCTCCGCGAGAAGGATGTAACTGTGTTGATCTCGACCCACGACCTCAACCTCGCGGCGACGCGCTTCGACAGCGTTCTCCTCATAAATCACGGGCTCGTCGCCTACGGTCCGCCCGACGAGGTCTTGAGCGAGGCGAACTTGGCGAGGGCCTTCGGCTCTTCCCTCCTCGTGAAGGCCGGCGCGACCCTCCTCGTCGACGAGTGCTGCCCCGAGGGTCACCACGGCTGCGACGACTGCGACGGCTATGACGGCCACGTGCACGAAGAGCCCTCCGCCCAAGCGAGCCCCGACCTGGGCACGTCCAGACGGGACCTCGGAGCCTCGGAGACCCTGCGATGATCCACCTCCTCCTCGATCCCCTCCAGTTCGCATTCATGCAGCGGGGCCTCGTCGCCGCTGTCCTCGTCGGCGTCATCTGCGCGGTGATGGGCACCTGGGTCATCCTCAGGGGCATGGCCTTTCTCGGCGACGCGATGGCCCACGCCATCCTCCCCGGTGTGGCGATAGCCTGGATCCTCGGCGGCAACATCCTGATAGGCGCCCTGGTAGCCGCGATCGCCGTGGCCCTCGGCATCGGCGTCCTCTCGAAGGGCGGCACGGTGAAGGAGGATACGGCCATCGGCATCCTCTTCGCCGCGGCCCTGGCCCTCGGCGTCGCCATCATGAGTTCGATCCGTACCTATGCTGCCGATCTTTCGCATCTCCTCTTCGGCAACGTCCTCGGCGTGAGCGACAACGATCTCATTCTCACGGCCATCGTCGGGGCCTTCGTCCTCGTAGTCATCATCTTATTTTGGAAGCCCCTCCTCGTGCTCTCCTTCGATCCCGTCCTCGCGACCACCCTCAGGCTGAAGACGGGTTTCCTCAGGAACCTCATGCTCGTCCTTCTCGCCCTCACGGTGGTGGTGTCCCTGCAGACTGTCGGCGTCGGATTGGCCGCGGCCATGCTCATCACCCCCGCCGCGACGGCCTTCCTCCTCGTAAAGCGCCTCGTGCCGATGATGGTGGTGGCGGCTGCCTTCGGCGCCGCCTCTGCCGTGATTGGGCTGTACGCGAGTTGGTGGCTCGACATCGTGTCGGGCTCGGCCATCGTCATCGTCGCAACCTTGTTTTTCCTCGTCGCCTTCGCCTTCTCGCCGCGTCGCGGAGCCCTCGCCAAACGTTGACTCGCGGGAATAGAGAGCGGTCGCCTCGCCTGGAGGGGCTCCGCGACTGTCTCGGGAAACGGGACATCTTGACGCCAGGCTTCTTCCATCGTAGCGTAGGCTGGTGAATCAGATGCGCATAGTCTGCGCCGTCGGCAGCTCGGCCGAAGGCGAGGCCATCGGGGCCCTCATGACGAAGGAAATTCCCGGCAGCCTCGTCGCCTTTCCCGCATCGATCGCCGAGATCGAGGCCCTCCACTCGAAGAATCAGGCCGATGTCATCATCACCGACTTCAGTTTCCAGGGCGGCGGACTTGCCGACTGGCTCATCCTCTGGCCACTGCCCGCCATCCTCATCGCCGACCCCGAGGTGAGTTCGGAGCGCATCGGTCAATCGCTCAAGGATGAGTCCTCTCTTCTCATAGAGCGGCGCGCCGACGGCGGCCATCTCGCGAGGTTGCCGCTTCTCGTGCGCAAGGCCCTGGGCATCCGCGAAAGCGTAAATAGGCAGAACACCTTCCTCCAGATAACGGAGCGGCGCTACCTCGATCTCGTCCAGGCCATCCCCGACATCGTGTATTCCCTCGACGGCGAGGGCCGTTTCACCTATCTCAACGATGCGACGCGCGAACTCGGCTTCGATCCCTCGCACCTCATCGGCAGGCACTTCAGCGAGATACTGGAGCCCGATGAAGTGAGCGCGGTGAGCCGCGACCGGGTCCTCCAGCACCTTCGCGGAGTGAGGACGGGCGACGAAAAGGCGCCAAAGCTTTTCGACGAGCGCCGCACCGGAGCGAGGATGACGCGCAATCTCGAGGTGAGGATCAGGCTCGGGGAAAATGAAAGCCGCTACGGAGCGGTCTACGCCTACGGCGAGGTGTCGAGCACGGGCTTCGAGTGGCCCGAGTTCGAGGGCCAGGGCATCGGAACGGTCGGCATCATCCGCGACATCACCGCGCGAAAGCGCTACGAAAAGGATCTCGAGGCCCTCGTGGCCGAGCGCGAAAGGCTTCTCCTCGAGCTTCACCATCGCGTCAGGAACAATCTCCAGATCATCTGCAGCCTGATGCACATCGAGGAAAGCTCGGTGATCGACGCCCACGATCGCGGCATCTTCGTGCGGACCCGCGCGCAGGTGGAGACGATGGCCTTCGTCCACGATCTCTTCTGCGATCCGGAGTCGCTCGAGCACGTCGATATGGGAGAATTCGGCGAACGCCTCGTGGAGAATCTCTCCGAGATCTACGACGCCCCGGGAAAGAGGCTCTCGTTGAAGGCCAAGACCTCGGGGCTCAATCTCGATCTCGATTCGGCCATCACCGTCGCCCTTCTCGCCAACGAACTCATGAGCGAGAGTCTCGAGCGCTCATTCCCCGAGGGGGAGCGCTTCGTCCACCTTTCGATCGAGGGCGGGGACTCCGAATGCTCGCTCGAACTCCGCGACAACGCCTATGCCGACGCGCTCAAGACGAGCGACCTCGTCGAGGCCCTCGCCTCGCAGCTTCGAGGAGGACTGGCCGTCGGACCGGGCGAAGGCGGGACGGGCCGCCACGTGATCTTCAGGTTCCCGCGCAGGGGGCCGGCGCCGACCTCCTGCTGAGGATCTCTTCCCTACGCCACGAATTTCCCGCCTTCGAGAATCTTTATAATTGTGCCGTCCAGCCTCGTACCCTCGACGTCAACCTCGGGCGAGCCGATCATGAAGTCGGTGTGCACGAGGGCCTCGTTGTAGCCCGCCGCCGCGCGTTCTTCGGCGTTCATGGCGTCCGCTCCCTCGAAGACATCGACGTAGGCCGAGCCGAGGGCGATGTGGCAGGATGCGTTCTCGTCGAGGAGGATGTTGTCGAAGACGAAACCGGAGGTCCAGATGGGGCCGAAGGAATCGACGATGGCGACCTCGCCGAGGCGGCTCGCGCCGGGGTCGACATCGAGATAGCGGGCGAGGGTTGCGGCGCCTTTTTTCGCGCCAGATGCGACGACCCTGCCTTCGTGGAATTCGAACCAGCCTCCCAGCACCGTCTCGCCCAGCACTTTGACGGGGCGGGTGCAGGCGACCCTGCCCTCGGCGAGGCGATTGTCGGGGCTCGTGAATATCTCCTCCGTCGGATGGTTGGGGAGGAAGAAGCGACCCTCCGGCGTCGTCGCCCCGGCCCCGCCCCAGCGGGAGCGCGGAGACAGGCCGATGCGAAGGTCGGTGCCCGGCCCGGTGAAATGGACTTCCGCGAGGTGGAGCTCGGAGAGACGCTTGGCCCTCGCGGCAAGTTCTTCCGAATGCTTACGAAGAGCGGCCGCGGGATCGGGTCGGTCGAGGCGGAGGATGGGGACGAGGACCTCCCAGAGGGCCGTCTCGGGATCGCCGACGAGGGGGCGGCCCGAGGCCGTGAAGACCGCCTTCGCCCAGGCTTCGGTCGCGACGGGCAGGACGGTCCAGGGAATCTTGTTGGACATGATGGCGTCGCGGTAAGGGCCGAGGGCGAGGGCCCGGCTCCGCTGGTGGCGCTGGAGTCTTCCAGGGGCGACGCCGTCGAGGGCCGCCGGGTCCTCGTCGCCCTTGAGGCTGATGACGCACCAGCCCTCGTCGACGAACATCTTCCCGTCGTTGCCGACCCAGGTGGGCGCCTCGTCGAAGCGGTCTTCCTTCGCCTTGTCGAAGTAGATGCGCGAGAGCCTCGAATCTCCCCAATCGACGCGGACCTCGCGCGCCCCCCTGTCCCAAGCGCCGGCGGCGATCTCGTGGACGAGGGTCCTGTGGGGCGGCTCGGCCTGGATGCGGAGGCGGTCGCCTTCCCCGAAGGAAAGGCAGCTGTCGAGTGCGATGTCGGAAAAGGCCTTGGCGATGCGGCTGTCCATGTTCTCTCCTCATGCTTGCGCCGCCCCACGCATTTCGCGGGGAGGGGCGCGCTTCGATTATCGTTTCAATTCATAGGGAATAGGCCGCGGCGAGTTCGTCCAGAATGATGACGCGGAGGTTCCTCGGGGCCGCTTGCTTCCATGCTTCGTCGTTCGTGACGACGGCCTTGCAGCGACCGACGACGGCCGTGGCCAGGTGGAGGGCGTCGGCAAGGAAGGGCTCGGGGCCGCGTTCGGCGGCGGAGCTCGAGGCGGCATCGCCTCTGCCGGACCCGCGACGCCTGTCCTGGCCCGCCAGCATGCCGGCGGCCGCGTAGGCGATGGCGACGTCGACGGGCACTATCTCGATTCGAGTCGAGTCGGCGAGGAAGCGGCGGTAGGCGAGGGCGGTCTCCGACGAGGCGGGCGCCCGGAGGACCTCAGTCCAGACGATTGCGCTCGCGCGGAGCTTGAGCATGCCCGAGCCCGCGATGTCCACGATGGCGTCCATCGCGTCCTTCGCGCGTCCTTCGCCTTCCATGTACGCGATGATCGCGCTCGCGTCGAGGAGTACTTGATCGCCTACGTCGAGGCCCATCGTTTCGAGTATGTCCGTTCCCATGCCTTCCATGGGCCCAGTATACTCCTCGATATGCTTTCGCGAAACGGGTTCATCGTCTCGTCGTGGGCCTCGGGGCCGAGAATCTTCGCCACCGGTCGCCTCGAGACGGGGGAGAGTTTCGCCCTGGCCTCGCGCCTCGATCCCGGCGCCGTGCTCGTGCCTCGACAGTACGAAGAGGCGGCCGCGACGATTCTTTCGCGCTTCGGCGCCTGCCGCGACTCGGAGGTCTGGACCGACATGGACGGCTCGCCTCGTGTCCGCTTCATCCTGCCGGGAGGGGCGACCAATTCGGTGGAGCGCGCCCTTCTCGAGGGTGGGGTGCCCCTTCCCGTCCTGGACCGCGGCGGCGTCGACGCCTTCCTCTCCGAGCGCGGCATCGCCTCGGGTCTGTCGATCCGCGGCGAGGGCCGCAAGGGCGATCGGGTAGACCTGGTCTTCGTCGACCCGGAACTCGGCCCTTCCGATGCGCGGCCGCCACTGCGCTGGCTCGCCCTCGACATCGAAACCGATAGATCGAGCCGCGTCGTGGCCGTCTCCCTCGTCGTCCGCCATTTCGGCGAGGGGGAAGGGACCGATCGGGAGCGGCCCGGGGAGGTGTTGTTTTGGGGGCCGGAACTCGGGCTTCCCTGGCTCAGCAGCTTCGACGACGAGGCGTCGCTCCTTCACGCCATGGACGAACGCATCGTCGCCCTCGATCCGGATGTCGTCACCGGTTGGAACCTCATCGAGTTCGATCTCGCCGTCCTCCTCTCCCGCCACGAGGAATCGGGCCTTCCCTTCACTATCGGAAGGAGCCGCGACCCCGCACGCTTCGTGGAGAGACCGGGCAAGCGAAGGGTCTTCGACCTGCCGGGCCGGGCCGTCCTCGACGGCATCCGCCTGATGCGCTCGGCGGGCGAGCGCTACGAGGACCAGTCCCTCGAGACCGTGGCCCAGGCGGTCCTCGGCGAGGGCAAGATCGTGGCTTCGAAGGGCGAGGACAAGTTGGCCGAACTCGATCGCCTCCGAGCGGAGGAGCCGGCGCTTTTCTGCGAATATTGTTTGCGCGACTCGGAGCTCGTCCTCCGCATCCTCGACAAGACGGGCATCGGCGTCCTCACCGCGGGCCGGGCCTCCCTCACGGGCCTTCCCCTCGACCTCGCCTGGACGAGCATCCCTGCCTTCGAGCGGGTCTACGACGCTGCTCTTAGGACGCGCCGGATAGTGGCGCCCGGCCGCGAACTTCGCTCGGTCTCCGGTGCCGGCGGAGGAACGGTCCTCGAGCCGAGGGCCGGCCTCTTCGATGCGGTCATAGTCCTCGATTTTCGCAGCCTCTATCCGAGCCTGATGCGGAGCTTCAACATCGATCCGCTTTCTCACGCCCGCTCGGGCGACCGCGACATGACGAATGTCGGCGTGCGAGGCGCGCGCAAGCTTGCTGCCGCCGAGTGCTACGATCGCGGCACCGACGATCGGGTCATCATGGCGCCCAACGGGGCGAGCTTCTCGCGGGAACCGGGAGTGCTGCCCGCGGTGATCGCGCGCTATACCGCCGAACGCGAGGCGGCCCTCGAGCGCGGCGACGAGATGGGAGCCTACACGTATAAAATTCTTATGAACTCCTTCTATGGGGTCCTCGGCGCCGACGGCTGCCGTTACGCGCGCACGGAACTCGCCGGAGCGATAACCTCCTTCGCGCGGCGCTACCTCACCTTCGCCCGCGACTTCCTCGAGGGCAAGGGCTATCGCATCCTCTACGGGGACACGGATTCGGTCTTCGTGGAGACAGGCCTCCCTGCGTCGACGGCCTTCGAGAAAATGCAGCAATTGGGAGAGAGTCTTGCCGCGGAGCTCAACGCGGCCA
This sequence comes from Rectinemataceae bacterium, assembly GCA_035530275.1. Lineage (GTDB taxonomy): Bacteria > Spirochaetota > Spirochaetia > Treponematales > Rectinemataceae > CAIJMU01. Next base: position 309,390 of record DATKVC010000019.1, on the reverse strand, counting down.
TAGCCCTCGACGTGCGCGAGTGCTACGGGGTCGAGTCCTTCCTCAAGATCAGGGCGGACAAGATCTACGCGCGCTTTTTCATCCCCCGCCTCAGGTTCGAGGGGGCGCGCGGCGCGGGGAGGGGAGGGGCCATCCTCGAACGAACCGCGACCGACGCCGCGGGAGAGTCCGCGGCCGAAATCTCGGGCGAGGGAGACGATGACTCGGGCGACGAGGGCTCGAGGGGAAGGGCCAAGGGCTACGCTGGCTTGCGGAAGTCCGAGGGCGATCGTGTCGAGGTGGAGGTGCGGGGCATGGAGGCGGCGAGGAGCGATGGCACGCCTCTCGGGCGCCGATTCCAGCTCGAGCTCCTGGCCATCGTCTTCGGCATGGATTCCGGGGGGGCGGAGGCGGCCACCCGCGACGAGGTCGAGGCCTATTGCCGCGGTGTCGCCGCGGCCCTCAGGCGCGGCGAACTCGACGAGGAGCTTGTCTATCGCCGATGGCTCAGGCGACCGGCCTCCGAATACGGTAGCGAGAATCCGGCGGTTAGGGCCGCGCGTATCCTCGGTTGGACCAACAAGCGGGGGCGAATCTCCTGGGTGATGACGAAGTCCGGAGCCGAGCCGCCCGAGAGGCGGAGCGGGTCCATCCTCGACTATGAGCATTACATCGAACGACAGCTCATTCCCATCGCCTGCGCCGTCGCCGACGAGGCGGGCTGGGACGCCAAGTCCTGGCTCGCGGACAGACCCCAGATGGAACTCGGGCTATGACGGCCTTCGGGCCGGCCCTCATCGAGGCCGCTCGCGATTATCGCTACCTCCTCGACCGCGGTTACCCCGAGCCTTCATCGCTCGCCCTCGTCGGCAATCGCCATCGTCTCGACGCCGAGGAGCGGCTGATGCTATTCAGAGGCGTCGCCTCCCGGGCCGATTCCGAGCGCCGCCGCCGGCGAGCCGCCTCGCCCGAGGCGGGCGACCTCGTCCTCCTCGACGCCTACAATGTCGTATTCACAATTGTGCATTATTATATTGGCAAGCCCTGTTTCCTTTCGAGCGACGGCTGTCTCCGGGACGTGGGAGCCAACTATGGTCGCGTTGCCCACGAGGAACTCCTCCTCCGGGTTTTCTCGGAACTCGCCGCCTTCCTCGGGCCCAGAAGCCTTTCCATCGAGGCCTTTTTCGACGCCCCGGTATCTCGTTCGGGCGAACATGCCGGGGCCCTCCGCGAGGCCTTCTCCGTCGCGCGAATCCCGGCCGATGTCAGGGCCGAGGCTTCGGCCGACGGGGCCATCGTCGCCCGGATCGATTCCCTTCTCGGCACGCGCCCGGGGGCAGGCTCGGCCGCGGGCGAAGCAGGAAAGGCGGGGGCCGGCAGCCTCCTCCTCGTGGCCAGTTCGGATTCCGTACTCGTGGACCGCGCCCCCCTCGCCTGGGATCTCGCGCGGGAATTCCTCGAGGCGCGCCACGGGGCCCTGTTCCCCGATTTCGGCGCCGTCCTTGACGAGGAGCCCCGAGAGTCCGAGGCTTAATCCGTGCCCAATCGGGCAAGGAGCCTCGTCATGGAGATAGTCGACCTCAGCGACGAATATGTCGGCACTTTCTGCAAATGCCTCGAGGACTGGTCGGCGGAGATGCGGGAAGCCGGCGACCACAAGGAAGCCTGGCTGCGTAGACATCGGGACAAGGGGCTGCGAGTGAAGCTCGCGAGGGACGAGGGGGGGCGGATCGTCGGCTTGATCCAGTACATGCGGGCTGAGGAGGCGCCGGTAATCGGGAGGAATTTTCATTATATCTATTGCATTTGGGTCCACGGGTACAAGGAAGGCGTGGGCGATCATCGCAAGAAAGGGATAGGCAAGGCCCTCCTCCTCGCCGCTGAGGAGGACGCGCGGAGCCTCGGCTCGAAAGGGCTCGCGGCCTGGGGCCTTCGCATTCCGGTATTCATGAGATCCGCCTGGTTCAAGAGGCAGGGTTATCGGGTTGTCGATCGCGACGGAATGATCGAGCTTGTCTACAAGGCCTTCGCTCAGGATGCCGCTGTCCCGAAGCTCCTGAAAGTGAAAAAGAGCCCCCCCGCAGGGGAGTGCAGGGTCCGCGTCACCTGTCTCCTCAACGGCTGGTGTCCCGCCCAGGCCCTCGTCTACGAGAGGGCCCGAAAAGTGGCTTCCGAATTTCCCGATGCCGCCGAATTCGTCGGCGTCGATACAGACGATCGAAAGACGCTTGAAGAATGGGGCATGGCCGATGCCCTCTTCATCGACGATCGGCAGCTGCGGACGGGGCCGCCCCCCTCGGTGGAGGCCATAAGGAAACAGCTCGTCGCGAGGATGAAGAAGAGGGGCATCGCGACCGGGGTGGGGCGCTCATCGAGGGTCGGCTCCGCGTCGGACTGACCGAGCTCCACTACCCCTTCGGCCCCGCCCCTAAGCTTGACGGATCGTTCCGGGCCGGCTCTAATCGCCCCATGATCAGGTCCAACGAAAGCCGCGCCATACTCGATTTTCTCCGCGATCTCCGCTCCCACAACGACCGCGACTGGTTCGAAGCCCATCGATCGCGTTACGAGGCGGCACGCTCATCCTTCATGCAACTGCTCGGCGACCTCATCCAAGCCCTGGGGGCCGTCGACGAACTCGGCGGGGCCACGCCCAAGGACTGCGCCTTCCGGATCAACCGCGATGTCCGCTTCGGCCTGGACAAGTCGCCCTACAAGAGCACGATGAGCGCCCTCATCGGTCCCCTCGGGCGGAAATCGGGCGTTCGTTCCTATTATTTCCATCTCGAACCCGATGCCTCCATGCTCGCCGGAGGCCTCCACAGCCCGAGCCCGGCCCAGCTCGGCGCCCTCCGCGACGCGATAGCGAAGGATTCCGCGCCCCTCAAGCGCGTCGCCGCCGCGCGGGATTTCAAGACCTATTTCGGAGAGATCTCCGGCGATTCCCTCAAGACCGCGCCCCAGGGTTATCCGAAGGACCATCGCGACATCGAGCTCCTGCGCTTGAAGACCTGCCTCGCCATCCATCCCCTCCGCGACGACTTCGTCTGTAGCGGCGATCTTGTCCGCCACGCCGTCGAGGTCTTCAAGGCGATGAAGCCCTTTCTCCTCTATCTCGAAAGGGTCGCGGGGTAGCCTGATCCGCCTCGATCAGATGGCCGGGAGCTTGACGACGATCTTGCGCACGGATCTCGACGAGTCGCTCGCCCCCGGCGCGATGATGCCGGGCCTATGGGCCTCGAGGGCGAAAAAGAAGGCGAAGTGGCCCGAGGGTAGCCTGAGCTCGGTCGGGGAGAGGACTTCGTCCCCGAAGGCGATGTCGCGCGCGGCATCGTAGGGTTCCGGGTCGACGAGGGTCGAGGACCAGCCGATGCATTCCTCGCCCGAGACGATGAACTGGAGATCGTGCCGCTCTTTGTGGATTTCCCAGCGCTTTTCCGTCGCCGGAGCGCTGCGATATTCCTGCACGAGGGCGTAAATGCCGTCGCTGAGTTCGTAGCGCCCTGGTGGAAGGCCGGCGGTCGCAGGATCCAGGATGAAGGCCCGGGCGGCGTCGAGGCCTGGGATCGCGGCGGCGTAGCGACCCAATGAATTGATAGCATCAAGTATCATGAATTCCTCCCGATTGCGCCGCGCGAGCGCCCTCCGCGGCAAGGGGCTGGCAGTCGGCGCTCCTATCTTTTCTCCGGCGATTATAGCGGGGCCCGAGCCGGCGCGCAGCTTGTGACTCGGGGCATGTGGCGGGCTGCCCACTCTCCGCGCAGCCCGAGCCTTGTCGCCACGGTTCTGGAATAGGCGGGGCTTCATTCCGTAAGAAAAGATTTTCTTGACAGCCTGGAAAAGGGGTCCTACAGTTCTTTCATTCGTATATACGAATGTCGTTCATATATATGAACACGAAGGATGTCTTGGTGGTCAATTCGGTGCTGAAATCCATAGCCCTTCTCGAAGCCCTCGCCCAGCAAGGGGATCGAAGGCTGAGCGATCTGGCCCGCGATCTTTCGATGGCCAAGAGCACCGTGCATGGAATCCTCGAGACGATGGAGGCGGAGGGCCTCGTGGAGCGTTCGCCCGAGGGGGGGAGCTACCACCTCGGCGTCAGGCTCATCGAGCTGGGAAACCGAGCCCAGCTCGGCTTGGACATTTGTCGGATTTCCGCTCCCTTCCTCACGGGCCTTAACGCGGAATTCGACGAGACGGTCCACCTCACCGTCCTCGATCACGACCAGGTCCTCTACGTGGACTGCGTCGAGTCGAAAAAGCGACTCCGGACCTACTCGGTCATCGGCGTGCGCGCCCCCCTCTATTGCACCTCGGTGGGCAAGGCGATCATGGCCTGGCTGCCGGAGTCCGAGATCAGGCGGATCGCCGCGGAAAAGGGACTGCCCAAGATCACCGAGACGACGCTCACCTCGATCGAGTCGCTGATGACGGAACTCGAGCGCACTCGCGTACGCGGCTGGGCCCTCGACGACTGCGAGCACGAGGAGCATCTGCGCTGCGTAGGCGCCCCCGTCAGGAATTCGCGGGGCGAGGTCTTCGCCTCCCTCAGTCTCTCGGGGCCGGCCGAGCGGAACACGCTCGAGCGTCTCGAGGAGATCGCGCCCCGTCTCGTGCAAGCCACTTCGGAGATTTCGCGCCGGCTAGGCTATCGCGCCGCTGGAGCGTAAGAAGCATAAGGAGGCAGACATGAAGCGTTTGATCGTTCTCGCGCTCGTCGCGGCGATCGCCCTCACCGGCGCGATGGCCCAGGCGAAACCCGTCAAGCTCGTCTTCACGAGCGTGAGCGTCCCCGGCGACGCCCACACCCAGGCGATGAAGGTCTTCAAGGACGAGGTCGAAAAGCTGTCGGGCGGGCAGATCACGGTGGACCTCTACGATTCGGGCCAGCTCTTCACCCAGCAGGCCGAGCAGGACGCGGTGCGCCAGGGCAAGGTCGACATCGTCTATGCCGGCGACGCCTGGCTCGCGCCCACCGTGCCCTATCTCAGCATGTTCGGCGCCGCCTACACCTTTCAGAGCTACGAGCAGATGACGAAAACCTTCAACGGTCCCATCGGAAAGAAGATCTTCGACGATGTCGCGAGGAGTCAGGGCATCAGGCCTCTCATGGCCTTTTATCTGGGCACCCGCGAGCTCAATCTCACCGCGAAGGTCGGGCCCGTCACGAACCCCGACCAGATGAAGAACGTTAAGTTCCGCGTGCCGAACAGCCCCGTGTGGATCGCCCTCGGCAGGGCCCTCGGCGCCAACCCCACGCCCATGGCCTTCGGCGAGGTGTACATGGGTCTCAAGACGGGCACCATCGACGGGCAGGACAATCCCCTCCTCACCGACAAGAGCGCCAAGTTCTACGAGGTGACGAAGTACATAGTGCTGACCAATCACGTGATCGGCTCGGTGTGGCCCACCATAAACGAGAAGAAGTGGGAAAGCCTCACTCCTCAGCAGCAAGGCTGGGTGATGCAGGCCATGGAGACGGCGCGCCAGTTCTGTGACAAGACGAACCTCGACGCGGAAAAGACCCTCCTCGACTTCTTCCGGGCCAACGGGATCACCGTCATCGAGAATCCCGACCGCGCGGCCTTCGCGGCCTACGCCAAGAACTTCTACTTGAACGACGCGAAGGAACTTTCCAGCAGCTGGGATTGGAAGCTCTACGACGAGGTCCAGAAGCTGAAGTAGACGGGCGACGGGCGCGCTCGAGCGCGCCCATCGCTTTTCCGGCGCGCCTGCCCACGGAGGCCGGCGCGCCACGAATCCACCGACACGGAGCGCTATCCGTATGAAGATCACGGCGAAATCGGTCGGGAAGTTCCTTCTCGACACCATCGAACTCTATATCCCGGCCCTGGCCTTCTCGACCCTCTTCGTCTCCTTCATGACGCAGATCGTCAATCGCTATTTCTTCAAGCCCCTGACCTGGCCCGAGGAACTTTCCCTGCTCTGCTTCGTGTGGGTGGCGCTGCTCGGAGGCCTCTACGCCAAACGCAGCGAGTCCCATGTTTCCTTTTCCCTCGTCTACGATCTCTTCAAGCCCAAGGGTCAGGCGAGGATCAGGATCGTGGGCAACGCCCTCCTCGCCCTCTCCTTCGTCATCGCGCTCAAGCCCTGCTGGGACTACGTCTTCGCGATGAGTTACCGCAAGTCCGATGTCCTCCATATTCCGATGCAGTGGGCCTACTTCCCCTTCATCGTCTTCCTCGTCGACATGATCGTCCGCCTGGCGATCGACATCTGGCGCGACGTCTCGGGTCTCCGGAAAGGGAGCATCGCATGAACCTGCCTCTCATCGTCTTCGGCATCTCCTTCGTCGCGATGTTCCTCCTCCGCATCCCCATCGGTTTCGGCATGATGATGTCGGCCATCTTCTACTTCGCCGTGTCGACGAGCCCCATCGCCACCATCGACCAGGTCGCGATGCAGTTCCTCACCAATCTCAACGCGAGCTTCGTTCTCATCGCCGTGCCCCTCTTCGTCTTCATGGCGGAGATCATGAACTCGAGCAAGGTGACCAACCTCATCTTCGATTTCGCCTCGGGCCTCGTCGGCAAGCGGCGCGGCGCCCTCGCCCAGGTGAACATAATAGTGTCGATCATCTTCTCGGGCATGACAGGCTCGGCCATCGCCGACGCCTCGGGCCCGGGCAACATGTCGATGCGGGCGATGAAGGACCAGGGCTACGACGCAGGCTTCACCTGCGCCCTCACGGCAGCCTCCTCGACCGAGGGACCCATCATCCCCCCGAGCATCCCGATGATCTTCTTCTCGATGCTGTCGGGGGCCTCGGTCGGAGCGCTCTTCCTCGGAGGGGTTGGTCCCGGCATCGTCCTCGGCGTCGTGATGATGGTCTACACGGCCTTCGTGTCGATGAAGCGCAATTATCCCCGGGGAGTGACCTATCCCTTCCGCCAATTCATCGGCGTCACCCTCAGGTCTGCCCCCGCCCTCCTCACGGTCTTCATCCTCCTCGGCGGCATCTACACCGGTATCGTGACGCCGACAGAGGCGGGAGCCCTCGCGGCGACCTGGTGCCTTCTTATCGCGGTCCTCTTCTATCGTTCCTTCGGCTGGAAGGACATGTGGGAGGTCCTCAAGACGACGGTGCGCACGACGGGCAACCTCTCCTTTCTCGTCGGCGCCGCCTACGCCTTCAGCTATATCGTCGCCATCGAGCACATCCCCGGCATGGTGGCCCACTGGATGCTCGGCATCACCACCAACAAGTACGTGATGCTCCTTCTCATCAATATCGTGTTTCTCATCCTCGGCATGTTCCTCGACACGATGGCCATCACTCTGGTCTTCATCCCCATCGTGCTTCCCGTCATCAACGCGATGGGCATCGATCTCGTCCACTTCGGCGTCGTCATCGTCCTCAATATGATGATCGGTCTCTCGACCCCGCCCTACGGGATGCTCCTCTTCGTCGTCTCGGGCCTGACGGGGACTAAGCTCAAGGACATCATCGTGGAGATGATACCCTTCATAATACTGTTTATCGGAGTCCTCATCCTCATCACCTACGTCCCCGACATCGTGCTCTGGTTGCCGAAAATGGCCGGCTACAAAGGACTGTATTAAAAGGAGAATCCATGAAAAGCGCGAGCATACCGGACGGCGCCTGGCCGACGATGATCACGCCCTTCGGGCCCGACGGGGCTATCGATTACGCGGTCCTCGAAAGCCTCGTCGAATGGTACGTCGATCGGGGCGTGGCGGGGCTCTTCGCCGTCTGCCAGTCGAGCGAGATGTTCTTCCTGAGCCTCCGCGAAAGGCTGGAACTCGCGCGGGCCTGCGTCCGCTTCGCCCGGGGCCGCGTCCCCGTCATCGCCTCGGGCCACGTCGCCGACGAGCCCTCTGACCAGGTCGAGGAGGCCCGAGCCATGGCGGACACGGGCGTCGATGCCGTCGTCCTCATCAGCAATCTCTTCGCCGGGAGCCACGAGGAGGACGAGGTCTGGAAGCGTAACCTCGGCCATTTCCTCGATCGCCTTCCCGAGGGGATACTCCTCGGGCTCTACGAATGCCCCTGGCCCTACAAGCGCGTCCTCTCGCCCGAGGCGACGCGGTTTTGCGTCGAGAGCGGGCGCTTCGGCTTCCTCAAGGACACATCCTGCAGAATGGAAAGCATTAGGGCCAAGATCGATATCGCGCGGGGCAGCGGTCTCAAGCTCTTCAACGCCAACGGGGCGACCCTCCTCGAGTCCCTTCGCGCGGGGGCTGCCGGCTATTCGGGGATCATGACCAATTTCCACGCCGACCTGTATTCATGGATCTGCGCGAACCACGCCCGGGAGCCCCGCCTCGCCGAGGAACTCCAGGATTTCCTCGGCCTGAGTTCGGTGATCGAGTATCAGCTGTATCCGGTCAACGCGATGTACGCGCTCTCTCTTGAGGGCCTGCCCTTTCCCTTGGCGAGCAGACGGGCCGACGTCCGCTTGTTTACCGAATCGATGCGTCTGGAGGTCGAGCAGCTCATGCGCCAATCCCGCTCCTGGTCGGCGAGGATCGCTGGTCTCGCGGCCGAGGCCTCGGCGCGAGGAAAGGCGACGTGAAGGCCTTCGATCCCCTCGTCTCGCTCAGGGGGATCGTCACCGTCCTCAACACTCCCTTCGATCGCGAGGGAAAGGTCGATTGCGCGGCCATCGCTCGCAACGTGGAATACGCGATCGGCGCGGGGGTGGCGGGTTTTCTCGTGCCCGCGATGGCCTCTGAGGTGGGCCGACTCGGCGATGATGAGCGTTCCCTCATTGTGGAGAGGGTTCTCGAGGGCGCGGGGGGGAGGGTGCCGGTCGTGGGTGGGGCTTCGGCCCCGACGCGGGAGGAAAGGCGGACCCGGGCGCGGGAGCTTCTTGCCGCGGGCTGCCCCTGCGTCCTTTCCGCCATTGCCTGGAGGGGCGAAGAGGAATACCTGGCCGACCTCGAGGATCTCGCCTCTCTCGATCCGCCCTGCCTCCTGGTCCAGGATTGGGACGCCGTCGGCCAAGGGGCGCCGTTAGAGACAATTATGAAGGCCTTCGAGAGGATTCCGGCCTTTCGCGGCATCAAGGTCGAGGTCGTGCCCGCGGGCCCCAAGTACTCCGCGCTCCGCGAAGCCTCGGGCGGACGGATGCACATCTCGGGAGGCTGGGCCGCGGGCCAGATGATCGAGGGCCTCGACCGCGGGCTCCACGCCTTCATGCCCACGGGTCTCCACGGCGCCTATTCGGCTATCTACAGCCGCTATGTCTCCGGCGATCGCGAGGGCGCCCGCGCTCTCTTCGAGCGCATCCTCCCCGTCCTGGCCTTCTCGAACCAGCATCTGGACATTTCCATTCGCTTCTGGAAGCGCTTTCTGTGGCGGCAGGGCTACTATCCGACACCCGCCGTGCGCGAGCCCCTTTCGCCCTTCGACGAGATTCACCTCCGGATCGCCGACGAACTCATCGAACGGGCGATGCTGATCGAGGACGAGGTCCTGTCCAGGCCTATTTCTTCCCCGTCAGCTTGATAATATGATACCCGAATTGGGTCTGCACCACGTCGGAGATGGACCCGACTCCGATGCCCTTGCAGGCGTTCTCGAAGGCCGGCACCATCTTGCCGGGGCCGAACCAACCGAGATCGCCGCCCTGGCTCTTCGAGGGGCAGGTGGAGAATTCGCGGGCGAGTCCCTCGAAGTTGGCGCCTTGCTTGATCCTGATGAGGAGTTGCTGGGCCTGGCCCCTGTCCTTAACGAGTATGTGGCTGGCTTTCCATTCCATGGTAATTGCTCCTTTATCTGTCGAGGCCGGGCGACCGAATCGTCGCCTAGCGATAGTTCTTGTGGAAGTCCGCGATGAGTTCGACCACTTCCTTGAGCTGCGCAGTGGGCGGAAGTATGGTCGTGCGGAAGTGGGCGGTACCGGGATCCTGGCCGAAGCCCGTTCCCGGGACCACGCAGATGCCGGTCTTTTCGAGGAGGGCCATGCACCAATCCTCGTCCGTCTTGCCCGCGGGAAGGCTGATTTTCGGGAAGGCGTACATCGCGCCCGCCACTTCGTTGCTGACGATGCCGGGGATTTTATTGAGTCCCTCGGCGAGGAGTTTCGCGCGGGCGGCGAGCTCCGCGAGGATGGCCTCGCGTTCCGCCTTCCAGATGGCGTGGCTCGGGCTGCCTTCCGGCGGCGGGCTCACGAGGCACCAGGTCGCGACCTGTCCGGGCAGGTTGGAGCAGAGGCTCACGGACTGGAGCTTGGTGATTTCGGTGACGACCTCGGCGGGGATGTTGCGGATTTCCATGTAGCCGCCGCGGTGGCCGCATTCGCCGAGGTAGCCCTTCGAGCAGGAGTGGAAGGAAAAGAGGGAGACGCCGCGTTCGCCCTTGTCCGAAAGGACCTTGGCGAAGGAGACGAAGCGCTCGCCCTTGCGATAGACGTTTTCCTGGTAGACCTCGTCGGCGAGGATGGACAGGTTATGCGCCTTCGCGAAGTCGGCGATCATCTCGATGTTGGCCCGGTCGAGAACGGCGCCTGTCGGATTGCCGGGGTTGATGACGCAGATCGCGCGGACGCTCGTGCCCTCGGCCTTGGCCTTGGCGAGGGCGCCCTCGAGGAGCTCGCGCGAGAGCTTCCAATCGTGGCTCTCGTCGAGGTGATAGGGCACCTGGCGGCCTTCGTAAAGGGTGATGGTCGCTGAGTAGAGGGGGTACTGGGGAATGGGGATCATGATGCCATCGCCGCCCGTGGGCGTCGAGGGCTTGGCGATGAGGATGCGGAGGGCGGCCTGCACGCCCTTGGACGCGCCGTCGGTAAGATAGATCGCCTCTGGGTCCGCATCGATTCCGTCGCGGCGCTTGATGAAATGCGCGACCGCCTCGCGGACGACCTTGAGTCCCTTGGATTCGGAGTAGGCGCCGAGGCCGTGCTGGGAACCCTTGAGTATCGTGCGTGCGGCTTCGATGGCCTCGGCGGGAAAGGCGCCGGGGGCGCGCTCGGCGAGCTCGGGCCATTCGCAGAGCGAGATGATCTGTCGGAGCCAGGTGATGGGCTTCTGTTCGAGGGCTTGGGGGTTGCCGATGTTGCACCAGATGATCCGGCGGCCCGAGCGTTCGAGTTCCTGGGCGCGGGCGACTATGGGGCCGCGGACGGCGTATTCGGTCTTGCGGACGGCCGAACCGAGGTCGGAGAGCGACAGCGACATAAGGGCTCCTTGCGGCGCGGGCGGCGCCCGACGCTTGACCGAGATAGTAGCACTTACGGGCGAAGAACGACAATGCGGAGTGGCCGGCTCGTGGGCAGCCGATACGATGAAATGCAAAAGGGGGCCTTGCGGCCCCCCTTCGCGGTAATCGATACGAGGCGAACTTAGGCCTTGTATCCGGCGGCTTCGAGCTTCGCCTTGGCGTCGTCGAGGGCGGCCTGGAGGGCCGTCGCCTTGGTGGCGGCGTCGGCGATGTTGCCGGCGTCCTCGGAGGTCTTCACATCGGCAAGGCCGGCCTTGGTGTCGGCGACGAGGGTCTTGTAGGGCTTCACGTCGAGCTTGGCTTTCTTGCCGGCCTTGAGGGCCTTGGCGAGTTCCTTCTGCACGACGGGGAGCTCGGCGGTGAGGGCGGTCACCGACGCGTCGAGACTGGTCTTCATCGTGGCCTTGCCTGCGTCGACGGCGGCCTTGGCCGCGGCGGAGGCGTCCGTCAGGGCCTTCGCGTCGGTCTTGGCCTTGGCGTAGGACTTGGACGAAAGATCGGCCTGGAGCGTGTCATTGGCCGCGGAGGCGGTCTTGAAGGCATCGGCCGCGTACAGGTCGGCCTGGGCGGTCTTCGCATCGTTGAAAGCGGCGGTGGCCGCATCGACCTCGGCCTGCGGAAGCTTGGGCGCGCAGCTGAATGCGAGGAGCGCGATCGCGGCTACGGCGGCTACCTTGAGGTACTTCATCTTCTTCTCTCCATGCGGAGCATGCTCCGCGGGCGGCGCGGCGGATTTCCACGAAATCCCCAATGCGCCTGCCCTGCAATAAAACGATGATATTTGGTACAAAGAACGCTGGGTCCGTGTCAATGAGGTGCGGCGAAAATTCGCGCGACAAGCTTTTTCGCGCGTCCTGACGCCTTCGCGTCGTTTTTTGCTAAGTCTTCTTCACCCGCTTGCAACACTTCTGACAACGGGGTAGGATCGAAGGGATGATAGGGAAGTGTTAGTATGAAAGAACTTGAAGATACGACGATCCGAGCCGAGCGGAGTTGGCTCGTCGGCATCCAGACGGATCGCGTCGGCAAGCACGAGGCGGAAAGCCTCCTGCACGAATTGGCGAATCTCGCGGCGACCCTCGGCCTCGAGGTGGTGGGCACGACCTCCGTGCGCGTGCGGGAGCGCAATCCGGCGCTCTTCCTCGGCACGGGCAAGGCAGACGAGATTGTCGCCTCGGCCAAGGGCGCCGAGGCCGATTCCATCCTCTTCGATCACGTGCTCTCGCCGGTCCAGCAGCGGAACTGGGAGGAGCTCTCCGGCCTCAAGGCCTATGATAGGTCGGAACTCATAATACGGATATTCGCCGGCAGGGCTCTCACGCGCGAGGCGTCGCTCCAGGTGGAGCTCGCCGAGCTCGAATACTCGATACCGCGGCTCGCGCATTCCTATTCGGCCCTGTCGCGGCAGCGCGGCGGGCGCTACGGCACCAAGGGAAAGGGCGAACAGAAACTCGAGCTCGATCGCCGCGAGATCGAGAGGCGCATCCACGAGATAAAGGAAGAACTCAAGACGGTTCGCACGTCGCGCGACACGCAGCGCAAGCGCCGCGAACGCCAGGCCGTGCCCCGCGCGGCCGTCGTCGGCTACACCAACGCCGGCAAATCGAGCCTGCTCAACGCGTTGTGCGATTCCGGAGTCGTGGCCGAGGACAAGCTCTTCGCCACCCTCGACCCGACGACGAGGCGCATGGCGGCGGGGAAGGGCGGCTCCCTCCTCCTCACCGACACCGTGGGATTCGTGCGCAACCTCCCCCACGGCCTCGTCGAGGCCTTCAAGGCCACCCTCGAGGAGGCGGCCCTCGCCGACCTTCTCGTGGAAGTCGTCGACGCCTCAGATCCCGAATCGGAGCGCCACATGGAGACGACGAACGAGGTGCTCCGGGAGATCGGGGCGGGCGACATCCCGCGCGTCGTCGTGCTCAACAAGGCCGACCTCGTGGACGAGGCGACGGCGATCGGGCTCGCCTCGCGCCACCCCGAAGCGTTGTTGGCGTCGATAAAGACGGGCGCCGGACTCGAGGAGATCCGCGCGGCCGTCGAGGCGGCCCTTGTCGCCAAGGACGAAATAGCGAGCTATCGCATCCCCGACGCGGAGTACGCCCTCGTCGCCCTCCTTCACAGGGAGGCCCAGGTGCTCGGCGAGAGCCGCGAGGATGACGCGACCGTGGTGGAGGCTCGCGTACCGGAACGCGTTGCGAAACGTCTGGAGAAATACCTGGCGACCTGATCCGCAGATGGGCGGCGCGGCCTATTTCTCCTCGGTGTCTTCCTTCTTCACGAAATTCTGCAACAATTGCACCATGTAATAGATCTTCTTGTAGCTTTCGACGAGTTGGGTCTTGAGGTTGCCCGAACTCGCTCCCTCGATTTCCTTCCAATTCATTATGACGATGTGGCGGCCGACCTTGGCCTGGTCCTCGATGAGGAACTTCAACTGGCGCCCCAGCTGGATGAGGTTGACGGCCGATTTCGTCACGAGTGCGGTCGCCCTGTCGTTGGCGTCTTTCAGCATGGTCCTTAGGTACTTGAGCTGTTCCTTGTCGCGGTCGCTCTTGGCGAGGGTGGATCGGATCCGGTTGCCGTAATCGGTGTCGTCGCCCAGCGATTCGTCGAAGGACAGGATGTCGTTGGCAACCTCGAGCAGGGCGTGATACGAATCGGAGAGCTGTTGCGACTGAACCGTCGTCGACCATTTGCCCCTGATGAGGAGGATGTCGACGATCTCCCTGATCTCCTTCTTGAAATGGTCCATCAGGTAGGCCTTGAGGTAGTTGAGCGACTGAACCTGGGTATACCCGCCGAGCATCTTCTTCGCGAACATGACGTTGGCCTTTTCCGCGTAGTTCTTCATGCGGACGACCACCGAGGTCCCGAAGATCTGGGTCGACACCTCGTCGATCTTCGCGTTGCGCTTTTCCGCGTTGATCTTGTGGAGGAGCGTGTCGATCTGCGTGCGCATCTTCTGCAGGAAGGGCTCGACGATGCGATCGGTGGGGTACTTCGGCTGCGCGTTCCAGTAGGGGTCCTTCTTCATGAAACGCACGAATTGTTCCAGAACCTGGCTGCGGCGGATCTCGGTCGCCGGGCCCAGGATGCGGTTCCACGAATCGACCTGGATGATCTCGGCGTTGCGGTAATCCTTCAGGGTGGCGAAGGCCTTGGCCCAGTCCGCCTCGAGGTCGAGCGCGAGGAAGACTTCGAGGAAATCGGCGAGATCGTCGGAGACGTACTCGGCGTTGATGGCCTCGAACTTGGGCTTGTAGCTGAAGTTCCGCTCGGGCAGGTTCGAATCGAATTTCTTGAGCAGGAAATAGAAGTCGAAGTTGACGAAGTTCGCGAAGGAAACGAGGCTGCTGAAGGCGGCGTCTATGTCGCGCGTCCTTTCGGAATCGAAGAAGGCGAGAAAGGTCGCGAGGTCGGACTGACAGCGCTCGGCGAGGGACTTGAGGTCCATGGTCTTCGCCTGTTCCATAATCCACGATTCGGTGAGTCGCTCGGAGAATTTCTTCTGCTCGTCGGTGAGGTAACTTTCTATCACGAAAGAGCGCAGAGAGGCGGAGCTGCTCGCGTTTTGGAGAAAGACCTGGGCGGGAGCGGTGATCTTGTAGAGTTCATAGAAGAAACGGGCGAGGGCGGGCAGGGCCTCGTTGCCCTTCGTCCGGATGAATTTGAAGCGTGAGCGGGAAAGATCCTTGCCGATCGCCTTGAGGATTTTCTTCTTTTCGGCGTCGGGATCGCCTATCGAGGCGAAGATCGAGAGAATTTTCTCGACCAGGTTCTGGCCTTCGGAACCTGCCTTGGCGGACGGACTCATGGACAAGAGCTTAGATGATGATGGCGGAACGGGTCAACGCTCTTCCGGCCATGAAAGCTCGGCCGAATGCAGGCGAAGAAGGCGCCCCGCTTCGTCTTCGGCCAGGAGTGCACCGTCTTCGTCGATGCCGAGTATGGTGGCCTCCATCGAGTCGCCGGAATCGGGAAGGCCCGTCGCGACGCGAGTCCGCCTTCCCCGCATCCACAGCCTCTTCTCGACCTTGATCCTCCAATCGCCGAGTGCGGCGATGATGGCGAGTCGGCGAAGGCAGGCTTCTGCGAGCCTGTCGCGGTCGATCGGGACGGGTCTGCCTGAAATCATGGCCAGGCTCGCAGCCTTCGCCTCGAGCTCCCCGGGGAAGGATGATTGACCGATGTTGATGCCGAACCCGACCAGAAGTCCCTCGCGCGTCGATTCGCAGAGCACGCCGCCGAGTTTGCGGCCTCCTGCCATCAGATCGTTCGGCCACTTGAGCTCGATTTTCAGCGGCCCTCGCCGATCCTCGTCTCCTCTGGCGTCTTCCGCTTCCTCGCCGCTTTCGCCAAGCAGCTCTTCGCAGGCCGAAGCTAGGGCCAAGCCTATCCGGAGGCTGAGGCCGGGAAGGGCCTTCCAACTGGCGGGAGCGATGAGGGTGGCGAGAAGGGCGCTCCCTCGCGCTGCCACCCAGCGCCGGCCCGTCGTCCTACCCCTGCCCGAGTCCTGCCAGTCGGCGATGACTATTGTCCCTTCGGGGTAGCCTTCCGCGGCGAGGCGGCGCGCCTCATCCATGGTCGAGCTCGTCGTCTCGAAGTGGAGCGCGGGAGCGTCGAAGGCCGATTCGAAGGGCATCGCCGGAATGTAGCCCTTTTCCGATCGAGACGCAATCGCGGCTTTTCGGGATTCGGCCGGCTTTCCTCCGGCTGGACGATGCCCAGCCGGCGTGCTAGGGTGAGCCATCTTTTTTACCGATGCCTTCCTTCCGGAAGTGGCGGCCGACTAGGGCGGTCCGCGTGCAGACGGATCGGGGATCGAAGGAGAGAACATGTGCGGAATCGTGGGCTACGTGGGTCCGAAACGGGCCACACCCATCCTGCTCGAAGGCCTGAAGCGTCTCGAGTATCGCGGCTATGACTCGGCCGGCATCGCGATCGGCGTCGCCGGCGGCGAGCTGCAGGTCGTCAAGAGGATCGGCAAGATCGCGGCCCTCAGGGCGGCGGTGCCCAAGGACCTGCAAGGCAACTGGGGCATAGGCCATACGCGCTGGGCGACCCATGGCGGCGTCACCGACGCGAATGCCCATCCCCACCTCGACGCCTCGGGCAAGATCGCGGCCGTGCACAACGGCATCATCGAAAACTACAGGCCCCTCAGGGGAATGCTCGAAAAGGAAGGCGTTCGCTTCGTCAGCGAAACCGATACCGAGGTCATTCCCAACCTCATCGCCCGGTATTACGAAGGCGACCTCGAAGCGGCCGTCAAGGCGGCCATCGGCCATCTCGAAGGTACCTACGGCATCGCCGTCATCCATAGCGACCATCCCGGTCTCATCGTCGGCGCCCGTAACGGAAGCCCTCTCGTCGTGGGCGTGGGCGAGGGAGAGATGCTCCTCGCGAGCGACGTCACCGCGATGATCTCCTATACGCGCCAGGTGGTCTATCTCAACGACGGCGAGGTCGTCGTGATAGAGCCCTCCGGCTATCGGACGACGGACCGCGACGACAGGCCCGTCGACAAGAAGGTCGACCAGGTCACCTGGGAACTCAATAACATCGAAAAGGGCGACTATCCCTGTTACATGGAAAAGGAGATCTTCGAACAGCCCGAATCCATCGCGCGGGCAATATCCGGCCGCATCGACCGCGAAACGGCGAGCGCGAAGCTCGGGGGCCTCAACCTGGATAGGCGCCGCCTCCGCGAGGTATCCCGCGTCCACGTCATAGCGGCGGGCACGAGCTGGCACGCCGGGCTCGTCGGCTCGGCCCTTCTCGAATCGATCGCCCGCATACCCTCAGGCGCCGAGCTCGCCAGCGAGCTTCGCTACCGCAATCCCGTGGTGGAGAAGGACTCGCTTTGGTTCGCCGTCTCCCAGTCGGGGGAGACCGCCGACACCCTCTACGCGATGCGCGAGATCCAACGCAAGGGAGGCGCCGTCCTGGGTATCTGCAATGTCGTGGGTTCGACCATCGCCCGCGAATCCGACGGGGGGGTCTACGTGCATTCGGGGCCCGAGATAGCCGTCGCTTCCACCAAGGCCTTTACGAGCCAGCTCGCCGCCTTCTACCTTTTCGCCCTCCAGCAGGCCAGGATGCGCGACCTCTCCATGGAGGAGGGGATCCGCTTCATCGAGGCCCTCGAGGCGGTGCCGCTAGCCGTCAAAAAAGTCCTCGCCGGCCGGGACGAACTGCAACGCATTGCCAAGAAATATTCCCGCGCCACCGACTTCCTCTTCCTCGGACGGGGCCTCATGTACCCCATCGCCCTGGAAGGCGCCCTCAAGCTCAAGGAGATTTCCTACATACACGCCGAGGGTTACGCGTCCGGGGAGATCAAGCACGGGCCAATCGCCCTCGTGAGCCCCGAGGTCCCGAGCGTCTTCCTCGTTCCCGACGACGGGCTTCGCGAAAAGACCATCTCAAATATGAGGGAGATCAAGGCACGAGGCGGTCCGGTGATCGCGATGGGCGTCGAGGGCGATGCCGAGGTCGCGGCGATAGCCGACGATTTCTTCGCCGTCCCCAAGGGCGATCCGCGCTTCTACCCCTTCACCATGATCGTGCCGCTCCAGCTCCTCGCGTATTTCTGCGCCCTCGAGCTCGGCCGCGACGTCGACCAGCCCCGCAACTTGGCCAAGTCGGTCACCGTGGAATGAGACCGACTTGGCACGCGAAGCCCGCGGGCTTCGCGCAGTGACTCTGACATGAGGGGAGAAGGAGGTCGCAATCGGGTCTCGCCATTCGCGCGCGCCAAGGTCGCGGCTTGGCGGGGCGGGCGGATTGGCGACCTCCTTCGCACCCTCCTTTTTCTCGGTCTCTCCTTCTGCGCCGTGCAGCTTGCCCCGCAGACCCTCGCCCTCGCTCCGACTGCCCTCCCGACGACCGCGCCCTCGGGCACTGCCATCCTTATCAGCGGGCCTGACCGGGTGCTGGGACTCCCCTTCTTTTCCCCGAACTCGATTCCCGCGCTTCGCGGCACCTACCTGATCGGCGTCGACAGGCTGCCTGTCTGGTTTACGAGGGAAGCGCTCTTCTTCGGCACGGAGTGGGGCGCCGATGATACCTGGGCTCCGGGATCGGGGCTTCGCGCCCTGACGCAGAAGGCCGCAGAAGGCCGCGTCGACCTCGCCCTGAGGAAGGCGGGCTGGTCGGTGATCTTCGAGTTGCCTTCGACGGACCCGGCCCTCCGACGCTTTGTCCGCGCCTTCATGGACCGCTTCGGCTTCTTTCTGGAAAACGCCGGGAGCGACTCAGCCCTTTCCTTTCCGGCGACCGTCGCTTATTGAGTCTCCTCATCGTCGATTCTCCGTAGACCGGAAGCCCAGGCCGAAGAGAGAATAAATCAATTTATATCTAATACGACAAGTCCAGTCGGCGAAGGCAGTTGAATGAACCTTCATTTAAGAATCAATTATGGCGATTTCGTCCAAGGATCGGCAGTGGCGCGGGCAATTAATAAATAACGGCGATTGCGAGTGCTTCTTCAGTCCGAAAGAGGATGTCGGATAGACCAACCGGTGCTTCCGGAGGCCGACTCTGTTTAGAGTTGACTTCCGGCTTGACCCCAATTATTGTGGGGCCACTCAGGAGGACTCCGCATGAAAATCGGTAGAGTTGCTGTTTCCCTTGCATTGCTCGCGTTGCTTACGATGCCCGGCTTTTCCCAGGACCGTCCGAAGTTCGTTTTCGGTTCGGACGCCACCTTCCCGCCGATGGAATTCATTAACCAGGATACGAAGCAGGTAGTCGGTTTCGACGTCGACATGATCAATGCCATCGGAAAAGTGGCCGGCTTCGACGCCGTGGTCAAGAGCACCGCCTGGGACGGCATCTTCGCGGGCCTCGCCGCCGGCGATTATGACGGCGTCCTCTCCTCCGTCACCATCACGGACGACCGCAAGAAGGTGATGGACTTCTCCACGCCCTACCTTAACGCGGGCCAGGTCATCATCGTGCGCAAGAGCACGAACAACATTACCAAGCCTGAAGACCTCGCGGGCAAGGTTGTCGGCGTCCAGATCAGCACGACAGGCGACATCGCGGTCGCGAAGATTCCCGGCGTCAAGGAGAAGAAGACCTACGACGACATCGGGCTCGCCATCGAAGACCTCGCCATCGGCCGCATCGACGCCGCTGTCGTCGATTCCCCGACGGCCGCCGGCTATGTGCTGCAGAACGACAAATACAAGGCCACCCTCAAGATCTCGAGCCTGCCCTTCACCGAGGAGTACTACGGCATCGCGGTCAAGAAGGGCGACACTCGCCTTTTGGGCCTCATCAACAAGGGCCTCGACGTCATCATGAAGGACGGTACTCTGGACGCCCTCAAGAAGAAGTGGCTCCAGTAGTCGAGCCGCGTTTTGAAAGACACTTCTATGGGGAAGAAGGACGGGGCGTCGCCTGACACAGAGGCGGCGGTCCGCCCTTCGACCACCGGCAACAAGAATACCCTGGCTATGCCCGGAACGGACGGATTGCTCGTTCCGGGCAGCGACAAGGGCATTTTTTCCGCTTGGAACATCTCTTTTTTCGGCGCGATAGCCCTGATTGTCTATCTGCGGTTCATCGCCGCGAAACCCAATCCCTACGCCGATATCTTCGCCTTTGTGCCCGACGGGTTGATCTCGACCTTCGGCGTCACCATCGCCTCGGTCTTTTTCGCCCTCATCCTCGGGTTGCTGGCCGGTCTCGGTCGCATCGCCAAGACGAAGGCCATCAACCTGATCGCGACCGTCTATGTCGAGGTGGTACGGGGCATACCCCTCCTCGTCCAGCTCTTTTACATCTACTACGCCCTCGGTCCCCTGCTCCACCTCAAGGGGCCCGCCTCGGCGATCCTCGCCATGTCGATCTGCTACGGCGCCTATCTCGGCGAGATTTTCCGGGCGGGCATCCAGTCGATCCCCAAGGGGCAGATGGAGGCGGCGCTGGCCCTCGGCATGACGAGGACCCAGGCCCTCTGGCGAGTGATACTGCCCCAGACCGCCAGGGTCATCCTTCCCCCGATCGGCAACGAATCGATAGCCCTCCTCAAGGACTCCTCCCTCGTGTCGATCCTCGCCGTCTCGGATCTCCTGCGAAGGGGGCGCGAATACGCGTCGACGACCTTCTATTATCTCGAGTCGTTCACCGTGGTCGCCCTCATCTATCTCATCATGACCCTGTTCTTCTCCCGACTCGTGGGACTCATGGAAGCGAGGCTTCGGAACCGTGGAAAACGACATAATTAGGATCAAAGGCGTCCGAAAGAACTTCGGGCACGTCGAGGCGCTCAAGAACGTCGATTTCAGCATCGCGAAGGGGGAGGTCGTCCTCGTCATCGGGCCCTCCGGCTCGGGCAAGAGCACCCTCCTCCGTTGCGTCAACAGGCTTGAGCACGCGGACGCAGGCGAGATCTGGGTGGAGGACGACTGCGTCACGAGCCATCACGCCAATATCCGCAAGATCCGTGAGGAAGTGGGGATGGTCTTTCAGAACTTCAACCTGTTTCCCCATCTCACGGCCGAGCAGAACATTTCGCTTTCTCCCCTCATCGTCAAGAAGGAGAACAAGGCGGAAGTGGCCGAGCGTTCGAAGGCCCTTCTCGCCAGGGTCGGGCTCTCCGACAAGGCCGAGGCCTATCCCGACCAGCTTTCGGGGGGGCAGCAGCAGCGGGTCGCCATAGCCAGGGCCCTCGCGATGCGGCCCAAGATCATGCTCTTCGACGAACCGACGAGCGCCCTCGACCCCGAAATGATCAAGGAAGTTCTCGACGTAATGCTCGACCTCGCCCGCGAGGGCATGACGATGATGGTCGTGTCGCACGAGATGGGCTTCGCGCGCGCGGCGGCGCATCGGGTTGTCTTCATGGACGGCGGCTCGGTCATCGAGTCCGGCAGACCCGATGTTCTCTTCTCGTCTCCGAAGGAGGAGCGCACGAAGCGCTTCCTCGATCACATTCTCTGAGCCGCTTACACCAGACTCTCACCCCCGCATTGGCGGGGGTTTTTTTCAGGGCGGAGCAATTACTTGGGGCCTCGAGGCGCTCCCGAGCCGGTGCTTAAAGGCGTTTCGGCGGTCAGGGCCCTATGTCGCAGCGCGAAGCCAGGGACATGAAGGCCGCCATCGAGCTGACGCCGAGCTTGACATAGATACGAGCGAGGCTGTTTCGCACCGTCGATTCCGACACTTCGTGCTTGAAGGCGATTCCCTTCACGCTCGTTCCCCCGATCAGAGCCATGGCATAGGCGATCTCCGTGGCCGACAGGCCCTTCTCCGAAAGCGAGAGCCTCTCCCGGTCTTCCTTCACGAATACGACTTCCCTGCTTCTCAAGGCCTTCGCGGAATTTCTCGAGATCATAAAGGCCAGGGTCAGGAAGAAGAGTATCGTCCCGAATGGCGCGATGTATTCGCCTTTGAGGTCGCCGTTGATGACAAGTATGTCGTGGATCATGGGAATCGCGAACAAAAGGAGACCGAGTAGGATCAACCCGGAACCGGGATGTCGGTCGATGAGGGCCCGGACGAGAATGAAAAGGATATAGGCCAGGTAGGCGATGGCTACCATCTCCGCGGGCAATAAAGAGATGGTCACGAGATGGAGGGGAGCGAACACAATGAAGGCGCTGAATATGGCGGAAAAGATCGCCACGGCAATGGATAGCCAGGCGGGCATGTAGCGGGGGAAAAGCTGTCTGAAGAATCCGGCCAGGAGGGCGAAGGGAAGGGAGAAGGTCAGATAACCTGCGCGGAAGAGAATCGGGAAGGGGAGGCGGGGAAAGAAGGTGAGGAGGACGAATTCGTCGTAGCACAGAGTCCGGAACGCGAGCACCAGGGAGAGAAGCCCGAAAAGCAGGGCGTATTTTTCGGTGGGCCGGAAGGCGAATACGAGTATGAGGTAGAATCCTATGATTGCGAGGGCGCCGAGCTCGAACATCTCCAGCGTCACGAGGGAAGTCCTCACCGCCCAGACGGCCTTGTAGTCGCCGAGCAAAATGGGCGTGGTGAGGCCGCCGCTGAAATCGACATAATTGGAAACATGGATCACTATGTCGGAGGTCCCGGTTCCGCTGCTGATCGCGACCACGGCGGAATCCCACCGCGGCACCTCGTCGGAGGCGCTCTTGCCGGGGACTCCCATGGCCAGCACCTCGTTGCCATCGACGAATACGCGGGCCGCCGAAAGAGGGCAGGTAATCTTGAGCCCCAGAAGCTTGCCCGGCGGCAGGCCGAGAACCCTGAGGTGGTAGGTCGCGAAACCGGTCGTCGACAATTCGCGTGAGTTTAATTGGTTCCAATGCGCGGTGGCCATGACCTCCATGGGAGCCTTGCCGAGCGACGCCACCTTCGGATCGACGAAGCGATTCGGCCAAAAATCCCACAGACAGGTCAATACCGCATAACTTCCCTTCCCGAGGGCAGAGAGATCGATGCAGCCCGGCGAGCCCTGCGCCGGGACGATTCGCTGGGCGCTCGCGGGTGACAGCAGCGAGACCAATGCGAATATCAGAGGAAGGAGCCGATGGGTCCTCATAGGGGAGAAAACTATACCATGGCGGGAAAAGGGGAGCAATGTACGAATGCTGGAGATGGAATCGATCCATGTCGGCAACGATACGGTCGTCGCCCGGGAGGATAGAGAGCGCCGTCGATTTTTCTCAAGGCGCAATATCGTAGCGCGACGCGAGCGACATGAAGCTGGGCATCGAACCGACGCCGAGCTTGCCATAGACGCGGGCGAGGCTGTTGCGCACCGTCGATTCGCTGACATCATGCTCGAAGGCGATCTCCTTGACGTTCTTCCCGGATAGCAGCGCCATCGCGTAGGCAATCTCGGTGGCCGTCAATCCCTTCGCCGAAAGCGAAAGCTTATCCCGAGCCGTCTTTACAAACACGACCTCCCTGCCCGCGATGGCCCGGGCGGAATTACGCGTTATCATGAACGCAAGGGTCAGGAAAAAGAGGATAAGCCCGAAGGGAGTCAAGTACTCGCCCTTCCACTGGCCGTTGGTGACGAGAATGTCATTCACCATCGAGACCGAGAACATGATCAAGCCGCTCAGCACAAGGGCGGCGCCGGGGATTCGCGCGGCGATGGCCTGCGCCAGCATCCAGAGCGCGTAGGCCAAGAATGCCAAGGAGGCTATCTCCATGGGAAAGAGCACCAAGGCGACGGTCTGGAGGGGGGCGAACAGGATGAAGAGGCTGAAGACCGCCGACAATGCGGTGAACCCGAGGTATTCCCGCGACTTCATCTGGCGGGGAAAGAGATGTCTGAAAAATGCCGCGAGCAGCGCGAAGGGGATGGAAAAGGTGAGATAGCCCATGCGGAAAAGCACGGGAAAGGTGAGATGGGGCATGAGGGTGAGTAGGACGAATTCGTCATAGCAAAGGGTCCTGAAGGAGAGGACGAGGGCGAGGAGCCCGAAGTACAGGGCATGCTTCTCGGTCGGCCTGAAGGCGAAAAAGAGGATGAGATAGAATCCTATGATCGCGAGCGCCCCGAGCTCGAACATCTCGAGCGTGACGAGGGAAGTCCTCACGCCCCATATCGCCTTGTAGTCCCCGAGCAGTATCGGTTTGGCCAGACCCCCGCTGAAATCGACGTGATTTGAGATGTGAATGACGAGGTCGAGAACGCCGATCGGGTCGGGCCTGACCGTGACGATCGCGGAGTCCCAGCGAGGGGATTCCGTGGCGGCGCTGTCCGAGGGCTTGCCCATGGCGAGCACTTCTTCGCCGTTCGCGAAGACGCGGGCCGCCGAAAGCGGGCTGGTTATCTTGAGAGCGAGCAGTTTCCCTCGCGGGAGGCCTGTGACCCGGAGATGATAGGTGGCGAAACCATGCGACTTCAATTCCGGTATATTCAACTGGTTCCAATGCGAAGTCGACATCTCCTCCAATGGAGCCTTGCCGATCGCAGCTTCCGCGGGATCGACGAAGCGGTTCGGCCAGAAGTCCCAGAGGCAGGTCAATTCGGCATAGCCTCCGTCCTTGAGAGCGGAGAGGTCGATGCTGCCAGGGACTTGCTGGACGACGGCGATCTGTTGGGCTTGGGAGGGCGAAAGCAGGGAAGCCAACGCGAACAGCATCGGCAAGATCCGACGAAATCTCATGGGACGTAGGCTGCGGCGATACGGGCCTGGCCGGCGGCGAAGATCTCGACGATGCTCGGGTCGAAATGGGAGCCAGCGTTGGCGAGGATATAGTCCGCCGCTTCGGCGTGGCTTTTCCGGGACTTGTAGGGCCTATCGGAGCGGATGGCGTCGTAGACGTCGGCGATGGCGACGATTCGGGCGGAAAGGGGGATGCCCGAGCCGGCGAGGCCTTCGGGATAACCCCTTCCGTCCCAGCGTTCGTGGTGAGAGCCGGCGATTTCCGCGGCCGTCGCGGCAAGCGGGTCGAAGCGGGTGGACAGGGCCGCATCGAGGAAGACCTCGCGTCCGACGAGGGCGTGACGTTGCATCTGGAGACGCTCATCCCGATCGAGGGGGCCGGGCTTGCGCAGAATCGCGTCCGGCACCGCGACCTTGCCGACGTCATGGAGAGGCGAGAGCCTGACGATCCTGCCCAGCTGGACCCGGCCGAAGGTCGCGAAAGTGGAGCGGGCGATGAGGAGTTCGCCCAGTATCCCGACAATCGTCGTCGAGCGCTCCATGTGGTCGCCCGTCGGTCCGTCGCGGGCGTCTATGAGGTAGGCGAGGCTTCGCATGACCGCCTCCGACCAACCTTCGATCCTCTCGGAAAGGACCCGCGCCCGACGCTTGAGTGACCCGTGCTCCCGCGAAAGGGCCGCGGCCGCGGCGGCGGAGGTTCCGCCGCTCAATTCCATCCTTCCCGCCCGCTCCGATTCGTAAAAGGCCTCCTGCCATCGGCCGCGGAGCGCGAGGACCCTGCCGCGGAGGCGAAGAAGCTCGGCGTAGCGCAGGCTGTCGCCCGATGCGGCGACGGGAAGCCATTGCTCGAGGAGGGCCTCTGCCGATTCCAGGTCGCCGGCATCGACGTTATGCCTGACGAGGGCGGCTGCGGAACGGACGCCCAGCATATTGAGTCCGAAGAGCGTGGCGAGTCCCAGGGAATCGAAGAAGGCTTCTTCAGCCTCCTGGCGGTTGCCGACGATGTCGAGGGCGGCGCCCTTCTCGAAAAGGGCAAAGCAGAGGGTCAGGCTGTCGCCTGAGCCGCGGGATTGTTCGATCGTCGCGTCTATCTCGCCGAGGGCTTCCGCTCCCCGGCCGCAACCGATCAGCGCCATGCCGAGATTCGATCGCACCTGAAGCGAGAGCGAATCGAAGGGCTCCTCGCCGCCCTGCTCCTCGGCCCGGGCGAGGGCCTCTCCGAGATAGGCGAGGGCCTCTTCGTTCCTTCCCGATTCGCTTCTCGCGATCCCGACGTTCGCGAGGGCCCGCACGAGGGACTCGGGATCGCCGGCTTTTCTGGCGAGCCCGAGGGCCCGGCCGAGTATCCGGTTCGCCTCGCCGAAGGCGCCGCGCTGATAGAGGGAGATGCCGAGATTGGCGAGAAGGCGTCCTCTGATCGCGATGCCCTCGGGCTTCGCCTCGAGGCCGCGGCGCGACCAGCTCTCCGCGAGGACCTGGTCTCCGAGGTTGAGCGCCGCGTAGCCGGCCAAAGCGCAGGTTTCGGGGATCAGTCTGGTGGGGAGAAGCCCGCCGGCGAAGAGGTCGGAGGCCCTGGCGAGGGCTGCCTGCGGCTCCGCCCTGAGAAGTTGCCGGAGGCGACCGACTGCATCTTCGTGATCTTCCTTCCCGGCCAGGGGAGGGACAGAGTCTTTTTCTGCCATGCTACTATCGAGAGGATAGATGGAGGACGGCTTCGGGCGCAAGGAGGATCGGGCCCGTCGAGGCGGCCTCAAAAAAGGATGGGAGTGCCTTCTTCCCCTTCCTTGGCGATGCCCGCCTTCCACGCTTCCTTCTCCTCCTTGGCGATCTCCTCGTCGAGTTGGCTATTCTTGATGAATCGGCGGAAGACCTTTTGGGTGTCGGTGTGGAAATGGATGACGCGGCCTTCGAATCCTCCGGTGTCGTCGGCCTCCGCCGCTATGCTCTCGAGGGCCAGGAACTCATGGATGAAACGAGTGTTCACCTCCCCGACGCAGAGAAATCGCCGGTCGACGTCATGGGGCATGAAGACGGCGCCCCCGAAAATCTTGGCCTTGAGCCTGGATTTCGATGCGCCCAGCTTGAGCATGTCGTTGATGAGGAGTTCCATCGCGTTGATGCCGTAGCGCCCCGCGTCGGTGAGGTTCATCGGCATCGTCCTCGCGTAGCGCGATCCGGCGAGGAGGAAATGGTTCATGCCGGCCACCCCGGCGCCCTTGTCGTAAAGGCAGGCGGAGATGCAGGATCCCAAAAGGGTGGAGAGTATCCATGGACCGGTGACGGCCCGGTGTTCCCCCGGTTGCAGCCATATCCTTCTGTCGGGAGGCATTCGCTGCGTCGCGTCCTGCCGTGAGATGCTGATTTGTTTGACCCTCGTCGAAGGCTTTTCCATTGAGAGAATCTAGCCACTAAAAAGACTCGAGGCAACCGCCGTATCCTCCTTCACCGCCGTGGCGGGTCCTGGCTATACTCCATCCATGGCCGATTTCGTCCACCTCCACAACCATTCCGATTATTCCCTCCTCGACGGCGCCGCCTCGGTCAAGTCGATGGTCGACAGGGCCAAGGCCCTCGGCATGCCGGGCCTGGCCCTCACCGACCACGGCAATCTGTTCGGGGCGGTGAAATTCTATGACACCTGCAAGGAAGCCGGGGTCAACCCCATCGTGGGCTCCGAATTCTACGTGGCGGGAGGCTCGCGGCTCGAAAAGACGGGTACCGAGTCGGGGAACAAGTACTTCCATCTCGTCCTCCTGGCCGAGAACCAGGAGGGCTTCCGCAATCTCCTCAAACTCTCCTCTGCCTCCTGGACCGAGGGCTATTACTACAAGCCCCGCATCGACGACGAGATCCTCGCGCGGCACTCGAAGGGTCTGATCGCGAGCTCCGCCTGTCTCGCCGGCGAGATACCCCGGCTGCTTTCGATCGGCAAGGAGGCCGAGGCGGAAAAAAAGGCCCTCTGGTTCCGCGAGCTCTTCGGACGCGATCGCTACTACCTCGAGCTTCAGGATCACGGCATTCCGGAACAGGCGAAGGTGAACAAGCTTCTCGTCGCGATGTCGCGCAAGCACGGCATCCCCCTCATCGCGACCAACGACATGCACTATCTCGAGCGCGACGACGCCGAGGCCCACGACGTCCTCCTCTGCATCGGCACGAACAAGAAACTCGACGAGCCGGGGCGCATGCGTTTCCCGGGCCGCGAATTCTACATGAAGAGCTACGAGGAGATGGCGGCCCTGTTCGCGGAGGTCCCCGAGGCCCTGTCCAACACCCTCCGCATCAACGAGATGGTGCGCCTCGACATGGCCTATCCGGGCCCCCTCCTGCCCGACTACGAGATCCCCGCCGAGTTTTCGGGACCGGCCGACTATCTCAGGCACCTGACCTACGAGGGGCTCAAGGCGCGTTATTCCGTCCAAACCGAGGAGATCAGGCAGCGCGCGGAATACGAACTCGAAATAATTATCAAGATGCAGTTCACGGGATACTTCCTCATCGTCTGGGACTTCATCGACTGGGCCAAGCGGCACGACATCCCCGTGGGGCCCGGCCGAGGCTCGGGCGCCGGTTCCATCGTGGCCTACGCCCTCCGCATCACCGACATCGATCCCCTCCGCTACAACCTTCTATTCGAGCGCTTCCTCAACCCCGAGCGTATCTCGATGCCGGATTTCGACGTCGATTTCTGCTTCGAGAGGCGAGGGGAGGTCATCGACTACGTGACGCAGAAATACGGGGCGGATCGCGTCGGCCAGATCGTCACCTTCGGCACACTCAAGGCCAAGGCCGCCATAAAAGACGTGGCCCGCGTCCTCGACATCAGTTTCGACGAATCGAACGCCATCGCCAAGCTCGTGCCGGAGGACCCCAAGATGACCCTCGGCAAGGCCTTCGAGATGGAGCCCAAGCTCCAGGCGATGGAGGCCGAGCCCCGCAACGCCCAACTCTTCAAGCTGGCCCGCAAGCTCGAGAACAAGAATCGCAACACGAGCTTCCATGCCGCGGGCATCGTCATAGGGAAGACGGCCCTCTCCGACTTCGTGCCCCTCTATCGCGACCCGAAGTCGGGCCAGGTGGCTTCCCAGTATACGATGGACTATCTCGAGAAATGCGGCCTCGTGAAGATGGACTTCCTCGGGCTCAAGACCCTCACCTTGATAAAGAACGCGATAGGCCTCGTCCGGAAGCACGGCGTCGAAATCGACGAGGACCGCATCCCCGACGACGACCCGAAGACCTTCGCCCTCCTCGGGGAGGGGAGGAGCACCTCGGTCTTCCAGTTCGAGTCGAGCGGCATGCAGGACATCCTCAAGAAGGCCAAGCCCACGAGCATCGAGGATCTCATCGCCTTGAACGCCCTCTACCGGCCCGGCCCGATGGACAACATTCCCCAATTCGTCGATTCGAAGTGGGGACGCCAGCCCATCGTCTATCCCGACCCCTGCCTCGAGCCCATCCTCAAGGAGACCTACGGCGTCATCGTCTACCAGGAACAGGTCATGCAGGTCGCCCAGCGCATCGCGGGCTATAGTCTCGGTCAGGCCGACCTCCTTCGCCGCGCCATGGGCAAGAAGAAAGTCGAAGTCATGATGAAGGAGAAGGAGAAGTTCGTGGCCGGGGCCGTGAAGAACGGTTTCAAGGCCCAGGACGCCGCCAGCATCTTCGAGATCCTCATCCCCTTCGCAGGCTACGGCTTCAACAAGTCCCACGCGGCCGCCTATTCGGTGGTCGCCTACCGGACGGCCTGGCTCAAGGCCAACTGGCCCGCCGAATTCATGGCGGCGAACCTCACGAACGAAATAACCAATACCGATAAACTTTCCGAATACATCGGCGAGGCCCGCTCGATGGGCCTCGAACTCCTGCCCCCGAACGTCAATTTCTCGGAGACTCGATTCACCGTCGTCGAGGGCAAGATCGTCTACGGTCTCCTCGGGATCAAGGGCGTCGGCGAGGCGGTCGCGAGGGCCATCGAGGCAGAGCGCGGCTCCCGCGGGCCCTTTGCCGATTTCGTAGACTTCATCGAGCGGATGGGTACCTCGGCGATGAACCGGAAGACCCTCGAATGCCTGGTGCACGCCGGCGCCTTCGACTGGACGGGGAAGGCTCGCAGGGAACTCGCGCTCAATATCGAGAAGGCCGTCGAGTACGTGGGCAACAAGGAGGACGCCGGCCGCTACGGGCAGGCCTCCCTCTTCGACGCCTCCGGCGAGGAGGAGTTCCCTCCCTTCCAGTTCGAGGCCGCCGAAGAATACCCGCGGCCCGATCTCCTCCGGCTCGAAAAAGAACTAATTGGATTTTATTTTTCCGGCCACCCGATGGACGAGTGGAAGGGTCTCTGGGAGCGCTCCTCCGACGCCCCCGTCGCGCACCCGGACCGGGCCAGCGCCGACCGGAGCTATACTCTGGTGGCGATGCTCAAGACCTTTCGCGAAATCATCACGAAGTCCGGCAAGAAGATGGCCTTCGGCGAGGTGGAGGACTATTCGGGCTCGCTCGAGATCGTGGTGTTTCCCGATATCCTCGAAAGGCACCGCGACGAATTCCTCGTCGACAAGGTCCTGTTCCTCCGAGGAAAGATCGATACGGGAAGGAGCGCGCCGAGCTTCAAGGTCGAGGCCTTCCTCGACCCCGGCGAGTTGACGGCCAAATCCTGGAGGGAGGTCCACCTCAGGCTCGCTCGGGGCATCCGGAGCGAGGACGATCTCTACGATCTCCGGGACGCGATTTTCGAAAGCAGGGGCAATTGCCAGGTCTTTTTCCACGTGCCGGAGCGAGGTTCGGAGGCGGCGGTCGGCGACCCTGCTCGCCCGACTGCCGCGGCGGCCCCCGCGGGCGAGGAATGCGAGGTCGATGAGGACGGCATCCCCCTTCCCGCGGCCGTCGTCGCTTGCGCGGAGGAGGATGGCGTCGAGACTCCCCCGGCTTTGCCCGCGGTTCCGTCTCCGGGGCCTTCGAAGGAGGTTGTCGTCCGGGCCAACATGCAAATTCTCTGCTCGGCCTCGGATGAAACCCTCGATCGGCTTCGAACCCTGCCCGTGGTCGCGGAGGCCTGGGCGAGCTAGGCGCCGATTGGGGTCAATCAGCGCGCGAGGCGCGAAAGGGCCGCCGACATTGAATCGGCACCGGATGCCGCCGGCGTTGGATCTGCATGCTCGATCTTGCCGGCCTCGCCCTCGCCGCCCTCGTCTCGCGCAGGGAGCTGCGCTTCGATCCCGTGCCCGAGCAATGGGCGCCAGAGGCCTGCGGTCTGGCCGTCGCCACGGCCTTGGGAGCGGACCCGCCAGCCGTCCATCCCATCGTGCAGCGCGTCGGAAGGGACGGGCAGCCTCGGCCCTATCCGGCCGGTCTCGTCACCCTCGGCGAACTCGCGGGCATCCTCGAGGGAAGTGGCGTCTCCGTAGCTCCCCGACGTCTCGGCCTCGCCGATTTCGGCGAGGCCCTCGATCGCGGCTTTTCTCCGATCGTTCTGCATTATGACAGACCCGATCCCCATTGGGCCCTCCTCGTAGGGAAGGGGCCTTGGGGTTACGGCGTCGGCGACCCGGCTCGGGGATTCGAGCTCCTCGAACAGGAAGAACTCGCGAAGCGCGTATCGGGGGCCGTCCTTCTCGTGGACCCCTCGACATTGGCAGAGGGTACGAGGGCGAGGATGAGGCAGGCTTTCGAAAGGGCCGAGGATCGAATGAAGCTCCTTTCGACCCTGGCCGGCGATGGCGCGGAGGAGAAGGCGGGAGAGGCGGGGTTGCGGCCATCTGTCGGCATCGAATCGCGTCTGGCCCTCGCCGACAAGGGGAGGGTCGATGCGGCGGCAGCCTCCTTCGACCTTCGCTTCTCCGAAGATTCCTCTGGGATGAGCATGGGAGCAGGCATCGGCGCTTCGGCGATGGGCGGCTTATTTTCGCTATGGCCCCGCATTGCATTCAAAGGAATCCTCGAAGGCGACCGTCGCTTCGCCTCACTGGGCTTCGCCATCGGCGACGAGGAGATCGAATCCCTGCTCCTGTCGGATAGGCTACCCTACGATCCGGCCAGGCTCCACCTTCAAATCGCAGCCGGGCTTATCCTCGATCCGATGTTCTTCGTCCTTTCCCTCGTGGCTGCTCCTGCCGTGGCCGACGGCTGGGAGCCCTGGGCCCGCGTCACACTTACCACTGTCGAGGCGATCAACGAGGTCTGCAGTCTGGAAGTCGCTTGTGCCTATACGCCGAACCTGAGCGACGGCGACTCGACCCTGGCCCTGTCGCTCGCCGTCGGATTCCACGCCGAGGCGTGGAGGGGTGAATTCGGCTGGCACGAAAGCGGAGACTGGAGGGCCTTGGTCATCGGGGGAGGGGCGCAGGCGAAACTGGAGTGAGCTTGAGGCCCTTCCCGGCCGGCTATTGCCGCCGATGATCCTCGCCGAGGGCGAAGGCCACGAGATCCTTCCAATTGGAAAAGACGAGTTCCGGCGAGTTCGCCTTCGCCGCATCGGGGACCCGGGGCGCGTAGGGCTCGCGGATGAGCCGCTTCAGGGCGCTTCCGCCGCGGAGCGCCGCGTCCATTCCCACGCCGTGGGCACCGGCGATATCGAGGCTCGGAGAGTTGCCGACATACAGGATTTGGGCCGGCTCGAGGCGGAGCCGGGCCGCGAGATCGAGGAAGGGTTCGGGCGCGGGCTTGAGCATTCCCGATTCCTCGGAGGACATGGCGACCTCGAAGAAGTGGGAGAGTCCGATGGCGTCGAGCTTTTTGGGCGCGGGAAAGTCCGAGAGGGCCGCGAGCCTGAGCCCGGCCTTCGCCAGACGGGCGAGAGCCTCCTCGACGCCGGGGAAGAGCTCGATCGAGGAAAAAAACGATTCGAGCTCGCCGTACATGACGCGCTCCGCCCAGTCCTTCGCCTCCTCCTGGCTCATTCCGCAGCGTTTGGCGAGAAGGCTGGCCTGGAGGCTTCGGAAGCTGTCGAGGTCGCGGGGAAGGCTGGACCTTTCGGTGGCGTCCATGGCGAGCGAATGCAATTCGTGGCGGACGCTCGAGAAATTCGTGAGAACGCGGTAATTCCTGAGCCCGAACCCGATATGGCCGAGGTAGAGCCCGAGGCTCGGGTAGAGGGTCCCGTCGATGTCGAAGGCTACCGCGCGATATTTCACGCGAGCATGTATACCTGAAGAGCCCCGCGCCGTCCACCCTCGGCGCGCGAAAGCAGGCCCTTCTTGCACTCTTCGACCTTTTTACACTTCCGTGGAAGCCGACCCTCGCGTATCCTCATGCGGAAAGGAGCGTGGCGATGAACCTGATTTTCCTCGGAGCGCCCGGAGCGGGCAAGGGCACGCTGGCCGACATGGCCGTTCAGAAACTCGGTATTCCCCACATTTCGACCGGAGACCTCTTCCGCGAGGCCATCAAGAACGAGACCGCCCTCGGCAAGAAGGTCAAGGACATCCTCGCGTCGGGGGGCCTCGTGCCTGACGACGTGACGGTGGCCATGGTGGAGGAGAGGCTGGCCAAGCCCGATGCCGCCAAGGGCTGGATCCTCGACGGATTCCCGCGAACGACTCCCCAGGCCGAGGCCCTGTCGCGGATCGCGAAGATCGACCTCGTCGTCGAGTTCGGTGTTCGCGACGAAGTCGTCGTCGGTCGGCTTTCGACGCGGCGGGTCTGCAAGGGCTGCGGCAAGATCTATAACGCGAAGACCATGCCGCCCAAGGTCGAAGGCGTCTGCGATTCTTGCGGAGGCGAAGTCTATACGAGGCCCGACGACAGTGAAGAGGCCATTAGGACGCGGCTTTCCACCTACCATGCCCAGACAGCCCCCCTCATCTCCTGGTATGGCGCCAAGGGCAACCTTGTCAGCCTCGACGGCGAGGGCGATCCCAAGGAGGTTTTCGCCCGCTTCGAGTCCCTCCTCGCCAAGCGTTAGGAATCTGCTGTTCCGATCCGGCGAGGGTACAGCTCCCCGCCGGGTCTTTATTGCCGGCCCACCCCTTCATCCTTCATGCCTTTCTCGACGATCGCGGCGAGTCTCGCCAGGGGGAGACGCAGTCCGCCGATCCGGAGCGCATCGCCTTCGGCCTTGAACGAGGGCTTTCCCTCGAAGGGAAGTTTGTCGGCGAGGAAGTACCAGCCGAGTCGGATCGCGGGCAGAAGGAGGCGGGCCGAGGCTCCGTCGCGGGGGAGGATCGCGAGGTCGAGGTCGAGGGCGTCTCGGCTCCCCGGAGCACCGTCTTTCAATGTCTCCGTCCTCGCGACGAGGAGGAGGTCGAAGGTCGGCAGTCCCTGGGCGGCAAGGAGCGAGGTTTCGAGGCCGAGGCCAGGCCCGAGGCCTTGGATCGGGTCGGGAATCCAGGCGACGAGACCTTCGTCCACCAATTTAGCGTAGGCTTCGGGGATGGGAGTTGGCCTTTTCGATAGGGCCCGCGCAGCGAGGGGGCGGACATCGCCCCGAGCGGCGACGAGGAGCCCTTGGCGCGGAAGCGCCACCCCGAGATCCATCGACCTATTCTCCCAACGCCCCTCGGTTCGGCGCCAGTCGCGGGCGCCGATGAAGTTGAACCAAAGGCCGAAGGAACTGAAGTTGCCCGCGACGGTCGCCTCGAAGGCGGGCAGGGGATTCGGCCGAGCGGCGTCGGACTTTTGCCCTGGAAGGAGGGCCAGCCCGAAGAGCCTTCCGCGGTCGGCGAGGCCGCGAATCGAGCGGAGGGCGTCGCGGAGCTTAGGCTTGTCGGCTCCGGTCCCCGATTCGAGTTCCCGCGCGATAAGCGAAACATCGCTGCCCCTGGCCTCGACATAGAACAAGGCCTGTGGCGAGAGGGGACCGAGAACGTCGACCGGCTCGGGAGGGGGGAGTCTGGTCGCGCATGATCCGAGAAGAAGAACCGTGGCGAAGGTGAGGAGGAGAGCGGCGAGTCTGAACCGCGGCGTCGGTCTCATCGCATTCCTCTTTTCCCCACGAGGGAGGCGCCGAGGGCTTCGTCGATCAGGGACAGGGCCTCCGCGCGATGGGCCTTGGCTGCCTCGCTCCAGGCATGGAGCTCCGAGCCCCTGAAACGCCCTCCCGAGTCGACGCGCCTGATCCCGTCGCGTCGGGCCGCACGCTTGGCAATCTCGTTGCCGAACCATAGGAGCTTGTCGTAGTGCCGCGGCCTGTCCTCGGGCCCCTCCTCATCGACGATGCCCGCCGCGGCCGGCCATATGGACGCGTTCCAGGGCTCGATGTCGTATCTGATGCTGAAATCGAAGGCACGGGCCCGGTCATCGAGCTCGCGGCGCTCCCAGAGCTCGCCGAGCTCCTCGATTACGAGAACCTCGTCGTCGAAGTCGCGATGGAGGGAGGTCCGGAGAAAGCGATAGATCATGCGCGCCGCCGCGAGGAAGCGTTCGCGATTGTCGATGTCGGGCAGGCGAAGCCGGGGATCGCGCCATTCCTCCGTGGCCTGGTCCGGCGAACTCAGGGCCTGGAAATGCCCGGCGGGAGGAAGGGGGGATCGGGTCGACAGCTCGTTCACCGACTCGAGCCGGCCCGAGAAATTCTGGTGGGCCCAGGTATCGGCATAACTATGAAGGGCTATGCCTATCCGGAAATGGTCGCCGGACCTGAGGGCCCGCACGAGGAGCTCTCGGGCGAGCGGGCTGTCCGGCGTCGTTATCCAGGGATTACCCGCTCCGTCGGCGCGTTCGCGCGCTGCCTTGGAGGGATCGCCGGGTATGAAGTGGAAGGGGAGGTAGACGGTGCGGAAGACGTCCTCGTCCCAGAATACGTAGTCTTGGGTCTTCTCGGTCCTGTAGGCGGGGCCGGCCAGATTGGCGCGGCCACCGACCGTCACCGGAAAGTCGAGGATCTCCCAGGAGAATATAGCCTGGTCGACCTGCTGCGAAGATCGGGCGATCCGATGGGCGGCATCCGAGGGGAAACCGGCCCTGATTGCCAAGGCCGCTGTCGCATAGTAATGGAATTCGAGATTCATCGCGGCTTTCAGTATGCCTTCGCCGGCCGACCGCGTCGAGTGGCGGAGCCTTCGCTCCGGCAGCCCTCTTCGTCGCCTAGAATTTCACCGTGAGAAAGGCCGCGAGGCTCGTCGTCCAACCGGAACTCGTCTTGGAGACAAAATCGCCGCTGACGACATCGGCCGTGGCTCCCAGCGTGGCGTTCTGCGACGCATCGAGACTCGTCCCCGCCGTGAGGCGCCAGGGCCCTCCGCCTTCGGCCATGCCGGCGAGATCAGCCGTCGCGGAGAGGGAGAGCCGGCCGAAGTCGGAAAAGGACCAGAGCCCCGTCGCGTAGAGATACTGGCGGTCGGGGAACTGCGCGTCCACGTCGGTGATCGCCGTCGCCCCTCCGCCGTTAAAATAGTATTCCGCGGCGAAGACGAAATCGCCCGCCGACCAATCGAGACCTCCGACTATCCGCGTCCAAGAACCGGCCAGGGCCTCCGCGGAGGCCGGATCGACCGACCAGAGCCCTTCGGCATAGAACGAGGCGCCGAGATCGAATTTGCAGTCCGCCGCCGCGTAGATGCGGCCGGCCTCCCCATCCCAGGCGCCGAGGGCGCCCGAGTCTACGCCGAACAGCTCGCCGAAGAGCCGTGTCGCGTAACGCCCCTTGGCGGGGTCGGTCGCCGGGCTGGCCACCACGGACAGGCCCGAGGTCACTCCGAGCGGAAGGCTCAGTCTGATCGCGTCGCTGCCGAGTCGATCGGGGGTTGCGCCCGAGAGGTCGATGGAAGCGAATATGTCCTCGGGGCTCCAGAGCGCGCCCCTCCCGTAGTTGACGACCTGCCTCCCGATTTGCAGGCTGGCCCAGTCAAGGTCGATCTTGGCCCAGAGGGTTCGCAGCCTGAGGGAGAGGGCGCCTTCCGACGTTCCGGCGGCGACGAGACCCGAGACCGGGCTGGTCGCCGTCGCCAGGGCCGTGGCCGCGGCGGCCCCCGTGAGAGCCGCAGCGTCGAATGAGGCCTCGGCCCGCGTGCGCTGGCCCTTGATCCCGAGGCCGGCGGAGAGGGTCGTCGCCGAGCCCCAGCTCCAGCCGTCGGGAAGGGATATTCCGCCGGCGCTCGCGTCGCGCAGACCGATCGCGAAGGCCTGACCAGTGACCGACCCCCCGAACCAGGAACTCGTGTCCTGCCCCGATACCGCGGGAACGCTGCATAAGGCGAACCCCAGGGCAGCCAGAATCGCCAACCCAGCAACACCTCGGCGCCGCTCCGCGCCACCCTTTCGGATCGCCATGGTAACCCTCATTTTGCCGTCCGTGGAATCGCTACCTGGTCAGGGCAGCCATCGTGAACTGCTTCGAGTCGAGCGGCACGTCGAGCTCGATCTTCTGCATTGTAAAGGTCGTCTTAGTATTCTTGCGGAGCTTCGATTCCATGGCCACGGAGGTCCCGTACCAACGGTCGCCGATCCGCTGCACGGCGAGAGTCGTCGAGGTCTTGAGGAGCATGCCCGACTTCGCGTACATCTCTTCCTTGAGCTGGACGAAGCGCTCGGCGTCTATCCACATCACGCGGCGGTCGTAGCTCGCTGTCGGCACCTTCGCCTTGAGCTCCAGAATCCAGGTCTTTCGTCCGTCGACCTCGTCGCTCCCGATCACCGAGGCCGAGTATTTCGCCTTGAAATCGGAGGATTCGAGGGCGTCCTCGTAGGAGACGTCGGAGCCCATGAGGCCCTCTTTGAGGAGGTGGCCCGAGATCTTCACCGTGTCCTGCTCCTTCGGAAAGTACATCCAGAGATCCTTGCCGAGCTTGAGGTAGCGGATGCCGCGATCCTCCGGGTTGGTGAACTCGATGAGGGCCTTGTCCGACCCCCCGCCAGCGGAGCCGGCGATGGCCACGGCCGTCATATCCTTCTCGCGGGTCTCTCCGCCGATGGTGATCTCCATACGGCCGGTGTAGCGAATGGACCTGAAGGACTCGTTGGCGTCGAGCCGCGCGAGGAGTGCGTCGGCGGAGGGCGCGCCGGCGAGGGAGCCGCCGGGCGCGGCGGGGACGGCGCCCTGCGCAGCGGCGAAGGCCGCGGCCAAGGTTGCCGCCATAGCCGCGGCGAGCAATCTGGCGGATAGTTTCAAATAACGCATACAATCTCCTTATGCCGACCTGATGGCTTCTATCGGGTCCATCCTGGCCGCGCTCCGCGAGGGGAGGAAGGCGATGATGGCGGCCACGACGACGCCGAGGGCGAAGAGGGCCAGGGCGGCCAGGGGGTCGGCGGCCGCGTAGATAGTGTTGTCCAAGGGCCAGGAAAAGCTCGCCATGGCCGAGCTGAAATCGATCCCCACCACCGAGAACAAAAGATCGAGGGCGTAACCAAGGGCTACCCCCACGGCCGATCCGATGGCGCCGAGCATGCTGCCCTCGAGGAGGAAGAGATAGAGTATCTCCCTCCGCGGCATGCCCATGGCCTTCAGCATGCCTATTTCCTTTTTCCGCTCGAGTATCACCATCATCATGACATTGGCGATGACGAAGGCACCGAGGAAGGCGACGATCACGTAGATCCAGTTGTAGATGACATCGACGAGGGGGAGGAGGGACACGACCCCGCCTCCATCCTGCCAGGGCTGGACCGAAAGACCGGCGAATCCCGCCTTCCGGAGGTCGGCGGCGACGAGGGGCGCGTCCTTTTGGGAGAGCTTGTGATTATTGAGCATTACGATGATCTGGCTCGCGCCGCCGTCCATGCCGAGGAGGTCGCGGGCGTCGGCGAGGCTCACCTGGAAAAGGCTTCCATCGAGGGAATTGACGTTGGTGAGAAAGATGCCCGAAACGCGGAACTTCTTGAAGCCGAGACCGTAGTCGGCCCTTTGCGTCACCACCCTGAGCGTGTCGCCGACCTTGAGGCCGAGATCCTTGGCCACGCCCGCTCCGATGAGGGCATCGCCGGGTGCCGAAAGATAGGCCCCGTCGCGGACATTGCGGTCGAGCATGAGGAGGGATTTCTCCTTTTCGGGATCGCCCGCGATGCAGATGGCCTGCTTTGTCTTGGGCCCCGAGGAGAGGAGGACGCCGAAGCGGATCCTCTCCTCGACCAGGGTCACCTTGCCTTTGAGGCCGGGCATCGACTCTATGGTCGAGGCCACCTTGTCGGCATCCCTGATGTAGTCCGTCACGGGCATGAACTTCTCTTTGGCCCGGTATTCCTCGGTGGTCACGTTGATGTGGCCGAGATCGTTCTTGAGCGCGTTGCGGACGAGGTTGTCCATGAGGCCGTTGACGAAGCCGTTCATGAACATGACGGCCATCATGGCTATGGCGACCGAGAGCCCGCTGAGTATGGTCCTGCGCTTGTTCCTTCCAAGATTGCGCAGCGCCATGGTTGATAGTTTCAATTGCAGCCTCCTCAGACGAAATGCAGGGCGTCGGTCGGCTCGAGGCGGGCCGCCCGCTTGGCGGGACTCCGCGCGGCGAGCCAGGAAGCCACGAGGCCGAAGACAAGGCCGATCGCGAAGGCGGAGGGTCGCCACTCGGCATAGAGCAGCCCGTTGGCGGGGAAGGCGCCGAGATCGAGGCCCTTGAACATCGCTCCGAGACTCATGCCCCTTGTGTGGAGCCAGGCTACAAGGCCACCGCCCAGCGCGAGGCCGGCGAGGCTACCGATGGCCCCGATGATCAGGCCCTCGCGGACGAAGAGCTTCTTGATGTCCTTCGCCGTCATGCCGTAGGCGCGGAGAACGCCGATTTCGCGGACCCTCGAGTACACGCTCATCAGGATCGTGTTGACGATTCCCACGGCGGCGATCAGGAGGATCACGAGGACGATCATGAAGGAACCCTTCTCCTTGCTGTTGCGGATGGCGAGATAGTCCTTGGCCGAATCGCCGATGGGTTGGGCGTTCAGGGAGGGGAGGGCGGCCCGCACGGCCGTGGCCGCCGCCGCGGAGGAGCTTAGCTCCAGGTCGAGATTCGGGGCGCGGGGCGCCGAGGCGTCGAGCTCGGTGACGGGAAGGCTGTCGCCGAGAAAGACCTTCGCGTCGGCGTAGTTCATGTAGAGCTTGGCCGAAAGGCTCAGGCCGGGATCGGCGATGCCCACGATCGTGAATTCATCCGCATTGTCATTATCGTAGACCGTTCTCGCGGAGAGCACGATGGTCCCTCCCACTTCGAGCCCGAGATCGCGGGAGAGGTCGGCCGAGATGACGACGGCGTTGCGCCGGCTTCCCGCGGCGGAGAGCCAGGCGCCCTTCGTGATATTGGCGGCGAGGTCGAAGACCTGCGCGTCGCGCGCCGGGTCGACGACCGCGCAGAGCACCGGCTCGGCGTCCACGTAGTTCGAGGCCTGGCCGACGAAGAGGGTACGCGGCGTGACGCCAGTGAGCGAAGGCGCCGCCTTCCGAATCGTGGCCGCCGTCCCTTCCGGATCGGGGATGCCGAAATCCAGGGGAGTGCCTGTCTCGTCTGCCACGTAGGCCGGGGTTTGCACCTTGAGATAGCTCGTCGTGTAGTGAACCATCGTGTCGATGGCGAGTCTGTCCATTCCGGCGATTACGGCGTCATAGACGATGTAGAAACCGATTCCCATCATCATGACAACGGCCGTGATGGCCGTCCTGCGACCGTGTCGGAACACGTTGCGCAGGGCGATTTTCCAGAGGGTTCCCATCACGACCTCCTGTGGGAGGTCGTGCCGATGATTCCGCCAGGAGCGGAATCATCGATCGCCTTGGGGGAGGCCGTGTCGCTCACGATTTTGCCGTCGTGGAGGGTGACGATGCGGCGGGCTCTATCCATCACCAGACGGTCGTGGGTCGAAAAGATGAAGGTCGCGCCTTTCTTCTCGTTGATGTCGCGCATGAGGTCGAGTATCTCGCCGGCCGTATGGGAGTCAAGGTTGGCCGTCGGTTCGTCGGCCAACACCACCAGGGGTTTCTTGACCAGGGCCCTGGCGATGGCGACCCGCTGCTCCTGGCCGCCGGAAATCTCGCGAGGAAAGCGGTCGGCCTTGTCGGAGAGACCCACGGCCTCGATCATCTCGAGAGCCAGGGCCTTGATCTCCGCGTCGGTTCGCCCGGCTCCCTTGCCCTTGTCGCCGCGGCCTCGGCTGCCGCCGCGGCCGAGAGCTCGCGCTTCGATCACAAGGGGAAGCTCCACGTTTTCGCGGACCGTCAGCACTGGTATCAGATTGTAGGACTGGAAGACGAAGCTGATGCGGTCCCGCCTGTAAGCCGAAAGCGCCTTCTCGTCGAGGCCGTGGAGATCGGTGCCGTCATAGACTATGGTTCCCGAAGTGGGCGAGTCGAGGCAGCCGAGAATGTTGAGCATCGTCGTCTTGCCCGAGCCCGAGGGGCCCACGATCGCGAGGAATTCCCCCGCCTCGATAGAGAGATCGACGCCGTCGAGGGCCCGCACCTCGTTCTCGCCCTTGCGGTAGATACGCGCCACCTTCGAAAGTTCAAGAACCGCCATCTGCTCCTCCTTCGGAAGTCGCGCCATCCTCGGATGGCTGCTTCAGGCCGCCGCGGATCGAACCGATGAGGATTTCGATCTCGCGGAGGTAGGCCGAAAGGGCCAGGCTGCCCTCGGCCGTGAGGGTCGCGCCCGTAAAGGGTCTACGATCCTTGTAGCGTTTGTCGATGCGGACGAAGCCCGCGTCGGTCAGCACCTTGAGTTGTATGGACAGATTTCCCGCCGTCATGCCCAGCTCGTCGCGAAGTTCGGTAAAGGGCACCTCCCGGTCGCTCGAGGCGGCGAGATAGGAGAGGATGACGAGACGGGCCCGCTCGTGGATGACGCGATCGAGCCCCAGCCCGGCGATCGCGCTTGGAGTCACCCCGTCGCCCCCGTCTTGTGTCGGCCGGCCGGCTCGCCCCTTTGCGGAAGGAGGCCGAGGATGCCGAAAAGGAGGAGGACGCCGCCGATGAGGACCCCGAGCCAGAGCCAGGGCGCGTTTTCGATGGTAAAGAGCGAAAGCGCGCCGGCGGCCACCCCGAACCAGCCCGCGGCGTAGTATTCGAGCCTTCGCACGACGATGGCGATGATGTTGATATAGATGCCGTACCAGATCGAAAAGGCCGGGAGCACGTACCAAGGATGGCCGTTGAGCAGGGCAAAGGCGGAAACGCAGGAGAAAACGACCAGGCTCGAGAGCACAAGGTGAATCCATTCTCTGCCCCAAAAGGCGAACATGACCTCCCGCAGGCCCGTTCCGACCTCCGAGGCTCTTTTGTTGAAAAAGAAGATCTTGATGATGCCGCCCCCGACGACCGTGAGGAAGGCCGCGATCCAAAACAGGACCCGCCACCAGCCGGGAAGCGCGTCAAAGCCCCCCCGCGTGTCTATCAGGACCTGGGTACCGATGCCGAAGCCGAGGAACAGCAGGGCGAAGGGCAGGGATATGACGGCGAGGAAATTGGAGGAGGCGACGTCGCGCAGAAGGGGACGATGCTTGTCTATCGCCTCGCGGACGATGCGAAGATCGGATTTTAGTTCTTCCAGCTCTTCGGTTGTCATGCTTTCCTCCGATGGTTTACCATGTAAACTAGTTAGCATTATAGCCCATTTTTTGTAAAAGTCCAGTCCCCTTCCATATTCCATTGTCCAAGTCAAGACTTCCGTGATAAGGTACGCCGCTTTTTACGATATCCACCGAAATGGTTTTGGAGGTGCCGATGTCCGACGCCCGCGCCCCGGGGCTCTATCGCTCGGAGCTTGCCCTCGAGGGTGCCGAACGCCTCGTTCTCCGCTTCCCGAAGGCCGATCTTTCCGCCCTGGGTTCCGACAACGGCCATGTCCGGATCGAAATCGAGCTGCAGGGGCCGAGCGAGGCCCTCGCTGCCTGGACCCCCTCCCTGCGAAGGGTCGAGGGCCTTCTCGTCCTCGGGCCAGGAAATGACGGAATCGAAGTCTCGGCCCTCCGCATCAGGGTCCCCTCGACTATTCGCGATCTCGAGATCCACACCCGCGAAGGCGACGTCCACGTCCACGTTCCCGGCATCGGCCTCCTCGTCGAGTCGGAGTCCGGCAGGATCAGGGCCCGCGACGCCGAGTCGGCGGAAGTCCTCTGCCTCGCCGGCGACATTGCCGTCGAAAACATCGCCCATGCCGAACTCCGTTCGACCTCGGGCAAGATCAGCTGCCAGGGCATCAAGGTTCGTCTCATCGCGAAGAGCGTCACCGGCGACATCGAGGTCGAAGACTCTCCCGGCGAACTCAATCTCGAGACGAAGTCCGGGGAGATCGACGTCGTCCGCCCCGCCGGTCGCGTCATGGTGCAGACCAATTCGGGCGACATAGAAGTCGAGGCG
The DNA here is from genome assembly GCA_035530275.1 of Rectinemataceae bacterium. Classification (GTDB taxonomy): domain Bacteria; phylum Spirochaetota; class Spirochaetia; order Treponematales; family Rectinemataceae; genus CAIJMU01. The sequence goes on along the minus strand of DATKVC010000019.1, from coordinate 266,888 downwards.
ACAGGAGCCTTCGGCGGCGGGGACATCGCCACCTCGAGCGGCCACATCAACCTCAACCTCGACGGGGCCGATCTCGAACTCAGGGCCGAGACCCTTTCCGGACGCCTCTACGTGCCCTCCGGCGAAATCGGCTCAGCCGCCGGCCCGCGACGCACGGCCCTCACCATCGGCAAGGGCGGGCGGCGCTTCCACGCCAAGAGCATCTCCGGCAACGTCGAAATAGAGTACTGACAAAAAGGCCGCGCCCCGCGGAGGACCTGCGAAGCGCGGCGGAAAAAACCTCCGGTTTTAGCCGGAGGTTTTTCATGCCTTGAAGAGGGCCGCGATCTCCTTCGCATAGATGGTGTTGATCGCGTGGCGCTTGACTTCCTGCTTGGCCGACAGCTCCTTGCCCACCTCGAAGGGATGGGGGAGGAGGGTGAAGCGGAAGAGCCGCTCGAAGCTTTTGAAGCCGTTTTTCGCCGACACCAGTTCGTAGACCTCCCCGTCGATGAGCTCGATCACCTCGGGCTGCTTGATGAGGGTTTCGTAGTCCTCGATGGGGACGGTGTTCTCCTTGGCCCAGGCTGTGACCGTCTCCTCGTTCGGGACGATGAGGGCCGCGAGATATTTCATATCCTGGCCGAGAACGACCGCGGTCTGGATGTATTGGCTTTCGCAGAGCTTCTGCTCGATGGGCAGGGGTTCGATATTCTCGCCGCCGAGAAGGACGATCGTGTCCTTGGCGCGTCCGGTGATGGCGATCTCGCCCTGCCTGGTCGTCATGCCGAGATCGCCGGTGTCGAGCCAGCCGCCTTCGCGAATCACCTTTGCGGTCAGGTCGGGGCGTTTGTAATAGCCCTGCATGACCTGGGGGCCGCGGATGAGGATCAGGCCCTTGTGGCCCCAGCCGAGGTCCTTGCCCTGCTCGTCGACGATGCGGAGCTCCGTGCCGGGGATGGGCGGGCCGATGGTGCCCGGCTTGGGGCAATCCTGGGGACGGACGCTGATGAGGGGCGCCGCCTCGGTCAGGCCGTAGCCTTCGAGGATGAGGACGCCGATGGCGGCGAAAAAGTGATCGACGGCCGGGGGGAGGGCCCCGCCCCCCGATATGCCCGCGATGAAACGGCCGCCGAGCTTTTCCTTGATCTTGCCGAAGACGAGGAGGTCGCCCAGGGCCGCCACGGGGGAAAGAAGGAGCCAAGGCAGGATCGCCGCGAGGACATCGACGAGCCGAGAGCGCGCGTGGAATTCCGGGAGCCGGCCCTTGAGCGCGTTCTTGGCCCAGGCGTGGGTTCCGCCGACTCCCAGGAAGAATTCGAAGAGAACCTTGCTGATGCCGCCCTTCTGGCGGATGTTCCGATAGACCCCGTCCATCACCGATTCCCAGATTCGGGGCACCGAGGGGAAGTAGTGAGGGCGAATCGCGGCGAGATCGGGCAGCATCACCGCGCCTATGGGCTTCGAGTAGGCGATGCCGGCCCCGGCTGCGACGGCTACATAGGTGACGATGCGCTCGAAGGAATGCCAGATCGGCAACACGGACATGAAAATATCGCCCGGCTTCACATGGATGATCTCGGGAACGACGGCCGCGGCTTGGTAGACGAAATTCGCGTTGGTGAGGACGACTCCCTTGGGATCCCCCGTGGTCCCCGAGGTATAGATGATGGTGGCGATTTCGTCGGTCCTGCCCTTGGCGATTTCGGCTTCGAATTCGCCGGGCTTTGCGGCGAGCCGCGCCTTCCCCGCGGCGAGGAATTCCGCCCAGAGCAAGATCTTCACCCCGGCCTTTTCCGCCTCAGCCTTGGTTGTCGCCTCGGGGTCGTCGATCATGATTATGGTAGAGAGCAGTGGCAGGGCGGCCCTCGAAGCGAATACCTTCTTGAGTTGGCGGTCGTTTTCGAGGAAGGCCATCCGGCACTCGCTCCACGAAAGGATGTAGCGGATCTCCTGCTCGGTGGCGTCGCAGCCCCGAGGCACGTCGGCCACGCCGATGCCTTGGCCGGCCAGGTCGATGGCCAGCCATTCGGCGCGGTTGTCGGAAATGAGGCCGATCTTGTCGCCTCGGGCGACCCCCAGTTCGAGGAGGCTCGCCGCTATGGCCTTCGATTTCTCGTGAAGATCGGCATAACTGATCGGTTCGAAGGTTCCGGCCTTACCCTTGGAATATTGTGCCGGCAGGTCTGGCTGGCGACGCACAACCTCGAGAAACATCCTAGCTACGGTATCAGCCATACCCCCCCCTTGGTCGACCTTAGCCGACCACCCTCCAGGTTGAATGTGACAGAATATCAGAGGATGTAAAACTGTGCAAATAAAAAATGACGAATCGGCGTCGAGCCCTTAGGCGCTTTCAATGAGCAGTCTGTCCTTGGGCATTTCGGCCAGATACTCGTCGAGGACGAGGCGCATCGAGCGGAGATCGGGCGCCCTTTGCAGCTTCACATTGAGGTGGTGGGAGAAGGAAAAATTGTCGCAATAGTACGAAAAGAAGCGCTTGGCCCTCGTCTCGTGGAATTCGGGAGGGAGCCGGGCTTCGACGAGCTCGAGGAAGGTGAAGGCCGTGTCCCGGAGGTCAATCGAGAGTCGGAATGCGGGGTCGGCCTCGCGGCCTCGGATCAAGGCGAAGATCCAGGGTCTTCGAACCGCCTCGCGGCCGATCATGATGCCGGCGGGCTTGGCCTCGGCCATCCACCGCGACCAATCCTCGAAGCCGCGGATGTCGCCGTTGCCGACGACGGGCACGGGCAGGTCCTCGACGAGGCGGCCGACATAGTCCCAGCGCCCGCGGCGGCGGAATTTCTGCCCTTCGAGCCGGGGATGGAGGGTGAGGAAGTCGATGCCCGCCTCGACGAGGCCGAGGCAGAAGTCGCGGAGCCTTTCGTAGTCGTCCTCGGCGCCGATGCGCAGCTTGGCCGACAGCGAAGCCGACCAGGCCGAACGAGCGAGGCGCACCAAGTTCGCGGCCGCCTCGGGCTCGCGCATCCACGCCGCCCCTCCCCCCGCCTTCAAAATGTGCGGAGCCGAGCAGCCGAAATTGATATCAGCTCCGAAGGCTCCCCGGTCGGCGACGAGGGCTAGGGCCTCGGGGAGGCGCTCGGGCTTCGTCGCGTAAAACTGGTAGACGACCCTCGAGGGCTCGGGGCCGGCGTCGACGAAGCTCTCGTCGAAGGCCGAATGGGCCGACAAGGCCGCTGCGCTGGTCATCTCGGTATAGGCGAGATCGAGGCCTCGTCGAATCCCCCGATGTCCAGATTCTACGAATTCGACAGCCCCGGTCTTTTCGTCGAAACCGAATACGAGTTCGCGAAGGGCCCTGTGGCTGAGCGCCACCATCGGCGCGAGGAGGAGGGCCTCGGACGGAAGGAGGGAAGGGCTGACGTCGATTGCCGCCTCTGGCAGCCTCGAGACATCGGCGGAGACTTTGAGCATAGGCCGCGACAATAGATGAAAAGGACAGCCCTGCCTACCTGAGAACCCTTGGTCCGCTATTTACAAGAGAGCCCGGCGCAGTGCCGCCGGGCTCTCGCTCATTCAATAACGAAAGGCCGGTCAAGGACGGTTCTTGTCGTTAAAACTCGGGTCGATGGCTTTGATCGAATCCATGAGGAGTTCGATCGCGTAGGTGGCATTATGCACGCCGAGGGACTTGTCCTCGATGACGAAGAGGTAGTTCGCATAGGCGCCGAGCTGATCGTTGGTATAGGTGGCCTTCGAGTTGGCGAAGGTTCCGTCCGCCTTGAAGAAGGGATTGGCCATCTTTTGCATCACGCCTGTCCCATCTTTGTTGACCATTTTCTGAAGGAGTCCGGCGACTTCCTGTTCGACGTATTCGACCTTGCCATTGCCGTCGTAGTCGGCCTTGGCTTTGACCGTGAAGAGCGCGTCATCCTTGAAATCGCTGCGAACCGTGCCGGAATCGGCGAGGTAAAGCTTCTGCCAGGCGACGGTCTTGATGTCGCTATGGCAGTCGAGACAGGCCGTCGTGTTGCCGACCGGCGCTTCATGGACCTCTCCCGCGACCGTAAAGGCATGTCCGCCGACCTCGGGCGAGAAGCCGTAGCGGCCCTTGGGCTGGCTCATATGGCAGGTGACGCAGGTGTCGGAGACGACCATGTAGTGCGGAGAGGAGGCATAGGTCCTGCCCGCGAACTCGTAACCGTTGGTTCCGGCAAGCATGTCGGCTTCGGGGCCGTGATGGGAGGTTCCCCTGGCGGCGACCTTGCCCTTCGATGCGGCCACGGCGGCCTTGACGTCGCCGCGAGCCTGATGGCAGCTCGCGCAGAGGGCACCTGCCCCGCCCTCAAATTCGGTCTTGTTGTACAGAGTGATGACCTGATCCGTCACCTTTCCGGTCGATGCGTCGATGGTCTGGGTGCGGAGGCGGAAGTCTCCCGTCGTGTGGGGATCGTGACAGGTGAAGCATCCCTGCTGCGAGGGATTGTCGATAAACGGCTGGGGGCCCTTCGCCGGTGTGGCCCAGGCGTCGAATTTCGCGGTGTCAAAGCCGAACTCGGTGGCGTACTGAACGTAGCCTTCGTTCGTGTGGCAGCGCTGGCAGCCCTGGCCGTTGGCGTAGCGCGAATCACCCATGGTGGCATGGCCGGAAGCTTCGTAGCTCAGCTTCGCTCCGAGCAGGGGGTACTTGGCGCCCGTGCTTCCGTGGCAACTAAAGCAATCGAGGTTCGTCGCCGCCATCGCGGGTAAGGCGAAGGCGGCGAGCATGGCGAGTCCTGCGACGAGACTCTTTTTCATGGTTCTCCTCCTGGAAGGTGGAATGTAGGTCGATTCGGTATAATTCCCTCTAATGGTAAAGTCAACAAAAATTAGCGGATCTTCCATCCCCACTTGTCGCCCTCACGCTTCCTCCCTAACATCCTCCCATGGACAAGTATTATTGGAGCTACGAGGACATCCACGAGACCGTGCGCGATCTCGCGGATATGGTGCGCAAATCTGGCTTCGAGCCGGACGTCATCGTCGCGATCGGTTCGGGAGGCTTCATCCCCGCAAGAATCCTTCGCACCTACATCAAGAAGCCGATTCTCGCCGTCGGTGTCGCCTACTACGACGCCGACGACCAGCCCACGGACACTCCCCGAACCCTCCAGTGGATCGAGGAGGCCGAGCGCAAGCTCGCGGGCAAGCGCATACTCCTCGTGGACGAGGTGGACGATTCCCGTGTCACCCTCGAGTATTGCGTCCGCGAACTCCTGCGCCACGGGCCCAAAGAGGTGGCCGTCGCCGTACTCCACAATAAGGACAAGGAAAAGCAGGGTGCCCTGCCGGCCGCGGTCAGGCACTATTTCGCGGGGCGCACCCTCGACGATCTCTGGATCGTCTATCCGTGGGACGCGACCGATATTCGCGCCCACTACGAGGCGGCCCAGGAAGAGCACTGAGGCCGTGCGCTGCGATATTTCCCCGATGGGGAATGCGAGAACCAAAGCTTCAGGCTCGGCAAGCTTTTTCGTATTGACGGCGCTGCTGTGCCTCGCCGCGATGCCCCTCCTCGCCGAGCCGAGTCCGACGAAGGCCCCGCCACAACCCCTCGAGGCTCTCGCCCTCGTCACGCGATCGCTTTCCGGGGCGGCGAGTTCCCCAATGGCCGATGGAGAAGTAGGTATTGTTTCCATTTCGCTCCGCGATCGGGCCGGACGTCTCGCCCTCGTGGGCTGGGCAGCCGCGAAAGAGGGCGGGTCCGGGTCGACCGCTGGAACGGCGGCGGGCCAAGCCCCTTCCGGCCCGACCAAGCCGCCCGTCCAGGCTCCGGCCTCCGCCGCTTCCGTCGACGACCTGGCTCTTTATGACATCGGATGGGATTCCCGTGGTCGCGTCACCTCGGTCGCGGAGCGAAAGGGCGGCGCTCCCTTCGAGGCTCTCACTACCTATACGCGCGACGATACGGGCCGACTTGTCCGCGTGGAGCGCGACGAAAAGGGGAAGGTCGCCGCGGCCCTAAGTCTTCAATGGGACGGCGAAGGCCGCATGGCCCAGCTTTTCCTGTTCGACGGGAAGGGTTCCCTCAAAGGCTCGGGTCTGCTCAGGAGCGGCGTGGCGGGGATAGCCGATCGCACCGCCCTTATAAACCTCTCGGATGATCAGGGCGCCGATGAAGGCGGACTCTCCCTTGCCTGGGATTCCGCGGGACGCCTGACGGAATGGAAGGTCCTGGACAAGGCCGCGAAACCAAGGACGACGGCGACAGGAGCGGATTCGAAGGCTGCCGACATCGGCGGCTCAACCGGCTCCGTCGCCGATGGCGCCAATGGCGCCGCATCGAAGTCCCCGGGCATCGCTGAACTGCTTTTCCCCTTCTGGCCGAAGGACGCGGCGAGCTTCGAGCTATTCGCCGAACTCGCGGCGCCGATGGCCCGCGCGGATTTCCGCGCCTTCGCGGCCTCCGGTCCCTTCGTGCTTCCCTTCGAAAGGCCGAAGGATGGCGCGGTCGAGCTCCTCTGGGATGGGCAAGGCAGGCTGCTCGAGGGAAGGGAGCTCGACGCGGCGAGCGTCCTTCTTTCATCCTTCTCCTGCCGCTACGATCGACGCGGTCTCCTCGCCGAGGAGCGTTACGCGACCGCGGGGGCCTCGATCCTCTACGCCTATCGCCTCGACTCCAAGGGCGGATGGTCGGCTTGTTCCTCATTCCTCATGCCCGAAGATGCGCGGCCCGGCATCCTCACGCCCCTGGCCTGGTTCTCGCGTCAAAAGATCGGCATCCCTCCGCCCGGCAAGGCGGAAAGCCCAACACCCGAACCCTGAAGATGCCGTCGCGACCTCGCCAGCTTCGAAGCCGCCGCACCCCCGTCCGGACCGGAAAGTCGTTTGCAGAAGGGCAAAGGGGCATTATACTCGCTCCGCGAATGAGGCCCGCGTCGACAGGCCCGGCCGATTTCGTTCCGGATGCACCGGAAGCATCAAGCGGATCCGATCCACGGGTCCTCCAGGAGCCTTCATGCCCCTCGTCCTCCGTCATGTCGAATCACGGCGTGATCTATCGGTATTCATAGCTTTTCCGACGCGGCTCTTCCGCGGGAATCCCTACTACGTGCCGGCGCTCCGCTTCGACGAGCGCAATACCCTCGCTCCCGCGAAGAATCCCGCCTTCGAATTCTGCGAGGCTTCCTACTGGCTCGCGGAGCGCGACGGAAGGATAGTCGGCCGCGTCGCCGCCATCATCAACCGGCGCTATATCGAGAAATGGGGCAACAAGTACGCGCGCTTCGGCTGGGTCGATTTCGTCGAGGATTTCGAGGTGGCGCAGGCTTTGATCGGCGCCGTGGAGTCCTGGGCTCGCGAGCGCGGGATGGAGGGTCTGCACGGTCCCCTCGGCTTCACCGATCTCGATCGCGAGGGGCTCCTCGTCGAGGGCTTCGACAGGGTCGCGACCCTGGCCACGATCTGGAATCCCCCCTATTACGCCGATTATCTCGAGCGCCTCGGCTACGCGAAGGACACCGATTGGGTGGAGTTCCTCATCCCCGTCCCCGACGAGGTCCCCGAGAAGGTAAGGCGGGTGAACGAGATTCTCGCGAAACGGACGGGCGTGCGAATCTTCGAGTGGAAATCCAAGAAGGCCCTCGCCGCGCGTTACGCGAAAGACCTATTTGCCCTCATCGACGAGGCCTACGCGGGATTGTACGGCACGACGCCCCTCTCCCCCCGGCAGGTCGAGGCCTACACGGCCCAGTACTTCGGATTCGTCGATCCGCGATTCACCAAAGTCCTCGTGGACGAGGAGGAGCGCCTCGTGGGCTTCGGCATCGCGATGCCGAGCCTTTCCCGCGCCCTCCAGAAGGGGAGGGGGAGACTCTTCCCCCGCGGTTGGCTCTATCTTCTGAGTGCCCTCCGCAAACCCGAGATCCTCGACCTCTACCTCGTCGGCGTGAAGAAGGAATGGCAGTCGCGCGGCATCGTCGCCCTCCTCCTCTCCTCGATAAACGAGAGCGCGAGGGAGGCGGGGATCAAATTCGCCGAGTCGAATCCCGAACTCGAGGATAACAAGGCCGTGCACGGCCTGTGGAACGCGCACGAGCGAAGCTGTCACAAGCGACGCCGCGTCTATCTCAAGTCGCTGTAGGGTTTCAAATTCCGCGTTGCCGGGCCTGTACCGGCTTTGCCGAGGCTGCTAGACGTCGATGTTGGCCTTGTGGATGGCGGCGAAATCGGCCGCTACGTTGAGGAAGACCTTGGTGAGGCGCGGGTCGAAATGGCTTCCGCCTTCCTTCACGATCATCGCGACGGCAGCCCCGTGGCTCATGGGCTCCTTGTAGGGCCTTCTCGTCCTGAGCGCGTCATAGACGTCCGATAAGGCCACGATGCGGGCGGAGAGGGGAATCGCCTCCTCGAACAGATTGAAGGGATAGCCGGAGCCGTTCCATCGCTCGTGATGCGAACGCGCGATGTCCTGGGCCATGTGATTGGGGAAGCTCGCGAGGATGAGGGCGCCGGTTATCGGGTGCTCGCGCATCTCGACCCATTCGTCCTCGCTGAGGGGGCCGTTCTTCGAGATGATGCGTTCGGGTACGCCGATCTTGCCGACGTCGTGCATCGCGGCGAGCCAACCGATGTCCTCGATAAAGTCGCGATCGACCTCGGGCCAGTTTTCCGGTTCGTTTTCGTAGATGGCCAAGGCGAGGCGGCGCGAATAGAAATTGACGCGCTGGACGTGCAGGCCGGTCTCGTTGTCCTTGGAGAGGGAGGCTTTGAGCAGAGCCTCGAGATAGAGCCTCTGGTAGCCGTGGCGGTCGGTCGTCATGTCGTCGAAATACACGGAGTAGAGGGCCGGTCTTTTTTGCTCCTCCCTCTCGAGCCAGAGGGGGAAGATGTGCGCCTTGAGGTCGAGGGTCAGCTTATCCCTCTTCCTGAAGACGATGTCGCCCTTCCACATGAATCCGCTCGCCGGATCGGAGATGCCCTGCTTGATCGCCGCCAGGGGGTGCGATCCCATCTGCCGCCAGATCGTGGCCGCGAAGGAGCCGATTTCGCCCGTATGGTATCTCGCGAAGAGGGCCTTGCAGGATGCGTTCTGGAACAGGAATTCGAGGGAAGCGCCGTTTTCGATGATCGCTATCGGTTCGGGCAGTTTCGCATAACTCTTGATGATCGCAGCGATAGCCGGGTCGGAGAGCATGCGTTTCTTTTCCGCCTCGTCACTGCTGCCGGTGAAAGGCAGATCCTCGCCCGTGATGTCTTCCTCGAGGTCTATCGCGGTTCCATCTTGCTCGGAATCCATGCCTGCTCCCTCGTTTTATCCGATGCCGCGGCCGCTAGGTCTTCCGCACGCGTTCCGAGGCGACCGCAGTTTCCTCTGCTTCGCTTGGCCGAAGATAGAGGGGACCCGCCGAATCGGGGAAGGGGCCCTTCTCGATGAAATTCCTGACCGCGAGGGCCGCGAGGGCACGGGCGGCGCCCGATCCGGCCCGCGGGTCGATCCGGATGCCGCTCCTCTCAGTCGCCATTCCCTCGAATTGGGCCGCGTCAGGCCCCGTCACGAGGACCTTGTCGTGGCGATCCATGAGGGCGGCAAGGCCCTCCGCTCCGATGTCGAGCCAATCCCCCTGCCTCTCTCCGCGGAGGTAGACGGTCGCCCAATACCTGCCCTTTCGGGCGTCGATGACGGGAACCACGGCCCCCGGGAAATCTTCGAGTCCCCAGGCGATGCAATCGAGGGTCGGTACGGCGACCCAGGGAATGCCCAGCGCCTTCGCGATACCCTTCGTGGTGGCCATCCCGATCCGGAGTCCGGTGAAGGAACCCGGACCCTCGGTGCAGGCCACGAGTTCGATGTCGGAATTCTTCACGCCCGAACGGCTCACGCAAAAATCGACGAGGTCGATGATGCTCTCGGCGTGCGTGAGTCCCACGTCGAGGAGGCCTTCGGTCCGGCCAGAATCCGTCGACATGCTGACCGAAAGCATGCGCGTCGAGGCGTCGATGGCAAGCACGTTCATGCGTCGAACCATCCTTCGTGAGCTGGGCCCGTCACGAGAGCGAGCCGCGAATCGTCGGCTTCCACCCTGAGCTCGATGGTTATCGCGTCGGGCGGCAGGAGCTCTTCGATCCTTTCGCTCCATTCTATTACGGAAACGCCTTCCTGGTCCGCAAGGAGTTCCATGCCACCGACCGCGCCGAATTCGTCGGCGTCGGCGAGGCGCCATGCGTCGACGTGATGGAATCGCAGCCTGCCTTCGTATTCGGAAACGATCGTGTAGCTGGGGCTCGTCACCTCGTCCTCGATGCCGAGGCCTCGCGCCACGCCTTTGGCGAACACCGTCTTGCCGGCGCCGAGGCCGCCGCGAAGCGCGAGCACGAGGCCGCCGCGCGCCGTCCGACCGATGCGTTCGCCGAAGGCCAGGGTAGCCTCCGGCGAGGCGAGGAGGAGTCTTTTCAGGGCAGTTTCCCGTCCCGATCCATCTCGCGGACGAGGTGCTTGATCGAGGTCACGACGGGGAGGAGGGGCCAGGCCGGATCGGCCTCGAGAAAGACCGAGATCTCGGGGGCGCCGATGGGTTTGCTCTCTATGACGAAACTGAGGGGATATTCGCCGGCTTCGCCCCGCGTTTCGAGCACCGCCGTGCCGCTGAATTCCCTTCGGTAATATATGCCCGTCTCCTTCCGGGCAAGGGAGCGGATCTCGACGACCTTCATGGGACAATACTAGGGGAGGCGGGTGGGGGAGTCAAGTTGGAGGCCTTTCGAGCATGCGATGGAATCGTCTCGGCGTCAGTCTGTATAGCCGTGCACATACGAAAGGATGGCGTTGAGGCTTTTCCTCGAGAGTTTTACGAACTGGATGTGCATGATGCCGCCTGAGCCGCGCAGATTGTTGAGGCGGATCACCTTGCCGAAGGCCGATTGATTGCCGCTGCCCGGATCGAGGACCACCTTGAGGAAGTCGCCGGGCGGGAAGGTGGTCGCCGCCTGGATGGCCACGCCGCCTGCCGAAAGGTCGGTCACCATACCGGGGAAGCTGATATTCTCCACGCGCGCGGAGGTTTCATTCTTTCCCTTGCCGACCTTCGCCGCCACCGCGACGTGATAGTAGACGCAGGGCACGCGCGTGCTCCTCCTCTGGTGCTGACGGGACGGGAGGGCTGTGACATTGTCGCTGTGCGCGAGGACCATGAGGGTGCGGTCTCCCGTCGTCTGAAAGCCGCCCACCTTCGTGACGAACTGGTAGCCCTGGTGGGCCTTCGTGTAGAAGAAGCAGGAGAGTTTCGCGCCGCGATGGAAGCGGATCGGCTTGCCGAGGGGATCGACGACGGCCTCGACGAATAGTCCCTGTTGGTCGGATCGCACGATGACGGTGGGGTAGTTCTCTTCGTTCGGTGTAATGAAGGAAATGGGGACATTCCTTCCTAGTTGCCGCGTGCTGTGAACGGGGGTTCCCTGGGCCGCCTGTCTCGCGAGACGCTCGCGGATCTGAAAGAGCATGGCCTTCTTGTCCTCGGCGTCCGATTCGGACTCGGAGTTCTTCTCGATGCTCCGGTAGACATCCTTGAAGAAGGTCTCGAGCTTGGTCTTGTTCCGCAAGGTCGCGTCGGGATTGCCGATACCGGCGTTTCGGGCGAAGGTCTCGAGGAAACGCAGTTCCTCCTCCGCGAGGCCGAAGGAACGGGCTCCCCTCCTCCAGTCCCTCTTGCTGAAATTGCTCTTCGGACGCGGCGCTCCGCGGGCTGACCGGCCCACGGCGATGACGATGGCCAGGATCAGAACGATGGCGATTACCCAAATCCACCAATTGGCATTGCTGTCGCTCCCGCCGCCCTGGGACCAAAAGGTGCTCGGGTTGCCGATCTGAAGGATGGGCGTCATGAGGGTAGGGCCCCGCCTATCGCGGCGAAGAGCCCTTCCATCCGCGGCGCGACCTCGTATTCGGAAAGGTCCCCGATAAGGACGGAGTCATGATCCTCGATGGCCTTCGAGAGCTCTTTCAACACGTCGTTGAAGGACGAATAGAACGCGGGGAGCTCGAGGCCCTCCACGCGAATCGCCGAGGCGTCGACGCCGAGCCTTCCCAACAGGGGCATGAGCCTGATTATCTTGTCGAAGAGCTCCACGAAGACGAGGACGGCCTGCATCGCCTGGCGCTCCTTGCCTGTCTGGAGCCATACCGGGAGTTCGCGCAATTCCTCCGCCGCGCCGCGGTACACGCCGGAGGCACGACGAAACTCGGCCACAGGGTCGCGCAACTCGGCGAGCCTTTCGCGAAAGAGGCTGTCGAGGCCGGCGATCCGCTCGGCGAGGCGCGCGTCGCTCGACGTGTCGCGGACAGCCTCCTCGGCCGCGACCTCCTCGAGCCCGCGGATGAAGGAAAGCTCGTCCGCGGGGAAGAGTCCCCCGAGGCCTTCCGAGAGGCTGGACAGCGACTCGCGGAGCCTGAGTCGTTTCGCCTCGTCGGGGAAGGGCGCCGCCTCGGCGAGGATGCCGAGGAGGATGTCGACGGCGCGGGCGCGATAATCCGTCGAGGATTCGGCGACGATGTCGAGACGGGTAGCCTCGGAGGCGGGTCGCGATCCGAGCTCGGCGAGTTCCTCCGGCCCGATGCTGCGTCCATCGAGCGAGAGCGCGACGATGACAGCCCCCGCCTTTTCGAGGAGGGCGTCGGCCCTCGACAGGAGTTCCCCTATGTTGTCGCCTTCCGAGGCTGCGACATCGATGTCTTCGTCGTTCACGAGAATTTTCACCATGCTATCCTTTCATGATCGGCCGTCAGCCGCCGCCGTTCTTGCTGAAGTTGTCGAGGGCGTTGGATGTGCTTTGCATGCTGTTGAGAGCGCCTTCCATCATGCCGTATTTCTGCTTGAGTTCGTCCTGCTTGGCGGTCAGTGCCACGTTGAGGTCCGCGATGGTCTGCTTCTCGCTCGAAATCTGGCTGTCGAGGGTCTGGCTCCGCGTCGAGAAGATGCCGCCGATCGCGACATAGGGCTGGGCTGCCGCATCGAGTGCCCAGGCGACGCCGGAATTCACGATGAAGTCATTGTTGGTGGCGTAGCCGAAAAGGTCCCTCACCTCGTCGAAATGCGAGGCGAGGGCCTTGTCGAGGGACTGCTCATCGATTTCCAGATAGCCGCGGAGCCTCGAGGCGTCGACGCCGCCGGAGGCCCCCGGCCTCCGGGTGTCGGTGGCGATGCCGACCTGCGAGAGGAGGACGATGGAATCGCCCGGCCGCGTCTGATGGGGATTCATCATCGCCGATTGGAGCCCGTTGCGGAACACCGAAAGGGTGGAGTCGCCCTGGTAGATGCCGAGACGATCATTGGCGAGCTTCTTTTCCGCGTCCGTGAAATAGTCGAGCTGCTCGATGATGGAGGGATCGCTCCGCGTGAGGATGTTGAGCCAGCCCATCAGCTTGTTGTAGGTGCCCACCATGTTGATGATCGCGTCCTTGGCCGACTTGCGATCGGGCTGCACGTCGACCTTGACCGGCTTGTCCGAGGTGTCGACCAGGTTGAGGGTGACGCCCGGTATGACGTCCTTGATCGCGTTGCTGTCGCGTCTGATTTCGACTCCGTCCACCGAGATGAGGGAGTCGCCCGCGGTGGAAACGGGGTGCTTGGGCACGAAGCCCCCCGTCTCCTTCGGGTCGTAGACGCGGGCCGAGAGAATCTCCAGGTGGCGCGAGCTATCCCCGTCGCGAATACCCAGGGCCGCTATGTCCGGCATCAGGGAGCCGAGTTCGATCTTGATGGTGCGGGCATCGCTCGAGTCTGCGAGGGCGGGGAGGCCGACAGATCCGCCGTTGGCGGCGAGGGCGAAGAGCATGTGGCTGTCGTCGACCTTCGGCGGAACAGACGGAGGGGTCCAGGGAGAGAGCCCTGTTTCGGAGGGAGCGCCCTGCACGGTGATGCCCTGGAAGGTGACGCTCCCCGACGGGGGGATGTTCGGCCCGGGCGGCGGGGTGGGCGGCGGCGGCGTGGCTTCCTTTGTCAGGCGGTAGCTGATTTCGAGGACGAGGCCTTGGGTAGGAGCGTCGGCGGCGAGGGCGAGCTTCGCCTCCCCGCCCGGGTCCACGGCGAGGCTTCCCTTGGAGGCGTGGACGGCCGCGGGGTCGAGGGCCTTCGTCCAGGCGAGGGGCTGGGAGGGGTCGAGGCTCTGGGCCTTCGTCGAGGCCCTGTCGACCAGGCCCGTCGCGACCGCGAGGGCCTCCGCGTCGCCGGCGAAGGAAAGGCGGTTTTTCTCGCCCGTCTTGAGGCTTTCGATGACAAGGGCGCGGGTATCGGGCGTGACGGGGACGAGGGAGGCTCGCAGGATGTCCCTTCCCTTTCGCGTAACCGCGTCGGCAAAGTCCTGGAGGCTCCCTCCCAGGAAGCTAAGCTCGATCGTGCTGTCGCCGATGCCGAATTTGTAGTCGCCCTTGGGCACCTTGTAGTCCGGCGCGAGGTTCGAGGAGAGGAATCGATCGGCCGAGGCTATCTTTTCGACGGTGACCTTCCGGCTCTGCTCGAGGGCCTCGCGGGTGGCCGTGGCCGTGAGGACAGTTTCGTCGGAACTGGCGGCGATTCGGTCGCTGAAGGGATTGCGGAACGAATAGAGATTGCGCGCGCTGTCCCTGAGGCTCGAGGTCTGCTGGGTCAGGTCGAGCCAGACGGATTTCTGCTTTTGGAAGCTGTCGAGCTGTTTCTGGGCGCGGTCGCGCGGAACCTGCTCGATCTTCATGAGACCAGCGATGAGCTTGTCGGTCCCGTACTTGTCCTGGGTGCCTACCCCTGGGATCGAAAAGTCAGACAACGACGGTCCCCCCGGGATATCCCCTGCGCCGATCGACTCTACCAGCCCGGCCCGACGCGGGCAAGGCTGGAGGAGCCCCTCGCGTCAGGCCTTGTGATCGAAGAGCAGGCCGATCGTCTCGCGGATCGCTTCGTAGACATGCTGGAGTTCCGCGGGCGGGATTTCCCTGACTACTTTATCGGTCTGCGAATCTACCACCTTGACCACGATGGAGTCGAGCTTCTGGTTGACCGAAAAGGAGAGATGGGTGTTGAAGGCGTCGGAAAGCTTCTGCATGTCGCGAATGGTCTGCTGGAGGTCGCTTGGAATGACCGGGTCGGCCTTGGGCAGGGTGACATGCGGAGTCTGGGCGAGTGCCGTCATGAAGGCCGCGGCGTGAGCGCCGTCGCCTTGGTAGGAGAGGGAAGGATTGATCGACGAAAAGTCGAGAGCCATGGTTGCCTCCGACGAGACGGAGGGGGGAGGCGTATCTCCCTTTGCTCCGCCGGCGTCCACGGTGCAGGAAATCCATTTCCTCCGAAGACGCTGTTGGAAGGATAGTGCGCGTGCGGCCATGCCGGACGGCACGGAATATGCAAAAAGACGGGAAGGGGCGCGATCCCCCCCGTCCGGGATACTTCGGGAATTCGAGAGATGACGTCCAGAAGTCTCTCGTTACCCTGCCGACCCGTCGACCCAAGGTCGCCGTGCCGACGTGAACGGATTCACGTTAGCCCAAGAGCTGCATAACGTTGTTCGAGCTCGTATTCGCCTGCGCAAGCATCGCACCGCCGGCCTGGGCCAGGATGCGGTTCTTGGTGTAATCGACCATCTGGCTCGCCATGTCGGTGTCGCGGATTCGGCTTTCGGCAGCCTGCATGTTCTCGGAAGCGACGGCGATGCCCTTGGCCGCGGATTCGAAGCGGTTCTGGTAGGCGCCGAGGTCGGCCCGCTGCTTCGAAACCATCTTGAGGGCGGCATCGAGGGTCCCAATGGCGGAATTCGCGCCCTGGGGGCTCGACATCGTAATCATGCCCGCCGCACCCTGCGCTCCGGTGAGTCCGAGGGCCTGAGCGGTCATGGTGCCGATGAAAACCGTCTTGTACTGGTCCATGTTGGCGCCGACCTGGATGGTCATCGTCTTGTTGACGGCGGAATTCTTCGCGAAGGCTCCGGTGAGAATATTCATCCCGTTGAACTGCGCGTGGGAAGCGATGCGGTTGACCTCGTCGACGAGCTGGCTGACTTCCACCTGGATCTGCATACGATCCTCGGAGGTGTAAATGCCGTTGGAGGACTGGACCGCGAGTTCGCGCATGCGCTGAAGGATGTCCTGCGTCTCGCCGAGATATCCTTCGGTAGTCTGGATGAAGGAAACGCCGTTTTCTACGTTTTTCTGCGCCTGGTTGAGGCCGCGAATCTGGCTGCGAAGCTTTTCGGAAACCGCGAAGCCGGAAGCGTCGTCGGAGGCGCGGTTGATGCGCTGACCGGACGAAAGCCTCTCGATGTCTTTGGACAGGTTGCCCTGCGTAATGGCGAGCTGGTTGTTGGCGAAGACCGCGCTCATGTTGTGGTTTATGACCATGTGACCCTCCTTGAGGATGTATCGCAGCGGCAATCCGTGCCGTCCGCGTCCTTGCGCGCACGCTGAGCGGGGTGGAGACTAAATCGCGCCGTCTCCATTCCGTTCGTCCCCGTGCGGCGAGGAGCGCGCCCCTTCTGACGGGCGCCCTCTTTGCCAATGCGCGCGGGAGGGTATTTTTCAAAGATCCCGCGAAGACCGTGGCCTTCGTGATATTCGCAGGAAAGGCTGCAGGCGGCATGACCTTTCGATCACGCCGCCTCGATTGATGGCGTACGGGGCCCCCAAAAGAGAACCCCGTATCGGAATGATACTGCCTTACTGGAGAAGCTGCAAGACCGACTGTGTCCTCTGGTTGGCCTGGGCGAGCATGGCTCCGCCGGCCTGGGAAAGGATACGATCCTTGGTGTAGGTGACCATTTCGCTGGCCATGTCGGTGTCGCGGATCCGGCTCTCGGCTGCCTGCATGTTCTCGGCGCCGACGTCGATGCCCTTGATCGCGTGCTCGAGTCGGTTCTGGTAGGCGCCAAGGTCGGCGCGCTGCTTGGACACCTTCTTGAGGGCCTCGTCGATGGTGCCGATCGAGCGATTGGCGCTGTCGGGGGTCGCGAGGCTGATGATGGAGTTATCGCCTACATTGCGGACCCCGAGGCCGGCAGCGGTCATCGTGCCGACATAGACGCGGGTGCGCTGGTCCATGTTGGCGCCGATGTGGAACCACATCGAACCGGTGACGACATTGCTGCCGCCCGCCCGCGCGAAGCGGCCGGTAAGCATGTTCATGCCGTTGAACTGGGCGTGGGAGGCGATGCGATCGATCTCGTCGACGAGCTGGCTGACCTCGACCTGGATCTGCATGCGATCCTCGGAGGTGTAGATGCCGTTGGAGGACTGGACGGCGAGTTCGCGGACGCGCTGGAGGATGTCCTGGGACTCCTGGAGGTAGCCTTCCGTGGTCTGAATGAAGGAAATACCGTTCGCGGCGTTCTTGGAGGCCTGATTGAGACCGCGGATCTGGGAGCGCATCTTCTCGGAAACGGCGAGGCCGGAGGCGTCGTCGCCGGCGCGGTTGATCCGCTGGCCGGAGGACAATTTCTCCATGCTCTTCTCGGTTTCCTGATTGGTGATGCCGAGTGCGCGGTTCGCGAACATTGCGCTCAGGTTGTGATTGATGACCATGTTCATCCTCCTTGGATGATCGTATAAAATCCGCGATCTTTCCAGATCCCGGATCGACGGTTCCGGTGCGTCCTTGCCCCGTTCCGTCTCCATCCGCTGCGGCCAAGCCTGGCCCTTGCGCGGACGCGATGCCGATTGCCCGTGCGATCGGCGGAAAACCTTGCCTTCGTCGGCCGATGGCCGACGCGTCGATCATTGTCGACGAGCGACTCCTCGACGTCGATCGTGGAACGACGTCTCGGAAGGTCATCCTTCCCTTTCGCCTCCTTTCGGGCGATGGAGCGGGCCTTACGGTCCACAGACACCACCCGTACCTCTCTTATCGGCAGCTGACCGCCAAATCTTGAGGCGGAAGGGCGAAGCCCAGGTCGTGGGCGCCTGTCGCTTGACCATGGCTAATTTCCGCGTACATACTGCCCCTGCTTCGGTCTTTTCCTTCCGGCCGCCGGCAGGGTGGCATAGGCGCCAGTGAGTTGCGCGATTAATCCGAAGCCGGCCAGGCCGCAACGATTCCTGCCTTCCATCGATGGCGGGGATGGTTTGTCCGATACACTGTCCGAATTCGAGGTTTTCATTGCTGATCCGCTATCGAAAGACCGATGACGGCAAGGTTGTCGCACGGGCCCTCGTCTATACCGCCAAAGAACATGAGATCGATGCCTCGAAGGTTGATTTCGACGCTCGAAGGATAGTCGAGCGTCTCCGGGAGAACGGGCACGAGGCCTTCATCGTCGGTGGCGCCGTCAGGGACCTTCTGCTGGGGCGAACGCCGAAGGATTTCGACATCGTCACCGACGCCGAACCCTCGCGGATCAAGCGGGTGTTCCGCAACGCGCGGGTGATCGGCCGTCGCTTCAGGTTGGTTCATGTCTATGCCGGACCAAAGATCTTCGAGGTGTCCACCTTCCGTTCCATCGCGAAGGGGACCGTCGGCAACGAGTACGGCTCGATCGACGAGGACGCCCTTCGCCGGGATTTCACCTGCAACGCGCTTTACTACGATCCCATCCAGGAACAGCTTGTCGACTATGTCGGCGGCTTCAAGCATGTGAAGGCGCGTCGAATCGTGCCGGTCATTCCCCTTAAGAGCATTTTTATCGAAGATCCTGTGCGCATGATACGCTGCGTGAAATACGCCGCCACGACGGGTTTCGGCGTGCCGATACGAACGCGCTGGGCGATACGGCGCGACGCAGGCCTCCTCGCCGAGGCGAGCACCTCGCGCCTGACCGAGGAATTTCTCAAGATTCTCGCTTCGGGAAAGAGCGCGGAGATCCTCGAGCGGCTCGAATCCTTCGGACTCCTTCGCCACATCGTGCCCGAATGTTCCAATTTCCTGGCAAAGGACTCTCGGAATCGCGAAATCCTTCATGCTGCCCTCGTGGAACTCGACGGGCTCGACGCCGCCGCGGCGGGACGAGAACGCCGCCTTTCGCTCCTTATCTCGCACTTTCTCAGGCCTTGGCTCGAAAATCTCTCCGGGGTCATCGAGGACAGGCCGGAGGCCTTCCAGGACGCGCTGCAGCAGGCGAAGAGTTTCCTCGCGCCCCTCAACCTACCCCGCGTCGAACTCGAGGCGGCCGTCCTTGTCCTCTTCAAGAAGAGAGGGCTGTCACCGCTGGAGAGGCCGAGGAGGCCGGGTCCCGAAAGGGGCAGGGGGCCTGCTGAACGCGGACGGGGGGGGAGGATTGGGGGCCGTGGCCCTGCCTCCCGGGAACCGGGGGCAGGGCCCGTCGAGCAAGCTCCATCAGCGACGGAAGCGGAGGAGGATTCCTCGAAGGCTGGAGAGCAGCCGGCTTCGTCGACCGAGGCTTCGAAGCCGCGTCGCCGTCGACGCGGTCCGCGGAAACCTGGTGGCGCGATCGAAGGCGGGAATCTCGAGTCGACTGGTCGCCCTTCTCCATCCCAGGAAGCGAAGCGTCGCGAACCCAAGGTCAGCGCGCCAGGGACGAAGTCTCCGCAGGAAGGTGAAAGCCTCTCGCGAACCTCCGGTGCCGCCAGGAGACGCCGCAAGAAGCAGCGGAAGTCTCCCGACGCCTCCTCTGAGGGTCCGACCGCATGATTCCCGTGCCGGGTGCACGGCTTGACAAGTGGCGAAGCGCCTCCGGAGAATGAGGACGTGACATCGGAGAACTTCGAATCGCTATCGGACCAGGATCTTCAAGCGATAGCCGATCGCATGGGCCTGGGATTACCTCCCGACCTGGACCGCATTTTCGTGGTCGAGGAAATCGTGGAGGCCCTCGCAGAAGATAGGCTTGAGAGGGATCGGGGGACCGAGGCGCCCCTCTACGTCGAGGACGCCAAATACTGGTGCAGCGACGAGGGCGGTGCGAGATCGCAAGAGAACCCGCCGAGACTGGAGACTCGCTATAACGAGACGATCATAAAAGCCCTGGTTCGCGACCCTTCCTGGGCCTTTGCGCTTTGGGACATCTCAGAAACGGACCGAGGGGCGATAGAGGCGGCGAGCGAGGAGTCGAAGCTCTTCCTCCGTGTTAGTGAAACCGACGATCGCGATGGGGGCCGGCCTCCCTTTTTCGACATTCCCATCACGGTCGATGATTCGCAGTGGTACATCAACCTTCCGCGCCCCGAGGCGCGCTATCGTATCGACCTCGCCTTCCGTTCCGACGGAAAGGTGAGGGCCCTCGCTCGGTCCCTCGATTTCGTCGTGCCGCGCCAGTACATCGGCGAAATCAGTCCTTCCGCGCCGGACCGGCGGCTCCTCGAGCTTTCGGGCCTTTCCGAACTCTCGATCGAGAAGGTCGAGGACGAAAACCCGAGCCGCATTCTGCGCGCAGGCGCAGGCGCATGAGGTCGGCCGCCGCATGAAATCCAAAGGATACGTCGCCCTCGTCCTCAACGCGCATTTGCCCTTCGTGCGCAATCCGGACTATCCGACTTTTCTCGAGGAGCGTTGGCTCTTCGAGGCTCTCTCCGAGACCTACCTTCCCCTCCTCCGCGTCTTTCGCTCCCTCGAGAGCGACGTCGTCCCCTTCAAGGCGACCCTCAGCATCTCGCCGACCCTTTGCGCGATGCTCGGCGATTCGCTTCTCGGCACGCGTTATATCTCCTACCTCGACACGCAGATAGCCCTCGGCGAGCGCGAGGTGGCGCGAACCGCGGGTGATCCCGTCTTCGGCCCCCTCGCCTCGATGTATCTCGAGCTCTATCGCGAGAATCGACAGGATTATGTCGATCTTTACTCTCGCGACATCCTCGGCGCCGTCGATTACCATTACAAGCGAGGGAGGTTGGAACTCCTCACGACGGCGGCGACCCATGCCTTCCTCCCCAACTTCCGTCTCGTGCCCGAGGCCCTCGCGGCCCAGGTCGAGACGGCGCTGGTCAGCCATCGTACCCGTTTCGGCAAGCAGCCCGCGGGCATCTGGCTGCCCCATCTCGGTTGGTACCCGGGACTCGAGGATCTTCTCAAGTCCTATAATCTTCAGTATTCGGTCGTGACCACGCGAGGGGCCCTTCTCGGGCATCCCCTGCCCCCGCATGGCTCCTTCGAGCCCGTGCAATGCCCCAACGGATTCTCCGTCTTCGTCCGCGACGCGGCCGCCACCGAGGCCGTCTGGGCTGATCGGACAGGTTACCCTGCCGATCCCGCCTACCGCGATTTCTACCGGGACATCGGTTTCGACCTTCCGGCCGGGGATATCTCGCCCTATGTGCCCGGCGGGCAGGGCTCGGTCTATACCGGCTTCAAGTACTGGGCCGTGACGGGGCACACGGCGGACAAGCGTCCCTACGACCGTGCAGCGGCCGCGGCGAGGGCGGTCGATCATGCGAAGGCCTTTCTCGACGGGAGGCAGGAGAAGGCAGGCGCCGCCGCGTCGACCCAGTCCCTCGACCGACCGCCGCTGATGGTCTGTCCCTACGACGCCGAGCTCTTCGGGCACTGGTGGTTCGAGGGGCCGCTTTGGATCGAGGCCCTGTTCCGCAATGCTAAAGACCGCGAACTCACCTTCGTGACCCTCGGCGAATATCAGCATCTCTACCCCGAAAGCCAGACTTCGACGCCCGAGTTCTCCTCCTGGGGAGACGGGGGCTACGGGGAGGTCTGGTTGGACGGCTCGAACGACTGGACATACCGCCACATCTACAAGGCCTGCGAGCGCATGACCGAGTTGGCCGAACGCTTCCCCGACGAATCGGGCCTGCGCGAACGCATACTCAACCAGGCGGCCCGCGAAGTCCTTCTCGCGATGGGTTCCGATTGGCCACTCCTCATGCGCACCGGCCGCTCGAGCGGCTTCGCGCGCGAGCGGGTAGAGGAGGCCATCGGCAATTTCGGGAAGATCTACGACATGCTTTCGGCCAACACGGTCGCCACCGAATGGCTCACCCGCCTCGAAAAGCGCAACAATGTCTTCCCAATGCTGAATTACCGGATGTTCAGGAGGAAGCGCTGATCCCCTTCGCCGCGGGCGGATGAGGATCGGTCGTACGGGCCGCATGGGACAGACGGGCAAGACCAACGTCCAGAGGATTCTCGAGGCGGCCGGCGTCGTCCACTCCACCCTCTCGTATGAGGTCGACGAATCCGACCTCTCCGCGGAAACCGCGGCCGACAAGGTCGGTCTACCGGTCGAGCGAGTCTGGAAGACCCTCGCCGTCAGGGGCGAAAGCGGCGAGATCGCCCTCTGCGTCATCCCCGGCAATGCCGAGCTCGATTTCAAGAAGTTGGCGAAGGCGCTCGGCGAGCATAGGGTCGCCATGCTTCCCCTGCGAGAGCTCGAGGTTGAGACGGGCTATATCAGGGGTGGTTGCTCCCCCATCGGAACAAAGCGCAGACTTCGCACCCTCGTCGACGAGACGGTCGCACTCTTCGAGGAGATCTCGGTGAGCGCTGGACGACGCGGACTCCAGATCCTGCTCGCGCCCTCCGATCTCCTTCGGATCGTCGGGGCGGAGACGGCAGATATCACTTAGGAGGACTCGAGGTCTCGGCGTGCTTGTTCGACATGGGTTGGACCAGTATCCTGCCGGCCGTCTTGTCGAGACTGAACCTGCAATTCCTGAGGGGTTTGGTGACGGCGATCTCGCCGCGGCAGATTTCGATCACCGTCCCCGGAAAGACCTCGCCCGTCACCTCGACGTAGGCGGCCTCATCGCCGTCGAGGGTCGGCAGGAGCGAGATTATGAGATTGCGCGTTTCCTCGACGGCCCGGGCGGCCTCGGCGTGGAGCTGGGATGCGTCTACGCCCGGGTGCTCGGAGGCGTAGACGTCGATTTGCTGGGCTCTCAACGCAAGGCTTTTCAGCCTCTCGTTTGCCTGGTCGAGGCGTTGCTGGACGGTGAAATCGACGCCGACGTGGACAAGGGTCCGTTGCTTCGCCGGGTTGCCCAGTCTGGCGGCCTTGATGCCGTGGACAGCCCAGGTGTCCCCTCCGACGATGGCTCCCTTCTCTCCCAGGTCGATCACGCCGAGGGAATAGACCCTGCTTCCCATTATCGCCGAAAGCACGTGGATATCGCCTCGGACGGCGACGCGGCAATTCTCGATGAACTTCGCGCTGAGCTGCCCTCCCGCCCGAACATGGCCGGTTCCGTGGCCGAGAATACCCTGGAGGCAGACGAGGTCCTTTTTCGCGTTGACATCGAAGGCGTCGAGGGTGAGCTTGCACAGAATATTGGCGCCGGACCAGAGCTTGAAGCCGCCGCCCACCCTGCCTTCCACGATGACGTCGCCGGGAAAGACGACGTGGCCCGTGTGGTAGTCGACGCCGCCTTTGACCACGAATACTTCTTCGACCGAAAGCTGGAAGTTGTCGCGGTTGAGGAGGCCGCCGACTGCGGCAATCAGATAGCCATCCTCAGCGACGACGTTGTTGCCCGCCTTCCACGAGTCGACCTTACGGCGAGGCGGATCGAATTCCTTTCCGCGGATATCCATTCCCTTGCGGCCGGCGGCGGCGGGGAAGAGTCTTGCGAGCTTATCGCCTTTGCGCACCACCGGCTGTCGCGAGAGATTCCTGAAATCGACCTTGATCGCGTCGAGGGAGGCGAATTGCTCGCGAGGGGCGAGGCGTTCCTCGATCTCGGCGTGTTCGGGCATCGATTCCTCGGCCGGGATGCCCTTCGCTACGACGAGGTCGCGGATGACCCTTCGTTCGAGATTGCATTCGAGGATTCTTTCCTTGATTTCGTCCCAGAGAATCCCCGATGTAACGCCCACCCTTGTCAGCGCCTCTGACACGAGCTCCCAGCTGAGCGGGCGGCCGTCGTCGGCAGGAGGATGGAAGACGGCGCTTGCGCTCATCCAATCTTCGGCGACCTTGATTTCCACCATCCCGTCACCCGGATTTCCGAGGGGAAGGGCGACGATGGCGTCAGCCAGATCGGGCGGCGCCGAGGCGGGCGCCTCAGCAAGCTCGGGGGGGGAGAGTGGGATTGTGTCGCCCTTCGAGGGCTCGGGCTGGTCGCTCATCCTGCCTCTGTCGGCCACGCTCGGTCGCGAAGCCTTCCCCAGATTATCGACGCTATGGCGCCTTCAGCCAAGAACGAAGTCTCCGGCTTGAAAAAGGGCCCCCTCCATGTCTTTAGTAGAGCGTCGGTGGCCCATCGAGGCCGCCTACATGGAGCCCTAATGAACGAACGCTGGGATCGCCTCCGGCTGATCAAGGACATACTTCGCGAGCAGAGAGTCGATTCGCAGGATCTCCTGCTTCGATTGCTCAAGGACAGCGGTCATGTCGTCACCCAAGCGACCCTCTCGCGCGATCTCAAATTCCTCAAGGTCGCGAAAATTCCCGACGGCGACAAAGGCTACTACTACGGCATGCCCTCGGAGGAGGAGCGCGAGGCGACGGAGCGCCAATACATGCAGGATTTCCTGCGCGGTTATGTCTCGATCGACTGGAACCAGACGACCGTGGTGATCCGCACCTTCTCGGGCCATTCCGATTCGGTCTCCCTCGCCCTCGACAACATGGGCTTCGAGGAGGTCCTCGGCACTATCGCGGGCAGGGACAACGTCGTCTTTGTCGCCCTGCGAGAGGGCGTAAGCGGAGGCGCTTTTCTTGCGCAGCTTAAAAAGAGAATTCCCGAGTTCGAGTCGGAGTAGGGTTGGAGGGCGCGAAAGCCCCTTCGCTTCAGCCTTTCTTGGCCTTCGCCTGCTCCGCCCTCATTTCCTTGAACTGCTGATGTTCCTCGGTGACGTGTTCGACGAGGTAGGAAAGCTTCCAATCGAGGTTGGTTGCCGTGCTGGTGGCGAAGGCCGCGTCGGCGGCCCCGGGGACGCTGGCCTTTACCGACTTCATGAGAGCTACCGCTTCATCGGGAGTAAAGCCGTGGAGTACGACGATCTTCTGTTCCATGCGGTGGAAGGTACACGCGGCGGGCCGCGCCGGCAATAGGCTTTTCCTCCGCCGACCAGAGTCGACGTCGGAAAGTCCGCGACTCCGCGGTGTCGAAGCGAGGGCCCCTCGCTATGGTTTAGGCGTGGGGATCGGGCAGGCTCGTCTCGGCCTGGATGCTGATGCCCCCCCGCGGCCGCTGCGTGACCGTCACCGTGACCCGCCGCGGCTTCGCGGCCTCCCAGACGTCCTTCGCGATGAGGGCCGAGAGGGCCTCGCAAAAGTGGCCCTCCTCGCGGAAGGTCCAGAGGTAGAGCTTGAGGCTCTTGCTCTCGATGCAGTAGGGACCCGGTTCGAACTCGATGCGGACCGTTTGGAAGTCCGGCTGCCCCGTGACGGGGCAGAGGCTCGTGAACTCGTCGCCTTCGAGGACGACCCTCCGCACGTGCTCGGGGGTCGGGAAGACTTCGAGCCGGCGCTCGGGGCTCGTCACCTTGTGGCCGAGGGCCTTGAACTGCGGTTCGGACATCACTTGCCTCCCAGGGCGAAGGGATTGTAGGCGACGCCGACATCGAAGGTGTCGACTCCCTCCCGCTTTTTGATGGCGCCGACGGCCGCGTAGGTTATCGGCGTGCAGAGGATTTCGTAGACGACCTTGAAGAGATACTGGGCGAGCATCATCTGGAGGAGGACGGCGAGGGGCAGGGAGCCCGCGAAACCGATGAAGATGAAGATGCCCGTGTCGAAAGCCTGTCCGACGATGGTCGAGGAGATGGTCCTCGTCCAAAGGAATCTTCCCTTGGTCGCCTTCTTGAGAAGGGAGAGGGTGATCGAGTTGCCGAACTCCCCCGTGAAATAGGCGAGGAGGGAGGCGAGAACCATCCGGGGCGTCGTCGCGAGAACGGTGGCATAGGCGTCCTTGGCGGTGAAGAAGCCGGGGGCGGGGAGGGCGATGGCGGCCAGGAAGACGAGTGACATGAGGAGGTTGGCCGCGAATCCGACCCAGATCACGAGGCGGGTCTTCTTGAAGCCGTAGACCTCGGTGAAGACGTCGCCGAGGATGTAGGTCACAGGAAAGAGGATGACGGCCGAGGGGAGGACGATGCCGCCGACGTCCATGAGCCTGCCCGCGATCACGTTCGACACGAGGAGGCAGGTGGTGAAGAGGCCGAGAAGGATGAGATAGGTGGAAGAATAGGACGGACTTTCCCTGTTCATGGGAACCTCCAGTTTTGATTACGCGGGGGACTGTGACCGCGATTTCGCTGGCGTAGACGCCGGGCGTCCGCGCCGGGGCGTCTGCGCCGAAGCGCGGGCGCTTGGCGCGCCGCAGGGCACTCTATGCGATATCCTCTTACTTGTTCAATGGCCGCGTTGACCCGGAAGGGGCCGGCGGCATACTATTCCGCTCCCGGAGGACCGATGCCCCCCCTCACCAACATCCTCGACCTCGTTCTGCACGTCGACCGTTTCCTCGTCCCCCTCCTCAATCAATACGGAGGCTGGACCTATCTTCTGATGTTCCTCGTCATCTTCGCCGAGACGGGCCTCGTCGTGACGCCCTTCCTCCCCGGCGATTCCCTCCTTTTCGCCCTGGCCGCCCTCGCGGCCAAGGGGGGCCTCGACATCGCCGTCCTTTGGGTTGTCCTCACGATGGCGGGAGTCGCCGGCAATACGGTGAACTACCTCATCGGCTTCCGCGTGGGACCGGCCATTTTCCGTTCCGACAGTTCCCGCTTCCTGCGCCGCGACTATCTGGAACGGGCCCACGCCTTCTACGAGAAGTACGGCGGCATCACCGTCATCGGCGGCCGCTTCATGCCGATCATCCGTACCTTCGTACCCTTCGTCGCCGGCATCGCGAAGATGAACGCCCTCAAATTCTACATTTACAACCTAATTGGTTGCTTCGCATGGGTGAGCCTCTTCCTCGCGGCCGGCTGGTTCTTCGGCCAGGTGCCCGTGGTCCAGCACAACTTCAGCCTCGTAGCCCTGGGCATCATCGTGGTGTCCTTCATCCCGCCGGTGGTGACGGCCATCAGGGCGCGCAAGGGCGGCGCGGCGAAGGGCGGGGAGACGAAGGACGGGGCGACCCTGGGCGCCACGTCGGCGTCGACCGTTCCGGCGGCGCTTCCCCCCGAAACCGTCTCGAAATCGGAAAAGGGCGAAAGCTGAGATTGCGCCCCCGGTCATAGGGCCGACTATCCTCACGGGGCCCGCTATTCTAGGGCGAAGCCCATGGCTTTCGCGCAGGTAGTCATTTGTCTGTCGTAGCTGAGGATGGAAATCGCGACCTTTTCGGCATCTCGCAGGATAAGGGCGGATGAGAGATGGAGCGCGTCGAGGGTGCCGACGATCGTGGGGAACGATTCTCCGGCCCTTCGCTTGACCGCCTCGGTCATTTCAATTATGTCAATGTCTTCGAGCTGAGACGCGAGCAAGGAAGCTAGTCGCGAGTAGTGTTCGTCGTCGAGCCTGCCTTCGAGGCGTTCCCTTTGGAGAACGCGCCTGCATTCGATGCCGATCAGCTCGCTGGAGGCCAGGCGCGCCTCGTCGCCCAGACGGCAGAGGCGATCGTCTCCGGCGAGGAGATAGCGGAGGAGAACGGAGGAATCGAGATATATTCTCACCGCTCTCCTCGGTCCGAGAAGAGATATTCCAGCGGATCGTGGGCGATCGCCTCGGGCGGCCCAGGCGGGTTGAAGGTGGATTTCGCCCGTCGGATCTTCAAGGCTGGCTCGGTTTCGATCGGAGAAACCATCGCGACCGGGGTTTCCCTGTCGGCGATGATGATGCTCGATCCCCTTCGCACCTTGCGAAGTTCCTCGGAGATTCTTGCTTTGAACGCGGAAATGGTAATGGTCTCCATATGACCTAATATAGGCTGATCCATCTGCCCGGTCAATGTTTCAAGTTTCGCGATATCTGAGTCAATTTCAAGGAAGCTCTCCTCCTTTATCGAGGCGCCGGACGGCAGACTGGAGCCTTGTCGCTTCCCCCTTCCTTTTCGTATTTTTGACGCAAAGCGTGAAGGCAGTACCTACATTTCGCCGCGCGTGAGGCAACCCATGAACTACGATCGTTTCACCCTCAAGGCCCAGGAGCTCGTCCAGGACGCCTCCGGCGAGGCCCGCAAGCATGACCACTCGGAAATCGCTCCGGAGCATCTCCTTCTCGCCATCCTCGAACAGGAGGAAGGCGTCGGCGGAGTTCTTGTCGACAGAATCGGGGCGGACCGGGCGGCCCTCGTTCGCGAGGCGACGGCCCTCGTCGATCGCCTGCCCAAGGTCTTCGGGGAGGCCGCCCAGGTCTACCTGTCGCCCGCCGCTTCGAAGATTCTAGCCAAGGCCGAGGCCGAGGCCGAGGCCATGAAGGACGAGTATGTCGCCGCCGAGCATGTGCTTCTGGCCATCGCTGGAGGCGAGGGGGCTACGGCCGATCTCTTGCGCAAATTCGGCGTCGTGAAGACGGCCATACTCGAGACCCTCAAGTCAGTGCGGGGAAACCGTCGCGTCACCGACCAGGAGGCCGAGGAGAAGTACCGCGTGCTCGAGCGCTACACCCGCGACCTCACGGCCCTCGCGAGGGCGGAAAAGCTCGATCCCGTCATAGGTCGCGACGAGGAGATCAGGCGCGTGATGCAGGTCCTCTCGCGGCGGACGAAGAACAACCCCGTCCTCATCGGCGAGCCCGGCGTCGGAAAAACCGCCGTGGTCGAGGGCCTCGCCCGACGCATCGTCGCAGGCGATGTCCCCGATTCCCTCAAGAACAAGAAGCTCCTCGCCCTCGACCTCGGCGCCCTCGTGGCGGGCTCCAAATTCCGCGGCGAGTTCGAGGAGCGCCTCAAGGCCGTGATCGAGGAGATCCAGAAATCCGAGGGCGAGGTCATCCTCTTCATCGACGAGCTCCACACCCTGGTCGGGGCGGGGGCCGCCGAAGGGGCGATGGATGCCTCCAATCTCCTCAAGCCGGCCCTCGCCCGAGGGGAGCTCCGCGCCGTGGGCGCCACGACCCTCGACGAGTACCGCAAGCACATCGAGAAGGACGCCGCCCTCGAAAGGCGCTTCCAGCCGGTGATGTGCGCCGAGCCCTCGGTGGAAGACACAATTGCGATATTGCGCGGGCTCAAGGAGCGCTACGAGGTCCACCACGGCGTCCGCATCCGCGACGAGGCCCTCATCGCGGCGGCCACCCTCTCCGACCGCTATATCACGAGCCGCTTCCTTCCCGACAAGGCCATCGATCTCGTCGACGAGGCGGCCAGCCGCATCAAGATGGAGATAGAAAGCCAACCCACCGAGCTCGACCAGGCCGAGCGCCGACTCCTCCAGCTCACCATCGAAAAGCAGGCTCTCAAAAAGGAGAGCGACGCCGCCTCCCTCGACCGCCTCGCCAAGCTCGAGCGCGAGCTCGCCGAACTCGGGGAAAAGCGCGATGCGATGAAGCTGCGCTGGGAAGCCGAGCGGGAGAAGATCGGCGAAATCCGCAAGCTCAAGGAAGAGCTCGAGTCCCTTCGCCTCGAAGGCGAGCGCTACGAGCGCGAGGGCAACCTCGCCAGGGCCGCCGAGATCAAGTATGGCAAGCTCATCGCCGCGCAAAAGCGCCTCGACGAGGTTTCCGCCAAAATGAAGGAGGAGCCCGAGGAGGATCGCCTCCTCCGCGAGGAGGTCTCCGAGGAAGACATCGCCCGGGTCGTTTCAACTTGGACGGGCATCCCCGTATCGAAGATGCTGGCGAGCGAGGCCGAGAAATACCTCGACCTCGAGGCGCGCCTGTCCAAGCGCGTCGTCGGCCAGGACGCGGCGGTCAAGGCAGTGGCCGACGCCATAAGGCGCAACCGCGCCGGCCTCTCGGACCCCAACCGCCCCCTGGGCTCCTTCCTCTTCGTCGGGCCCACGGGGGTCGGCAAGACCGAGCTGGCCAAGGCCCTGGCCGAATTCCTCTTTGCCGACGAAAAGGCCCTCGCGCGCATCGATATGAGCGAGTACATGGAAAAGCATTCGGTGAGCCGCCTCATCGGCGCGCCGCCCGGCTACGTCGGCTACGACGAGGGCGGCCAGCTCACCGAGACCGTGCGCCGGAGGCCCTACAGCGTCGTGCTCTTCGACGAGATCGAAAAGGCGCACCCCGACGTCTTCAACGTCCTCCTCCAGCTCCTCGACGACGGGCGCCTGACCGACGGCCAGGGCCGGCTCGTGGACTTCAAGAATGTCATAGTTATCATGACCAGCAACGTCGGCTCCGACCTCATCCTCGAGGCCAAGGACATGGACGAGGTGCGGCGGGGCGTCGAGCAGCTTCTGCGCGGCTCCTTCAAGCCTGAGTTTCTCAACCGCATCGACGAGACGGTGGTCTTCGAGCGCCTCGGCAAGGATCGCATCCTCTCAATCGTCGACATCCAGCTCGGCTTCCTCGCCGCGCGCCTTGCCGACAGGAATGTCTCCATCGAGGCCACAGCGGCGGCCAAGGCCTTTCTCGCCGAGGAGGGTTACGACCCGCACTACGGGGCCCGGCCCCTCAAGCGCGCCATCCAGGCCCTGGTGCAGAATCCCCTCGCCGCGGAGATCCTCGGCGGCCGCATCCGCGAGGGCGCCAAGGTCCAGGTCGACGCGAAGGGCGGTAGGCTCGTCTTCTCCCAGGGCGGCGTTCGCTGATGGCCGGCTCAGGCGCCATGGCCAAGGAGGGCGTGGCAGCGTGGCAGGGCGGTCCCGTCTTCACCGATACCCACGCACATGTGGAAAAGTTCGCCGAAAGCCTCGGCGAGGACGCGGCCGAGGAGATTCTCGGCGCCTATTCCCGATCATGGGCAGATGGCCACGATTCAAAAGCCGGAGCCTTAGCCGTCGCCACCACGGAGGCGCCAGCCCTCCTCCTCGACCCCGGCACCGACGTCGATGATCTCGTGAGGCGAGCCCTCCTGGCGGCCCGTCTCCTCGGACTCCCCCGCGATGCCGACGGTCGCATCGCCTTGCCGCCCTGGTTCCACCTAGGCGCCGGCGTTTGGCCGGGGCGGCCCGCCCTCGACGATCCGGGCGCCGCGGTGGAGACCCTTCGAGCCTCCATCGCCGAGGCGGCCCTCCTCGGGGTCCGCATCTCCGCCGTCGGGGAATGCGGCTTCGACTTCCATCACATGGAGGCGGACGAAAAAACCCAATTGCGTTTGTTTTCCGCCCAGATCGAACTCGCGAGGGAGCTAAGGCTCCCGCTGCTCGTGCACAGCCGCGACGCCGCCAGGGCGACCCTCGAGGCCCTCGGCGACTCGCCCCGCGACATACCCGTCATAATTCATTGTTTCGGCTACGGGCCGGAGGAAGCCAGGGCCTTCCTCGACGCGGGTTGCCACCTTTCCTTCGCGGGCAACCTCACCTACAAGAAATCGGAGTCTCTGCGCGAGGCCCTCGCCCTCGTGCCCGAGGACAGGCTCCTCCTCGAGACCGATGCACCCTACATGAACCCCGAGCCCCGACGAGGGAAGGCCTCGAGCCCCCTCGACGTGGCTCGGAGCTACGAAAAGGCCGCCGTACTTCGGGGTACGGCGGCCTCGGAACTCGCGGCCAGGGTGTCGGTCAACGCCTTCGGCATCTTCGCTCCCAAGGGCTGACCTTGCCGATTCGCTTTCGGGGCCGAATCCCTATCGGTCGCGAAAGTTAGGACTAATGCTTAGAATGTCAAGACCGTCTGCGCGTGGGCCTCGTGATAGGACCTGAAATCCGCGCGCCTCGCATAGGCGAGGATGACGGGCAGTCTGCCGTTCTTTTCGAAGTCGGCGAGACGGATTCGGAATTCGAGGGTAGTGTATCCATCCGCCGTGTGGACGGCCTTGGCGATGACTCTCGTGTCCTTGATCGGCTCGTGGAAGTGCGAGATGCCCTTCTGTTCGCTGAAGGATTGTTTTCCGTCGCTCTCGTAGGCCATCAATATCCAGGAACCGTCCATGATGCCGGTGCCGAGGCCGATGGCCACCCAGCCTGACGCGGGCGCGCGGATCGCGAGGCTCAGTATCCCCTCGGGGGAGAGGGCCGCGCCGAACTCGATGCCGTTGAGCGTCGTCAATTCCCCGTATTCGCCCCTGCTAATTGTGCCGTCTATTGTGGGCGACTTCGCCTGCGCGGAGAGAGGGATGGCCATGGCGGCCGTTGCCGCGAGAAGGACGAGGATCAGGGCGATTGGAAGCTTTCTACTCATTGATAGTCTCCTTGCGTCTGCAATATACAACCGTAACACTCGTTACAGCAAATTTTGCATCGCAAAATTCGGGAGGAGGGGCTTCCTCAGGAGTTCATAAAGGAAGGGAGGGGAAAGGAAAGGAAAATTCGCGTGCCCTCGTCCAGCGCCGATTCGATTCTGATGCTGCCCCCGTGGGCCTCGACGATGTTCCTGACGATGAGCATGCCGAGGCCCGTGCCGCCTCGATTGGAGGCTGAATAGAAGGGTTCGAAGACGTGCGAGAGGACCTCGGGGGGCATGCCCTCGCCCGTGTCCGCGACTTCGATTACCAGGAATCCGCCTTCGCGGCGGGCGACGAGACTGAGCAAGCCCTTGCGTCCGATCATGGCCTTGCGCGAATTGTCGGCGAGATTGTGCAGGGCCCGGAGCACGCGTTCGGCGTCGAGGAGGAGGGACTCCTCGCACTCGATCCTCGTCTCGATAGCGATGCCCGCGGAGGCGAAACGCTCCTTGAGCGAGGATGAGAGGCGCATGAGGAGCTCGGTGGCGTTGGTGGGCGAGAGCTCGAGGCGGATCTCGCCACGGGAGTAGTCGAGGAATTCGTTGGCGAGGCGCTCGAGGCGGCCCACCTCGACGATGCAGGATTTTACGAGCAAGGCGACCTTCTCCGGATCGCCGGACTCCAGCTCGATGAGTTGGAGCTGGCCCTTGAGCATCGAGATGGGATTGCGGATGTCGTGGAGGATCAGCGAGGAGAACTTGCCGAGGGTCGAGAGCTTTTCAATCTTGATCTGCTCTTCGTGGATCCTGGCCAGGGCGCGGTTCGCCTCCTCGAGCTCGACGTTCCTCTTGCGCAGGTCCTCGACGAATATCTCGTTCGAGCTGCGGATGAGCGAAGAGATCCCCGTCATCACGGCGAGGGCGATCGAGGTCCTTTCGGCGATGAGGCGGCGAAAATCGTCGCGCGCGAGATTGAGGACCTTGACCCTGTCGCGCGCCACGAGGGTGGCGCTTCGGGGGAGTTCGTCGATGAGCGCGATCTCGCCGAAGAAATGCCCTGGTCCGTGGACGGCCAGCATCTTGGGGCTCTCGCTGCGGAAGTCCTTCCAGATTTCGACATGACCTTCGATGAGGACGTAGAAGCGATCCGCCGTGCTGCCTTCCTCGAAGATTAAGTCTCCCGGCCCGAAGTCCTCCTCCGCGCAGACCTTCGCGAGAAGGTGAAGCTCATCCGCGGAGAGGCCCTTGAGGAAGTAAACCCGTTTGAGCGCTTGGTGGATGCCGTCGATCGTCATGTAGTCCTCGCAGAAGGCGTGTCAAAAAAAGAGGCCCTCCCCGGGGGAGGGCCGGATCGATTGCCGAAAGCTCACCAGGCGTCGGACATGTCGTCGGGATCGCGATTATCCTCGGCGAAGAGATCGGTCACCGCGCGGAGATCGTCGAAGTAGACGTAGAAGCTGCCGTAGGCCTGCATCGGATCGCAGACGACCTTGAAGCCCACGACCTTGATGCCCATGCGACTGTTGTAGTGGTAGTTCCGCTGGACGATGCCCGTCGTTCCGTCGGGGGCCTGGGGCGGCACGGCTACGGTAAGCTTTTTCCAACCCTGGAAATTGAGGGTTCCGAGGGGAAGCTCGTATTCCCTGCCGAAAAAGTCCGAAATGATGATCCTGAGCTCGTTGTCGTAGTTCCTACCGACCACCCACACGGAGATGGTCTTGGTTATTCCTTCGATAGGAATGGGCTTTTGGGCCCTGACTTCGAAGCTGGTCGCGCCGCGATGGAGAAATTCCACTTTGACGCCGAGGACATGGGTGTCGGATACCTTATTGTCGATATTGAGCAAGCGCTCGTCGGGAAGGGGATCGTTCGCCTTGCCGGCCGGACTGCCGATGAAGAGCCGATCCGTGATGAAGCCGGTATCGGGGGACATCGAGGGGATCCAGAAGCCTTCCTCCTCGAATTTGTCGACGGAGACTTCCTTGAGTTTTTGCTGGGCCGTATCAATGCCGATGACCGCGGCATCGGGTGAGCCGACATCCGGGGTGGGGGCGGCGGTGGCGCTACCTCCCGAAGTGCCGGAGGCGGCGGGCGCGGGCGCGGCGGTCGATCCGCCCGTGGTGGTCGCCGTCCCCGTCGTTCCGGTGCTTGCGGTCTGGGCCGCGAGGGGGAGTCCGACGAGCAGGGCGAAGGCGAGCAATGCGACGGTGGCTATCTTTGCGTGCTTCATTTCGATTCTCCCTTACTTGCCGCTTGAGGCATTGCCCCATGTCGACTGGATAAGCGCGGGGTCGGTCAGATTGTCGCCGTCGAAGAGGGTCTCGAAGGTGTCGGTGAGGACCTTGATGTTGCTGAAATAGAATTTGACGGCCTTGTCCATGTCCGTGGCGTTCGGGTCGTTCGTCGGGATGACGACCACTTCGGTCGGCCGGGTCCAGATGCGGAATTTCACGAGACTGAGAGGTTCCTTCTTCGGGAGGTATTTGCGGGACTGGGGCACATTGTCGGGAATGTTGATCCTAAGATTCTTCCAACCGACGAAATTGAGGTTGCCCATGTCGATCGTATGGACGATGCCCTGGAAGTCGCGGACATAGGCGTCGAGATAGTAGTCGTAGTTGCCCGACCAAACCCAAAGATCGAGCATCTTGACGCGGCCGGGGAGGGGCAATTCCTTCGGGGTCCAGCCGCCCTTCGGATCGCTGCTCTTGGTACCTGGAATGATGTCCACCCAGTTGTACTCTTGGCGGTCGAAAAGCATCGCCACGCCGAGCGACCTGATATCCTTGTTCCCTACGTTCGTCCCGAAAACCGACTGTGGCCACGCCTTGGCCCACGCAAGCTGCGGAAAGCCCTTGGTGGCGAACTTGGAACCCATCACGAACCAATTTTGCGCGTCGGGATTTGAAAAGTCCTGTATGACGGCAGATTCGAGATTGACCGTATTCTCATCGGCGAAGAGCCCGAAGACTCCTCCGAACGACAGGAGTACGAGCGCCAAGGAGAGCGTTCGGGCAAAGTTGTGTTTCATCCGTGAAGCTCCTTTACCTGTACCGTCGGCCATGCCGACGATTGGATTGAAGTATATTTTCGCGATAATCCGTTGTCAAACGGAAATAGCCCTCTGGAGGCCCGCCGCGACGGGCTAATCAGCGCGATTGCGCGGCAAGCCGCGCAGCCATATCGAAATCATGGAGCTTTGTTGCTCCAGGGAGAAGTTTGACGATCGACGCCACGGCCAGCTCTCCGTGAAGCCGCGTCGCCCGCTCAGACCTGAGGAGTGCGACGATAGCGGCCTCGTCGGGTTCGAGGGCGAGGGCCGCATGGGGCCAGGCCTGCGCGGCGTCCGTGGCCGCTCCTGAGGCGAAGGCTACCACCGTGACCTTGCCGTCGGCCTGGTTGAGAGCCGTCGGCGTCAGAGCGCCGGCATCGACGAAAAGTGCCCTAATGTCATTCGAGAAGAGACCTCTGAGAAGACTATCGGCATTCGGATCACCTTGCGCGAGGGTTAGTTCGAGGGGATTCAGCCCCGCCGCCGCCGTCCAGCTTTCTTCGAAGGCTTTGCGCTCGGCATCCGGACGATCTGGGCCGCCTTCCCAGACGATGGCACCCGTCGCCGATGGAGAAGCCGGCCCGAGCAGGGGCGTGCCCCTGCGCAAGTCTGCGACGATGGAGCCGAGAAGGGTTCCGAGTCGACGCGCAGCGGGAAGGGGATCGGAGAGGATGGAGGCTGTGGG
Source organism: Rectinemataceae bacterium (assembly GCA_035530275.1). Lineage (GTDB taxonomy): Bacteria > Spirochaetota > Spirochaetia > Treponematales > Rectinemataceae > CAIJMU01. The sequence goes on along the minus strand of DATKVC010000019.1, from coordinate 231,219 downwards.
GAAGGCGAGGGAGGAGGATGCGTCACCCCGCTGGAGGGGGGCAGAAGGGGGGGGGGTGGCCCCAGAGGGCGCGAGTGGAGGCGCCGATCCATCTGGGGCCATCGACGAAGTCGCTGCCTGCGGTGACCATTCGAGGGCGATAACCGGTGCGGGAGGGGCCGAATTGTTGCGAGCGGCGCCTTCGACGAGGGCCCGGGCGACGAGGGGGCTCGCCGCGATCGCTCGCGGATGGAGCTTGCGCGTCTGCAGTTCGCTGAGAAGGGTCGACGGCGCATTGTCGACAGGGACCAAGATCAGGGTAAGGCGGTTGCCGAAGGGATCGAAGGTCCTGCATCGGGCAACCAGGCCGGGGCGTATCGCCGCGAAGGCCGTGTCAATGGCGACGACGATTTCCGTGCGGGGGCGGTAGACGAGGGCCAGCACGCCGACTCCGGCCAGCGCGAGGCATCCGAAGGTGATGGCGAGGCGCCTCCGAGCCGTGATAAAGGCCCCGCGCGGATTCCCCTTCATTCTGCCAGGGCCAGGGGGCGCTCGATGATGCCGCCGCCGAGGACGAGGCCTTCCTCGTCATAAATGACGGCGGACTGACCGGGAGCGATGGCTCGCTCGGGCTTGTCAAAGATCAGGCTGACCTCGTTGCCCTCACCGGGGGTGACGCGGCAGGCGGCGGGGCTATGGGCCAAACGGACCTTGGCGAAGCCGCGGAATTCGGAGGCCACATGACGGGGGTCCTGGAAGCGGAAGGAAGAGGCGACGAGGCCGTCGGCGAAGAGGCCCTCCCCCTTGCCGAGGACGACGCGATTCGTCGCCGCCTCGAGGCGAAGCACATAAAGGGGCTCGGGGCCCGTCGAGATGCCGAGGCCCCGACGTTGACCTATCGTATAATAAGGAAGACCTCGATGCTTTCCGAGAACCCTGCCCTCCCTGTCGACGAAATCGCCGGCTTCGGGCGGTCTGTCGGCGAAAAGAGGGGCATAGTCGCCTCCGCCCACGAAGTCCTGGCTTTCGGCCTTCTCCGCCACCTCGAGGCCGAGTGCCTTCGCCTCGGCGCGGACCTGGGCCTTGTCGAGTTCGCCGAGGGGGAATCGCACTCCGGAAAGGAGTTGGGAATCGAGGGTATAGAGGAAGTAGCTCTGGTCCTTCGCGAGGAATTTCGCGCGGGCGAGAAAATGAACGCCCTCGCGCTCGACGATCCGGGCATAGTGGCCCGTGGCGAAGAGATCGAAGTCGAGGCCCGAGGCCCTGGCCCTTTCGAGGAGGAAGCCGAACTTCATCTCGCGGTTGCAGACGATGCAGGGGTTGGGCGTCCGTCCCGCCCTGTATTCGCGGCGGAAATAGTCGAGCACGAGGCGTTCGTAATCCTCCGAGAGATCGATTACGCGGTAAGGGATGCCGAGGGAGGCGCAGAGCCGTTCCGACACGGCGATATCTTCGTCTTCGCCGGGGCCGTAGCAGCCGTGCTTCGCTCCTTCGACACGAGGCATCGCCGCGGGGAGGCCGTCCCTCCATATTTTCATCGTAAGACCCACGACCTCATAGCCCTCGCGATGGAGCATCGCCGCCACGACCGCCGAATCGACGCCGCCCGAAAGACCTACGGCGACGCGGAACTTCTTGTCCATGGTGGAAACGCTACCATGGGGGCCCCTCGATGGGGTAGCGGTCGAGAATGGCGTTGTCGAGACTTGTAGGATGGAATCCGACTTTCCCTGCCCCCGTCCCGGGCACTACCATTGCGGCACTCGACCGAATCGGAGTTCCCATGGAACAGCTTTTCATAGGTTTTACCTCGCTCGGCTGGCAACAGCTCGTCATGTACCTCGTGGGCTTCGCCCTCATCTGGCTCGCCATCAAGAAGGGCTACGAGCCCATGCTCCTCCTCCCCATCGGCTTCGGCGCCATACTTGTCAACCTGCCCCTGTCGATTGCGGGGGTGCCGACGGTCGCGGGCTACGAAAACGGCTTTCTCAAGGTGCTTTTCGACATGGGCATCAAGACAGAGCTCTTCCCCCTTCTCATCTTCGTCGCGGTGGGGGCGATGATCGATTTCGGCCCCCTCTTCCGCAACCCCTTCATGATATTCTTCGGCGCGGCGGCCCAGTTCGGGATATTCGCCACGATGATCGTCGCCACCATGTTGGGCTTCAGCCTCAAGGAGGCGGCGAGCATCGGCATCATCGGGGCGGCCGACGGACCGACGAGCATCTTCGTGTCGAGCATCTTCGCGCCCAATCTCCTCGGGCCGATCTCGGTGGCCGCCTATTCCTACATGTCCCTCGTGCCCCTCATCCAGCCGCCGGTGATCCGTGCCCTCACCACGAGGAAGGAGAGGCGAATCCACATGGTCTACCACGAGTCGAACGCGCCCAAATGGCTCAAGGTCATCTTTCCGATCGCGGTGACGATGATCTCCGGCATCGTGGCGCCGATCTCCGTGCCCCTGGTCGGCTCGCTGATGTTCGGCAACCTCATCCGCGAGTCAGGCGTCCTCGAAAGGCTATCCCAGACGGCGCAGAACGAGCTCGCCTACCTCGTCACCCTCCTCCTCGGCATCACTATCGGCTCGTCGATGGTGGCGGCCAACTTCCTCACCCTGCAGACCCTGATGATTCTCGCGATGGGCCTCGTCGCCTTCGTCTTCGACACGGCGGGCGGCGTCCTCTTCGCCAAGCTCGTCAACCTCTTCCTCCCCGCCGATCGTAAGGTCAACCCGATGATCGGGGCCTGCGGCATCTCGGCCTTCCCCATGTCGGGCCGCATCGTGCAAAAGATGGCCAACGACGAGGAAAAGGGCAACATCATCCTGATGCACGCAATTGGTTCAAACGTTTCCGGCCAGCTCGGGTCGGTCATCGCCGGCGGCATGGTCCTCGCCCTCGTGCCCCTCTTCGTCAAATAAGGAGGCATATCATGGATGACCTTATCGCCACCCTTCGCGAATCGAGCGTCCTCGCCCAGGCCTTCGCTGTGACAGCCGGCGGCCTCGTCGGCGTCTTCGCGACCCTGGGCCTCTTCTTCCTCCTCATCTGGCTCGCCGACAAATTGGGGAAGAAGGGGCGTTGAGGCCCCGTTTCCCGAAAATCAATGGCTGCGATTCGAGCTCGGCCAGAGGGTCTGACCCTCGCAGGTGAGGGCCAGATCGGCGGCGATGACGTCCAGGGCCGCCGCTTCGATCGGGGCTTTGCTCGCGACATGGAAGCTGTCATGGACGCGAAAGCCCCTCGTCTCGATGCAAGCCGCCTTCGTGTCGAAGCCGGCCATCGAAAGCCGGTGCGCGAGGTCGTAGAGGAGGGCCGGTCGGTCGCCGCAGGAGATGTCGAAGCGCAACCCCTCGCCTTCCCGCGTCCATTCGACCCTGGCCGGAGCCCTGAAGACCGCGGGCGGCTTCCGTGAGGCCCCTTCGAGGCCGTAGACGTGGAGGGCGAGTTCGTTGGGGTGGACGAGGTAGTGGCGCAGGGAGCGATCGAGCTCCCCAATCCAGAGGGAGAGTTCCCTTGCCATGGCGGCGGCCAGGAGGTCGTTGCCGAAGACTTCGGTCACCCTGAACTCGTCGATGGCGACGCCCTCGAGGGTGTGGATGTCGGCGCTTACTATGTCGGCGCCGTTGGCGAGGAGTATGCCGGCGAGCGAGGCGAAGAGACCCGGTTCGTCGGGAGCGATGATCCTGACCTTGAGATGGTCGTTCTCGGCGCCGACCTCGAGATCGATCCGTTCGTGGCCGTTGGCCATCCATAGGTCGAAGTCGCGACGGATGCGCGATGCGGGATTGCCGAGGATGTAGCGCTCGCCCAGCCTGAGGGCGAAGACCCTGGGCCCGTTGCCGCCTCCGCGATCATCTCCGCCCTCATGGTCGTCGCCGACGCGGTCGTTTGCGTTCGCGGGACCGGGGCGGAGCTCCTCTAGTTCGCGCAGTCTGTCGGCGAGGAGCTTTTCGCGCGCCGTGAGCCCTTCCCGCGCGACGAGGCGGGCGTCGAGGCCGGAGACCAATTCCTCGAAGCGCCGCTTCCGATAGCCTGTAAAGGCCTCGGGGTTGGTGGCGGCGATGTCGCAGGCCGTGACTATCGCGAGGAGGCCGAGGCTGTCCTCGGGAAAGCTTCGCGAGGCGAACTCGGCGGCCAGATCGTCGAGGACTCCGTCGGCCCCGGCATCGAGCCGGCGCGAGGCGGAGGAGAGGAGGAGATGGTCCTCCACGAGGGAGACGATCATCTCCTTGATGAGAGCTTCGGTCGGCAGAGGGGCGAGGAAGCTCTCCGCGAGGGCGGCGCCGTTCTTGGCATGGTCGCCGGGGAAGATCTTGCCGAGGTCGTGGAGGAGGAGGGCGAGCTTCGTGATCCAGGCCGTCTCTAGGTATCGCTCCGCTATCGCGGCAAGGGGAGCAGAAAAGCTGCGTGCCGCCGCCCTGTCCGGGCCGAGGAGGAGGTCGGCGACGCGGATGGCCCTAATGCTGTGGATTCCCAGGGGGCGGTCGTGGAAGGAGGTCGTCGGCCAAAGATCGCGGGCCGCCCTCCAGGTCGGTAAGATGGAACCGAGGACCGCGGCGGCGTCGAGGGCCGCGAAGGCTTCCGCCGCCCTGGGGGCGGAGAGGAGCTCCCGAAATGATTCGAAGGCCCCCCTGTCGGCGATCGAAAGTCCCGTCGGGCGAGCTCCGGCGCCGAAGCCCTCGCGAAAGGCGCGGATGAGTTTCGCGTCGATGTCCCCCTCGCCTCGCCCGATCGGGAGGAAGGCATCGAGGATTGCCTTGGCGGAATGCGAGGGGGGCCGTGCCGTCTTCGGTCCATCGTCCCCGGGCGCCATCTTTTTCCCCCGATCCAGGACCTTTCGATACTCCGAACGGAGGGTGAATTCCGAAAGGGCCAATTGCCGCCGCGACGCGACGATCAGACTTCCCAGGGGGCCGGGGCCGCAGCCCGCTTCCCGCCCTATCGCCTCCAGATCATCGTGGCCGAGAATCTCCATCTCTCTTCCCTTGCGATCGTGGAGGCAAATGCGGAGCCAGAGTTGGAGATCATAGGCCGCTTCGGTCCGCCTTGTTTCCCGCGGGAAGAGACGGGACTTCCAGTCGTCGCGACGACCTTCGGCGAAAGCGAAGAGGCCGAGCCATTCCAGCCTATGCAGCGAACGGAGGGAGCCGAATCCCTCTTTCAGGTCCGGTTCGCGAGCAAAGACCGCCTCGCCCGCGGCCCGCTTGCGATTCGAGGTCGCCTCGGCGGGCAAGCTCGTTCCGAACAGCGAATCGGCGAGCTCTGCGTCGTCGGCGAGCAGTCGTTTGAGGGCCGAGACCCCTTTCTTCTTGCGAAGCTCGGAAACGAAGCCTTCCCACGCAGCGGCTTCGCCGAGAAGGAGTCGACCCGCCGCCAGGGCCGTCAGAAAGTCGAAGTCCTCATTGGCGTCGGCCCTGCATTCCTTGAGCGTGCGCACCCCGAGATTGCCCTTGAGCCCGCAGTCCCAGAGGAGACGCATGAAGCCGGCCGCCCAGTCCTTGCCTGCCGAGTCCGGTGTCGCGGGAAAAGCGACGAGAAGATCGAGGTCGGAATGGGGGGCCAGTTCGCGACGCCCCAAGCCTCCCGTGGCGATGAGGAAGGCTCCGCCGGGAAAGGCCCCGGCCTTCCGGGCGCAGGCGAGGCTCGTCTCTTCCACCGCCGTGGCGATGGCGAGCGCGAGCCTCCTGCCCTTACCCGGCCTCCAGGGTGCCTCCCGCGCCTCGACTCCGATCCCGAAAAGGAGTCGGCCGCGGTCGGCGCGGCGGGCGGCCGCGAAATCGAAGTCGCCCGCCGCCGACCGCGGCAGCTCGGACCGAGCCTCAGAGCGCGGCATCGCCCCGCTCGCCGGTGCGGACGCGGATGGCGTCCCTCACCTCGCTGACGAAGATCTTGCCGTCGCCGATCTGCCCCGTTCGGGCCGCGGCCATCACGGCCTCCACGGCCTGTTCGGCGACCCCGTCCTTGACAACTACTTCTATCTTTATCTTCGGGATGTAGCGGTTCTCGTACTCCCGCCCGCGGAAGAGCTCCTTCATGCCCTTCTGTCTGCCGTGGCCTCGCACGTCCGCGATGTTGAGTCCGGCGTGACCGAGGGCGCCCAGGGCGTCAACGACAGCCTCGAGACTCTCGGGCCTGACGATGGCTTCTATCTTGACCATGCTCTCCTCCTTCCTAACTCGCCGACTCGAGGATCTCGCCGTGTTCGGAGAGATCGAGGCCCGAGGCCTGTTCCGCAGCGCTGACCCTGATCCTGCCCTTGGTGAGGAGCTTGGCGAGGGCCCAGCTCGCGATCGTACCGACTATGGCGATGGCTACCGCCGCGCCGACCGACCCGAGTTGGACGAGGAACTGGCCCGGATTGCCGAAGAAGAGGCCCTTCGCGTTGCCAGCGACGAGGCCGTTGGCGAAGAGCCCCGTGCCGAGGGCGCCCCAGATGCCGCCCAGGCCGTGCACGGAGAAGACGTCGAGGGCGTCGTCGTACTTGAACTTCGACCGGAGCTTGCTCATGAAGACGAAGGATATGAGGCTCGTGACGGCGCCGAGGGCGAGGGCCCCGCCCACGCCGACATAGCCGGACGCGGGGGTGATGGCCACGAGGCCGGCGACCGCGCCCGTCGAGGCTCCCACGAGGGAGGGTTTGCCGTGGACGATGCGCTCGAGGAGCATCCACACGAGGGCGGCGACGGCCGCGGCCGTGTTGGTCACGAGGAAGGCCGAGGCCGCGATGCCGTTGGCCGCCACGGCGCTTCCCGCGTTGAAGCCGAACCAGCCCACCCAGAGGAGGGCCGCGCCGATGAAGACGTAGCCGATATTGGCCGGCGAGCTCACCGGCTCGGCGCGGAAGCTCGCGCGGGGGCCGAGGAGCTTCACGAGGACGAGGGCGGAGACGCCCGACGAGGTATGGACGACGAGGCCGCCGGCGAAGTCGAGGGCCCCGGCCTTGAAGAGCCAGCCCGCGGGGTTCCAGACCCAATGGGCGAGGGGGGCGTAGACGAGGAGGGACCAGAACACGGTGAAGGCGCACCAGGCCCCGAAGGCCATACGCTCGACGACAGCGCCGGAGATCAGGGCGACCGTGATGATTGCGAACATCAGCTGGAACATAGAGTAGGCCGATTCGGGGATGGTAGCGGCGTTGGGATGGACCGAGTCGACGCCGATGCCGCCCATGAAGGCTCGCGACAGGTTGCCCAGCCAGGGACCCAGGCCCCCCTCGGGGCTCGGCGCGAAGACGAGGCTGTACTGGAAGACGACCCAAACGAGGCTCACGATGACCGTGGCCGCCATCGAGTACTGGATGGTCGCAATTATGTTCTTCTTGCGGACCATGCCGCCGTAGAAGAGGGCGAGGCCGGGGATGGTCATCATCAGCACGAGGGCCGCCGAGGTGAGCACCCAGGCCGTGTCCCCCGAGTTGACGCTTACCTTGTCCTGGGCCGCGAGGGCGGCCGGCATGAGGCCGGCTCCCGCGGCCAACATTGCGATTCGAATTGGATGCTTCATGTATCCTCCATGCAGGAAGGATAAGCAGGAAGCGTGCCATCCTTGGGAAAGTCCGCCACGGGTGGAAAAAGCCTTCGCGGTCAAGGACTTTGGAGGGGAAACGCGGTTGCTGGAGCCGAGGAGGGCTGGGTATTCCTACCGTCGCGTAGTAATTATGCCTTGATGCTACATATATGTATGATCAAGACACGTAGCCTTAACGCAACGAAGCTGGGGAACCCTCGTCCTTCGCCATAAAGGGATAGGTCCAAGCTTCCGGCGGGTTGAAGTTCTCCTTGATCGCCTGGGCGCTCACCCAGCGGAGGAGGTTGAGAGGGCTCCCCGCCTTGTCGTTGGTGCCGGAGCCCCGGGCTCCGCCGAAGGGTTGGCGGCCGACGACGGCGCCGGTGGGCTTGTCGTTGACATAGAGGTTGCCGGCCGAGCCACGGAAGGCCGCGAGGGCGCGGACGACGGCCAGGCGATCCCTGGCGATGACGGCTCCGGTAAGGGCATAGGGCGAGGTTCCGTCGACGAGGCGGTAGGCCGCTTCCATGTCCCTGTCGTCGTAGATGTAGCTCGTGAGGATGGGGCCGAAGAGCTCGGTCTCCATGGTCTCGTAGCGGGGATTCGTCGTTTCGATGAGGGTGGGCTCGATGAAGTAGCCCCGCGACTTGTCGCAGACGCCGCCCGCGATCACGCGGGCTTCGCGAGAGGAAGCAGCGCGGTCGATCCAGGGCTTCATCCCGTCGAAGGCCGCCTCGTCGATGACGGCTCCGAAGAAATTCGAAAAGTCGTCAGTCTTGCCCATCGGGATCGAACGGATTTCGGCGACGAGCTCGTCGACGAAGTCGCGGCCGAGGCTCGCGGGGATGTAGAGCCTCGAGGCCGCCGAGCATTTCTGGCCTTGGTATTCGTAGGCTCCGCGAATGATGGCTGTAATTGCGACATTTTTGTCGGCGCTCGGGTCGAGGAAGATGAAGTCCTTGCCGCCCGTCTCGCCGACGATGCGCGGATAGGATCTGTACGAGCCGAGATTGTCCGCTGCCAGCTTCCAAAGCGAGTTGAAGACCCCCGTCGAGCCGGTGAAATGGAGGCCCGCGAAGTCGCGATGGGAGAAGACGGTCCCCGAGATCGCGCTTCCGCCGCCGGGGAGGAAATTGATGACGCCAGGCGGAAGCCCCGCCTCCTCATAGACCTTCATCAGGAGCCAGTTCGAATAGAGGGCCGTCGAAGCCGGCTTCCAGACGACGACATTGCCCATCATCGCGGGGGCCGTGGGGAGGTTGGCCGCGATCGAGGTGAAATTGAAGGGGCTGACCGCGAAGACAAAGCCCTCGAGGGGGCGGTAGGAGAGTCTGTTCCACTCGTCCTGGGTGGAGAGGGGCTGCTCGGCGTAGATGCCTTCCATGAAGACGGGGTTGAAGCGAAGGAAGTCGGCGCTCTCGCAGACGGCGTCGATCTCGGCCTGGTGGGGCGTCTTCGACTGGCCGAGCATCGTGGCGGCGAGGAGGCGATAGCGGTATTTGCCCGCGATGAGTTCTGCCGCCCGCCTGAAGACGGCGGCTCGCTCCTCCCAGGGCGTCGCGGCCCATTCGCGTCGAGCCGCCAGTGAGGCCTCGATCGCCGCGGCCGCCTCGGCGCCTCCGCCGAGATGGCAGAGGCCGAGGACGTGGCCATGATCGTCGGGGCGCCGCATCTCGAGGGTCCTGCCCGTCCTGATCTCCCGGCCGCCGATGATCGGGCCGATTTCAACCGGCTGCGCGAGGACCTCATCGAGGGCCTTTTTGAGAGCCGCGCGCCCGGCCGTGCCCGGCGCGTACGAAGCGACCGGCTCGTTTTGAGCCGGCGGCATCCCGCCTCTGGAATCGTTCATGGTCACTCCTTTGCTGACCGTCCGGCGACCATGAGATTTTGTCGCGATGCCGGCGGCCCTGATGGCGGGTCGTCCCCTTTCGAGGGCGGCCTATCGGCCCCTGGTCCGTGGCGGGGGAACGAGCTCGGCAAGGACTCCGCAAAAGAAATGTCGGCGGATTCCCGATCGAGCTGCCTTTCCACGCTGTAGGTTCCGGGGCTCGGGGTGTCTGTGCATCGAATGTACTCCGCGAGGAGGGGGAGAGAAAAGGCGGGGGATCATCGTCTATTCGGTCGAGTCGCGGCGCAATCCAGGCCTTTGCGCGAAGCGGGAAGGGCTTCCGGTGCTCACTCGCGACGTCGAGCACTTTTCGCGCATTCCGGGGCTGAGGGTCGAAACCAGGTAGGCGGGCCTGCGAAACAAAGGGGGGGTAGGGCGGAATCGCCGAGCGCGGTAGGGGGCGTGGGGCGGCTGCGGCGCGGAGAGCCGTCGCGGCAAGGGGCGCCGTCGCTGCCTGTGCTGCCGCGCGAGGAAGTCCGCCCGAGGGGGGGCCGCGGAACGGATGCGGCATCGAGGGCTGGGGGCGGCCGCGGCCAGGAGGGCGGCCCCCCCCTTCACAATTATGAAGGAAGGGCGCGGGCACGTCCCGGACGCGGGCCGAGGGGTCAGGGCGTGGCTTTCACCTTGCGGGCCAGCTCGGCGCCGCGCTCGCGGAGTTGGGCGAGGGTGGGCGCATCGGGGGCGCCGGCCCACTCGACGGGCTCGACGGGAATCCACTTGAGGGGGGCGATGCGCTCCTCGTATTCCTTTTTCGCGCCGCCGACCCAGCCCCAGGAGCCGATGCGCAGGACCTGGCGGCCCCAGACGTGCTTGCGGTCGAGGATGTCGATGACGTAGGCCATCGGCGGAAACATGCGGTATTCGTAAGTGGGCATAGCTAGTACGATGCCCTCGCAGCGATAGGCGTCGGCGAGGACGTAGGAGACATCCTCATTGGGGATGCGGTGGGCGACCCACTTGAGGCCCTCGGACTCGATACCCTCGGTGACGGCCTTGAGGCCCTTCTCGGTGTTGCCGTACATCGAGCCCCAGATGACGCAGACTTCCTTGTCGCGGCCCCCGTCGAGCCAGGAGGCGTATTTCGAATAGCGTTCAATTATGGTCATCGGGTTCTTGCGCCAGATCATGCCGTGGCTGGGGGCGACGACCTTGATCTCGTGGCCGGACATCTTGGCGATGGCGCGCTTCACGAAGATGCCGAAGCTCGAGACGATGTTGGAATAGTAGCGCAGCGCTTCCTTTTCGAAGAGCTCGTGCTCGGCGGAGCTAAACTGGTCGTCGAAGACGCGGTCGCCGAGCTTGCCGTAGCTGCCGAAGGCGTCGCAGGAGAAGAGGACGCCCGAGGAGGGGCAATAGGTCATCATCGTCTCGGGCCAGTGCACGTTGGGCGCCTCCTCGAAGAGGAGACCCACGCCGCCGCCGAGGTCGAGTGTGTCGCCTGACTTAACGGCGCGGAGGCCCTCGGTGATTTTATAGAAGGATTTCACAAGCTCGACGCCCTTGGCTGTGGCGATGATGATGACGCCGGGGTTCCGCGCCTTGAACTCGGCGAGCCAGCCGGTGTGGTCGGGCTCGAGATGGTTGAGGATGAGGTAGTCGATCTTCGCGATGTCGACGCCCGCCTCGCGGATGCCGGCCTGGAGGGTGTCGGCCGCCCCGTCCCAGTCGCGGACGAGGTCGATGAGGGCGGTCTTTTCGCCCTTCACGATGTAGGAATTGAGGGAGACGCCCTCGGGGATGGGCCAGATGCCCTCGAAGAGGTCGTCGGTATCGATATCGGCGTGGAGGGCCCAGACGCGGTCGGATATTTGGAAGGTCTTCATGGGTGGACAGCTCCGTTGCAATGGATGTGGGGGAACTATAGCAGCCGAAGGGTCTTCTATCAATCGTTTCGCGGGTCGGGGAGATAGTCGACGCAAGGCGCGGCGAAAAAGAAACTATCACTGCGGTTCTATTTTTTTAACCCGCGCGAATGTTGGCTTTTTCGCGCAACCGCCCGGGGATGTGCCAGGTAACCCTCTTATTGACCTCGGCGCCGCGAGCCTCGCGCGACGCGGAATTCCTGAGGCAAGGAGGATCAGGCATGCGAAGACTCTTGTCCTTTCTCGCGGTGACGGCCGTCGCGCTGGGGGGGATTTACTCCCAGCAGCTTCCGCTCTCCGCGACAGGCTCCTCGGCGAGTTCGCTCGCCACAGGGGGGATCGTGCTCGGCGACAAGGATTATTTCCTCGATCCGTCGGGCTACTCCGCGCTTTCAGGGGCGGAGCTCTTTCTCCAGTACGGGATGCCGGGAGCCGACGCGCTGCAGAGCGCGCGGGCGGCGGCGGCTCTCCCGCTCGGACCCTTCTATCTCGGCCTCTACGCCGGGGCGAAGAGTTCCTCCGTCGGCAATTCGGCGGGAACCACGGCGACGGGCATGAGCTCCCTGCAGAACTGGACGACCGATGCCTCGGGGAATCTTCTCAGCGTCACGACCACGGCGAACCAGCTCGCCGACTGGACCGATTCGGCCGATTACGCCCTTTCCGGCCTGTTCGGGATGAAGCTCGGCGGCATTCCCCTCGGCATATTCAACAGCTTCGAGTACAGCGACTCGACGCGGAATGGCGATTTCCAGGCCAGCTACAGCTGGGCGACGACGGGTGCCTGGAACAGTCCGACCTTGAGCGCGCCGAGCGGCCTGGGATCGACGAGCACGACGGTGAAGAATGGTTCGGGCACGACCCTCGACTCCATTACTTCGGCCTATGGCTCGGGCTACGACAAGGGCTCTCTATCCAGCGGAATCGGCGCGGGCTTTACGGACTCCCTCGTCGTAGGCGCCGATCTCGGCATCGCTGGCTTCGATATCAAGGCAAAGGTCGGGAGTGGGCTATCCATCAGGGACAGGGGGGCCCTTGCCCAATACCAGAGCTACGAACAGCGCCCCGGTCAGGGCTACGCGGCCTACACGCCGCCATCCGGCGCGGGCCTACCGGGAACCGGCACGATAAGCGACGCCTTCGCCTTCTCGTATTACGAGGCTACAGACTCCGATTCGCCGACCACCATCTCGCCCCTCGTTGACTTGCGCGCGACGCTTCCCGTGCCGGGCTTTTCGATGCCGGCCACCCTGGAGGTCGGGGCGGTTGCGAATCTCGGCTTTACCTTGCACTCGGCGTCCTACACGGACTCGAATGGCGCGACCACCGCGGTCGCGGGCTTCGCGACGAGCTATGGCGAGACCGACCTCTCGACGACCATCGGCACCGGGACCAACGGTGTGGCGGTGGGGCAGATTGGCACGACGAAGACCGCGATCTCCTATTGGCAGGCTTCCGCCTACAGCGCCGATTCGACCCAAAGCTACTCCCTCCCCGTCGTTCTCCGCTCCGGCTCCGCCTCGAGCGATCCCTTCGGCTTCGGTGTGGGTCTCACGCCGACCTTCTCCCTTTCCTCGACGGCGTACACGACGAGCGGCGAGGCGGTGAAGACGACGAACTTCGACAATGGGAACGGCCTCGTCGATCCCGGCGACTATGTCACGACCGAAACCGTCGTCCGGGGCGGATCGAGCGTCAGCCTGAATACCTACAGTCTCGACGTCCTCCTCTCCACGGGCGCGTGGTTCTACGTCAAGCCGAACGCCCTCCGCGTCAATCTCGGAGGCTCGGCGACCTGGTCCCCGGCCGGGACTACGACCAACACGATCGCCACGAACTCGGTCACGAGCTACACCAGTTCCACCCTCTACGGCGGCTCGACGAGCCCGGTGACGACCTCCTATCTCACGTCGAATCCGGGGTATCAACTCAAGAACGTGAGGGAATCGAACAGTCTCGGGGTCACCTACAGCGCCGGAATGACTTATTTCTTCTCGAAGGCCATGTACCTCGATCTCTACTATGTGGGCAATCACGCCACGACGGTCGGCACCTCGACCGGCAGCCTCTTCGAGCCCGGTTCCTGGACCCTCGAAATGACCATCAAGCCGTAAGGATAAGGAGCACGCGATGAAGAAGCTCGTACAATTGGCGCCCCTCGCGGCATTGACCCTGCTCGTCTCCTGCGCGCCTTCGCTCGGAGACCTCTCGCAACTAGGGTATGTCGGCGGAAGCGCCGCAAGCCAGTCTGCCATCCAGACGCAGGTAAATACGGCCGCGACGACGGCCTACTATAGTTCGCTGGCCAACCCCTATGCCGCGACCTGGCTCACGCCGGGGACGCCGACGGCCAGTCTTGCCTCCCTCGCGGGGCAGCAGTATTCCATCCCCTTCACGAACGGGGTGGTGGACTCGGCGAGCCTCGCGGCGGGGATCCTGGTATATCCCCTCACGGCCACGGCCTCGACCGATGGTTCTTACACGCGGGGAACGGCCATCACGCCGACCTCGACCCAGGTGCTCCCCAACGGTTTGGGCGGATGCACGGTGATCCTCACCCTGGATCTGAGCGGGGCGACCGTGAGTTCGCCCCTCGAGGTCGAGCTCGCGGCCGGGAGCCTTACGGCGAACAAGGGCAGTTCGAAGCTCAATCACGACGCCAACCTCGTCCTCGGCGAGGCGGGAGCCGACGACTACTACTTCTATCCGACGGTGACAGGGGCTCCCGTCGCCGCGGTCGGGGCTCAGCGCAATCCCATCGCCACGATCACCATCTCCGGCGGGACAGGTCCCACCCTCGGCGCAACGACGGCGACCACCACGGTCGCGGACTCTGCCGGCGGCACGAACATCGACACGAGCAGCCTCGCCGCGGGCCTGAGCTGGTCCAAGTTCGACTCGAGCGCGGGGAGCTGGAACCTGCAATCCGCCGTGAATTCGAGCGGGAGCTATGCGGGCGGCACGCTCACCTACACCTTCCCCGCCTTCGCCAATGGCGAGATTTGGCGACTGGTCATCGACAAGCCCACGGTAAAGGAGAGCCAGACGGTCAGGGGCTTCATCCACCAGGCCGGCTACGACAGCGCGAATCCCGCGAATCGCTATTCCTACCAATACTTTGGAGTCGGCACGACCTCGTCTCCCTTCGCCAATGTCGCCGCGGCGGGAGCCTCGGTCTACGGCAACATCGACCTGAGCGCCGGCCATGACTGGTCGGTCACGAACCAGAGCTTCTCCATCTCCCTCGACGGGGCGTCACCCGTGGTCGTCACCCTCAACACCAACTGTACGACTCTCTCCGGCGCGACCACCTCCGCCGTGGTGACTGAACTCAATACCGCCCTCAAGGCGGCCACAGGCTTCCCGACGAACACCACGGCGCCGAGTCCGACGAGTTCCTCGATCTACGCGAAGGTCTCACCCTACGATCCCAACGCCATCGAGCTGACGAGGGGCAGCAATTTCTCCGGTTCGGCCAAGTATTTCACCATCACCGCCGCGGCGACCAACGACGCCCTCGCCACCCTCGGCCTGGCCGCGGGTTCCTACGCGGGCGTCAACGCCTGGACGGGGAGCATCGCGGGCATAGCCCTGAGCGGATCGAGCGGCAGCTACTATCTCGACGTGAATTTCGCCCCCGACGCCCAGGGCAAGGCCGTGGACCAGTCGACGGTTACCCCCGCCACCCTCGTGATGGTGGACGCGACGACGAGGCTGCCCGTCTGCACCTGGTCGTCGGCGAACGCCCTGTGGCTCAGCGCCTCGCACCTTCGCATCCTCCTGCCCTCGAACGTGGCTGCGACAACGGGTTCCTCCTATCGGCTCTGGCTCCAACCCACGGCGAGGAGCCTGGGGCAGATCCCCTATGCCGACGTGACGAGGACGGACAGCTCCGGCGTCTACGTGGAAAGCGCGAAATTCTGATTCGGAAGCCGGCCCACGGCTCGGAGCCCCGCAAACGCTGCGACGCTCGCTGGGCTTCGCGCAGGGTATGTTGATTCGTCTTAATTAAAAAGACCGGGCGCCAGCCTCGCGATGCGAGAAGCGTCCGGTCTTTGCCTTGTCTGCGGCGCTGGCGGCTTCGGCCGCGTCGCTCCGTGGTGCGCTAGAAGGCTCCGCTCCCGAGGGTGGCCGTCAGGCTCACCGAGGCCGAGGGCTTGCCCATCAAGTTGTTGGTGGCGCTCGCGAAGGTCGTCGACATGAGGGTGGGATACTCGCTGCCGTCCGCGCCGAAGGTCAGGGTCGAGCCCAGGGCGACGCTCAGATAGTCGAAGAACTGCCAGGTGAGGATCGGGGAGACGAGGAAGGACTGGTCCGATAGGTCCCCGATACCGTAGACGGAAAAGGAAAGTTCGTCGGCGAGGAGCTTGGTCTTGGAGAAGGAGAGGGCCGCGTAGTGGGTGCCGAAGTGCATACGGTCGAACTCGGTCGGATGTTGGGCAACGTAGAGGAAATAGGTCTCCGCGCTCACGCCCGTCTGTCCCTCGCCGTTGTAGTAATAGGAGGCCGTCACCGTGATGTTGTTGTCGCTGTCGATGTAGTAGCCGCCCACCGTGCCCGAGAACCAGAGTTGGTCGGGCTTTTGCGCCGCGGTGGCAGCCGGCAGGCCGGGAAAGGCCGGAGTCGCGGGGCTTAGGAAATAGCGCTCGCTCCCCCACTTGCCGACGGCCTCGCCGAAGAAGTTGAGGTTGCCGAAGCCGGTCGTGCCCATGATGAGGGCTCGGGGGTGGTCGTTCCAGGAGTAGTAGCCGGCGACGGCTACTTCCGAATTGCCGATGCTGGTCTCCGCCTTGGCCGCATAGCGCAGGTCGCCGAGATTCGGATTCGAGGAATCCGGCACTCCGGCGTAGAAATAGAAATTGGTCATGGTGAGGGGAATGCCGTACTGGGCCTTGAAGGCGATGGGGCCTTCGCGGTCGGCTCCGGTGTTTGTATTGTCCACAGCCGAGAGGGCGAAGATGTCGTCGGCGGGCTGGAAGAAGGATTTTGAAACGCCCCAGGCCAGGGGCTGCTTGCCGAAGCTGAAGAAGAGGGTGTCGTTCCAACTGAACTTGGAATACAGGGACCAGACCGTGAGGTTGGGCGTGTTTTGCGTCGCCGCGTAGGAGCCGCCGAGGGAGGCGAGGCTCGACTGCGAGGAGCTCGAAACGGAGAAGGGATTGGAGGTCCTGAACTCCATGTTGACGCCGAAGTCGGTGGAGGGTTTGGCGATGATCTTGACCGCGCCCGTGAGGGAGGGGCTCAGGCTGTTGACCGTCGGCGAGGCGAGGTCGATTGATTTCGCCCAGGGGTCCGCCCAGGTCGCCGTCCATCCGAGGTTGCCGGCGATGCTGCCGCCGACCCGCGTCACATCGTACTTGAGGAAGTCCTTTTGCGGGGCGGCCGCGGTCGCGTCGGTGGTGGACTGGGTGACGGTTTCGGCGCCGAAGAGGGAATCGTCGCTCGATGCACCTGAGGCGCTGCCCTCGGAGGAAGGGGTAGATGATGTGGCGCCCGTGCCGGCCGACGCGGCCTGGGCGGCGAGGGGCAGGAGGCTCGCGGCGAGGAGGGCCGCAGCGAGGCCCGCGGCCCGGATGGCGGAGTGGGCCGCGTGCATCACTGGACCCTTTCGAGGAAGGACTTGGTGAAGGTGGTGTCGGGCAACTTGCCGATGGCGACGTCGGAAATGGTGAGGACGCTCTGGTTGCCCTTCGAGATCTCGTCGATCATCTTGATCTTGGCGGGGATGAGCTTGCCCCCCGACTGCACGTAGGTGGGGAGGAAGAGGATGGTCCGCATGAGGCGGTCGGAAACGGAGAAGTCCTCCTCCTTGAGGGGCAGGGGCTTGTCCTTGCGGATGGTCAGGCGGACCTTCTGGTAGGAGACCTCGTTGTTCTTGGCCTCGAGGGTGAGTATCCACACGTCGTAGGCTCCGAGCTTGCCTTCCGAACTCTGGGTGATGTCGTAGTCGTCGGCAAATGTGTAGCGCTTGAAGTCGGAGCTCTTCGCGTCGGTGTTGTTGATGTTTTCCTTCATCGTCGAGTGCGAGAAGTTGCCCGATTCGGGATCGTAGAACCAGACGTTGTCGTCGATCTTGAGGTAGCCCTGGCCCTTTTGCTTGTCGGGCTTCTGGAGGAGTATTACGATCTGGTTGTCCTGGTCACGGCGGAAGATCTTGACCTGGGTGGTCGAGGGATTCTCGTTGGGCTTTTCCGACACGATGTTGTAGACGGCGCTGTAGTCCTGCTTGCCGAAATCCTGCATCGAGTCGATGTCCCTGAGGATGGCCTTGAAATCGGTGGCCGCCGCGGCGCTCGCCGCGCCGAGCAAGGTCGCGACGGCGACCGCCATGATCGTAAGTATGCGTTTCATTGTTCGCTCCTAATTGGATGTTGAAAAATGCGAAGGCGCATTTTTCGACATATCCTTAATATCGCAATTGCGCAGAAAGCCGAAGGTTTTCGAGCAATTGCATGGCAGGCTTTTGAAATGCTTCGAGTATTTCAAAAGCCTGCCAAGGGTCATTTCACCGTGCGCAGGGCGACGGCCGGGTCGAGCCTCGCGGCGTTTCGCGAGGGGAAGAAGGCCGCGATCTCCGTGAGGATCGCGACGATGAGGACGTTGGCGAGCATTCTCGCCGGGGTCACGAGGAAGGTCATGTGGCCGTTCTTGAGGACCATGAAGAGCGGAGTCTTCGTGCCGAAATTGTAGAGGCCGACGCCGCCCATGATGAGAAAGGCCAGGAGGAGGCCGGCAATCGCGCCGCCGAGGGCGAGGAATCCCGCCTCGGCGAGGAAGAGGTTCCTCAC
This sequence comes from Rectinemataceae bacterium, assembly GCA_035530275.1. GTDB lineage: Bacteria > Spirochaetota > Spirochaetia > Treponematales > Rectinemataceae > CAIJMU01. Next base: position 213,194 of record DATKVC010000019.1, on the reverse strand, counting down.
CTCTCCCCTTTGCATGCCGATCGACCGCATCGTGCCGATCTCGCGTATCCGTTCGTACAGGATGATCCTGAAGGTATTGGTAATGCCTACCATTATTATCAGGAAGAGGATGAGGAGGATGACGAGGCTCGAGGTGTTGAGGACGTCGGCGATCTGCTTGACCTGGGCCAGCATGTCGTCGAGGGTGAAGATGCGGTACTTGATGCCCTGCCAGGTCTGGGTCTTGCCCTGGTTCATGAAGGCCATGACGAAGTTCTGGCTCTGCTTGGCCGCATCGCGGTCGAAGACGGGGGCGACGGCCTTCACCTTGTCGTAGAGGGCCTGGCCGTAGCGGTCCATGCCCTTGAGGGTGGGGAGGTAGATGCCGAGGAGCTGGTAGTCCGTCGGTCCGATGTTGAGGAGCTGGTTGACGTAGCCCTTGTTCGCGTAGGCGGCCATCGAGCCGAGGATGCCCGTGTCGACGGTGATGCCGGCGATCGCGAATTCGGCGACGTTCTGCTGGCCGGACACGGTGCGAACCTGGGCGAGGACGCGGTCGCCCACCTGCACGTCGAGGCGCTTGGCGATGGGTTCGGCGATGATGAGACCCGCCGGGTCCTTCATCCCCTCCATGCCGCCCGCTACGAACATGAGGCGGTCGGGAAGGTAGGTCTCGTTCGCGAAGTCGACGCCGTCGATGGTCGTGCGCGCCTGCTTGCTCGCGAAGGTGAGGCTGGCCTCCACCGAGGATCGTTTGGAGATGTACTTGGCCGGGATGCCCGCGTCCTTGATGGCCTGCATGAGGAGGCTGTCGTCGCGGATGATCTCCGATTCGCGTCCGGAGGCTGATTTTTCGACGCCCTGGACGAAGACGTGCCCGGCGGCGAGATTGGCGAAGTTCTCGCTGATGTTGTCGATGAATGCTCCGGCAAAACCGTTGATGATCGTAACTATCATGATGCCGAAGGCTATGGCGCTGCCGAGGAGTATGGTCCTCTTCTTCTGGCGCGCGAGGTTGCGAAGCGCGAGCTTGAGTATTTCCATGTTGTCCGCCTATTCCGTCTGCATCGCGCGGACGGGCTCGACCTTGAGGGCGAGCGATACGGGATAGAGGTGAGCGAGTACCGCGACCAGGGCGACGAGGATGAGGCTCATGGCCACGGACATGGGGTTGACCGAGAGATTGAGCACCTTGCCCGCGAAGAGTATCTCGAGGAAGCCGTTGCCGGCCTGGATGTGGGCTGCCTGGATCGCGGCTATCACCCCGAAGGAGAGGAGGAGTCCGACGAAGCCGAAGACCACCGCGATCGCGAGGGTCTCGGTGAGGAACATCTTGCGCACGAAGCCCTTGGGAGCCCCGAGGGCGCGCATGGTGCCGATCTCGCCGGTGCGTTCGATTACCGAAATGACGAGGGTGTTCATCATTATGATGACCGCGACTATCGCCACGATGATGATGGCGACGTTGAAGACGATGCGGATGACGTCGATGCTCTGGGCGAAGGGACCGGCGGCAGTCTTCCAGTCTGCGGCTTGCGCGTCGATGCCCTCCTTCGCGAAATAGGCGTTGAGGTCGGCGATGGCCTTCGCGGCCGCGACCTCGCTATCGGTGCGGGCGATGAGGAAGTTCCAGGCTCCCTGGTCGACGACGGCCTTGGGACGGGGGGCGGCGGGCGCGGCGCTCACGACGGGCGCGGCGGACTTCTTCGAGGTCTCGATGACGGTGGGAGCCCCGAAAAGCGCGTCTTCGTCCGTCGCGGCGAGGAGGGCCTTCTGGTCGGCGCTCACCGGCGTCTCCTCGTCGTTGCCGAGGGTATAGCCTTGGAGGATTCGGACCGTGTCGACGTTGACCCAGGAGATGAAGCTCGTCGCGTCCGAGTCGTTCTTGGTGCGGACGATGCCCACGAGGGTGACCGAGCGGATCTTGAAGCCCACCTTGCTCATGCCCGTGAGGAGGAGGGTGTCGCCCAGGGTGGGGGCCCAACCCTGGTCCTTCTTCATCCGGTCGAGATAGGTCTGCGTCATCACGATGCCGTCCTCGCCTGGCTTGAGGAGTCTGCCCTGGAGGACGGTGAAACCGTCGAAGGTCTTGTAATAACTAGAAGGATCGATGCCGAAGAGCATCGCGAAGCCCTGGTTGTCGCTGTCCTTGGGCGAGAAGAGGGCGTAGCCCGTGACCTGGCCGGTGGAGAGCTTGACCCCTGGTTCGGCGTCGAGCTTCGCGAGGACCTTGTCGTAGTCGGGAAGGACCGGCGTCGAGTCCATCTGCCCCACCGACTGGATGCCGAAGAGGCTGATCGGCGACTTGGCCTTGCCCGAGACGAAGACGTTCCCCGTGTAGTTGGCGATGAAGGTGTCCTTGACGCCCTTGGCGGCCGTGTCCATGAAGGAGTTGCCAACCACGAGGATGACGACGCCGAGGGCCAAGAGGACGCCTATGATGAGGCTCTTGGCCTTGTGCTCGAGGAGGTTGCGGAGAGCGATCCGCAAGAGTACCGGCATGGCCTCAGCCCCCCGACTTGGCCGACGAGGAGGCGCCGGACGACGATGCAGGCGAGGCCTCGGCGACCGAATTTTCCAGGAGATCGCCGACCACGGAACCCATGTCCTTGCCGTTGCGGACGTTCTCGGTGACCAGGCCGTCGCGGAGACGAATGACATGGTCGGCGAGTCCGACGATCTTGGCGTCGTGGGTGGAGAAGATGAAGGTCGTCTCCATCTCGCGATTAATCTTCTTCATGAGTGCGAGGATCTGCTCGCCCGTGCTCGAGTCGAGGTTGGCCGTAGGCTCGTCAGCGAGGACGATTTCCGGTCTCGTCACGAGGGCCCGGGCTATGGCGACGCGCTGGCGCTGCCCGCCCGAAAGCTCGTTCGGCTTGTGGTCCTTCCATTGCGAGAGTCCGACCTCCTCGATGAGGTAGTCGATCCACTGGGCCTTCTCCTTTTTAGGCACTCGTTCGCGTCCGAGAAGGAGGGGGAATTCGATGTTCTCGCGTACGTTGAGGACGGGTATGAGATTGAAGGACTGGAATATAAAGCCGAGGGTCTCGTGCCTGAGGGTGGTCAGGTCACGATCCTTCAGATCCTTGGTCGCGTGGCCGTTGATGACGACGCTGCCGGCGCTGGGCCGGTCGACGCAACCGATCATGTTGAGGATGGTCGTCTTTCCCGAGCCGGAAGGCCCGGCGATCGAGACGAAGTCTCCCTTTTCGAGCCCGAAAGAGACTCCCTTGACCGCTTCGACCTCGACCTTGCCAAGGGGATAGACTTTCCGGACGTCACGCAATTCGACGATAGTCATGTGGACTCCTTGCCCGCGCGGAGTTTCGCCGGCTGGCCCGTGACGGGCTCGGCCGCGTCGCGCGCCGAAACCGCGTCCTGCCGTCCCGGCACCGCGCTTTCATGAAAAATAGCGAAAGCCGAGGTCGGTATTCAACTCCGGCGCCCGTTTGTCCGGGCCAGTTCATGCGGAATTAATGGCTTCCACCCGCCTCGCTTCGGCCTTCCCGGCTATACTACTGTCTCAGGAATGTCGGAACCAGTGGAAGGCCGCCTCGTCCTCCTCGTCGAGGACGACGCGGCGATCGCCGAACTCGTCGTCGCCTATCTCGCTCGCGACGGCCATCGCGTCGTCCACGCGGCCTCGGCGGAGGCCGCGCTGGCTACGATGGGCGAGCTTCCGGACCTCGTCCTCCTCGACCTCGGATTGCCGGGCATGGACGGCCTCGAATTCCTCCGCGCCTTCCGAACGGCGAGCGTCGCCCCGGTCATCATCGTCTCGGCCCGAGAGTCGGACGAGGATAAGCTGGAAGGTCTCGGTCTCGGCGCGGACGATTTCATCACCAAGCCCTTTTCGCCCCGTGTCCTCGCCGCTCGGGTCGCCGCCCTCCTTCGTCGCGTGGACTACGAATCGCGGACCCGTGAGGGAAGGGCCCTTGAGGCGGATTCCCCCCCTCCGATTTCCTTCGGGCCCTTCGTCATCGATATCGGCGCAGGCATCCTTTCGCGGGAGGGTCAGCGCGTCGCCCTGAGCCGCCGCGAATTCGGCCTCCTCGCCTTTCTCGTGCGGCATCCGGGGAGAAGCTTCGGAGCGGCAGAACTCCATCGCGAGGTCTGGGGCCTCGAGCACGGGGACCTATCGACGGTTGCCGTCCATGTGCAAAGGCTGAGGCGGAAGATCGAAGCCGAGGCATCCAACCCCCGCTGGGTCCAAACCGTGCCCGGGGCCGGCTATCGTTTCGTCGGCGAAGAGAGGATCGCATGACGCGGATTCGCAGGCGTTCCGGACCCAGGTATCCGAGCCTCAGGAGGATCCTCATCTATGTGGCCTTCGGATCGGCCTTCCTGCCCGGAGTCCTCGTTTCGGCCATCTTCACCCTGACCCACGGCCACATCGCCGAAGGCCCGATCATGCGGATGGTGGTCGCGACGGAGGAAGTTTCCCGCGCGGCGGCCCTCGACTCGGCGGGAAGGCTCGTCGTGAGGCGGGGTTACGCCTCCCCCGCCTGGCTCGACCTCGTCCTCGAGGATACCTCGGGTGAGGTTGTCTTTTCGACGATTCCCTCGATCGCCCAGGGTTCGCGCCCCAGCCTCCTCGACATCGCCTCCTTCGCGAACAGCCTCGTGCCGAAGACCACCTTTATAGTCGATCGCGTGGAGATCGGCCGCGTCGACGCCGGCACCTGGTTCGCGATCGTGCCGAGCGATGCGGCCCGTTCCCTCGCCGGTCAGAGCGCTCCTCTCCTGCGCCTCACCGGTCTCTCGGTTTTCGCCCTCATCGCCCTCGTCTTCGGCCTCACGGTAGCGGCGGCCCTCGCCTCCGAAGTGGGACGCCTCGAAAAGGCGGCCATCGCCATCGCCTCGGGCGACCTCGAGTCGCCCGTCCGCGCGAAGGGGGCCCGTGAGATCGTTGCCCTGGCCGCGGCGATGGAGAAGATGCGGGCCTCCATCCGCGAGAACAACGCCGGACGCGCCCGCTTCCTCGCTTCGGTGTCGCATGACCTGCGCACGCCCCTCACCTCGATAGGCGGCTTTCTCGAGGCAGTGGAGGACGGTCTCGCCGACGATCCCGAAACCCTCAAGCGCTATGTCGGAATCATGAAGGAAAAGACCGGGCTGCTCGAGGAGAGGATCGAGGGCCTCATCGACATCGCGAGGATGGAGAGCGGCGAGTGGAGACTTCGCTTCGAGTCGCAGGATCTCGGTCAACTCTTCGGCGAGTTCGCCGCGATGGCCCGCGAGGAATCCGCCCTCTCCGGGGCCACCCTCCACGTGGATCTCGCGGCGATCGCGGATGTCATCGCTCCCGTCGACCGGAGCCTCCTCGCTCGCGCCTTCGAGAACCTCGTGGTCAACGCCCTCGCGCACGGCAGGCCCGGGGGCGAGATCATGGTATCCTCGCGGAGGCTGGAGGACGGCGAAGGCCGGGCTTTTTTCGCCATCGATGTGGACGACGACGGTCCGGGGATTCCCGAGGCCGAAAGGGAAAAGGCCTTCGACGCCTTCTGGCGCGGCGCCGCGGCGAAGGAGGGTAAGGGCCTCGGTCTCGGATTGTTCATAGCACGGACCATCGTCGAGGGGCACGGATGGAGGCTCGGGCTCTCCGCCTCTCCCGCCGGGGGAGCCCGTTTCAGCGTTCTCGTCCCCGCGGAAATGACGGAGAAGAGAGAGGGAAGGTCGTGAGAAGCCGAGTAATGATTCATGCGCGGGGAATGACCCTGCTGATCCTTGCGCTAATTGGTTTCATCCCGCTCCGCGATGATGGCCGTTCCCTTCTCTCCGCCGAAGGAGGCGCGGCTGTCCTCGCCTCCCATCCCGTCGTCGTCGCCCTGTCGTTCCCGAACCATGAGCGATTCGTCTACGCGCGCCGGATCGGCGAGACGGAGAGCAGTCTCGTCATCGAATTGACGCGAAAGACCGAACGGGGGAAAACTTGGTACGAACTCCAGTCAAAGGCCCCCGACGAAGACGCCGTCTACGTCCTCGATGCGACGAGCCTCGCTTTGCTTCGCTCGGATGTCACGACGCGGAGCGCGACCACGACCATCCGCCGCCTCACCGAGGTCATCGAGGACAAGCAGGTCCTCGCGCCCGACGAGCTCGAGATTTCCGCCACCGCGCCCTTCCAGCAGAGGATCAGGCTCATTCCCTTCGAGGAGAAACCGGTCTATCGCCTCGGCTTCCAGGGCAGCCAGAGCGTTCCGGGTTTCTCCTTCGCCCTGACGGTGACCGGTCGCGAGAAGATCGCGGCCGGCGGACGAACCTGGGATTGCTGGAAAGTCGAGGTCGGGGCCAAGGGGGTCCTGGGGAGCCTCTTCGGGAAAAGTCGCTATTGGTATCAAGCCGACTGGCCCCACATTCTCGTGAAATTCGAGGGGCCTTCGAGCTTCCCGGGCTCGCCGATGACGCGGACCGAGCTCGTTTCGTACTCATCGCAATAAGCCTGAAACATGGCGCTCGCGCCGGCTCAGACCTCGCCGAGTATCGCCTCGATATCCTTGAGGAGGACGGGCTTGATGAGGAAGGCGAGGGGGCCCGTCTCCATGGCCCTTTCGCGAAAGCTCAGCTCCTGGTAGCCGCTCATGAATACTATGTCCGCCTTCGAGAATTCGCGTATCTGTCGCGCGGCCTCGATGCCGTCCAGGTCTCCGGCGAGACGAATGTCGAGGAGTATGGTGTCCGGATTTTTTTCTCTCGCGAGGTTGATGCAATCGCGCGCAGTCGCTACGGTTCCCACGATCTCGTGGCCTGCGCGCGACAGCACCGCCCGAAGATGTGCGGCGGGAAGGAATTCATCCTCTGCGATAAGTATTTTGCGTTTCATGGTCACACCCGCGCTTTGTAGAGATTGTCGGAGAAGACGATCTCGCAGGCGAGACCCCCCGTCCGATCGAATTCCACGCTTCCTTTAAGCTGGCTCGAGCAGAGCCCGACGATGTTCTGGAGGCCGATCTTGCCGTCGCGTTCGATGTTGAAGTCGGCCGGCAGGCCCACGCCATGATCGGCGACCCGCATGGCGATCCGACCGTCGGGACTCCTCTTGAGCCCGATTTCTATCATCCCCGTCTCGGTACCGGGATAGGCGTGGCGGTATACGTTCGAGATGAGCTCGTTGAGGATGAGGCCGCAGGGAATGGCGGTATCGACGATGACGCTGATGTCCTCGAGATCCTTTATCACCTCGAGCCTCCTTTCGCGCGACGAATGGGTCTGGGCGAGCGCACCGAGAAGGTCCTCGACGTAGTCGCGAAGGTTGACATAGGAGAGATCCTGGGCCTCGAAGAGTTTTCGATTGACAAGGGCCAGGGCGCCTATCCTGTTCTGCGTGTCCTCTATGGCGCGCGAGAGGCGCGGGTCGTCGAGGGAAATTGACTGGAAGTCGAGGAGGGCTGAGATCACCTGCATGTTGTTGTTGGCGCGGTGATAGAGTTCGCGGAGGAGTATCTCCTTTTCCGCTAGGGCCTTCTGGATCTTTTGGGCGGCGAGCTTGCGTTCGGTGATGTCCTCCGTCTGCGAGACGAGATAGGGCTCTCCGTCGATATAGATGGATTCCGCCGTCACGATGGCATCGACGATCGTCCCGTCCTTCTTCCGGAATCGCGATTCGAAACTGGCGATCCGCGAGCGCCCCTCGATGATGGAATTGAAGCCGTTTCGGTCCCCGGGACTGACGTAAATGCCCAGATCGAAGACGGTCCTCCCGATGATCTCATCTTTGGAATAGCCGAAGAGCCCCGTGTAGGCGTCGTTCACGTCGACGAAGGCCCCCGTGCCGGCGTTGGTGATGGCCGCTGGCATCGGGCTATGACGGAAGACGAGGGCGAATCGCTCCTCGGTCTCCTTAAGAAGATTCTTGGTGAATTTCTGGTCCGCGATGTCCCATGCGATATCGCCGAAGGCGAGGACACGGCGGATGTCTTCCTCGTCGTAATCGCCTTCTTTGTTGCCGACGCCCATGATAGCGACCACAGACCCCTCGCGGCGGATGGGGACGACGAGCTCGCGTTTTAGTTCCGCGTGTCCCTCGGGAAGGCCCTTCCGGCCGGGTTCGGCGGGGTAGTCGTTATGGATGACCGGACGGCCCAGCCTCGCGGCGTCGGCCCAGATGCCCGCCTCGGTGATGGGGTAATGCGCCTTCGCCGCGTCGGTGGTGCACATCGTGGCGAGGGTATTTTTCGACCAGGCCGTTAGGGCGAGCTGCTCGTGGTCTTCGCCTACGAGGTGGAAAAAGCCTATCGTCGATCCCGTCACGGCCTCGGCCTCGTCGAGGGCAGCCCCGAGGAGCTCCGCGAAGCCCACCTCGGTGTCCGTGACGAGGAGCCTGATCCGGAGCTCGGTGAGCCGTTTCTCGAAACGCCTCTCGGTGACATCGTTCACAACACAGATGGTTTCGCCCGAAGGGAGGCGACGCGATCTCGATTCGAGTTCGATCCGCGCCCCGTCTCGGCGTTGAAGCGTTCTGCTGTAGGATAGGGCGATCCCGCCGTTTCCCGAGGCTGGAATGGTCCGGAGTTGATGGAGTTCTTCCGTGTTCAGCAAATCTGCGAGCCCCATCGATCGAGGTTCGTCGTCGCCCAGTCCGAGTATCCGACGGGCCGCCTCGTTGAGCTCGACGAAGGATTCTTGGCTGTCGGCGACGATGATGCCGTCGGCCGCGCCGGCGAAAACTGCGCGAAGTCTTTCCTCGCTCTCCTTGAGCCCCTTCTCGACGATTTTTTGCTCGTCGAATCTCTTCTCCGCGATTTCCCTTGCCGCGCGAAGCTCGGCGAAGGCGGCGGAGAAGGCATAGGCGGCAAAGGTGAGGATTGCCAGGAAGAGCTCGATATTCTGGAGTCTCTCGACCGCGGTGAGTCCCCCGAAGGGCGAGGGGCCCAAGGCGACCGTTTCGCTGGTCACGGCGATGAAGGCGAGGACGAGGGTTGATAAGCCGATCATGCGCGAGGAGAAGCGATAGGCCGGCCATAAAATAAGGAGAATGAGCAGATAGGGGTGGGCATGCGCGAAGGGGTGGTGGCCGATGGGATCGAAGGTCGCCAACGACAGGCCGACCCACAAGACGGAAAAAAGCGAGCCTTCGATGATCGAAGGGATACGCAGCCATCGGCCGATGCCATCCAGCCTCGCCCAGGATAAAACGAAGGGCGCAACTATGAGGATGCCGAGCCCGTCGCCGATCCACCAGGACTGCCAGGAGGCCGCCGGGTCGGTGCCCGATACCAGCACGGCGATGGCGACCGCCGGCAGCGAGGTGAGGGCGTTGACGATGCCTGCGGCCACGGCGAGGGCGGCTACTTCGACGAGGCGATCGAGGCGAGGCGTCGCGCCGCTCATTTTGAGGATGACGAGGGCGCAGAGCCAGGATTCGAGAATGTTGACGCCCATGAAGCCGAGGCTGAGGAGGAGTTCCCTTCCTTCGATCAGATTGGCGAGGTTTCCGGCGGCGAAGATGGCCATGGCGAGAAGTGGCCATTGGTGGCGAGGAAGGAGGAGAAAGGCCGCGAGGCCGACGCCGGCCGCCGGCCAAATGACCATCACCACCTTGTCCGCATCGGGAAAGTAGAAGCTGAGCATCTGCGTGAGGAAATAACCCAAGGCCGCGATCGCGACGCCGATAAATGGCGACCTTCCCGAGGCCTTACTCTCGATGCTCATCGCTGAAAGTCTAGTCGCGGTTCCGGCCCTGTCAATGCTGGCTTCCGCACGCAAGCGGCCCGGATGGCGTTTTGCCCTGCGTCGGGTCCGGACTTCACTTCGCGCCGATTTCCTCGCGTACCACCTCGGCGAGACGCTTGATGCCTTCCTCGATCTCTTCAATTGAAGAGAAGGAGAAATTGAGCCGCATGGAATTGTGCTCGACCTCGTCGAAATAGAAGGCCGAACCGACCACGTAGGCGACGTTCTTCGCGATGGCCTTGGTGAACATCGCGTCGGTATCGACCGCTGCGGGCAGGCTGAGCCAGAGGAAGAGACCGCCCTCCGGCTTCGTCCAATGGATGCCTGGGTGTTTCGGCATGTGCTTCTCGAGCTGCTCGAGCATGAACATGCGCTTGGCCCGATAGTTTTTCCTCGTGTTCTCGATGACGGAGCGGAGCTTTCCCGTCGCGAGGAATTCCGCGATCCAACGCTGCGTGAAGACGTTGGTGCAGAGGTCCATCGCCTGTTTTGCGACGACGAATTTCGCGATGAGCTCGGGATGGGCGATGATCCAGCCCATCCGCGCCCCGGGGATGAGGATCTTCGAGAAGGTCTTGAGTCCTATGACGATGCCGCGGTTTTCCATTTGCTGGTCAAGCTGGTAGAGGGAGGGGATGTGCTCGCCGACAAAGCGGATTTCGCGATAGGGCGAGTCCTCGACCACGAGGAGGCTTTCGCGATAGGCGAAACGGAGAAGGGCCTTCCGCTTTTCGAGGCTCCAGCAGATTCCGGTGGGATTCTGGAAGTCGGGAATGACGTAAATGTACTTTATCGACTTGCCGGAGGCGCGGTGGGCGGCATAGCGGCGCTCCATCTCCCCGAGATCGAAGCCGTCCTCCTCGGCGGCGAAGGGAATGCCGAGGATGTTGCCCCTGTAGGACTGGATGGCCTGGATGGTGCCGAGGTAGGTGGGATGGCCCGCGATGATCCAATCGCCGGGATCGACGAAGACCTTGGGCAGGATGTCGAGGGCCTGCTGGCTCGCCGAGGTGACGAGTATGTTGTCGAGACCGACCACGACTCCGTCCTCGGCTTCGATCTTGACGAGCTCGGCCTTGAGTCCAGCGTCCCCCTCTGTCGTGCCATATTGCAGGCCAACTTCGGGGTTTTTGGTGAACACGGCGTCGGCTGCCACGCGCAGATCGGCGACAGGAAAGGTTTCGGGGGCGGGGAGGCCGCCGGCAAAGGAGATGAGTCCGGGCTTGTTCGTGAGCTTGAGGAGTTCGCGGATAATCGACTTTTTCATGTTGAGGGCGTTCTGCGAATAGAGGGAACTGAAATCGGTCATGGCTGTCTCCTGGGCTGCCGCGAAAAAGCGCGAAAGACGGCAGGTGCTGAATCTGACGGCCGCAGCATACACCCAGCTAGGCTATCGGTAAAGGCATTAGACTTGGAAATTGAACCTATCGTTTCGCAAAATGAAACATGAGCCGCATACATGGCAATTTTGAAGGTCTGTTCAGCCTCGCCTGTTTTCTATAGAGTCGCGAAGAAGATCACCGAACGAGCGAGGAAGCCATGGCCCTCAACTGCGGAATCGTCGGCCTGCCCAACGTGGGCAAGTCCACCATCTTCTCGGCCCTCACGAGCGCCAAGGCCGAGGCAGCCAACTATCCCTTTTGCACCATCGATCCCAATGTCGGCATCGTGGCCGTGCCCGATCCCCGGCTCATGAAGCTCTCCTCGATGTTCAAGCCGAAGAAGACCGTCCCCGCAATCGTCGAATTCGTGGACATTGCCGGCCTCGTTCGCGGCGCCTCCAAGGGCGAGGGACTCGGCAACCAATTCCTCTCGCACATCCGCGAAGTCGGCATGATCGCCCACGTGGTCCGTTGCTTCGACGATCCCGACATCGTCCACGTCGCCAATCGCGTCGATCCGGCGGACGACATCGAGGTCATCCACACCGAACTCGCCCTCGCCGACCTCGACACCGTCGACAAGCGCGTCGAGAAGCTCCAGAAGCAGCTCAAGGTCCAGGACCCTCAGGTCAAGAAGGAAACCGAGCGGGAGCTGTCGGCCCTCGCGAAAATCAGGCCCGCCCTGCAGGAGGGTAAGGCCGCAAGAGGCGTCGAGCTCGAGGCTGAAGAGGCCGAGGCCGTGCGCAAATCCTTCCTCATTACTATGAAGAAGGAGATCTACGTCTGCAACACCGACGAGGCCGGCGTGAGATCGGGCAACGCGCATATCGACGCGGTGAGGGCCTTCGCGGAGCGCGAGGGCTCGGAGGCCGTCGTCATCTGCGGCAAGTTCGAGGCCGAACTCGGCGACCTCGGCAGCGAGGAGGAAAAGCGCGAGTTCCTCGCGGAGCTCGGTCTCGCGGAGTCGGGGCTCTCGTCGCTCATCCACGCCGCCTATCGTCTCCTCGGCCTCCGCACCTTCTTCACCGCCGGCGAGGACGAGTGCCGGGCCTGGACCATCCGCTCGGGAGACAAGGCCCCCCAGGCCGCCGGCGTCATCCACACCGACTTCGAAAAAGGCTTCATCAAGGCAGAAGTGTATAGTTACGACGATATCGTCCAGCTCGGCACCGAAAAGGCCGTCCGCGAAGCCGGCAAGCTCCGCCAGGAAGGCAAGGAATACGTCGTGCAAGACGGCGATGTGGTATTTTTTAAATTTAACGTCTAGGACATCGCCGTCTTGCACGCGGATGGCCTCGCCCTAGGGATCGGCGCTGCTTTCGACCATCGCGAGGAGGGCGGCCCTGTCCCAGGGCTTGTCGAAGATTCCGAGGACACCTTCGGTCTCGAGGCAACGACGCTTCGCCTCTTCGTCGGCCTGGCCGGTGATCATGATGGCGCGGAGGCCGGGATAGCGCGATCGCGCCTGTCGGATCAGCTCGTCGCCCTTCATGCCCGGCATGAGCCAGTCGGTGATGAGGAGGAAGGTGCTGGCGCCTTCGGCTTCGAGGCTGGCCAAGAGGCGTAGGGCTCTCTCCGCGTCGGAGGCCGTCTCCACCACGAAGCGCCTGGCGAAGGCCCTGACGAGTTCGCGCTTGAGGGCGAGAAGCTGGATCGCCTCGTCGTCGACGCAGAGTATCGCGAGGGTGTTCACGGGTCGCCTCCTCCACTCGGCTCGGCATCCGCGGCGGGAAGGGATACTGTGAAGCATGTGCCTTCCGGTCCCGTTTCGAAAGCGATGCGTCCGCCATGGCCCTCGACGATCTTGCGACAGATGGCGAGGCCGAGTCCCGTCCCCTCCCCGTCGGTCTTCGTCGTGAAGAAAGGCTCGAAAATCCTTTCTCGGATTTCCGGCGCCATCCCCGGACCCTCGTCCCGCACGGTGACGACCACGCGGTCGGAGGCGCGCCGAGTCGCGAGCCAGAGCCTGCCCCTGTCCTTCATCGCCTGGAGGGCGTTGTTGATCAGATTTATCCAGACCTGATTGAGTCTGTTGCGCTGGCCGAGGACGAGGCCCTCGTCGGGGAAGTCGGTGTGGAGCTCGATGCCGTGTCTGATCTTGTCGCGATAGAGGGCCATCAGGTTCTCCAGTTCCTTGCGCACGCTCAGGACGACGGCCTCGTCTTTTTCGTCGGGATGCGAATAATACCTCAGCGTCCGCACGACTCCGCTCGCCTTGTCGCAGGCGTCCTTTATGATTTCCGCGCTTTGTCTGAGCATCGCCATGGCATGGAGAGACTCGAGGACGGCCTCGCGGTCCCTGAAGGGGGCGAGGGAAGGCACCTTGCCGTCGGAGATCTCGAGGCCGAGGTCGAGAAGCATCTCGGCCGTATGCGCATCGATCCGCTCGCCTCGTTCCAGGAAAGCCTCGACGAGTTCGCGCCTTTCCTTATAATTGGATGATGGGCGGAGGTCGGACATGCGATCGCCCGTGCGCTCGAGGAGCTCGAGGGCCAAACCCGCTTCCGCTTCATCCATTTTGCGGACGAGGCGCACGAGGTTGGCTACATCGTATCGGAGGGTGGAGAGGATATTTCCGTTCGAAGACGAGATGGCGCCGAGAGGTGTATTGATCTCGTGTGCCAGGCTCGCGACGAGCTGGCCGAGGGCCGCGAGCTTCTCGGACTGGATGAGCCTCGCCTGCGTAGCCTTGAGCTCGGAGAGGGCGTTGGATAGCCTGTCGTTGCTGTGGCTGAGGTCGCCGAAGCGGCGGCTCAAGTGAAAGACCACCCAGGTCGAGAGGACGGCGAGGATGACGACGAGGAAGAGGAGTCCGAAAAGGTTGATGAGCTGGTTGCGCCTCGCGGCGGAGACCTCGATGCCGACTCGAACGACGCCGATGATCTCGTTGTCGAAACCGCCGCGGTAGGGCACGACGATTTCCTTGATCACGTTGTCGCCGATTCTCCTCTCCGCGAGGGAGGGACCGCCGAATTCGAGACTCGAGCGGCTCAAGGCTCGACCTTCCTCCGGCACGGGGCTGTCGTCGAGCGAGGGATCGCTGTTCGCGACGATCCGGCCCGCGAGGTCTTCCACGGAGATGTACGCGAGTTCAGGCACGTGGGATTTCATCTCTTCCACGAGAAGTCGAGTCTCGTACTTGCCCGAGAAACTCACGCGGCTTATGGCATCGCTGAGGATGGATGTTATGGTCGCGGAGAGCTTGTTCTCTTCTTCGCGTTGCAGCCGAAGGTAGGCCAGGGAGGCCACCGCTGCGACGGTCAGCATGAGGACGAGGGCGAGGATGCCGAAGTTAGCCACGATTCGGCGGTTCTCTCCCTTGAACGGCGCGTGTTCCCCAGACTCATCCCGCGTATCGCCGCGTTTCACCGTCATTGCTTGACAATCCGGAGCGCGCCCGCCCATCGGGGTTCGAGGCTGGGCCATGGCTTCGTGAATGGCAGGGGGATGGGGCCGGACCAACCCGGATAATCCGGAAGCGTCTCGCGGGTTATCGGAAAGACGGGAACGAGGGCGTAGAGCGGCACCTTTTCCCCGCGCAGAATTCGGTAGGCCGCGCGCATGGCCTCGGCGCCGAGGGGGCCGCAGAATTGGGCGGAATCGATTACGGTGAGCCTTCCCGCCCTAATATTCGCCACCGAAGACGGATCGCCGTCGACGGTGGCGACGACTATGTCGCTGCGTCCTGCCTTGGCGAGGCCGTCGACAACGGCGAGTCCTCCGCCGTCGTTGACCGTAAATACCGCGTCGATGTCGCCCTTGTTCGGAAAGTCCCGGAGCATGGCTCGCGCTGCTTCGGCGCCGGAAATCGGTTCGACCGCTTCGTATTTTTTCAGGACGCGATAGCGCCGATGCAATCCAGCCAGGGCGTCGAGGAATCCGTCGACCCTCTCAACGGTCGAGGAGACATGGGGATAATCGACAATGACGAGCTTGAGCTCCTTTGACGGCGGGAAGAGGGAAGAAAGGTATTCTCCATCGAGCTGCCCGGCCTGATAGTTGTCGGAGCTTCGGTAGGCCGCCAAATCGCCGCCGGAAATGTATTGATCATAGGCGACTACCGGGATGCCCTCCGCGTTGGCCTCCCGCAGGGGAGCGGAGAGGGCGGCATTGTCCGTCGGTTGCACTATGATGAGATCGACCTTTTCGGCGACGAGCTCGCGCATCTGCAGGATCTGTCGCTCTATTCCCGCCTCGCTATCGCCCGCGACCCTCGCGATGAGCTTGACGCCGGGAAGCCCCTTTTCGACGGACTCGCGATTCACGGCATCGGCTTCCGCCTCGAGGCCCGCGCGCATGGCTACCTGCCCTGGTATATTCATCGACCAGTACAGCACGCCGACGCGGTAATCGTCGGCCAAGAGGGGGTGGATGACTATGATGCTCATCAACAAGACGCCGAGCCGGAGCCTAGGGATTGAACGCATTACCGTCTTGCCTCTGATTGAAGTGTCGTATCGATAAATCATAATCCGGATTTTCCGCGGGGCAAGGGCGAGCAACAGGAAAGAGGGGAGCGAAGAGCGAATGAAGCAAAAATCGCGCGAAGATGAGAGGACCTTGCTTCTAGGTTTGCCGCCCCTCGATCCGAAGGGGGCGCGAGTCCTCATCCTCGGGTCCTTCCCTTCGGCTCTTTCGCTGGAAAGGTCCGAGTATTACGGCCACCCACGGAACCAGTTCTGGCCCATCATCGCGACGATTGCCTCACGGGAAATGTCGGTCGAGGGCGAGGCTGAATACGCCGTCATCGAAGAGCCGCCCCCGGACTGGCCCTCGCGGATGGCCCTCGCTGCCCGACTCCGGCTTGCAATATGGGATCTCGTCGCCTCCTGCCAGCGTAAGGGCAGCCTCGACGCGGCCATAAAGAATCCGATCCTCAACGACATCAATGGTTTCGTGGCTTCGCGGCCGACGATTGATAGCATTCTCCTGAACGGGGCAGCCGCCGCGATGTTTTTCGAGCGGCTTTGCCTCAAAAGCGGCGGATTGGGCTCGGCGGGCGTTGGAGAGCCGCGGCCGGTCATTTTGGGCGGAAGGGAACTGTTCGCCCGCCGTCTTCCTTCGACGAGCCCCGTGCCGACCGCTCGCTTCAGGAAGGCATCCGATAAACTGCCGCTTTGGAGGGAGGGCTTATTGACATAACGCGATTTGAAGTAACCGCTCGAAGGCCATCGATACCCTGAAACGGGGGAACAAGCGGCTAACTTGCGTCTGCCTTCCCCCATGTGTTACTGTGAAGCGATGGATGTCCTCATCGTTGAAGACGAGCGGATTATTTCCCTTGCCACCTCGAAGATGCTCGAACACCTCGGCCACAGGGTTCTCGCCCGCGTACCGAGCGCCGAGGAGGCTCTATCCAGGCTCGAGACCTTGAAGCCCGATTTCGTCCTCATGGACATCCATCTCGAGGGCCCGATGGACGGGATCGCCGCGGGGGATATCATCAGGGAGCGCTGGAACATCCCCGTGGCCTACACGACGGCCTACACCGACCCCGACACGCGCCGCCGCGCCGAAGCGACGAAGCCCGTGGCCTTCCTTGCCAAGCCCCTCACCGTAGCCGTCTTCGAGCATCTTTTCGGATCGCTGGCTCCGCAGAACTGAAGCCCAGGGTCGAATCGCGGAGGCGGTTAGCCTCCATCCCCTTGTTCTGTCCCGTTTGCCGGCTGTATCTTCGACGGCACCGTGGATAAGCTGATCATCAAGGGTGCGCGGGAGCACAACCTCAAGAACATCGACCTCGAGCTGCCCCGCGACAAGCTCATCGTCATCTCGGGCCTCTCCGGCTCGGGCAAGAGTTCCCTGGCCTTCGACACCATCTTCGCGGAGGGCCAGCGGCGTTACGTCGAGTCGCTGTCGGCCTACGCTAGGCAATTTCTCGGTCGGATGGACAAGCCCGACGTCGACTACATCGAAGGTCTCTCGCCGGCGATCTCGATCGAGCAAAAGACGACGCACCGAAATCCCCGCTCCACCGTGGGGACGGTCACCGAGATCTACGACTATTTCCGCCTCCTCTGGGCTCGCATCGGCGTGCCGCACTGCCCCAAATGCGGCCGCGTCATCAAGGAGCAGAGCGTCGACCAGATCCTCTCCGCGATCCAATCCTGGCCCGCAGGATCGAGGCTGCAGATCCTCGCCCCCGTGGTTCGCGCGATGAAGGGTGAGCATCGGAAGATCCTCGAGGACGCGGCCAAGCAGGGCTTCGTCCGGGCGCGCATCGACGGCGAACAGATTTCGCTCGAGGACGAGATCAAGCTCGAGAAGCAGAAAAAACACACAATTGAAATTATCGTCGACAGGCTCAAGCTCGCCGACGACTCGCGGCGCCGCCTCGCCGAGGCTGTCGAGACGGCCCTCCAGATAGCCGACGGGACGGTCATCGTCGCTCGGGAAGGGCCCGACAAAGTCCGCTCCGCGGACTTTGTCGCCGCCGACGCACGCGTCGGCGATGGCCAGGTCGAGGAGTTTTTCAGCCAGAAGGGAGCCTGTCCCGAGTGCCAGATCTCCCTGCCCGAGCTCGAGCCGCGGCTCTTTTCATTCAACGCGCCGCAGGGCGCTTGCCCGACCTGCACGGGCCTCGGCCAGAATCTCGAGTTCGACCCCGACCTCCTCATCCCGGACAAGGCGCTTTCGTATAACGAGGGCGGCTGCGTGCCCTACAATCCCGATGCGGCGTGGAACCGCTCCAAGTTCGAGGCCCTAGCGAAGCACTTCAAGTTCAGCCTCGACACGCCCTTCGAAAAGCTGCCGAAGAAGGTCATGGACGCCATCTTCTATGGAAGCGACGAGGCCGTGCGCATCAAGTACGAGAACCGCGAGGGCACGGGCAAATTCGAGTACGAATCGCGCTGGATCGGCATCCTCGCCGACCTTCGCCGCCGCTATCTCGAGACGATGAGCGACGGGGTCAAGAGCTGGCTTGAGCGCTTCATGATCGAGAGGCCCTGCCCCGACTGCGGCGGCAAGCGGCTCAGGCCCGAGGCCCTCGCCGTCACCGTCGGGGCCAAAAGCATCCTCGAGGTCTCGGAGCTTTCGGTCGAGGACTCGCTGTCCTTCTTCGACGCGGTGGAGCTTTCCTCGACCGAGCGCCAGATCGCCAAGCAGATCTTCAAGGAGATCGTCGCCAGGCTCAGCTTCATGAAGAACGTCGGCCTCGACTACCTCACGCTGGAGCGCAAGGCCTCGACGCTTTCCGGAGGCGAGGCCCAGCGAATCAGGCTCGCGACCCAGATCGGCTCCTCCCTCGTCGGCGTCCTCTACATCCTCGACGAGCCCTCGATCGGTCTCCACCAGCGCGACAATCAGCGCCTCATCGACACCCTCGTCTACCTCCGCGACATCGGCAACACCCTCATCGTCGTCGAGCACGACGAGCAGACCCTCCGCACCGCCGATTGGATCGTGGATCTGGGGCCGGGGGCCGGCGTCCATGGCGGTCATGTCGTCGCCCAGGGAACGCCGGAGCAGGTGATGAAGTCGAAGAAGAGCCTGACGGGCCAGTATCTCGCGGGGAGCCTCACGATCGAGGTCCCCGCGATGCGCCGCGAGGGCAACGGATCGTTCATAACTATAAAGAAATGCCGGGAGCACAACCTCAAGGGCATCGACGTGTCCATCCCCCTCGGCGGCTTCACCTGCATCACGGGGGTCTCGGGTTCGGGCAAGAGCACCCTCCTCACCGACCTCCTCTATCCGGTGATCTCGAACCGCGTGATGGGCAGCTCCTTGCAGGAGGGGGACTACGGCTCGATCGCCGGGCTCGAGGCCATCGACAAGATCATCAACATCGACCAGAGCCCCATCGGCCGCACGCCACGCTCGAACCCCGCGACCTACGTCGGGGTCTTCACCCACATCCGCGACCTCTTCGCTTCGATTCCAGAGGCAAAGGCCAGGGGCTACAAGCCGGGGCGCTTTTCCTTCAACGTGAAGGGCGGTCGCTGCGAGAACTGCCAGGGCGACGGGACCATCAAGATCGAGATGAATTTTTTGCCCGACGTCTACATCACCTGCGACGTCTGCCACGGCAAGCGATTCAACGCCGACACCCTCGACGTGCGCTACAAGGGCAAGAACATCGCCGAGGTCCTCGACATGACCATCGAGGAGGCGGCGACCTTCTTCGAGCACATACCCCAGATCGCCCATCGCATGCGAACCCTGCTTTCCGTCGGCCTCGGCTACATCCGCGTGGGCCAGTCGGCCCTCACCCTGTCGGGCGGCGAGGCCCAGCGCGTCAAGCTCGCCTTCGAGCTCGCCAAGCGCAGCACGGGTCGGACCCTCTACTTCATGGACGAGCCGACGACGGGGCTCCACTTCGCCGACGTCAAGCAGCTCATGGAAGTGATCCAGCGCCTCGTCGACACCGGCAATTCCGTGGTGATGATCGAGCACAACCTCGACGTCATCAAGCAGGCGGATTGGATCATCGACCTCGGCCCCGAAGGCGGCACGAGGGGAGGGGAGATCATCGCCCAGGGGCGCCCCGAGGACATCGTGAAGGTCAAGGCCTCGCATACGGGCCGCTACCTCAAGCCCTCCCTCGCATCGAAGTAGTTCGGAGCCTTTACTAGACGGCGAGGGGCCGGATAGTATGCCCGGACCATGCCGCGTCCGCCGACGAGGGTCATCTTCCAATGCCTCGCCCTCGCCGTCCTCACGGCCCATGCGGGTTTTTCGCGGCCCCTTCCTTCGGACGAGCCGCGCTCGCTGAATGCGGTTGGCTCGGGAGCTACCGCGCAGGATCAGCCGGCGGGGGCGACCGATTCAGGAACCTCGGCCGACGGGACTGCGGCCGCCGTCAAGGGCCCGGCGGTCGAGGCTCCGGATCTCCTCACCTCGACCCTCCCCCTCGATATCGCCACTTCGTCATATTACGAACTCGTCGACTGGGCGCGCTCCCTCGGCCTTTCGGATTCGGGGAGCTCGGACGATCTTCGGGCAAGGCTCTACGATCATTACGCGGTAAAGCCAGCCACCGCCGTGACGGGGGGCGGCAAGACCGTCGTCATCAAGGCGGCGAATCAAGCCAGCTATGCCGGAGGGGCGGGCGACAAGGGCGTGGTCAGTCTTTCGGGAGGCGTTGTCCTCACCATCGCGGAGGATGGCGGCAGCAACTACACGATTTCGGCGCGGACCGTCATCTATGATCGCGGCAGGAATTCCGTCTACGCGGCGGGCACGGTCGTGTACACCAGAACTACCCAGGGGCGCACCGAAGAATTCCGGGGCTCCACCCTCGCGGCCGATCTCGACGACTGGTCGGGCCTTTTTCTCGACGGTGTCTGGAGACAGCAGGGAGCCAGCCTCGGTTCGAGCGACCGCGGCCTCACCTTTTCCTCATCGAGCCTCGAGCGCATTTCGGGAGATTACATCACCTTGGGGGACGCGACGGTATCTCCGGGAACGGGAGATACGCCGAATTTCTCCATCCGCGCCAAAAGGCTCTGGTTCGTCGGCGAGAGCGACTGGGCGGCCCTTTCGGCCCTCGTGTATGTCGGCGAGGTGCCCGTTCTCTGGCTGCCTTTTTTCTACTACCCCTCGGAGGAAATTCTCTTTCATCCTGTTTTCGGCTTTAGATCGCGGGAGGGTAGCTTTCTCCAGACGACGACCTGGCTTCTCGGTCAGAAGCCTGCGGCCGCCAATAACAGCGCCATCATCCAGTTTTCGCAGACGAGCGGACCCACCGAGGTTCGGGGCATCTTTCTCAAGCATATCCCTGGAGGAATTGCCTCAGGCCAGGGCGCGCCGACGCCCTCCCCGGCGGCATCGAGCGCGGCGGCCGCCGGTACAGCCGCGACCCCGGGTCAGGGGACAGCCGCCGCTCCGGTGTCCTCGGACAGCGTCAAGCTCCTCGGCGATTGGTACACGGGCCTCGGGGCCTTCGTCGGTCTGGACGCCTCGCTCAAGCCGAGCGGACTCGTCACCCGCTTCGATTTGACCTCTGGCGTCGGATTCTCGCGTAGCCTCTTCCCCGGCATAGCCGGTCTCTCTTCGCCCTTCAGTTCCGCGGGCGCTTGGCAATCGATATGGAACAATTCCGATGTTTTCGGCCTCGTGCTTCCCTTCCGCTTCGGCGGTCAGTTGTCCCTCGGCCTCAGCCTGGGCCCCGTACGGGCAACCCTCGACCTGCCGGTTTACTCGGATTCCTTTTTCGAACAGGACTTCCGCAACCGCAGTTACGACATGGACTGGCTTGGCATGTCTAACGCGACGAACGCCCTCACGACCTCGACCATATCCGTCCGCTCGAGCCTTTCGCAGAAGCTCAGCCTGACGGGCAATCTTCCTGTCGCCGTCCTTTCGCCCTGGCTCCAGAATGCCGGACTGACCCTCAACTCGAGCTTCAATTGGCTGTCGAAACAGGATAGCACAATTCCCAATGAGGCTCTTAACTCGACCCTTTGGAGCGCGGACCCCGCCCGCCAGTTCTTCTATCCCGACAGTATCCGGCCTGTCGACATGAGTCTGAGCCTCGGAGGGACCCTCCTCGATTTCCCTGGATCGGCCGCCGCCTCGGCGGCGAAGGTCGCGGCGAGCCCTGCGTCGGGCCCCGCCTCGTCCGCGCCGATCCCCGACCTGCGCTCACCCTGGGACAAGGGCGATTCGGCAGCGAAGACTGCCGCGGATTCCGCCGGAAACACCGGGGCCGCGGCGAAGACGCCCCCCCTGGCCGACCCGGACTTCCCCGAACCGGCGGCCGCTCCCGATCCGACGCTTGCCGCTCCTCCGACACCTTTGTCATCGAAGGTAAGCTGGAGCTTCCAGCCCGGCCTCGTCCTCGAAAGGCGCTTTCTCTCGGATGGCTGGAACGGCGCCTCCTCCGTGGATTACACGCCCCTCTGGGACCTGGCCTCGGTGAGGCTGGGGGCGACTATCGGCTCCTCGGTGGCCCTGTACGGCACTGCCCTGACCGGCAGCTACAATCTCGCCTGGTCGGAGCAGGAACAGGCCCGGAACACGCCGGACCCCGCTAGCTTTTCCGCGGGAAGTTCGGCGTCTGGCACCATTAATGCAGTCCGTCTGTCCGACGCCCAGTACGCGAGCCGAAAGCTGAACGGCAGCCTTTCTCTCGCCTCCCAGCCCCTGCCGGCCTCGAGCATCTTCTCGCCTTCGAGCGTATCCTGGACCTTCAACTCGACCCTCTTTTCCTGGGCCTTCGACAAATTTACGGCAACTGACCCGAATACTGGGCAATACCTGCCGAGCTCGGCGACATACGTCACTCATTTTCCCGAATGGACGAACAGCGCGATCTCGGCCAACAATCTCGGCTTGACCCTCGCGATGAAGACGGGCTCGACTCAGCAGAGCCTGGCCTTTAGCGCCAGCCTTCCCCCCCTCACCGAGTCCTATGCGGCGACCCTCGGATTGGCCGCGAACTCCGTCGGCTGGTCCCTCACCCTCGGAGGGCAGGAGCGCTTCGTCCGCCAAACTTCGGGGAATCTGAAGGCGAGCCCGCTGACGGCCAGCGCCAAGGTCGCGGCTCCCTTCGGCCTCTCGATTTCGGACAGCCTGATCTGGGACTTCGACCTCATGAATTTCAGCTCGAATTCGGCCTCGGCCACCTGGGGCTGGGTCACGGCGACCCTTCAGTCCCAGTACGCCCAGCGATACACGATCCTGAGCAACGCCTGGAGTTTGACGGGAAGCCCCTCCTTCATCCCTACCTCCTTTTCCGCGAGCTTCGCGCCGCGACTGGATCCGCCGAAGGACGCCGACTTTCAACCGACCTTGAGTTCTTCTCTGAGCTATACCCAGAGCCTTCTCCGTTTTTCCGATTCGGTGATGACCTTCGGCCTTTCGGTCGACCTCAAGCTCGGTGCGGGGTTTGCCCTCAACCTCTCGAGCCAGTCGCAAAACCGCAACGCGTGGAGGTACTGGCCCCAGCTCCTTTCCATTCCCGGAAGCCTCGGTTCCGCCAGCTCCTACATGGTCAATCCGATCATCGATATAGGCAATTCCCTGGCCATTTGGAATTCCGCCGCCCTGCAGAACGCCAACTTCAAGCTCAAGAGCCTCTCCTTCAAGCTCAGCCAGGATCTCGACGACTGGACCCTCTCCGCGAGCGCGAGTGCGACCCCGACCCTGAGCTCGGATTCGACCTACTGGTACATCAATCCGAGCTTTACCCTCAATATCGCCTGGAAGGACATTCCGATGATGAAGAGCAACATTACGGGCACCTACGACAACTCGAGCAAGCTGATGCAGTTCTCGTGGTGACCCCAGGGCCTCCGGCTCGAGGCCGCCGGAGGACTTGCAGCCCGTGCATGATGCTGTTATCCTTGTTGCTTCACCACGACGCCCAGGAGTACCCGGCATGATCATGCCCCTCGAGCAGCTCATCGAATACGACCAGAACGCCTACGAGCTCACGGTCGCCGTCACCCACCGCGCCTATCAGCTTGCCGTCATCAGAGGCCCCGAGGTCGACAAGATCTCCGGCAAGGTCGTCTCCCTCGCCACGCGGCAGATTTTCACCAAGCAGATCGAATACAGACTCCTCGACTAGCCGAGGACAGTCCCAGGCATCCCTAATCCAATGGCTTTCGAATCCATTCTCGTTCTCGTCGGGGCCACCGCCTCCGGCAAGACAGCCATGCTCGAGGCGCTTTTCGGGGCGGGCGGTCTCCTCGAAGGAAGGGCCGAAGTCGTCTCGGCCGACAGCATGCAATCTTATCGGGGCATGGTCATCGGCACGGCCAAGCCCGGAACCGAACTTCTGCGCCGCATTCCCCATCATCTCCTCGACATCAGGAATCCCGACGAGCCCTTCTCGGCGGGCGATTTCGTCCAACTCGCCGGCAAGGCGATCGACGGCATCCTCGCTCGAGGCAGGCTGCCCATCGTCGCCGGCGGAACGGGCTTCTACATCCGCAATCTTCTCCTCGGCCTGCCTGCGGCCCCTCCCGCCGATCCGGCCCTCCGCGCGGCCGTGGCGGCCGACCTCGCCAGGCTCGGCCCCTCGACCCTTCGCGCCGAACTCACCGCGGGCGATCCCGTCTCTGCGGCCCGTATCCATCCCAACGACCTCTATCGATTGACGAGGGCCTTGGAAATACTTCGGGCATCGGGCCGTCCACGGGTGGACTTTCTGCCGGGCGCCGGTGCGCCCGGCGCGGCATCGCCCGACTTGCCTGCGGAAGGCCAGGCCGCGAATAGCCCGGTCGCCCGGCCTTGGCTCGTCGTCCACTATCGCCGCCCCCGCGAGGAACTGATCCGGCGCATCGCCGAGCGCGTGGACTCGATGCTGGCGGCCGGTCTCGCCGAGGAGGTCGCGGCTCTCGTCTCCGCGGGCTACGGCCCGGAGGCTCCCGGCATGAGGGCCATCGGCTACGCCGAGTTCCTCTCGCTTCGGGCCGAGGGTCTTTCCGGTAGGGCTCTCCTCGACGCGGCGCGGGAGCGGATCGTGACCGACACGGTCCAGTACGCCAAACGCCAGGAAACCTATTTCCGGGGGCTCATCAAGACGCTCCGGGAGCGTGAAGCCGCCGTCGAGCCCTCCGCGGCCAGGCCCGACTCGGAGCCGACCTTCGAGGTCGCCACGATGGACGCGACGGATGCCGGCGCGGACGCGGCCCGCCTCGAGGCTTTGATCAGGGCGACCCATGCGTGACCAGTGGGCACGCGGCCTCAACCCCGAGCAATTGGAGGCGGTCGAGACGATAGAAGGCCCCCTCCTCATCATCGCCGGGGCGGGCTCGGGCAAGACCCGCGTCATCACCTACCGCATCGCCCACATGCTCGACGAGGGCATTCCCCAGCACGCCATCCTGGCCCTCACCTTCACCAACAAGGCGGCCCGCGAGATGGCCGAGCGCGTGCGCGCGATCACCGGCAAGAAGCTCCAGGGCCTGACCGTGTCGACCTTCCATTCCTTCGGCGTGCAGATCCTCCGCAAGGAGATCCACCGCCTCGGCTTCCGCGACAATTTCTCGATCTACGACGAGGCCGATCGCAACCAATTGATAAAGGATTGCGCCCGCGACCTCGGCTTCCGCATGGAAAGCTTCGACGCATGGAAGGTCGGGGCCCTCTTCTCCGAGATCTCCACCGGCATCCGCGATTGGAGCAAGGCAGATGACTCCTACCGCGGGCTCTACGACGACTACCGGAAATCCCTGCGCATCTTCAACGCCGTCGATTTCGACGATCTCATCGGTCTGCCCATCGACATCTTCGACCTCCACCCCGAGGTGGCCGCGGAGTGGCGAGAGCGCTACCGCTACGTGATGATCGACGAATTCCAGGACACCTCGCTCCAACAGTACAAGATGATGCGCCACATCGCCGCGCGCAACGTCTGCGTGGTGGGCGACGACGATCAGTCCATCTATTCCTGGCGCGGCGCAAATTACGAGAATATCGTGCGATTCGAGGAGGATTTCCCGGAGCGCAAGGAAGTCAAACTCGAGCGGAACTACCGCTCCACCTCCACCATCCTCGACGCGGCCAACGCGATCATCGCCAACAACGACAACCGCAAGGAGAAGGCCCTCTGGTCACCCGACGGCCCGGGCGGCAGGCCCATCGAACTCTACACCCCGGCCGACGAGGCCGAGGAAGCTGATTTCATCGCGCGCACGATCAAGGAGATCAAGTTCGAGGAGCATCGGCCCTGGGAGGACTTCGGCATCCTCATCCGCACCAACAATCTCGCCCGCCGGATGGAGGAGTCCCTCCTCGCCGCGAACGTGCCCTATCGCATTTCCGGCGGCACCTCCTTCTTCGGCCGCAAGGAGATCAAGGACATCATCTCCTACCTCCGCGTCCTCGCGAACCCCGACGACGACATCAATCTCCTCCGCGTCATCAACACGCCGCGCCGGGGCATCGGCAAGGCGACGATCGAAAAGGTGGGTGCCGTCGCCAAGGCCAGGTCCTGCTCGATGCGCACCGCCCTCGAACTCGCCCGGTCGGGCGAATTCCTCGCCGCAGAGGGAGGGGCTTCGTCCCCCTCCATGCCCGCGGTGACAGCCGGGACCGACCTGTTCGGCGAGGCGACCGATGGGGCCCGAGCGGGTTTCTTCGCGGGGCTCTCGGAGAAGGCCGTGGCCGACATCGGCATTTTCCTCGACCTGCTCGACGAATGGCGCGAGGAGCTCCTCGGCAAGAAGCGCATCGCGGAGCGCGTGCGCAAGCTCGTCGACGCCGTCGACTATTGGGGCTATCTCATCGAGGAGAACCGCCATAACGACAAGGCGGCGAAATGGAAATTCCACAATGTCGAGACCTTCATAAATATGATAAAGACCTGGGAGGAGGACCCCGACACCCTCGATCCCGGCCTCTTCGCCTGGCTCAATCGCATAACGCTCGTGACCCGCGATGACGATGAGAGCGAGGGCGACGGCAAGGTCAATCTCATGACGATACATGCCGCCAAGGGGCTCGAATTCGAGGTCGTCTTCATAGCCGGCTGCGAGGACGGCATCATCCCCCACGCCCGCAGTCTCGAGGAGGGCGGTCAGCTCGACGAGGAGCGGCGCCTCTTCTACGTGGCCGTGACCCGGGCTCGCAAGCGCCTACTCGTGACGAGCTGCACCCGCCGCCGTCGCCTGAAGGAGACGGTGGAGGCCCTGCCGAGTCCCTTCCTCGCCGAGATCCCCGCCCACCTCCTCCTCGCCTGCGAGATGTCGAACGAGACGACCGAGGAGCAGGGCGAGGCTTTTTTCGGAAAGATGGCCGGCATGTTCCCCAAAGAGGATCAGTCCGGATAATCGCGGAGGACGCCGAGGATCTCGGGGAAGGCTTCGAGGAAGGCGGCGACGAGGCGGGGGTCGAAGTGGAGCCCTTCTCCGGCGACGATCTCGTCCCTGGCCCTGTCGACGGGCCAGGCCGCCTTGTAGGGCCGTTTGCTCGTGAGGGCGTCGAAGACGTCGGCGATCGCGACGATCCGCCCGATCACGGGGATGTCCGCCCCCGAGAGCCCCGCGGGATAGCCTTTCCCGTCCCAGCGCTCGTGATGGGTCAGGGCTGCCGTCCGGGCGGTCCGGAGGAGGGCGGAAGGGTGGTCTCCCAATATGTTCGCGCCGATCGTGCAATGTTCCTGCATGGTCCGGCGCTCGTCGGGGTCGAGGGGACCGGGCTTGAGGAGGACGCGGTCGGGGATGCCGATCTTGCCGATGTCGTGCATCGGCGAAGCGTCGAGCACGAGTTCGGCCTCCGCCTCGCCGAGGCCGGCCGCCTTGCTGACGAGTTGGGCGATCTTGCTCATCCGTATTATGTGCAGTCCCGTCTCGTTGTCGCGATATTCCGCCGCCCGGCCGAGGCGCCTGATGACCTCGAGCCTCGTGTCCCGGATCTCGATGGTCCTCGCCCGCACGAGGTTTTCGAGCTTGTCGCGGTCCCTCTTGAGGGCGAGATGGTTGGCGATCCTGAGCCTTATGATGGCGGGGTTGAAGGGCTTGGAGACGAAATCGACGGCGCCGAGGGCCAGCCCCTTCGATTCGTCAGCGTCGTCGGAGAGGGAGGTGACGAAGATCACGGGGATGGCGGAGGTCGCAGCGTCGGCCTTGAGCTCTCTGATGGTCGCGTAGCCGTCCATGCCCGGCATCATCACGTCGAGGAGGATGATGTCCGGACTCGGCTTCCCCCTCGCGAGACGCAGGGCTTGCGTGCCGCTCTTGGCGACGATGACCGCGTAGTCGTCCTTGAGAATTTCCATCAGGACCTGGATGTTGGCGTTCGTGTCGTCCACGATGAGGACGAGGTGTCTGTCGCTCATAGGCCGCCGCCTTCCCCGCCGATGAGATTGCCGATGGCGAGGCGTGCCTTGTCGATCTCGAATTCGTCGAGGAGCTCCCTGATGTTTCCCATCCTCGTTCCGAGCTCAGTCCCCTTGGTCTTTTCGCGCAGTCCGTCGAGGAGGTCGAGGGCCGAGGGCAGGTCCCGCGCGAGGAGTGCATCCAGCCGGGTGAGGGCCCCGAGGAGTTCGGCCGGCGCGGGCGACTCGGCCCCTCCTGCGACCTTCGTCTCATCGGAAGACGAGGCGGTTCGCTGCGACCTACCCTGTCTGCCGAGCACCATGGCCATCGATTCGAGGGCGATGGCGAGTTCGTCGCTTATCCCGCGGATTCTCGGCGCCAGACCGCCCTCGGGCTTCGCGATTCCATCCTCCTTGAGCCCCGCCTCGAGCTCTGCCGCGGCCGCCGAGAGTTCCGCCGCGCCCAGCGTCGCGGCGAGGCCCTTGAGCGAATGGGCATCCCTCCACGCCCGTTCGGTCTTGCCTTCGGCGAGAGCAGAGGTGATGTCTTCGACGATTCCCGATTCCTCCCTGATGAATCGGTCGAGGAGTTCGCAGTAGAAGGCGAGCCTCCCGCCGACCCTCCGGAGGCCGACCGCCGGATCGAGGCCGGGTAGCCTCTCGAGGAAGGAATTCCGGCCTTCCCTCCCGGTGAGCCGCATCGTCGTGGCGCCTGCCTGCCGTTCTCTTCCCCTTTCCGTCTGCCTCGACCCCCGCGCCCAGCGCCCGACGGTGTCGAAAAGAATTTCGGGTTCGATGGGTTTTGCGAGACATTCGCCGATGCCCGATTCGGAGGCCCGCTTACCGATGTCGGCCGAGATGTCGGCCGACATGGCGAGGATTGGGGTATCGGCGAAGCCCGCTACCCTTTTGAGCGCGAGCGAGGCCTCGAAGCCGTCCATGTCGGGCATTCGAAGATCCATGAGGACGAGGCCGAAGGGGCGGCCCTGGTCGAGGGACTTCCGAGCGAGGCGGATAGCCTCGACGCCGCCTCCGGCGCATTCGACCTCGTAACCGCGATCCTGGAGCAGCTCCATGGCCACGCGACGGTTCATGTCGTTGTCCTCGACGACGAGGATTCGAACGCCCTCGCCTTCGCGCCCGATGTTCACGGGGTTGGCGTCAGTGCCCTTGCTCTTGTCTTCGGTGAGGGCGCCGAGGAGCGACGTGACCAGCCCGCCGATGCAGACGGGCAGGGGGACGACGCCGTCGGCTTCGCTGCCGCAACGCTCGAGGGCCTCCTGATCGTGGCCGTAGGGAGCGAGTATGAGCACGGACGGGCCCTCTCCGCCCGACGGCGGCCGCGGTTCCGTCGGCGCCTGCTGCCTCGGCCCCAGGAGGCATTCGGTCAAGATCACGTCGCAGGGGCCTTCGTCCTCTTCCGACCAACTCTCGCCGGCGTCCAGCGTGCGCGTCGGGAGTCCGAGACCCTCGAGGTTCTCGACGAGGGATTCCCTTTGAAGGGAGGGCGTAGCGATCACGACCGCCCGGAGTCCAGCGAGGCCGCGCTCCGCGGCGATGTCGCGGGGAGAGCGGCTATCGCCGATTCCGAAGTTCGCCTGGAACTCGAAGCGGCTCCCCTTGCCGTATTCGCTCGCGACCTCGAGCTTCCCGCCCATGAGCTCCACCAGCCTCGAGGCGATGGCGAGCCCGAGGCCGGTGCCTCCGTAGCGGCGGGCCGTCGACGAATCCGCCTGGGCGAAGGGGCGAAAGAGCCCGGCGATCTGTTCGGCCGTCATGCCGATCCCGGTGTCCGTTACGGAAAAACCTATGCGCTGCTCCCCTCCGGGCCCAATCCCGCGGCCCTCCATGCGGACGACGACTGATCCGGAGTCCGTGAATTTGACGGCATTGCCGACGAGGTTGACGAGTATCTGCCTGAGCCTTAAGGGATCGCCCGCGATCGAGTAGGGTAGTCGGGCGTCTTCGCGATAGACGAGTTCCACGCCCTTGGTCGAGGCCTTTTCCGCCATCGCCAGGGATACGGCCGAAAGGACCTCTTCCAAGCTGAAGGCGCTGCGCTCGAGATCCAGCCTTCCCGCCTCGATTTTCGAAAAGTCGAGGATGTCGTTGATGATCTCGAGGAGTCCGTCGGCCGATTCGCCGATCCTTTCGAGGTAGTCCCTCTGCCGCGGGCTCAGCTCAGTGCGAAGGGCGAGATGGCACATGCCCATGATGGCGTTCATCGGCGTCCTGATCTCGTGGCTCATCGTCGCGAGAAAGGCGCTCTTGGCCCGGTTCGCGGCCTCGGCCTCCTCGCGAGCCTTCTCCGTCGCCTTCTTCGCCTCGATGAGACCGGTCACGTCCTCCTTCACCGCGACGAAATGCGTGATCCGCCCGCCCTCGTCGATGATCGGCGCGATCGAAGCCTGTTCGACGTATTCGCTCCCGTCCTTGCGCCGATTGACGAATTCGCCCTTCCAGATTTTCCCGTCGAGAATGGTCTTCCAGAGCCTCGTGTAAAATTCTTTGTCCTGCTTCCCCGAGTTGAGGATCCTAGGATTCTTACCCAGGACCTCCTCGATCGAATAGCCCGTGTCTTCGGTGAAGCGAGGATTGACGAATTCGATGATGCCGTGGCGATTCGTGATGACGACGCTCACGGGGCTCTGCTTCACCGCGAGTGAGAGCTTGCGGATCTCGTCCTCGGAGAGCTTCCTGAGCACGATCGAGCCCATGCTCCGCGCGACGGATGCCATGAGGCGCGCGGGCCGACTTTCGGCGTCGGGCCTTCGCGTGAACGCGAAGATGAGTACGGCGAGGACGCGATCGCCACCCATGACCGGCACGCCGCACACCGAGGTGAAACCGGCCTCGACGGCCTCCGGGACCCGCTTGAATAGGCTCTTGTCGCTTTTGGAGACATCGTCGATCCATTCGCTCTTGCCGTCGCGCCAGACCTTCCCGGGAAGATTTTCGCCCGGGAGGAAGAAACGATTCTTCGAACTCGCCGCGAAATTTTCGACTTTCGGATCGCCGCTTACCCAGAAAGGGCCGGCGAGGAGGCGCTGTCCGTCGGCGTCGGGGAACCAGGATTCGCCGTAGGCGCTTCCCGTCGCCTCGCAGACGAGTCGAAGCGCGTCCTTGAAGGCCGCGGCGAAACTCGGGGCGGCCCAGAGCGCGTTGACGATCGAGTGGGAGAGGAGGAGTTCCGCGGTCCGCTCGCTGACGAGCTCCTCGAGCCTGGAGGTGGAGCGTTCGACTTGTTCCGCGGCGCGCCTTTTGGCTTCGATATCCTCGCCCGTCCACAGCAGGGCCGTCAGGGAACCGGAGGCGTCGCGAATATAGGCGTTGCTCCAGGCTATCCTTCGTGTCGATCCACCCGCGTCGAGGATGAGACTCTCGTTTTCGGCCGGGAGGGGCGTCTCGCCGCCTACGATGGAGCGGAACAGCCTCTCCGCGGCGCCCTTCTCGTCGCCCTCCGGAACGAAATCGAACCAGGCCCGACCGATCGCTGACCCGGTCGGCACTCCGAGAATGTCCCCGGCTTTCCCGTTCATGTAGCGGACGATGCCCTCCCTGTCGAGGGCGACGAACAGCAAATCGGCCGTGTCGAGCCGTGCGCCGAACAAATCCTCCAGAATTTCCATCCTTCCGCCCGCGTGGGCGCTCCCCGACGAAGCTCTCGAGAACTTCTCGGGGCCGGACCATCATTTTCGCCGACCGGGGCGCCCGAGGCTAGTCAGCCGACGCGCGACGCCCCTCCGAGCTCCGGGTTCAGCTTCCGAGGCCCCTGTCCCCCTGCACCCTGATGAAGCAAAGTTCGTGCCTGTTGTGCCAGAGGTGGACGACGCGCCCGCCCGGGATGGCCGAAAAGCGCGCGGTCGTAGCCTTGTCGAAGACCGTCCCCTGCATCTTTATAGTGCAGACAATGTTTTTCGCGAGGCCCGAGGCCACCCAATCCTCGACCCACGCGAGGAGGCTCGGAGGATAGCAGATTACGTCGGAGAGGAGCCAGTCGACGGGCCCGACCTCCTTTGGCCCGAGGGCGAAGGCGTCGCCCCTCCGGCTTTCGACGCCGGGCATTGCGGAGATCCTGGGGTCGAGCTCCGCCCTGTCCACTGCGAGGACGGAAGCTCCGAGACCGGCCACGGCCCAGGTCCAGCCGCCCGGCGCGGCTCCGGCGTCGAGGCAACGCTCCCCCGGAGCCGGAGCCTTTCCCGCCAGGAGGAGGGCTTCCCAGAGCTTGCGATAGGCCCGGCTCGGAGGTCCCTCGTGGTCCTCCTCGAATTCGAATTCGCCGTTCGGGAAGGGGCTCGTGCAGACGGGCGAGGCGAGCATGAGGCCCTCGTCGAGGAGGGTGAAGGCGCCCATCGGCGTGTTTGGCACCTCGAAGGGAAAGGGACGGGGCTTCCGAGGCAGGGGGGGGAGCCTATCCGCGATGAGGGCCGTCCTTCTGTGGAGGCGGGCGGGGAGGGGGGCCCAATTCCTCTGAATGTCGCGCAACTTGTCCGCGGCCTCGCGCACCGACGCGAATTCGATGAGGATCGGCGAGAGCCAGACGTTCCTCGCCCACCAGCTCGTCCTTCGCGGGCCGAGGACCGTGACCAGCTCGCCGTCGAGCCTTTCCCTTTCGGGGAGCTCCTCGAGGAGGTGGTCGAGAAATCCCCGCGCCGCGTGGTAGCAGCATCCGCCGAGCTCGCGATGGCTCATATCAGACGCCTGGCCCGCGCCGCCGCCACAATCTCGCGATTCCAGCGATTGCCTTCGAGAAATTGGGTCTTGAGGGAGGACTCTTCGATTCGCAGGGTTCGCGTCTGCAGGGACTTCCAGGCGCGAGAAAGGAGGGTCCCCGGATCGATGGGCGGAGTTTCGAGCATGCCGCTGGCGACATAGGCGTACCAGTCGAATAGATGTCCTTGGGGATGATGGATGGGGGCCAGCCTGCCGTCGCGGCTGCGATCGGCCAGCTCCACGATCCTGGCGGGGTCCCGCTCGGCCATCGCGTGGGCATAGGTCGCGAAGGCTCCGATCTGATCCTCGAGATAAGTTTCTGAGGGCCAGCTTCCGAGGCAGGGACCTTCCAGAA
This sequence comes from Rectinemataceae bacterium, assembly GCA_035530275.1. Lineage (GTDB taxonomy): Bacteria > Spirochaetota > Spirochaetia > Treponematales > Rectinemataceae > CAIJMU01. The sequence continues at coordinate 180,382 of DATKVC010000019.1, read as the reverse complement.
GATCGAAACCCGACTTCCAGGAAATCGCGTCGATCGGTCTCCAGCTCCGGGTGACGAGGGTCGTGCGAGCTCGATCGGCTAGAACGGCCGCCTGTCGCCAATCTCCCTCCCATGAGGCGATTTCGGCGAGGAACCACGAGGCCTCGGGGTCCTCGGGGCTCGAGGCGAGGACGGCGCGGCTGCGCGTGCTCATGCCCGACCAACTGGCCGCCCGCGCCGCCCAGATTTTGGCTCTTTTCCCCGCCTCCGCGTCGCCGAGCTCCTCCGCCTTGCGAGCAATGCCCTCGAAGGTCCCGGCAGCGGCACCGTATCGGCCGAGTTCGAAATCGAGGCGTGCGGCGGCGAAGGCCGATCCGAGGGCCCAATCGGGTCTGAAGGAAGCCCTCGCCGCCTCCTCGGCCTTTTCGATCCTGAGCCCCGCCCTCGTGATGTCGCCGAGGGTGAACAATGCCCCGGCCGCGGCGAGGGAGGACAGGAAGGACTCCATGCCGTCAGGGATCGAGGAGGCCAATTCATCGGCGTTGCCGAGGTAATCGGCGGCTTCGGCGATCTGCCCCCCGGTAAGGGCCGCGAGACCGAGGAGCCTGTGCGCCTTCGCCTCGGCCCTGAGGGCGCCGAATTCGTGGAAGCGGATGACCGCGTTGCGTATCGGCGAGGCGTCCGTCTTCACTGTGGCGCGGCAAAAAGCGTCAATGGCGCGGGCGAAGGAGAGCATCGCCGCGTCGAGACTGGCGGGCGAAGCCCCTGTTGAGGCGGCGGAGAAGGCTTCAAGGCATTTCGCCGCCTCCTCGCCCGAGGAACCCGTCCAGGAACGAAAAAGGGGAACGCAGAGCTCGAAAGCCGAATCCGCCGCGGTGAACTTCTCTTCCTTCATTGACGGCCCCTGGGTCATGTCGGCTGCGAGGGCGTCGAGAAAGAAGGCGGTTCTCATCCGCGCGGCCGGATCCGCCTGGACCAGCCGACTATACAGGGCGAGTGAAGGAGCGACGCGCTTCCGCGCATAAAGGCCGCTGAGCTCGGCCGCGAAGCCCCTGTCGATCTTGTCGAATTTCCCCAGTCGCAGGTCGATCCAATCGCGAAGGTCCCTCCGGGCGACCCGAGGCCTTTTCGCGTCGACGACAAAACCCAGATGGGCCATCGCCGAGGAGATTCGGGGCCTGATGCCCCTGCTATAGCCGGCCTTGGAAAGGAATTCGTCGAAGGCGGCATCGTCGAGGATATCCTCCGAAAGGCAAAGGGCCCGGAGCCATCCGCCGAATTCCGCCGGTATCCCCTCCATGGCGAGGGCGATCAGGTCTTCCGTGTCGACTCCATCCCAGGCAGGCCGCTCTTCCGTTTCGGGAACTCCCCGCCAAGCTAGTCGCAAGACGAGCCTCAACCTGAATATCTGGCCGCGGGCGGCCGAAGCCAGGCTTGGGCCGAGGGAGGGCCTGCCGATGGCCTCAGCCCCCGCCTTCGCCGATTCGGCCAGGCTCTTCGAGCCCAATGAGCCGACATGGAGGATTCGAAGGAGGCCGTCGGGGAGATTCTTCGGAACCTGGTTTCCCCAGGCGACGAAAAGGGGCGCATTCGAGGCTCTGTTCTCCTCTCGGCGTCTCAGCATGGACGAAAGGACCGAAAGGGCCTCGGATGAAAATTTATCGAAGTTGTCAAAGACGATCCATCCCGGCCCCTTCCCTTCTCCCCTATCCCAGATGCCGACGCAGGTGCGCAAATGGCTGGCGTAGGCTTCGAGGAGGGCAGGCTCATGGCGTTGCCGGCAAAGGCCTACCGCCACGCTTCGGGCAGCCTCGGCCGCGTCTCCTGAGTCCTCGGGCACGGGAGCGGGGAAGGCGAAAAAGGGAGCCAAAGGAGTCGCTTCGCCTCCGGCCCCGCCGCGAAGAATCGGGGAATCCTCAGATGAAAGCCTGTCGATGGCGGCTTCGGCCAGGCCTTTAGCCGCCTCCTCGGGGCCGATCACGAGTAGGATTTCGGCGCCGGCTCTTTCTCGTCGCATGGCCTCGAGGATCGAAGCGGCCTCGTCGACCAGGCTCGGATCTGCCTCCGGGGCCTTCCATGAGGGCGGAAGGAGGGGATCGGAGAGGCTGAATCCCTCGATTTTGACCAGATCATTTTCCCGAGCGCCGCCGCGGATGAAGGCGTTGAAATAGGGGAGTCCCTCCGACCTGGCCCAGACCCCGTCATCAGGAAGCCGCAGCCAGTGCCGATCGAAGTCTTCGAGGACGTCCGTCGCATCGTGTTCGGATCGGTCGAGGAGAATGGTGTAGCCGTGCAGACGCAAGGCGAGTTCGGCGAGCGTCTCCGCCAGGCGTCGCAGGGCTTCGGAGGCCCTGAGGGCGGCGCAGCCCTCGGCTTCGTCGAAGCTGAGGAGTGTGCGGAGATCGGTCTTGCGGACCCGGGCATTGAACTGAAGCGAGATGCTGTCGACGGCGCCGTCGACGAGGGAAAGAGTTTCCGGTTCGATAGCCCTAAGTTGGCGGCGGTAGGGCAGACGGAGGTAGATGAAGATCATGCTGGTCCTCGTTCCCTGACGTCATGCCCGGCATCCGGCCTGTGGATTGCCGCCATCGTCAGCCTGTTCGCCTGACGATAGCGCGAAATGTCATTGCGGTCGACTGCGTTTCAGGGCTTTTTGTACCGCTTCGGGCCGCTTCGCGCAGATTCTCGCCGACATAGTAGAAAAGCGCGCGTTGACTGTCGTGGTACCCGATGCTAAACTTCCGAAACCTTGGCCCCCCTGGGGGCGTTTCGCAGGCGCGCGCAAGCCCCGGCAGAGGATGGTTCATGGATCTTGCAGGCATAGCGAGGGCGATCGGCGGACCCGAACTCGTCAAGCTCTCGATTGCACTCATACTGATCATCGCCTTCAGCTTCTGGCAACGGATGGAAGCCGAAGGCGTCATGCGCCGCTTCATCATCGTCGCCGCGCTGGCCTTGTTGCGCGACGTACTCTCCCTAATCTATACCAATCCCGGCATTTATATTGCCGGAGACCTCATAATCCTCGGCGTTCTCGCCTTCGCCTTCGGCCGTCCGCTCGGAAACGGCATCGTCCTGGTCGCCGCCTCGGGAGGGGCCATCCTCGCCGGCCTGCTGGCAGCCGTTTTTGCCGTCCTCGGCGGCGGCGCCTGGCAATCTTCCCTGTTCCTCATTGCCGGTCTGGCACCGGTCGGAATTTTATTCTTCTACGGGAGCGGTAGAAAGGACGTATCGGCAGGTCAGGGCGGGCGTCTCATCAGGGCCGTCCGTTTGCCTTTGGCTCTCGCGAGCCTCCTCTATCTCGTCGCCGAGGCCTTCGTCGCTCCCTCGGGCGCCTGGTTCCAATTCGCCATCGTCTCGGCCTGGTACGGGGCTATTGCCCTCGTCGGTTTTCTCTTCGTCGATATCCTCCGCAAGGATCTCGTCAATGCGGTCGGCTACTACGAGGAGTCCGTCGACTCCCTCTACGACCTTTTCACGGCGACGGGCTCGGTCATCAAGTCCGGCTTTTCCCTCCAGGAGGTCCTCGACGGCCTCATCGGCGTCGCCGTCGAGCGCACGGGGGCTGACGGAGGCGTCGTTCTCCTTACCGAGGAATTCGAGGAAGTCGTCGCCGTTCGAGCCCTCCAGGGCCGTTTCCCTCCTCCCTACAAACTTCCCGAAAGCCTCCCGCGCGACGAGGAAAGGGTCACGAGTCATCTCCGCCACGCACGCTTTCGCATGGGAGAAGGCCTTTTCGGCGAGCTCGCTCGGGAAGGCAGCTCCCTTCTCGTTCCCGACGCGCTCGCGGATCCCCGCCTCCCCAGCAATGGCGACGACGACTGGCTCAGGCTTCGCTCCCTCATGGTCGCCCCCCTCCAGGCCCGCGACCAAGTCATCGGCCTCGTGGCGGTGGCCCGGATCGGCGAGGATCCCTTCTCGGAGCGCGACTTCGATCGGCTCAAGCTCCTCGCGAGCTTCGGCGCCATATCGGTATCGGACGCCTTTACCTTCCTCGAAGCGGCGGAACGCGGCGACATAGACCGCGAGGCTGCCATCGCCGAGGAAATCCAGCGCACGGTCATACCGCGCAAGCTCCCCGAGATACCCGGTTATAACCTCGGCGTCTTCACGAGCTCGGCGCGCGGCGTCTGCTCCGACTACTACGACGTGATAAACGTGCGCGGCGGGAGGAGCCTCCTCGTCTTCGGCGACGTGGCGGGCAAGGGCGTTTCCGCCGGCCTCGTGATGGTCATGGTGCGGTCGATCCTCCACCTCATCGTCCATTCCACGAAGGATGCGGCCACCCTCATGTCCTGGGTCAACCGCGGCCTTTCGGGCAAGATTGACATGGACCACTTTTCGACCCTGAGCATGCTCTTCGTCGAGGCGGAGGGCGGCGACATGGAATACGTGAACGCGGCCCATCAGCCCCTGGTCATCTATCGCAAGGCCTCGGACAGTCTCGAATCCATCGACATCAAGAGCATCCCGATCGGCGTCGAGCGCAGCACGGAGTACGCTTCACGAAGGATCAAGCTGGGGCCCGGCGACATCCTCCTCCTCTATTCGGACGGCGTCATCGAGGCGATGAACGAGCAGGGCAGGCAATTCGGAAGGAAGAATCTCGGCAACGCCCTTCTCCGCGTGAGGGAACTGGGAGCACGGGAGATCGCTGAGGCCATCAAGGCCGAACTCGAGGAATTCGCCGGCGCGACGCGGCGGCACGACGACCAGACGGTACTGGTGATCAAGGCTAGAAGCAGGTAGGAGCGCGCGAGAATGGAACTCAAAATCCGCAAGAGCGGGGAGAATTACATCATCGACGTCAACGGCGAGATGGATCTTTACAATTCATACAGACTCAAGGAACTGGTGATGAAGATGCTCGAGAAGAAGGTCGAGCGCTTCATCGTCAACCTCGAGCAGGTCGACTACATAGATTCGAGCGGCATCGGCGCCCTCATCTACATCTGTTCGACCATCAAGAAGATGAACCTCCGCCTCGTGATCACGAACATCCACGGTTCGGTCAAGAAGGTCATAGAGCTCACGAAGCTCATGGGCTACTTCCCGATCACACCCACGATCGAGGAAGCCCTCGCAAAATTGGAGGAATAATCATGAAAAACGAGAACCTCGTGGACGGAGTCCTCGAGATCCGGATCGACGAGAACGCCCCGCTCTTCAACCGCACGGGGATGCTGCACAAGGAATTCCCCTCCGATTTCCGCCAGATCCGCTACTTCACCCTTCTCATCGTCCAATCCGCGCCGCCCGAGATCAAGGAGATCAACCTTCTCGAGCAGCAGATTTCCGAGGTCATCAAGAACGCGGTCAAGCACGGCAACCGCTCGAATCCCGACAAGAAGGTGAAGGTCTGGTACGAGTTCAGTCCCGAGCACGCCCACATCATCGTCGAGGACGAGGGCGATGGCTTCAAGGACCTCGAGAAGTGGAACAGCTTCAACCAAAACCGACAGAGCTGCCTCGACAAGCAGGACTACGAGTCGCTGGCCGACTATGTCGCATTCCGCTCCTCCACCTCGGACGACAACGACGGCGGCAACGCCCTCTTCGCGGCACTCGAGTATTGGGACGGCGGCTTCATCTTCAACCAGAAGCGCAACAGCGTCGCGATGCTGAAGCGCTTCCCGAAGCGGCGGCACGGGGCGTAGCGGGCCTGGGGCGAATCGTCCTTCCGCCCCGGGCCGCCAATGGAAACAACTGCTTCTACTTCTTCTCCCCGAAGTCGATGATCGCCTTCTTCACCGCCAGCCCCTCCACGGATAGGCCATCGGCGTCGCTGAAGGGCCGGCCGTAGAGGGTTTCGAAGAGGAAGCGGAAATCCTCCGGTTGGATCTCGTCGTATTGGAGCCCGAAGTAATTCTGGTTCCCTTCGCTCCAGGTCCTGCGCACGACGGCCGCCGCCTTGATCTTCCTCTCGCCGATGGCGAAGGTGAGGTCTATGCGCGCGTCGGCCCTGAGGGCGACGCCGACATCCTTCGACTCGTTGGCGAAAAGGAGTCCTCCGGCCGAGATGTCGAGGACGTGCGCGCTGATCTCGGAGGGCCTTTTCGGCGCCCCCTTGAAGTAGCCGTTGATCTTGAGCGACCAGGCGAGGATCTGCGCGAAGAGGTGGAAGGTCTCGAGCATGCCGAGATCGAAGGGTTCGCGGCCCGGCGTCTTGTTGACGAGGCGTACGTAGCCGATCACGTATTCCTGGAAGAGTATGGGTATGAGGAGTTCGGAAAGTATGCCCGACTTGCCCAGGTTGCGCTCGAAGCGGGCGAGTTCGTCGAGGGCGAGATCCGCGGCGTAGCCTTCTTCCCTGAGCCAGTCGGTGAAGACGGAGCGGGTGATGATATGCGGCTTGGCGAGGGGATCGACCTCCGGGAGCCCGCCCGCCGTCGTCGCGAGGAAGAGCGACCGCCCCGTCCGCGTGATGAGCTTCTCCTCCAGGCTCTCGGGCGAGCGGTCCTTGAACATGACGATGGCGCGATCGCTCACACGCTCTTCCGTCCTCTCGTTGAAGCTCCGAACCAGGCCGCGGATGTCGTTGGCATCGAAATTCTTGGAGGCGCCGGGCATGGTGACCGTCTCGTATTCCCGGGTGGTCGGATAGGCGAGTTCGTAGCGTTCGCCCATGAAGGAAAAGGCGACGGTGAGCTCCGAGGGCGGCTGTCGGCGCGAATAGCGGCGTTCGAGATTGCGGTACACGTTTCCCGGCATTTCCACGGTCAGCGTCGTTTCCTTGATCTCGATGGTCCGCGCCCTGAATGCCATGGCCTGCTCGCGCTCGACGAAGCGGAATTCGTAGCGGAGGCCCTTCCTGAGCAGTCGCAGCGGCATGCTGTGCGAAAATAGGATGTAGTCCGATTCGACCTGCCGTATTTTCACGGGCCATTCGCCCGAGCCGGCGAAAAGGTAGATCGGCGTCCCCTCGTCGCGGGCGGCGCCGAGCATGAACTCCTTTTCGATGCGTTTGAGCGGCGAAGCCATCAGCGCCTCCTCATGGCGTCGCAACCTGCGGCGCGGCGGTGCCGGGCATAGGCGGTTGCCAGGGCGGGTCGGGTAAGGGCCTATCGGAAGCGAGCTCCGTCGCGTCGAATGAAATATCTTCGATGAACCATTCGCTTCCCGAGAATCTGCCGTGAATGGTCCCCTCGCTGCGCGGCGGGAGACGAGTCGGACCGCTCGGGTCGATGGGCTCGGCGAAGAGGACAATCGAGGCGACCGCCTCGTCTCCTTCCGCCTTGACCGCGCCGAGACGCCAGGAGGAGAGGCTCCCCGCCTTGCCCGCGCCGGGCAGGCCGGACAGTATCGCGGCCACGAGGGGCCCCCGTCCAGCAAGAACGAGTGAATCGACGCTTTTGCCCGAAACCAACCTGTCGAGGAAGGAGGAAAGCCGCGATACGAGCTCGGGCGGCGGATTGGCCGCGTCATGCAGGCCTTGCGCCAGCCTCGCAAGGGGGCCGATCGAAAAATCCGCGGGAAAGAAGAGGGTAGGCGGGGTCTGCAGGTTGAGATAGCGGGGAGTCGAAGGCGCGGCAGCTCCGGGCGGAAGCATGGGTTCGGGCACGGGGGGCGGCGCAACGGGAGCGGTTGCAGGTTTCGCGGTTCGCTCGCCCGTCGCCTGCGCGGCCCCTTGCGTTTCCGCGACGGGGGCGACAGCGCCTCCGACCGCCGCGGCCTGGGGAGGGGCGGATTGGCCCGGGCCGGCGGGGCTTCGCCCCCGCGAGCATGCGGCCAGGCCCGCCACCAGCGAGGCGGCGAGGAGAAGCGTTCGCATTCCCGCCAATTTCCATTTCATTACTTTGATAGTATGTCGTTTCGTGGAGATATTTCCCAGAGGTCGGGAAGGGCCATTTCGAAGCCGAATTTCGCGGGCGCTTGCGGTCGCCGCGGCTTCCGTTACACTGGTGATGAGTCTTTAAGCGCGGGAGGCGGAATGGAAATCAGGAATCTTGCAGAGGAATCGGTGCTGGCCGAGGTCGACGCCATGTTCACCGAGGAAGAAAGCGGCAAAAAACTGGGATTCTGCACCTGCGCCCAATGCCGCCTCGACGTGGCCTGCTATGTGCTCAATCGCATCAAGCCGGAGTACATCGTTTCCAGCCGCGGCATGGCCTATAGCGAGCGCGATTTCATGGTGACCGTCCAGAAGCGGGCCGACATCCTGAGCCTCGCGCGCGAGGGATGGTCCCATGTCGCCCATCGGCCTCGGTTGACGGCGGAACATGGCCAGAAGAGCCGGGCCGCCACCCTGCCTGTGGGGCCGGCCTTCAATCTCCCGACGATTATGGGGAGGGTCTTCAACGGCCTCAATTTCGAGCCGGTGGCCCAAGGAGAGGTGCTTCTCCTCCTCGGCGGCGACGACGCTCCGATGGCCGATTCGAATTGGCAAAACCCCTTCGTCCTCTCTCCGGGCACGGCAGGCACCTTCATCTTCTGGGTCTGTCCGCTTGCGGCTTCGGAAGTCGGCGAACACCGCAATTTCACCTTCGAGGTACGAAGCTCCGTCCCGGGCCTCGACCCTGTGTCGCACTACTTCGAACTCGCGATGACCTCGGAACGCGAGGCTGTCGGCGATTTCGGGAAGCACGGCGTCCACAAGCTCCCCGATATACTCCTTTTCCCCCATTCGGAGGAGGAAGAAGACAGTTAGTCCTCGAGATTGGAGCCCCACTCCGATATGCCGCTGCCCCGCTGAACCCGCATTTTGCCTGCAACCCGGCCGCCAGGTCGGGTTTTGCTTTATCGCAGCTAGAGATAGCTCGCAAGTTCTGAAGCAGGAACGAGCTCGAGGTAGTGAAAGGAACGCCGCATTCCCGTAGACTCCTCCCGCCGAATCTTGACTACCCTATAGGCGATCACCCGAAAGTCAGGAAGGGGGAGCCCGATCGGAGTTCCGTTGAGGTCGACCAAGGCATCAAAGGGAAGCTCGGAGCCGATTTCCTGAGTATCACCCTCAGGAAAGACTATGTAATTCTCTGACAAATACATGCCAAGGTCATACCCTGCCTTTTCTCCCTCTTCAAGAGCCTTGTTCCGTAGGGTGGATCATTAATCTACTACACATCCGTTAGGCTGAATGTGATAGGAAAATTAATTCTGTCGCTTCGATTCCGTCCACTTTTCGTTGACAGCGACCTTTCTGTCGATAGTATAAAACCGGTGGGAAAAAGTGGGAAAAAGTAGGAACTAGTGGATGAACCTTTTGACCGGCGAGTTCCGAAACAGTCTGGACGAGAAGGGGCGACTCTCCCTTCCTGCCCGTCTTAGGGGCGAACTGCCGGATTCCTCCCTTGTTCTTACCCAGGGCGTCGACCGTTGCTTATGGCTATTTCCGCCCGAGCAATGGGAGGTCCTTTCGAAGAAATTGATGGATTCGACCCCGCTTTTTCAGGCAAAGGCCCGCCTTATCCAAAGGCGGATCCTGGCGCCTGCCCAAGAGCTGGAAGTCGACAAGCTGGGGCGGATTTCCGTTCCCCAGAGCCTAAGGGAGTGGGCGGGGCTGACAAAGGAATGCGTCATCCTCGGCATCACGAAGTACATAGAGATCTGGGACGCCGAGGAATACCGGAAGTACTGGGAAGAGAACGAATCGGAATTCCGGTCGGCCGCGGAAGAGCTGGGGGGGCTCACGCTGTAAATATATGGGGATCGTCCACGTACCTGTCATGCTCGAGGAAGTCCGCTCGGCCCTCCTCCCCGGATCGGGCGAGGTCCGCTTCCTCGATTGCACCCTCGGCGAGGGCGGTCATGCCCAATCCTTCCTCTCCTCATGGCCAGGAATCCGCTACACGGGCATCGACGCCGATCCCGTCATCCAAGCCAAGGCCCGCGAGCGCCTCGCCGCCTTCGGCGACCGCGTCTCCTTTCGCGTCGGCTATTTCGACGAGGTCCTCGAATCGATGCTCGATGACATCGAAAACGCCGAATCCGCCGATCCGCGGCGCTTCGACCGCATTCTCCTCGACCTCGGCATCTCCATGTTCCATTATGTGGAGTCAGGCCGGGGTTTTTCGCTTTCGGCCAAGGACGAGACCCTCGACATGCGGCTTTCGCCCGACGCCCCCCGTTCGGCCGCCGACATCGTGAACGGCGAACGCGAAGAGGAACTTGCCCGCATCATCTACGAGTACGGCGAAGAAAGGCTTTCCCGCCGCATAGCCAGGGCCATCGTCGAAGCGAGGCGCCAGTCCCCTATTCGCACGAGCGGTCGCCTCGAGGAGATCGTCTTCGGCGCCGTGCCCGCCGCCTATCGCCATGGACGCATCCATCCCGCCACGAGGACCTTCCAGGCCCTTCGCATCGCGGTGAACGACGAGCTCGGCAGGGCGGCCAGGGGCATCGCCAGTGCGGCCCGTCTCCTCGCCCCGGGCGGGAGAGTCGCCGTGATCACCTTCCATTCCCTCGAGGATCGGATCGCCAAGATGGTCTTCAAGACCCTCGCGGGGAAACTCGATCTCTCCTTTGCTCCGGCCGAAGCCAGGCCGATCATCGATGGTATGGACAGAACGCAGGGCTTCGTCTTGCCCTTCAAGAAACCCCTCGAGCCTTCGGAGGCCGAGGTCGCCGCCAATCCCGCATCGCGGAGCGCCAAGCTGCGCCTCCTCGAAAGGGTCGGCGCCGCGGAGGCGGCGGCATGAAACGCTGGCAGTTCCTCGGCATGCTCCTTTCCTTCCCGATATTCCTTCTCGGCCTGGTCTGGCAAACCGGCCGGCAGGCATCCCTCATCGTCGAGGCCCATGATCTCGAGCATCAGCAGGAAGGCTGGGTCGAGGCGAACTCCAAACTCATAGGCGGCATCGCCGTACTGCAGAATAGGGAGAGGGCGGACAGTCTCGCCGCAAAGCTCGGTCTCGAGCGAGCCACGGCGGATCGGCGTATCTTCATCAAGATCGGGCCCGCGGAAAACTCCGACGTCGGCGCCACGACGCCCCTTCCTTCGACCACCGCGCCCACGGCGCTTAAGGGCAACGGCAATGGCTGAGCCCCTGCGATTCTCCGCGGCTGAGGCCCTCGCCATTATTGGAGGCGTCGGCATCCAAGCTCGGCTCCTCGGCAACGCGGGGGCTGTCTATTCGCGGGCGAGCCTCGATTCGCGAAAGGCGGGGGAGGGCAGCCTCTTTGCGGCCTTCGCCGGCGAAAAGTCCGATGGTCACGATTTCGCCCTTGCGGCCCTGGCTGCGGGCTGCCCCGTCCTCCTCCTCGAAGAAGCCGCCTTTGCCGCGCGCCCTGCAATCGCTTCGGCCCTTGCGGCCGGGAAGGCCGCCGCCCTCCTCGTCCCCTCGGTCTTGCCGGCCTTCCAGGCCCTCGCTCGCGCCAAGCGCCTGCGCCATCCCGGGCTGCTCAGGGTCGGCATAACTGGCTCCAGCGGGAAGACGACGACGAAGGAGATCGTGGCGTCGATCCTTTCGCGGGCGGGCAAGGTGGCGATGAATCCCGGCAATCTCAACTCCGACCAAGGCCTCGCCCTGTCGCTTTTCGGCATCGAGGGCGACGAGAAATTCGGCGTGTTCGAGATGGGGATGAACAGGCGCGGCGAGATGGACGAGCTTGCGGCCATGTACGAGCCCGATCTCGCTCTCATAACGAACGTCGGGACTGCCCACATCGGAATTCTCGGCTCGCGTCAGGCGATCGCCGAGGAAAAAAAACGCATATTCTCGCGCTTCGACGGTCGTCAGATCGGCTTCCTGCGCGAGGACGAGGAGTTCGGCGCATTTCTCGCCGAGGCTGTCAAAGGCGAGATAGTGAAATACGGCCTCCGGAGCACCGCGGGTTTCGCGGGGGCGGAGGACCTGGGGCTGGATGGCTGGGCCATCGACTGGGAGGGGCTCCATGTCCGTTTTCCGCTCATCGGACGTCACAACCTCGATAACGCCCTCGCGGCGCTGGCGCTCTCCGCGCGGATGGGGATCCGCGCGGAGGACGCGGCCGCGGGGCTCGAGGCTGTGCGTCCGCTTTTCGGGCGCTCCGAGATACTTCGGGGGCCGGTGACGGTCGTTCGCGATTGCTACAACGCCAATCCCGAGAGCGTCGAGGCGGCCATGGGCTTTTGCGACGCCCTTTCGTGGAAGGGCCGGAGGGCCTACGTCCTCGGCTCGATGCTCGAGCTCGGCCCCGAATCCGAGGCGGCTCATCGGCGCATCGGCGCCTTCGCGGCCTCTTCGCGCGCGGAGGCCCTCTTTTTCTTCGGGGAGGAAACGCGGGTCTCCTGGGAGGCGGCCCGCGCCGAGGGCTTCTCCGGCTTTATCGCGCATGAGGACGAGATGGATGCGCTCCGCTCGTCCCTGTCGTCGTGGCGGCGTGACGGAGACCTCGTTCTCCTCAAGGCCTCGCGCGGCATGGCTCTCGAACGCGTTCTCGACGCGATAGGCCATTAGGGGAGGCAGGCATGTTCCTTTCGTTCCTATACCCGTTGGCGGAATATTTCTCGCCCCTCAACGTCTTCCATTACCTGACCTTCAGGTCGGCCTACGCGGCCGTCACCGCCCTCCTCATCGCCTTCCTTCTCGGGCCGCGCATGATCACCTGGCTCCGCAAGCTCAAGTTCGGCCAATCGGTGCGCAGCGACGGTCCTGAGAGCCACCTTGCGAAGACGGGCACCCCGACGATGGGCGGCCTTCTCATGATTCTGGCGGTGAGCGTAGCCGTCCTCCTCTGGAGCGACCTTTCCAATGTCTATACCTGGATAGCCCTGGGTTCGCTCCTCGGATTCGGCGCCATCGGTTTCGTCGACGACTGGCTCAAGATCAAGAAGCGCAACGCCGACGGCATTTCGGCCGCCGCGAAATTCTGGGCGCAGGTCGTCGTCGCCTCGGCGGTCACCCTCCTCGTATGGTCGGTGGGGAGCCACGACTCGACCAAGCTCTACATACCCTTCTTCAAGGTCGCGGTCATCGATCTCGGCGTGGCCTGGATCCCCCTCGCGGTCGTCTATGTGGTGTACTGGTCGAACGCGGTCAACCTGGCGGACGGCCTCGACGGATTGGCGACGGGACTCGTCATAATTGCGCTGATCGCATTCGCGATCCTCACCTACCTCACCGGCAGGGCCGACTGGTCGACCTATCTCGCGATTCCCTACGTCAAGGGCGCGGGAGAGCTCACGGTCTTCAACCTGGCCCTCCTCGGCGCCTGCGTCGGATTCCTGTGGTACAACGCGCATCCCGCCGAGGTCTTCATGGGCGACGCTGGCTCGCTCGCCCTGGGCGGAGTCCTGGGCACCCTCTCCCTCGTGGTCAAGAAGGAGGTCCTCCTCGCCATCGTCGGCGGCGTCTTCATGCTCGAGATACTCTCCGTGGTCTTCCAGGTGGGCTGGTTCAAGGCGACCAAGGGCAAGCGGCTCTTCCGCATGGCCCCCCTCCACCACCACTTCGAGCTTTCCGGCTGGAAAGAGACGAAGGTCGTGACGCGCTTCTGGATACTCGGAGGCATGTTCGCGATCATCGCCCTCTCCACCTTGAAGATCCAGTAGGTTGCCGCGATGACGACGATCGTACCCGAGAGATTCCTTTCACGCGACGGTCCGGGCTCGGACGGCGTCCTCTCCGCGAGTCTCTTCATCGTCGCCGTCCTGGGGCTGGCCGTGCTCTGGTCGGCTTCGACGGGTTATGCGCTCTCGCTCGGCCACCCTTCCTGGTGGTTCGCCGCGAGGCAGGCCGTCTTCTGGATTCCAGCCATCCTCCTCTTCGTCATCGCCGTCTTCGTCCCCCTCGACGCCCTCAGACGCAACATCGGCGCGATCACGGTGATTGGCCTCCTCTTTCTCGCTTTGCCGTTTTTGCCCGTCATCGGGTCCCATCGAAACGGGGCGGCGCGTTGGATCAATCTCGGATTCACGACGATCCAGCCTTCGGAATTCTGGAAGCCGATCGCGATCGTGTACCTTGCCCACGTCCTCGACCGTCGGGGCCCGGACGCCGGGAGGGAACGCCCGGAATCGCTTGTCGGGCCCTTCCTCCTCGTGGCCTTCGGCTCGCTCCTGATCTATCTCCAGAACGATTTTTCGACCGCCGTCATCGCGATGGTCGCTATTGCCGCCGTATTCTGGGTCGCGGGCGCGCCGGCTGGCGCCTTCGCCGGCATGGGCTTCGTCGGCCTTTCCCTCGGAGCCCTCATGGTGCTGACGAGCGATTTTCGCCTCAGGCGTATCCTCGCCTTCCTCTTCCCGAATTACGAGCCCCACGGTCAGAGCTACCAGGTTCTCGGTTCGCTTCGCGCCATCCGCGAAGGCGGCTTCTTCGGCAAGGGACTCGGGCTCGGCACCCTCAAGGTGGGATCGATACCCGAGGTCCAGTCGGATTTCGTCTTCGCCTCCTTCTCGGAGGAGGTCGGCTTCATCGGCATCCTCCTCTTTTTTGCGCTTTGGCTCCTCGTCGCCTTCCGCGCCTTCGGCAACGCCTATCGCGAAGAGGACCAATTCCGCTCCCTCCTGGGCTTCGGCCTCGGCTTCCTCATACTGCTCGAAGTGCTGATCAATACCGCGGTGGCAGCTGGCGTCGTGCCAGCCACGGGCATCGCCCTCCCCTTCGTGTCGGCGGGGGGCTCCTCCCTCATGGCCAGCGCGGCGGTCGCCGGCCTCCTCGTCAATCTCGGCCGCGGGGAACGAAAGCCGGCCCTCGTCGGCAGCGAAGGGGGCCGCGATGACTGAGGGTCTGGCGAAAAAGAAGGGCCGTGGCTCCTTCCTTCGCATCGCGAAGGACGAGAACGACCTGCGCCCCGCGGGAGGGAAACGCCGTCCTGGCGCCGAGGGCAAGACCTCGACGGCCTTCGACGATGTCTCCGAATCCTTCGACTTCCCCGATTCCCCGCCGGGCGGCAAGAAGCCGAAACGGGCGAGGCGCGAGACACCTCGCTCCGAGCGCGGTAGCGCGAAGTCCCGCCTCGTACCCGTCCTGGCTCTCGGTCTCCTCGCCATCCTCGTCGCGGGAGCGATAGCGATCCTCCCCGGCGCCCTCCTCCTCCGCAAGGTGGTGGTGGCCGGCACGACGAGCCTCGCCGCCGCCGACGTCGTCGCGGCTTCGGGCGTCAAGCCCGGGAAGCCGCTCTTGTCGAACGATCTCGGCCTCGTCGAAAGGAATCTCGAAGCCTGGGCTCCCGTGGCCAGCGCCAAGGCGAGCTATATTCTGCCCGACGCGCTCAGGCTCGAGATCGTCGAGCGTAAGGCCGTCGCCCTGGTCCTCGTCGAGGAGGGGCAGACCATGGTTCCCGTCTCGATCGATTCACAGGGTTACGCCTTCGCGAAGGCCAGTCCCGCGGACGCGGTCAACCTTCCCCTCCTTTCGGGCATCCGTTTCGACGCCTGGAAACCCGGGATGCGTCTGCCCGCCTATCTTCTCCCGACCGTCGGCTCGATAGCGGCGCTCGGCGGCAAGGACCCGACCCTCCTCTCGCTGTTCTCGGAGCTCAGGGTCGAAAGAACCAATTGGGGTGAAGTCGAGCTCGTGCTCTTCCCCCTCCACCACGCGATTCCCGTGAGGACGGGGCCCAAGCTCGATGCCGCCCTCCTCCGCTCGATAGTTCTCGTGCTCGACGCCCTCGACAAGGGCGGCATCGCCCCGAAGGTCGGGGAACTGGATTTCCGGAGCGGCACCATCGTGTTCCGGAGCAAGGAGGGAAGCCCTGGCTGATACAATCATCGTCGGCCTCGACGTCGGGACGTCGCGCACCCGCGCAGTCGTCGGGGAATACAACGAAAGCGGGGTGCTCGAGATCATCGGCGTCGGCACGGCCCCATCGACCGGCCTCCGCAGGGGGGTGGTCGTCAACATCGAGGCGACCCTGGCCTCGGTGGAGGAGGCCGTCGAGGCCGCGGAACTCATGTCGGGCAGGGAGATCAAGTCCTGCTTCGTCGGCGTGGCCGGCGCCAACATCGAAGGTATCAACTCCCGCGGCGTCGTGGCGGTCTCGGGGAAGAACCGCGAGATCACCCGCGACGACATCGCGCGCGTCATCGAGGCCGCGAGGGCCGTCGTCATCCCGATGGACCGCGAGGTCCTCCATGTGATCCCGCAGACCTTCATCGTCGACGACCAGAAGGGCGTGCGGAATCCCCTCGACATGATAGGAGTCCGGCTCGAGGCGGAGGTCCACATCATCACGGGCTCCGTGACGACGGCCCAGAACCTCGTGAAGTGCGTCCATCGCGCGGGCTTCCAGGTCGATCGGTTGATGCTGCAGAGCCTGGCCGCCTCGCGCGCCGTCCTCAATTCCGACGAGAAGGAGCTCGGCTGCCTCCTCGTCGATCTCGGGGCGGGCACCACGGACGTCCTCGTCTACGCGGACGGCGCCCCCTATTTCACGAGCGTCGTGCCGGCGGGAGGGGCCCAGGTCACCAACGATCTCTCCATAATGCTGTCCATTCCGATGGAGGCGGCGGAGAGGATGAAGCGGGAGCAGGCTTCCTGCTGGCTGGCCTCCGTCGACCCGGCCGATACCGTCGTAGTACCTCCCTTCGGAGGGCGGGCACCCGAGGAGGTGCCCCGGAGGCGCCTCGCCGGCATCGTCCAGCCCAGGATGGAGGAGATTTTCCGCCTCGCGAGGGAGCGGGTGGAGAAGATGGGGCACTGGAAGCACGTGAAGGGCGGCGTCGTCCTCACGGGCGGGGGCGCCTTGATGCAGGGGGCGCCGGAGCTCGCGGGGGCCATTTTCGGCCTTCCGGTCCGCGTCGGCACGCCCTACACCGTGGGCGGCCTCGTCGAGGAATTCCGCAGCCCCGAGTGGGCGACGGGCGTCGGTCTCGTCCTCCTCGGAGCGGAAAGCCTGGGCGTGGACTCGGGCAAGGGCGGAGAGCAGCGCAAGCCAGGGGGGCGGGCCGAGAGCCGGCAGGACAAGTCGGGCGGCCAGGTCTTCGGCAGGCTGATTTCCTGGCTCAAGGACGGTTTTTTCTGATGACCGGGGAGGGTCCGGGGGCGGGGATTCCCTCGGATCCATCCAATTCTTATAAGGTAACGGGGAGGGGAACATGATGCTCGAAGTCGTAGAAGGGGCGCCTGAATCGGCGAATCCGACGGTAATAAAGGTCATCGGAGCGGGCGGCGGCGGTTCGAACGCCGTGAACAGGATGATCGTGGCGGGTCTTCGCAACGTGGAATTCATAGTTGCGAACACCGATCTCCAGGCCCTCTCGCTGTCCAAGGCGCCCGTGCGCCTCGGTCTCGGAGCGAAGGTGACCCATGGCCTCGGCGCCGGCGGCAAGCCCGAAGTGGGCGAAAAGGCCGCCATGGAGGACAGGGACCTGATCGCGCAGGCCCTCAAGGGCGCCGACATGGTCTTCGTCACGGCGGGCATGGGGGGCGGCACGGGCACCGGATCGGCCCCCGTCATCGCGCAGATCGCCCGCGACCTCGGCGCCCTCACCGTCGGCGTCGTGACCAAGCCCTTCGAGTTCGAGGGCCAGGCCAAGGCCAGGCTCGCGGAGGAGGGCATCGCCAAGCTCAAGCAGTGCGTCGACACCCTCATCACCATCCCGAACCAGCATCTCCTCAAGGTCGTCGATCGCCGCACGCCCATAAGGCAGGCCTTCCTCGTGGCCGACGACGTGCTCAGGCAGGGCGTACAGGGCATTTCCGACCTCATCACCCTGCCGGGCGAGATCAACATCGACTTCGCCGACGTGCGCAGCGTGATGATGGCCCAGGGCGACGCGATCATGGGCATAGGCTCGGCCAACGGCGACAACCGCGCGGTGGAGGCGGCGAGCAGGGCCCTCAACAACCCCCTCCTCGAGGACGCGAGGATCGAAGGCGCGCGAAATCTCCTCATAAATGTGACGGCCGGCGAGGATTTCGCGCTCGCCGAATACGAGGAGGTCCTCGGCCTCATCAACGAGACGGCCGACGCCGAGTTCTTCATGAAGCCCGGCCTCATCATCGATCCGAGCATGGGCGACGAGGTCCGGGTCACGGTGGTGGCGACCGGCTTCAATCGGGGCAGGAGCGGCGCGCCCGTTTCGAAACCCGGCGAGTCACGCAAGGAATTCGAGGACTATCTCTCGGGCGACGAATGGAAGCGCCTGACGGAGAGCGGCGCCTCCAGGTCCGGCCAGTACCTTCTCGGACGCAACGAAGATGGGGACGAACTCGAGATCCCGACCGTCCTCCGCGACCGGCGTCTTGCCGGCGAGAGGAGCGGCAGCTGAAGCCGACGGGGGCCGTCGCCGCTGACCGGAACCGCAACGGAGCCGATCCGAGCCGTCCGCGAGTGGCCGACCTCGCCCTCCTCACACGCTTCCGGGGCCATCTCCTTTCGGCCCGAAGGCGTTCCCCCCTCACGGCGGAGGTCTATCTCCGCGAGGCGGCCTGCCTGCTTTCGTGGCTCCAGGACCGCGGGCTCGACGTCGCCGGGGCGGGCAGCGCGGACATACTCGCGTACCTCGTCGCGAGGCAGGGCGGAGCGGTCTCGCCCGCCTCCCACAATCAGGGGCCGGGCTCGCGCAGCGCCGGGCCGGAAGAACCGTCGGCCACCCTTTCCCGTAAGACCATGGCGCGCGTCATCTCCAGCGTCCATGCCTTCTTCAAGTTCATGCGGCTCGAAGGCCTTCGCGCCGACGACCCCGCGGAACTCATCGAGACGCCGAAGCAGGAACGCAGTCTCCCCACGGTCCTTGCCCCGGGCGAAGTGGACCGCTTCCTCTCCACCCTCGACGGCGAGGATCCGCGGAGCCTCCGCGACAGGGCCCTTTTCGAGCTGATCTATTCCTGCGGCCTGCGCATCTCCGAGGCGGCCTCGCTCAGCTTCGACCAGCTCTACCTCGAGGAACGCGTCATCCGCGTGATCGGCAAGCGCAAGAAAGAACGTATTGTGCCTTTCGGCGCGGAGGCCGCCACGCGCCTCTCGATCTATCTGGAGAAGGGGAGGCCCTCCCTCGTGAAGGGGGTCCGCAGCGACAAGGTCTTCCTGAGCCAGGGGGGGCGGGGCATCTCCCGGAAGGGCATCTGGAAGCGCTTCGACATGGCCCGTCAGGTCGCCGGCGTCGACGCCAAGGTCCACACCTTCAGGCATTCCTTCGCCACCCATCTTCTCGCCGGCGGGGCGGACCTGCGCACGGTGCAGGAGCTCCTCGGGCATTCCGACATTTCGACGACGCAGATCTACACCCACATCGAACCCGAGGCTCTCGGGGACTACCATGACGAGTATTTCCCGCGCAGGTGAGGCCTCGCGGGCCCTGCCCGCGACGGCTATCGGAGCGCGGCCGCCAGCCAGCGGCAGGTCCCTTCGCGCTTTTTCGAACGTGGACGCAATCGTCCACGGCCGGCGCGGACGTAGGGGCAGAAGGGGTAGGCCCGTGCCAACGCTCGTTCTCAGACTCGCCATCCACCGCATCTCCTTTCTCCGTCCTTCCGAAAAACGCCGTCTCGAGGCCGCCGTCGCCGGCGGCGTCGAGCTTTCCACCCTTTCCTTTTCGGCCATGGAGCGCATCGTCGGCCGCCTCGTCCGGAGCCGCGACTGGCATCCGGAGAGCCTCTTCGACCTCGCGGAGGCCGACGCGCGCTTCCTCGAACGCTCGGGGAGCCGCTACCTTTCTCTCGATGATCCCGAATATCCGCCCCTCCTCAGGGAGATCCACGAGCCACCCTACGGTCTCTTCGTCCGCGGGGCGCCCCTCGTCGCGACCCAGCCATCCCTCGCCATCGTCGGAACCCGTTCGGCGACCGGCCGGGGCATTTCCCTCGCCTCGGCCTTCGGTCGAGACGCCGCCCTCGCGGGCCTCCCCGTCGTCTCGGGCCTCGCCCGGGGCATCGACGCGGCGGCGC
Source organism: Rectinemataceae bacterium (assembly GCA_035530275.1). GTDB lineage: Bacteria > Spirochaetota > Spirochaetia > Treponematales > Rectinemataceae > CAIJMU01. The sequence goes on along the minus strand of DATKVC010000019.1, from coordinate 160,652 downwards.
ATCGAGGAGCCATCGCCGCCAAGAGGCTGGACGATGGCTCCGCCCCGACGGTCGCCGTGCTTCCCGTCGGCGTCGATTCGGTTTATCCTCGTTCGCATCGACCCCTCGCATCGGCAATACTCGAGCGGGGCGGCAGCCTCGTTTCGGAATATCCCAGCGGCGAAGCCCCGATGACCTGGCGCTTTCCCGAGCGGAATCGCGTCATCGCCGGCATGGCCCGTGCCACCCTCGTCGTGGAGGCCCCCGACGCTTCGGGAGCCCTCATTACCGCCCACCACGCGCTCGACGAGGGCAGGGACGTCTGCGTCGTCCTCGGAAACCTCGGCGGACCGATGAACGCCGGCGCCGATCGCCTCGCCTCGGAAGGGGCCATTCCGCTTTCTTCGCTTGACGAACTCCTCTCGGAATGGGGATGTTCCATTCCACGCGTGAGAGGTGGAACTGAACGCGACAGTCGCGAGGGCGGGGATGGCGTGTCCCGAGGCTGCGAGGCGGCCTTTCTCGCCGCCTCCCTCCGAGCCGAACTCGGGCTGGCGGGCTCATGAATCAGTGTTCCGGCCGCCCGCTGGGCGAAAACTGGCCTAAATCGGGCCCAAGAGGTGCTTCCCATGGCTGAAAAAAAGACTGAGTCGAAGGCGAAAACGGCCGGAACCGCGACCAAGGCCGCAGCAGTTGCGAAAAAAGCTGCCCCAAAGAAATCGGCCGGCGCGACGAAAACAGCTGCCGTAGCGACGAAAAAGGCTCCAAGCCAGGCGAAGAAGGCTGCTGCGGCGAAGAAGGCACCAGCCGCAAAGAAGGCTCCGGCTGACAAGACGGCAGCGGCGGCCGAAACGAAGGCGAGCCCGGAGAAGAAGCCGGCCGCGGCCAGGAAGAAGGCTCCGGCCAAAAAATCCGCCGGAGCCAAAAAAGGCATACTTGTCATCGTCGAGTCACCGGCCAAGGCCAAGACGATCGAAAAGTACCTCGGCAAGGATTATACGGTCCTCGCCTCGATGGGCCATCTCATCGACCTTCCCAAATCGCGGCTCGGAATCGACACCGAACACGATTTCGAGCCCGAATACCTCACCATCAGGGGCAAGGCCAAGCTCCTGAAGGAACTCCAGAAGGCCGCGAAGAAATCCCGCCTCGTCCTCCTCGCATCTGATAACGACCGCGAGGGCGAGGCGATTTCCTGGCACATCCAGAAGGCCCTGCGCGACCGGGACCCTGATCTACCAATTGAACGCATCGCCTTCAACGAAATCACGCCCCAGGCCATCCGCGACGCCGTCAAGGCCCCGCGGGAACTCGACAACGCGCTCGTCGAGTCGCAGAAGGCGCGCCGCGTCCTCGATCGCCTCGTCGGCTACAACCTTTCGCCCCTCCTTTGGAAGAAGGTGAAGAACGGGCTTTCGGCCGGCCGCGTCCAGTCGGTGGCCCTCCGCCTCATCTGCGACAGGGAGCGCGAGGTCGATTCCTTCCTGCCCGAGGAGTACTGGACCCTCGAGGCGGAATTCCACAAGGGCCGAGCCAATTTCTCGGCCGAACTCGTGGCCTGGAAGGGCGACAAGCCTTCGTTGCCCGACGAGGCCTCGGCCCGCGCCGTCATGGACGCCCTCGGCGAGGCACCCTGCGCCGTGGCGGACATCCGCTATCAGGAAAAGATCCAGCGTCCGAAGCCTCCCTTCACGACCTCGAAACTCCAGCAGACGGCGGCCAACCGCCTGGGATTCACCAGCAAGAAGACGATGCAGATCGCCCAGCAATTGTACGAGGGCGTCAACGTCGGCAACACCCGCATCGGTCTCATCACCTATATGCGCACCGACTCGGTGCGCATCTCCGACACGGCCCTCGCCGAGGTCCGCGAATGGATCGGCGCGAACCATCCTGCCGAGCTGCCCCCCGCGCCCAATGTCTACACGGTGGCGGGCAAGGCCCAGGACGCCCACGAGGCGATTCGGCCGACGCTGACGACCTACACGCCCGAGGGCCTCAAGGACATCCTCCCCCGCGACCAGCTCAGACTCTACAGCCTCATCTGGGAGCGCTTCGTCGCGAGCCAGATGACGAACGCGAAATCCCGGGGCACGACCATCGACATCGGCGCCACATCCGCGGCCGGCGAAGAGGCGATCTTCCGCATGACCTCCTCCTTCCTCGTCGAAAAGGGCTTCTTCAAGGTCATCAAGATCTCCTCCTCGAAGGAGGATCGCGAGGAAAAGCATCTTCCCGAGCTCGCCGTCGGCGAAGTACTCCACCGCGAGGCCTTCATCCCCGAACAGCACTTCACCCAGGGGCCGTCGCGATTCACCGACGCCTCCATCATCAAGGCCCTCGAGGAGCAGGGCATCGGCCGCCCCTCGACCTACGCCCCGATCATCTCGGTCCTCCTCGAACGCTATTACGTCACCCGCGACAACCGCCAGCTCGCTCCGACGACCCTGGGCCGCATGATCAACGACATGCTCGTCGAATCCTTCCCCTCCATCCTCGAGGTCGGCTTCACCGCCGGCATGGAGTCGGGCCTCGACCGCGTGGAGGAGGGCAAGGGCGATTGGCTCGGTATGCTCCACGATTTCTGGAAGCCCTTCAAGGCCAGGGTCGACGAGGTCAACGAAAACCTCCAGTCCTTCCGGGGCCGCCTCGACGAGCCCACCGACATCGTCTGCGAGAAATGCGGCAAACCCATGGTGAAGAAGCTCGGCCGCTTCGGTTTTTTCCTCGCCTGCACGGGCTTCCCCGAATGTCGCAACACCCGCTCCATACCCTTGGCGAAGTGCCCCAGGCCGGGCTGCACAGGCGACATCGTGGCGCGGCGGAGCTCGAAGGGCCGGGGCCGCGAGTTCTACGGCTGCACCCGCTATCCCGAATGCGATTTCATCACCTACTTCAAACCGATCAATTCCAATTGCCCCAAATGCGGATGGTTCCTCGTCGAGAAATTCGACAAGAAGTCGGGGGGCACCAAGGCCTGCATCAACCCCGACTGCGATTGGCTCCACCTGCAAGGCGAAGAAGGGGCGCATGGATCGGAAGATTGAGGACTGGCTCGCCTACCTCGGCGCCGTGCGCGGCCTTTCGAAAAAGACCGTCACCTCCTATCGCGAGGATCTCGAGCGATTCTCCGCCTTCATCGGCGACGGTCGCGGCGAGGGGGCCGATATCGACGCGGTGACTGCCCAGGACCTCCGGGCCTTCGTCGCCGAACTCGTGTCGGATCGATTGGCGAGTTCGAGCGTGAACCGCTCGCTTTCCGCCATACGGGGCTTCTATCGACATAGGGTGAAGTACGGCGGCCTCGCGATCGACCCTTCGCGCGATGTCGAGGCCCTTTCCGCGCCTCGGGGGCTCCCCCGCTTCCTTCAGGAAGCCGAGATGAATGAGCTCATCGAGCAGGCCGGCGGCGACGATTTCCCCTCGCTCAGAGACAGGGCCCTCCTCGAATTCCTCTATTCGACGGGCTGCCGCGTCGCCGAGGTCGCCGACCTCGATCCGGCCCGCTTGGACCTGACTGCGGGCACCGCCCGGGTTCGGGGCAAGGGCTCGAAGGAGCGCATCGTCTTTCTCGCCGCCCCCGCGAAAAAGGCTCTGGCCGACTATCTTCCGCATCGCGCCGAGCTCCTCCGGAATCGGATCGCGGCCACTAAGGTCTCGAAGGAATCGAAACCTTCCGCGGACGAGGAGCCGGAGGAAGGGACCAAGGCAGCCCGCCGCGATCCGAGGCGCCATCTCTTCCTGAGCGCGAGGGGCTCGGCCCTCAGCGCCCGCGGCATTGAATACATCGTGGATCGCTACGCCGAGCGCCTCGCGATGCGGCGCGGCCTCGCGAAGCGAATTTCGCCTCACGCTTTCAGACATAGTTTCGCCACGCACCTCGTCGGGCGCGGCGCGGACATACGGGTCGTTCAGGAGATGCTCGGGCATTCCTCGGTTTCGACCACCCAGGTCTATACCCATGTCGACATGGAGCGCCTGAAGCGCGTCTACGACCTGGCTCACCCACATGGCAATGGAGGAACGAAGCAATGAGGATTCGATCGACGACCGTGCTGGTCGTGCGCAGGGACGGCAAGGTGGCCATGGCCGGCGACGGCCAGGTCACGATGGGCAACACCGTGATGAAGAGCAACGCGCGCAAGGTGCGCACGATCCGCGACGGGGCCGTTCTCGTGGGCTTCGCCGGAGCGACCGCCGACGCCTTCACCCTATTCGACCACTTCGAGGGAAAGCTCAACGAATACCAGGGCGATCTCACGCGGGCCTCGGTCGAGCTCGCCAAGGACTGGCGCACCGATCGCATCCTCCGCAAGCTCGAGGCCCTCCTCCTCGTTGCCGACAAGACCAAGACCCTCCTGCTTTCGGGCACCGGCGACGTCATCGAGCCGGCCGACGACGCCATCGCCATCGGTTCGGGCGGACCCTACGCCTACGCGGCGGCCATGGCCTACCTCGACGGCACGAGCCTTCCCGCCGTCGACATCGCCAAGCGAAGCCTCAACATAGCCGCGGGCATCTGCATCTACACGAACGAGCGAATCCTCGTGGAGGAGATCGCATGAGCGAAGAAGCCGTCGATTTGACCCCTCGGCGCATCGTCGAGGAGCTCGACCGCTATATCATCGGCCAGCTCAAGGCGAAGAGGGCCGTCGCCATCGCCCTGCGCAACCGGATACGCCGCCAGCGCCTTCCCGCCGAGCTCGCCGACGAGATCGCGCCCAAGAACATCCTGATGATCGGGCCCACCGGAGTGGGCAAGACCGAGATCGCCCGCCGCCTCGCCAAGCTCTGCGGCGCCCCCTTCATCAAGGTCGAAGCTACCAAATACACCGAAGTCGGCTACGTCGGCCGCGACGTCGAGTCGATGGTCCGCGATCTCATGGCCTCGGGCATCCAGATGGTGAAGGCCGAGCTTCAGCTCGGCGTCAAGGAGGAAGCCGCGCGCCGCGCCGAGGAGCGCGTCCTCGATCTCCTCCTTCCCGGCGTCGGTAAACAAGCCGATGGCGTCGGCAAGGCCGAGCCGGCCGCCCCCGCCTCTTCACCCTTCGCCCCGGCTCCCAATCTGGCGATGCCCGGAGCGGCGCCCTTCGTCGCCCCCGACGTCCAGGAGGCGCCGAAAGTCGAGACGGGCCCCGTCAACGAAACCCGCGAAAAATTCCGCGCGATGCTCCGCGCCGGCAAGCTCGACGCCCGCGAGGTCGAGATCACCGTACAGGCACAGCGCAATCCCGCCATCGAGATCTTCTCGGGCAACCAGATGGAAGAGATGGAAGTCGCCCTCGGCGGCCTCGCCAACATTTTCGGCGGCAAGAAGAAGAAGCGCGCCGTGTCCGTGAAGGAAGCCCTCGGCCTTTTTTCCGAGGAGGAGCTCGACAAGCTGGTCGATCAGGACAAGGCCATCGAGATCGCCCGCGAGCGGGTGCAGGAATCGGGCATCATCTTCATCGACGAGATCGACAAGATAGCCAACCGCGAAAGCAAGGGAGGCTCGGGCGCCGACGTCTCCCGCGAGGGCGTCCAGCGCGACATCCTCCCCATCATCGAGGGTTCGACGGTCACCACGAAATGGGGGCCCGTCGACACGACCCATGTCCTCTTCATCGCCGCGGGAGCCTTCAATGTTTCGAAGCCCCAGGACCTGATACCGGAACTCCAGGGGCGCTTCCCGATCCGCGTGGAGCTCGAGGCCCTCGGTGTCGAGGAGTTCCGCCGCATCCTCACGGAACCGAAGAACGCCCTCACCGCACAGTACACCCAGCTCCTCGGCACCGAGGAGGTCACGATCGTCTTCACGCCGGAGGCCGTCACGAAGCTCGCCGAGATCGCGGCCGCCGCCAACACCAGCACCGAGAATATCGGCGCGCGTCGCCTCCAGACCGTGATGGAGCGACTTCTCGAGGAGCTCTCCTTCGAGGCCCCCGACATGAAGGGCGCGAAGGTCGACATCGACGCGGCCTTCGTGGACAGCCGCTTCAAGGACTTCGCCGAGAGACAGGACTTGAGCAGGTACATATTGTGATTTTCGTAAAGTCGGACCCCCAAGGCTCCGATGCACAAAGGTGAACGAGTAGCGCAGCGACAAAGCTGACGACGAAGCAGGAGTCATTGATGTTCGAGAGCACGAGTTTCGGCAAGACGACGGGAATCCTCCAGCGCGGCATGGATGTGGCCATGCTCAGGCGAGACGTGATCGCCAACAACATCGCCAATGCCGACGTCCCGAATTTCAAGCGCTCGACGGTCAATTTCGAGTCGAGCCTGAAACAGGCCCTCGATTCCGAGCACGAGCGGCCCCTCCTCGAGATGGAGCGCACCGATCCGCGGCATCTCTCGAACTGGCAGCCGATGGATTGGCGCTCGGTCGAACCCCGCCGTGTTCTCGACTACCTCACGACGACCAAGAACAACGGCAACAACGTGGACCCCGAGCAGGAGATGATGGATTCCCTCAAGAACCAGCTCGAGTACACCCTGATGGTCCAGGCCGACAGCTACGAGTTCAACCAAGTGAACTCGGTGCTGAGATAAGGGGGCGGTGAATGGGTCTCTTCACTTCTATCAACATCGCCGCGAGCGGCATGACGGCCGAGCGCCTCCGCACCGACGTCATCTCCGACAACATCGCCAACGCGAGCACGACGCGCACCGCCGAGGGCGGGCCCTTCCAGCGCAGCCGCGTCATCCTCAGGCCGAGGGTGGAGCAGCCCTATTTCCGCCTGCCCTTCCTTCCGGAGAGCCTCGACAACGGCATCGGGCAGGGCGTCCGCGTCTCCGAGATCGAGAAGGACAACAGTCCGCCCCGCCTCGTCTACGATCCGACCCATCCCGACGCAATCAAGACAGGTCCGCAGGCCGGCTACGTCGAGATGCCCAACGTGAACATCGTGACCGAAATGGTCGACATGATCGCCGCGTCGCGGGCCTACGAGGCCAATTCGGCGATGGCGAACGGCTCGAAGGCCATGTTCCTCAAGGCCCTCGAGATCGGGAGGTGATGAATGGCCATTTCAGGCATAGGCGGAATCGATCCCATCTCCCTTCTCTCGGGGCAGTCGGGTTCGGCGCTTGCGCGCACGAATTCCCTTCAGTACACTGGCAATGATCTGGTTTCCAGCCTCGCGGGCCTCGCCGGCGGGGCGGGATCCTCTAGCGGGCTTTCGGGCCAGGACGCGGCCTCGGCCGACAGCCTCGGGATCGACGGTCTGGGCTTGAGCGCGGCCGACCTGGGCCTCGCTCGCCAGGGCGGGGCTTCGGCCTCCTCTGCGGCGGGGCTCGGGCGCGTGGGAGGGGTCTCGGGAGGGAGCAGCTTCGAGGACTCCCTCCTCAAGGCGATCGACGGGGTCAATGCCGACCAGCAGAAGACCTCGAACCTGATTCAGCAGATGGTCGTGGCGCCCGATTCGGTCAACGCCCACGACGTGACGATAGCGATGGCGGAAGCGAACCTTTCGCTGAATCTGGCCAAGACCATCCTCAACAGGATAGTCACCGGCTGGAAGGATGTGATCAACACGAGGTAAGCGCGGGAGCGCCCGCCTCCGCAAGTTTGGGGAAACGAGCGGTGGAAGGGGTTTCCGCGCGCCGACCGGGAGTAGCTCCCGGCGAGGCGCCTCGGGGTAACCGGTACTGGGCGGCGTAGGGACCGCGTCAGCGTGGCTGGCGAAGGTTCCGCGCCGAGAGGGGGGAGCATGAACGAATTCTTCACGAGACTCATCGGACAGGTCAGGGGCCTCTGGGGCAAATGGAGCCTCACGCAGAAGCTCATACTCGGCGGAGTAGTGCTCGTCGCCATCATCGGCGTCGTTGTCCTCCTCTCCGTCTCCTCGGCCCCGACGATGGTCAAGCTCCTCCAGACGCCCCTGGCCACCGACGACGAACTCCGCGCCATCACGAGTCAGCTCGATACCGAGGGCATCGCCTACCAGGTGGGCGACAATCGCATCATCCTCGTCAAGGACCAGAAGACGGCGATGCGGGCCAAGGCCATCCTCATCCGCGACGACCTCATCCCCAAGGGCACCGATCCCTGGTCGATCTTCGACATGGAGCGCTGGACCATCACGGACTTCGAGCGGAACGTCAACCTGCGGCGGGCCATAACCGAACAAGTGAAGCGACATATCGAGGCCCTCGACGACGTCGACAAGGCGAGCGTCACCATCGTGATGCCGGACAAGGAACTCTTCCAGGCCGACCAGAAACCCGTCACAGCGAGCGTCATCCTCTTTCCCAAACCGGGCTCGGACCTCACCACGAACCGCAAGAAGATCGAGGGAATTCAGAAGATCCTCAAGTTCGCCATCGAGGGCCTCGCCGACGACAACATCGTGATCACCGACCAGGACGGCATCGTCCTCAACGACTTCTCCGACATGGCGAATTTCGACAGGCTCCAGCAGACCAAGCAGGAGCAGAAGCTCATCCAGGACCTCGAAGCCCAGTATCGCGCGAAGGTTTTGAAGGCCCTCCAACAGATCTACACCGCTGATCGGGTCCGCGACCTCAACATCAAGATCGACATGGACATGTCGAAGAAGACGGTGAAGACCGAGGAATACTACCCGGTGACCATCAAGCCGAGGACGCCGGGATCGCCCTACGACGATTCCGAAATCGTGCCCTCGATCACCGTCTCCAAGAGCTCGAACACGACCACCTGGGAGGGCACGGGCTTCAATCCCCAGGGTCCCGCCGGCGCCGAGGGCCAGACTGCCCCCGCCTACAAGGACCTGCAGAACAGCGTCGGCAAGATGACGCAAAACCAGACGACCAACAACGAGGACGTCAATAAGCGCAACATCGACGAGATCAGCTCGCCCAGCATCCAGCGGGTAACCGTGTCCGTCAACATCGACGGCCAATGGAAATGGAAGTACGACAAGACCGGCAAGGTCCAGATCACGCCCAACGGCGGCATCGACCGCGAGTACGTGCCGATCCCCTCGGACGAAATCAAGCAGGATGTGGCCTTGGTGCAGGACGCCATCGGCTACGACAAGGCCAGGGGCGATTCCGTCACCGTCCAGAACATCCAGGTCGATCGTTCGAGTCAGTTCAAGACCGAGGACGGTTCCTGGAGGAGCCAGCAGCAATTCAACCAGATCATCCTCTGGTCCCTCGTCGGGCTCGCCATCCTGATGATAGGATTCATCGTATTCCGCGTCATTTCGAGGGAACTCGAGCGCCGCCGCCGCATCGCGGAGGAGAAGCGAGCCCTCGAGCAGCAGATGCTCCGCGAAAACGCGATCCGCCAGGCCGAGGAGCAGAGCATCGAGGTGTCCATGTCCGTCGAGGAGCGCAAGCGCCTCGAACTGCAGGAGCACGCCATCAACATGGCCAAGGAACACCCCGAGGACGTCGCCCAGCTCATCCGCACCTGGATCAGGGAGGAGTAGCCCATGGCCCAGGCAACGAAGGGAAAATCGGCGGCCCAGGCCGCCGGCGGCGGAGGGGCTGCCGCGAAAAAGACCCCTCGCTCCATCAAGGACATGAGCGGCCGCCAGAAGGCTGCCATCTTCCTCGTCACCCTCGGTTCGGAAATTTCCGCCGAGATTTTCAAGCACCTCCGCGAAGACGAGATCGAGACCCTCACCTTCGAGATCGCCCGCCTCGAGTCGGTCGAGCCCGAGCACAAGGATGCCGTCCTCTCCGAATTCCAGGAACTGATGATGGCCTCCGAGTTCATCTCCTCGGGCGGCATCGATTACGCCCGAGAGCTCCTCGAAAAGGCCCTCGGATCCCAGAAAGCCATAGATGTGATCAATCGGCTCACCTCCTCTCTCCAGGTGCGGCCCTTCGATTTCATCCGACGCACCGACCCTGCCCATCTTCTCAACTTCATCCAGACCGAGCATCCGCAGACCATCGCCCTCATCCTGGCTTACCTCGAGCCTAACAAGTCGGCCTACATCCTCCAGAAGCTCCCCCACGAGATCCAGTCGGACATCGCCAAACGCATCGCCGCGATGGACCGCACCTCGCCTGAAACCCTCCGCGAGGTCGAGCGGGTCCTCGAGAAGAAGCTCTCAACCCTCTCGAGCGAGGATTTCACCGCCGCCGGCGGCGTCGATTCCATCGTCGAGATCCTCAACCTCGTCGACCGCACCTCGGAGAAGGGCATCATCGAGGCCCTCGAGGAGGACAGCCCCGAGCTCGCCGAGGAGATCAAGAAGAAGATGTTCGTCTTCGAGGACATCGTCCTCCTCGACGACCGCTCCATTCAGAAGGTCCTACGCGAAGTCGACAGCCAGGAACTCGCCAAGGCCCTCAAGGGCGTCGATTCGGAGGTCCAGGAAAAGATCTACAAGAACATGTCCAAGCGCGCCGCCACGATGCTCAAGGAAGACATGGAGTACATGGGCCCCGTCAGGTTGAAGGACGTGGAAGAAGCCCAGCAGAAAATCGTCTCCATCATCCGCCACCTCGAAGAGACCGGCGAAATCATCATCTCGCGAGGAGAGGGCGATGAACTTGTGCAGTGATGCTGTTTACTTCGCCGCCTTCGAACCAGACGATTTGCCGCAGGCAAATCGTCCCGCGACCGAAGGTCGCGACGATGCAGACGATTTACCGTCGCTCCCCGTCGTTCCCGTGTTGATCGCGGAAGCGAAACTTCCGCGCCGCTCTGCCTTCGCTGCCGTCGCTCCCATGTTGATCGCGGAAGCGAAGCTTCCGCGCCGCGACCTCCGGTCGCGAGCGACCGGAGGTCGCGATGCCTACTAAGCACGTGTTCAGGCCCGGGGAGATCGTTTCTCTGCAGACGAGAATGGTGGTCGGCCAAGAGAGCGCCGAGGAAGCCAAGGTCGCGAAGGTCGAGGACATGGAGGCGGTCGAGGTCCCCGAATACACGGGGCCGACTGCGGATGATCTCCGCAGGGAGGCCGAGCTCTTCAAATCGAGCTGGGACGCCGAGCGCGAGGCGATGATCGGTTCGGCCAAGGCGGAAGCCGGCGCCATCGTGAAGGAAGCCGAGGCGGCCGCCTTCGAGGAAGTCAGGCGCAAGAGCAACGAGGCCCTCAAAATACGCAAGGAGGCCGAGGAGGCCGCCGCCCGACTCGTCGCCGAGGCGGAGTCGCGCGTGGCCGAGCTCGAATCCAAGGCCGGCGCCCGCGTCGAGGCCGCCGAGCGCGAGGCCGCGAAAAGGGGCCGCGACGCCGGCCGCGAAGAGGGCTTCAAGGAGGGCAGGGCCGAGGTCGAGCGTCTCGTCGGCCGGCTCCATGTCATCCTCGACCGGGCTATGGAGAAGCGGGGCGAGATCCTCGAACAGGCGGAGGTCCAGGTCATCGAGCTCGTCCTCCTCGTCGCCAAGAAGGTCGTCAAGGTCATATCCGAGAACCAGAAATCAGTCGTAGTACAGAACATCCAGCAGGCCCTCCGCAAGCTCAAGACCAAGTCGGACGTCATCGTTCGCGTCAACCTCGCCGACCTCGAGTTGGCGACCGAGCATGTGAAGGACTTCGTCGCGATGGCGGAGAACGCGCGCAAGATGTCCATCGTCGAGGACACGACGGTCGACCGCGGCGGATGCGTCATCGAGACCGACTTCGGCGAGATCGACGCCCGCATCGCGAGCCAGCTTTCCGAGCTCGAGGACAGGATCCTCGAGGTCGCGCCCATTCGCGCGCGCGGAAAGGTGCAGTCCTGATATGCGCGGCTTCGCGAGGTACATCGCGGCCGTGGAACGGACCGATCCCATCAAGTACGTCGGTCGCATCACCAAGGTCCTCGGCATCCTCGTCGAGTCGCGGGGGCCCCGCGCCGTCATCGGCGAGGTCTGCCAGATAGTCTCCCCCCGGACGGGCAAGTCCTCATGGGCCGAGGTGGTCGGCCTTCGCGAAGACGCGGTCCAGTTGATGTCCTACGAGGGCCTCGAGGGGATCGAGGTGGGCTGTCCCGTCATTGCGACGGGGGAGCTCCTCCGCGTGCCCGTATCCGATCGCCTCCTCGGCCGGGTCATCGATTCGATGGGCAGGCCCGCCGACGGCAAGGGCGATGTCGCCTCGGAAACCTTCTATCCGACCGTCGCGCGGCCTCCCGACCCGATGACTCGAAAGCGCATAACGCGCCGCGTTGTCACCGGCGTCCGTTCGATCGACGGCCTCATCCCTCTCGGGAGGGGCCAGCGCATGGGTATCTTCGCCGGCTCGGGCGTGGGCAAGTCGACCCTCCTCGGGATGATCGCCCGCAACACCGACGCCGACATCAACGTGATAGCGCTGATCGGGGAGCGCGGTCGCGAGGTGCGCGAGTTCATCGAGAACGACCTCGGCCCCGAGGGGTTGGCGCGTTCGGTCGTCATCGTCTCGACCTCGGACACGCCGCCTCTCTCCCGCCTTCGGGGGGCCTATGTCGCCACGGCCGTGGCCGAGTACTTCCGCGACCGGGGCAAGGACGTGATGCTCCTCTTCGATTCGGTCACGCGCTTCGCCCGAGCCCAACGCGAGATCGGCCTCGCCTCGGGCGAGCCTCCAGCCACGAGGGGCTACACCCCTTCGGTCTTCGATTCCCTGCCGCGCCTCCTCGAGCGTTCCGGCACCTCGGACAAGGGTTCGATCACCGGCATCTACACGATTCTCGTCGACGGCGACGATATGGAAGAGCCCGTTTCCGACACCGTGCGCGGCATCCTCGACGGACACATCGTCCTCGAGCGGAAGCTCGCGCAGCGCTACCATTATCCGGCGATCGACGTCCTCAAGTCGGTGTCGCGCCTCACGGGCTCGGTCACCGGCCCCTCGACCCGCAAGGTAATGGGCTACGTGCGCAAGCAACTCGCCGTCTATACCGAGAACGAGGACATGATCACCATCGGCGCTTACGTGAAGGGTTCGAGCGCCGAGGTCGACGAGGCCATCGATCGCCGCAAGGACGTCCTCGACTTTCTCCAGCAGGACGTGGAGGACAAGGCCCCGATCGTGGACACCCTCGCCCGGCTCGGCAAGGTGGCGGGACTCGCTATCGACCAGGCCGAGGTCGAGGAGGCCATGGGCGGAAGCGCCACCCGCGCCCCGCGGCCCCTGCCGACTCTTTCGGATTACGATGACGAGGAGCTGGAGGCGGAGCTCTCCGCCGGCGATGCCAAGGGCAATGCCGAGGGAGAGGCCGAGCCATGAAACGCTTCGCCTTCCGCCTTGAACGCCTTCTCGAGCTCCGCGCCTGGAACGAGAAGAAAACCGAGCTCGTCCTCGCGGAAAAGGCCGGATCCTGCGCCCTCCTCACGTCGCGGATCGAGGAAAACCTGGGCGATCGGGCCAGGGCCTCCCGCGACGCCTACGCCCCGGGACGCGAGATCTCCGACTTTCGGGCGGCGGAGTTCTATCTGCGCCGCCTCGACGTCGAGCGTGAAAGACTGACCGCCGAACTCGCCGTCGCCGAGGCCGAGCGAGAGAAGGCGAGGCTCGAGTGGGTGGCCAAGCATCGCGAAAAAGAATCCGTCGGCAAACTCAAGGAACGCCGGGAAGCCGAATACTATCGCCTCGCCTTGCGCGAGGAAGCCAAGGTCCTCGACGACATGGCGCGGCATCCTTCCCGCTCAGGTATTCCCGCGGCGGCATCCTCGCCGAAGGCCTCGGCTGACTCAGCAGTCGGGCGGACAGTGGGCCAGAACGCAACCCAGGGAGTCGTGACGACATGGCGAGACTAGCTTCGAATCGCGTCCTCGGAAGGGCGCTTTTCCTCATTCTCCTCATCATCGCCCTCGCGGCCGGGGGCCTCGTGTGGTTCGACTACCTTGGTCTCGTCGACGCCAAGGTCGTGCTCGGGCCCATCTATCGCGCCGTCGGCATCCCGGCGAAACGCATGGCCGCCATTCCCGCCGAAAGCCCCGCCCTCCTCGACGAGGAGCGCTTCGCCAAGCGCCTCCAGTCCCTCGACATCCGCGCCGAGGAGCTCACCAAGCGGGAAGCCGACCTGACGAAGTCCGAATCGGAGATCGGGCAGAAGGCCCAGGTTCTCGACGAAAGGGCGAAAGCCATCGACGACCGAGAAAAATCCTTCAATGAAACCGTCAAACAGTACGATGATAGGAAGGCCAACGTCGACCAGAATGCCACCTACCTGACGAGCATGCCGCCGACGAAGGCCGTGGAGATCCTGAAGTCCCTCGACGACCAATCGGTCATCGACATTTTCCGCGCCGTCGAGGCGCAGGCGACGGCTTCGGGAAACGCCTCCATCGTACCGTACTGGCTCTCCCTGATGCCCCCCAACCGTTCGGCGGACATCCAGCGGAAGATGACGATCAAGCCTTCCACCTTCCCCTAGGCGAAGGGAACGCCCGATCGTCCTTCCGGGAGGGGAGACGATGGCCCTCGGGCCGAGCCGGCGCTTGAGCCGACAAGGAGCGTTCCTACGATCGCAGACATGGCGAACACGGGTTCATCCGCCGCAGGAAACGCCAGGCATGCCGAGGCGAATGGGGCCGTCTCCGGTTCGTGGTCCAAGCAGGCTCCGAAAAAGGGGCTCGCAGGGATTTTCGCCGCTATTTTCGGTCAGGCCCTTTCCGGCTCGAAGACGGTCGCCCAGGGCGCCGCCAAGGCGGAGCAGGGGACCGAGGCGGCCCAATCGGCGAAAACCCTCCTAGATATGAAGGAATTGACTGCGGGACAGAAGTCCGGCCCCGCCAAGGCTTCGCCCAATCCGGCTGGCCCCCAGATCCCCGATGTGAAGTCGGTCGCCGCGAACGCGGCCCGGCAGGGGCCCGTCGCCGTGGCGCTCGCCAAGCGCGACGCCAGCGCCAAGGAAATCCCCGCTGAGGACGACTCCGGCGCAGGCGGAAAGAGCCTTCCCGCCGCCCTGCGACGCAAGGAGCAGGGTCCGGATCATCTTCAAGACGCGACGGCCCAGAGCGCTCTCCTTCAGCCCTCCCTCCTCCCGACCCAGGAACCGAAGAACGGCCGTGGAGCCGAGCAGCAAAAGAGCGCGACGAAGGCCCTCGACGACGAGAGCCTCAAGAAAAAGCGTCTCGACGATCCCGGCCTCGCCGCCCGCATCCAGATATTCGATCAACGGAAGTCCGCGATGAAGACGGGGTTGAAAGCGGAGGGGGAAAAAACCGCGACCGAAGGCGTCGCGACGGATTCCCGCCCGAGCCACGGCGAGGCCTCCAAGACCGACCGCGAGATCCTCATCGACCTGTCGAAGAGTTCGCCGCTCCCGCCCGCCGACAAGGGAGGCCCCGCTCGCGAGGCCGCCGCGACAGGCCAGAACTTCGCCGCCCTCCTCGCCGACAGGTTGCGCGATTCGGGCAACACCGAGATCGTGCAAAGCGCGCGCATCATCTTGAAGGACGGCGATTCCGGATCGATCAGGATGCGACTCAATCCGCCCGAACTCGGAAACGTCAAGATCGAGCTCTATCTGGCCGACAACAGTATCAGCGGGAGGATCGTCGTCGAGTCCGACGCCGCCCGCAACGCCTTCGAGAAGGGCATGGCGAGCCTGCAGGATGCCTTTCGTTCCGGCGGCTTCGAGTCGGCAAAACTCGAGGTGCAGGTCGGATCGGGCAACGCCCAGGGCCAGGGGGCCTGGAACGGAGGTGGCCGGGGAGGCGAAGGCCCGCCCGGGCCCTTCTGGTCGGAACGCTCGCGGAGCGCGGCTTTCGAGCCCTCTTCCGCCGCCATGGCAAGTCGCTCGCCCCGTTCGGGGCGCGCAGTGGACATAGTCGTATGAGGGGGAAGACGTGGATATAAATACCGCCCTTTCGGGCCCCGATCTCGCTCGCACCAAGATGGAGGTCGACTCTTTCAACAAGACCGTCAATTCGGGAAAGGCCTTCAAGCCCACCCTCGACCGCGACGATTTCCTCAAGCTCCTGATCACCCAGCTCCAGCATCAGGATCCCTCGCAGCCCCTCGAGGACAAGGAGTTCATCGCCCAGATGGCGCAGTTCTCCTCCCTCGAGCAGATCACGAACATGAGCCAGGGCTTCTCGAAGCTCTCGGGCCTCCTCGCCTCCAGCGAGGCGACGGGCTTCCTCGGCAAGACCGTCGAGGTCCAGGACGGCGCCCAGACCGTGACGGGCCTCGTGAGCGAGGTCGTCCGGGGGGACCATCCCCTCATCGGGGTCAAGGGCAAGTATTACGACCTCGACCAGGTCCAGAAGATAGTCCAGCAGGAGGGCTAGCGAAATGATGCGATCTCTGTATTCGGGTGTTGCTGGCCTCGAGAACCACCAGGTACGAATGGACGTCATCGGCAACAACATCTCGAACGTCAATACCACTGGTTTCAAGCGGAGCCGCGTGAATTTCCAGGATCTCCTCTATCAACAGATGTCGGGGGCATCGAGACCCAACGGCGACGTGGGCGGTATCAACCCCAAGGAGATCGGTCTCGGCATGTCGGTCGCCTCGATCGACACCCTCCAAACCCAGGGCTCCCTGCAGACGACCGGCGTCATGACGGACCTCGCCATCCAGGGCAACGGCTTCTTCGTCACCAAGAAGGGCGAGGAGACACTCTTCACCCGCGCCGGCGACTTCAGCATCGACCAGGACGGCCGCCTCGTGAATCCCGGCACCGGCTATCGCGTCCAGGGCTGGCTCACCCAGAACGTCAACGGAAAGGAAGTGCTCTCGACCTCGGGGCAGCTCCATGACCTCGTCATTCCCGTCGGCTCGAAGGATCCCGCGAAGTCGACCAGCGTCGTCGATCTCGCCTGCAACCTCGACAAGCGCACCCCCGAGATTCCCCAGGGCGCCACGACCGACTCGGTCGAGCAGGGCACCTGGCGCATCGAAGAGAAGCTCTACGACAGCTTCGGCCAGGTCCACAATCTCCGCGTGGAGTTCACCAAGGTTCCGGGCCAGCCCAACCAGTGGACGGGGACGGTGACCATCGATCCCGGCGCCGCGACGCCGACGAATACGGCCGTAGCCATCGGCCAACCAACGACGGGCCAGCCCAACACCTTTACCGTGGAATTCGACAACAACGGCCTACTCCGCCGCGTCACCGACAGGCAGGGACAGACGGGGCCGGCCACGGGCGCCCTCGATGTGGGAGTCTCCTTCGATGTGGCGGGCTCGACCCCCCAGGGCGGCGCCCTCGCCCGGCAGAACTTCAGGCTCAACCTTGGCAGCGTCGGCTCGGCCACCGACACCGTGACCCAGTTCGCCGAACGATCGTCGACCAAGGTCTTCAGCCAGGACGGCTATCCGATGGGCTACCTCGATTCCTTCAAGATAGACCAATCGGGCGGCGTCACCGCCGTCTATTCCAACGGTTCGAGCCGAAGCATCGGCCAGGTGGCCCTGGCGAGCTTCACCAATCCCAACGGCCTCGAGAAGGCGGGCGAGACGAATTTCGTCGAGTCCAACAACTCGGGCATGGCCAACATCGGGCCCTCGGGCATCGCCGGGAAGGGCAAGATCATCGCCGGTACCCTCGAGATGTCGAACGTCGATCTGGCCGACCAGTTCGTCGACATGATCGTCACCCAGCGAGGATTCCAGGCCAACTCCCGCACCATCCAGACCGCGGACCAGCTCCTGCAGGAACTCCTGACCCTCAAGCGCTAAGGCGGGCTGAGCAAGAATTAGGCCACAGGGGAGGTAACTTCCCTGTGGCCTTGTCGTAGAAAGGAAACCCGATGATCGAACTCACCCAGCTTTCCGGAAAGACCTTCTGGGTCAACCCGCACCAGATAGAGACGGTCGAAAGTACCCCCGATACGACCCTCCACATGCTCTCGGGCAACCGCATCGTCGTGCGCGAAGACATCGAAACGCTTCTCGCGAGGATAGTGGAGTACCGGAGGGGCATCGGCGCCTTCGCCGAGCATGCATGAGCCCTTCCCGCTTCGGCATTCCTTTTCGAATCCGACAATAGCCTTTCATCCCGCGATACCTTCATGTATACTAATGATGCCCTCATGCCCGCCCGATAATGGATGGGAAGCCCCGTGGGGAAACGGGGCAAGGGCGTCGAGGCCTTTCGCCTCGGCAAAGGGAGGAACAGGGCATGTCCGACAATATCGATGAACAGGACATGAATTTCAACGAGGGCGGCGAGGCCGAAGCCGCGCCTGCGAAGGCGAAGGGCACGGGTCCCGGCATCCTCCGCATCCTCATGATAGTCGGCATCGCGCTCGGCGCCGTCATACTCATCGTCACGGTCGTGATCGTCACCGTCAACATCATGAACTCCAACGGCAAGGCCGTGAGCCAGAGGCCGGTCTCCGAGGCCTACCAGGCCGCGACCCCCGAATATCAATACATCGAGACCATCGCCGAGATCCGCACGAGGACCCTCGATGCCGAACCCCACACGGCCATCGTCAAGATCAATCTGGGCATGGACAAGGACGACAAGGACGGCCCGGTGGAGATCAACGCGCGGGCGCCGCAGATCCGCGACTTCCTCAGGCACTTCTTCGCGCTGAAGACGGCCGCCGACCTCGCTCCCGAGAACGAGGAGCAGCTCAAGGCCGAGCTCCTCGAGCAACTCAACGGCATCCTCTCGAAACGCTATATAAGGGAGGTGCTCTTCGAGCGCCTCGATGTCGTCGCCCAGTGAAGACCGGGCAGGGGACGGATGAACGATGACGGAAGTACTGTCGCAGGATGAGATAGACCAGCTACTCACCGCCATCAACGCGGGCGAAACGGAGATCGAGACGATCAAGCCGACCGCCGACACCCGCAAGATCAAGATCTACGACTTCAAGCGACCGGACAAGTTCTCGAAGGAGCAGATCCGCACCGTGCAGATCATGCACGAGACCTTCGCCCGCCTCACGACGACCAACCTTTCCGCGAGCCTCCGCACCCTGGCCCACGTCCACGTGGCGTCGGTCGACCAGCTCACCTACGAGGAATTCATCAGGTCGATCCCGACGCCGACCACCCTCGCCAACATCAGCATGGATCCCCTCAAGGGTTCCGCCATCCTCGAGATCGACCCCTCGATCACCTTCACCATCATCGACCGCCTCTTCGGCGGCACGGGGGAGGGCGCCAAACTCAACCGCGAGCTCACGGACATCGAGCATTCCGTCATGGAGGGCATCATCGTCCGCATCCTCGGCAACATGCGCGAGGCCTGGACCCAGGTGATCGACCTCCGCCCCCGTCTGTCGCAGATCGAGACGAACCCGCAGTTCGCGCAGATCGTCCCTCCCACGGAGATGGTCGTCCTCGTGACCCTCGAGACGAAGGTGGGCGACGTCGAGGGGATGATGAACCTCTGCATCCCGTACATCACGATAGAGCCCATCGTGTCAAAGCTTTCGGCGCAGTATTGGTATTCCTCGGTGCGCCGAGGGGCGACGACCGAAAACCTCAACATCCTCAAGGAAAAACTGTCGACCGTCGAGATCCCCGTGATCGCCGAGATCGGCAAGATCGACATACCCGTCCGGGACGTCCTTGCGCTCAGGGTGGGCGACATCGTGCGTCTGCATTCGGTCCGCGTGAACGACCCGATGTCGCTCAACGTGGGCACGAAGAGGAAATTCCTCTGCAGGCCCGGCGTCATAGGGAAGAAGATGGCGGTGCAGATCACGAAGAAGCTCGAGGACGTCGGGCAGGACGAATTCGAGGAGTTGACCTCCGAAGGAGAAGACTACAATGGGTGATGCAGCCCTTTCCCAGGACGAGATAGACTCCCTGCTCGCCGGTCTCGACGGCGGCTCCTCCCCGGCTCCGCGCGGCGGTCCCGTCGCCTCCACGACGCCGGAGGCCTCGGCCTTCCGCGCCATACTCGACGGCATAGTCGGGGCCCAATCGCAGAACATCTCGGTGATCACCGGCCTTCCGGTGAACGTTTCCTC
This sequence comes from Rectinemataceae bacterium, assembly GCA_035530275.1. Lineage (GTDB taxonomy): Bacteria > Spirochaetota > Spirochaetia > Treponematales > Rectinemataceae > CAIJMU01. The sequence continues at coordinate 140,899 of DATKVC010000019.1, read as the reverse complement.
CCCCTCCGTCGATGTCGCTAATCGCGACGCCTTTCTCCGCGAACAGCCCGAGGAGGTTCTCGCCGTCTCGGTCCCCTTCACGGGCTCCCTGCCCGGTGAGCATATATTCGTCCTGCCCAAGGAACTCGCCCTTTCGATCGCGGCCAACGCGAACCACGAGGAAGGGCTCACCGAACTCGACGACATGGCCATAGCGACCGTCCAGGAATGCGTCTCGAACCTGACGGGAACGACGATCAACGTGCTATCCGAGAAGACCGGCAACCGCGGCATCCAATCGGGGGTCGCCGAAGGCAGCTTCGGGCCCAAGGCCATGGCCAGGGTGCCGAGCGGCGACATGGTCCGCGCCGTCTATCAGGTGACGATCGGCGATCTTCCGCCCGAGCGCATGGTGGAAATTTTCTCCCTTCCCTTCGTTCGCGATGTCATCGCCGCTTCGGGCGGAGGCCCTGCCGCCCAGCCGGCGGCCCAGCAAGCCCAATACGGAAGCGGGGGCGGCATGGGCCAGCCGGGAGGCGGCTCCGGCGGTGGAATGCAGATGGGCATGATGCAGCAGCAGTCCTACGGCATGCCCCAGGGCTTCCCTGGCGGCGGCGGAATGCCGGGGCAGATGCAATACGGCGGCTACGGCCCGACCATGGCGCCGCCCAATGTCCAACCCGTCCAGTTCGGCAGCCTCCAGATGGGGGCTCCGGCCCACGAATCCGGCAACATCGGCCTCATCATGGACGTCTACATGGAGATGACGGTCGAGCTCGGCCGCACCCGCAAACTCATCAAGGAAATCCTCGGCATGGGCGAGGGCACGATCATCGAGCTCGACAAGCTCGCGGGCGAGCCGGTCGACATCCTCGTGAACCACAAACTCATAGCCAAGGGCGAGGTCGTGGTCATCGACGAAAACTTCGGCGTTCGCGTCACCGAGATCGTCTCGCAGATAGAACGCGTCTCCGATCTCGGGTAGCCGCAGCGAGCGAAGTTAGCCCTTCGAAACGGGCTTGACCGCGGGGCGAAGGCCCCCTTTGACCTCGAGGAAATACGCGAGTCCGCCGGCGCGCAGTCGGCGGATTTTTTTATCAATTGGTGCATTTCCGGCTTGCAATGTCCCATCCCCTGCTATACTATAAGTTAGTATTGGGAGGGGTCTTTTGAAAGTTTATGCTCTCGTCCTGTGCGCCATGATGGCGTTCGGAGCGGGGGCGTCTATCTCGGCGCAGCAGGCGGCCAAACCGCAGGCGACGACGGGAACGACGAACGCCCAGGCGTTGGGGAATGCCCAGGCGGTCGACGAGACGACCCTGTCTTTGGATGCGCAGACGCCCGCGACGAATCAGGCGGCCCAGGCCGCTGGACCCGACACATTCGCTTATTTCCTCAGGATGATCCTCGTCCTCGCTCTTGTGGTGGGCGCGATGTATCTCGTCTTCACGGTAATGCGGCGCCTCGCCAAGCCCAAGGAGTCGGGCGACTCGCCGATCCGCGTGCTCGGTTCGAGGGCCCTCGGCCCGGGCAAATCGGTCCACCTCCTCGGCCTCGGCTCCAAGGCCTGGCTCGTGGGGGCTTCCGAACATTCCCTATCGCTCATCGCCGAGATCGACGACAAGGAGCTCCTGGACGGGCTGGAACTCGACGCAGCCACCCACAAGCCTCCTGTCTCCGGCGATTTTGCGGCCATCCTTTCGTCGCTCCTTTCGCGGCGAAAAGGGGGCATGAAAGGGGCCGAGCCTCCCGTCTTCGGGGGGGTGGGCAAAACGGGAGCGGGAAATGAGGGTTCGGCGTCCTTCATCGCTCGCCAGCGCGGGAGGCTCGATCGCTTCAACGGGGATCAGCCATGAACCGGCTGCACATGCTCGCCGCCCTGGCGCTGGGCCTCGCCCTGGCCTTCGGCGCCGCGGCCCAGGCAATCCCCTCCGCGAATTCGGCCACGCGCACCTTCACCCCCTCGCAGCCGAACGCCCCCCAATCGCCGGCCCTGTCCGGCAACGCGGGCACGACGCGCAATCCCGCCGTCCCCGCGGCGGTGTCGCGGGGCGTGACGGGCCTGCCCACGCAGACGAATATCGTGCCCCTCGTGGATCTCCGCGTGCGCAATCCGCAGACGGGCCAGGAAGTGGCCTTCTCGGTGCAGATTCTCCTCCTCCTCACGGTCCTCTCGCTCGCCCCGAGCCTCCTCATCCTCGTGACGAGCTTTCTCCGCATCGCGATCGTCCTCGACTTCATCAAGCGGGCCCTATCCCTCCAGCAGATGCCGCCCAACCAGGTCCTCATGGGCATCGCCTTCTTCCTCACGATCTTCGTCATGTGGCCCACCTTCGATACGATCTGGCAGCGATCCATCGAGCCGCTCTCGCAGGGGCAGATCGGCGTCCAGGAGGCCTACAAACAGGCCGAGGCGCCGCTCCGACTCTTCATGTTCTCTCAGATGAAGAAGGACCCGCAGAGCATCAGGCTCTTCATGTCTATGCGGGGGCTGCCGAAGCCCAACACCCTGGCCGACGTGCCGACCTACGTACTCGTTCCCGCCTTCATCCTCAGCGAGATGACCATCGCGTTCAAGATAGGAATTCTCCTCTTCGTGCCCTTCATCGTCATCGACATGGTCGTCGCCTCGGCCCTGATGTCTATGGGCATGATCATGCTGCCGCCGGTGATGATCTCCATGCCTTTCAAGCTCATTCTTTTCGTCCTCGTCGATGGCTGGAATCTTCTCACCCAGCAGCTCGTGAGGTCCTTCTCGTGATCGGGCAGGCGACTCTCGGCGAAGCGGCCCAGGCCGAAGGAGGAAGGGAATGAGCGTCGGCGATGCAATAAATATCATGAGGGGTGGTATCATCGAGACGATGATGCTCTCGGCTCCGATGCTCCTCGTCGCCATGGTCGTGGGACTCGTCGTCTCGATCTTCCAGGCGACGACTTCAATCCAGGAGCAGACCCTCACCTTCGTCCCCAAGATCGTGGCGATCATGCTCGTCCTCGCCCTCCTGGGCGGCTGGATGTTCAACAGCCTCGCCCAATACACGAAGTCCCTCTTCGCGATGATCCCCTCGATGGCGCAGTGAGGCGCCGGACATGGGCTGGCCCTTCGCCGACTGGAACCTCTTCCTCCTCATCGCGGTGCGAATTCTCGCGCTGATCGAGGTGGCGCCCCTCCTCTCGGGCGACGGGGTTCCCCAGGTGGCCAAGGTCGGCCTCGCGGGCTTCGCCGCGGCGTCCGTCTTCCCCTCGGTGAAGGCCCAGGGCTATCCCATTCCAGATGACGGGGCGGCCTATGCCCTCCTCCTCGTCGGCGAGGCCATGATCGGCCTCATAATTGGTTTCTTCCTCAACGCCCTCTATTCGGCCTTCCAGGCCGCGGGCCAGCTCTTCTCCCTCCAGATCGGCTTTTCGGCCATGGAGACCTACGATCCCCTCGCCCAGGTCGAGCTTCCCCTCGTGGGGCAGTTCCTCAACCTGGTCGCCATGTTCGTCTTCCTCGTCGTCGACGGCTTCAACAAGCTCTTCGTCATCGGGGTGCAGGGTTCCTTCCACGCGATGCGAGCCATCGACCTCGTCACGAGGCGCAATGACATCATCGATTTCCTCTCCAAGGCCGTCGGGGCCCTCATCCAGCAGAGCCTGATCCTCGCAATGCCGATATTGGGAACGCTGTTCATAATGACCGTAGCCCTCGGCCTCCTCTCGAAGGCGGCGCCCCAGATGAACCTCCTCACCGAGGGCTATCCGATCACCCTCACCGCAGCCTGGCTCATCCTGATCGCCACGATGCCCTTCATCGCCGAGGCCTTCTCGCGCATGATCGACAACGGCTTCGGCGACATCGCCAGGATGCTCGGGGGCGTCAGATGACGGCTGCGGTCGATTTCGCGACCGAGAAATGGCTTGCGCCGCGAGGCCGCTTGGTCCATCGCCAAGCCGGGGTCTCCCGCCCCTCTGTCGCGAACATCGATTTGCATTGGTCCGTCGCGAACCACTGCGATGTTCGCTCCACCAGTGTCGCGAACATCGATTTGCAGTGGTTCGCGGCGGAGGATGAGGGGCGCACAGAGGAGCCGTCGGAATACAAGATCCGGAAGGCTCGCGAGGAGGGGCGAGTCGCCAAGAGCCAGGAGCTCGTCGGCGCCATCGGCCTCCTCCTCCCGGCCTCCGTCCTCGTCGTCCTCGCGCCCTCGATGCTGGCCACCCTTCGCGAGATGATCCTCTATTACTTCACGATCGCCACCACGACGGACATCACGACGGACGGCGCCGTGGTGGCCGCGAGCTTCGTCTCCTATTTCGCGCGCCTCGCCGTCCCCCTCGGGGTCGCCGGCATGGTGTCGGGCATCGCGTCGAACATGTTGCAGGTCGGTTTCGTCTTTTCGGTCAAACCGATCACCCCGGATTTTTCGCGCATCGTGCCGCGCATCGGCCAGTGGCTCAAGAAGAGCATGTTCTCCACCGAGGGGCTCTTCAATCTGGCCAAGACCATCGCGAAGGTGGCCATCGTCGCGGCGGTCTCCTGGATCACGATCTCCAGCCAGCTCGGCAAGCTCCTGTCCTCGATAACCACCAACTTCTGGGACGCGGTGTCCTTCGTGGCGGGCCTCACGATCCGACTCCTTCTCGAGGTCGCCGTCCTCCTCCTCGTGCTTTCGGTGCCCGACTTCCTTTTCCAAAGGCGCCAATACAGGGAATCCCTCAAGATGTCCCGCGAGGAAGTGAAGGAAGAGCGCAAGATGATGGAGGGGGATCCCCTCGTCAAGAGCCGGCTCAGGCAAAGGATGCAGGAATTGCTCGCGAAGAACATGGCGGCCAACGTTCCCAAGGCCGACGTGGTCATCGCCAACCCGACGCATTACGCCGTGGCCCTCGAATGGAACCGCGAGGCCATGGCCGCGCCGGTGGTGACAGCGAAGGGCGTCGACGACATGGCCCTTCGGATCCGCCGAATCGCCGAGGAAAACGAGGTGCCCGTGGTGGAGAATCGACCCCTGGCTCGAGCCCTCTACGCGGAGGTCGAGATCGGCGACGCCATTCCGGAAAAGTATTATCAGGCGATCGCCGCCGTGCTGGCCACGGTGTACTCCGCCAATGGGGAAGCGGAAGCCCTCCGCGAGTCGGCAGGGGCGCGGCGCGAAGCGATGGCGGCGGGCGTATGACGAAGACGATGGGAGGCCTGAATGGCTGATACGACACAGAGGGCCCCATTCGGGAACCTCCTCGCTAATCCCTCGGACCTGGCGGTGGCCGGCGGCACGATCGCCGTGATCCTGATGATCATGATCCCGGTGCCCACCATCCTCCTCGACGCCCTCCTCGCCTTCAATCTCACCATATCGGTCCTCATAATACTGATAGTCCTTTACACCCGCAAGGCGACCGATTTCTCTATCTTTCCGACGATGCTCCTCGTGACGACGGTCTTCGGGCTCGCGCTCAACATCTCGTCGACCCGCCTCATCCTCTCCAAGGGCTCGAACTTCGACGGCCGCCTCATCCGCGCCTTCGCGAGCTTCGTCGTCGGTTCGGGCGGGGCCGAAGGCCTCGTCATCGGCTTCATCATCTTCATCGTCATCATCGCCGTGCAGGCCATCGTCATCACCAAGGGCGCGACCCGCATCGCCGAGGTGGCCGCCCGCTTCACCCTCGACGGATTGCCCGGCAAGCAGATGGCCATCGAGGCGGAGTACAACTCCGGCTCCATCTCCGAGGAGGAGGCGGTCAAGCGGAAATCGGAGGTACAGCGCGAGGTCGATTTCTACGGGCAGATGGACGGAGCCTCGAAGTTCATCTCGGGAAACGTCAAGATCGCGATCTTCATATCCGCGGTCAACCTCGTCGCCGGTTTCATAATCGGCATGGTCCTCCACCACGAGGATTTCAACACGGCCATCACGACCTACACCGCCTTGACGATCGGCGAGGGTCTCCTCGCCCAGCTCCCCGCCCTCCTCGTCTCGACGGCGACGGGCATCATCGTTACGAGGGCCAACGCCCAGGGCACCTTCGGCAGCGAGGTGGCCAGCCAGTTTACCCAGAATTCCCGCATCTACCTCATCGCGGCCGCCGTCCTCGCCCTCATGTCGATCCTTCCCGGTTTCCCCTGGTACGTGCTCATCCCGATGGCCGCGGCCTTCGCCTTCGTCGGCTTCAGGCTCGCCCGGAAGGAGACCGTCGCGGCCGAAAAGGCCAAGGCCGCCGCAGCGGGCGCGGGTCGGAAAGCCGAGACTCCGGCCGACCTGTCGCCCGTCGTCCCCCTCGACCCGATCAGCCTCGAGCTCGGCTACGGCCTCATCCCCCTCGTCGACAAGGACAAGGGAGCCGACCTTCTCGAGCGCATAACGCGCATCCGGAAGGAGACGGCCCTCGACATGGGCCTCGTCGTGCCGAGAATTCGCATAATTGATAACATGCGCCTCGAGCCGTCGGAGTATTCGTTCAAGATAAAGGGCGTGCAGGTCGGCAGGGGTCTCATCAGGGCCGGGCTCTTTCTCGCCATCAATCCCGGCGGGGTCACCGAGGAGGTGCCGGGCGAGAAGACGAAGGACCCGACCTTCGGCCTGCCCGCCCTCTGGATCGCGGAGGAGCAGCGGGATCGGGCCGAAAGGGCGGGTTACACGATCGTGGATTCGCCGAGCATCATAGCCACCCATCTCGCCGAACTCATCAAGCGACACGCCTCCGAGATTCTCGGGCGCCAGGAGGTCCAGGCCATCCTCGATACCCTCAAGAAGGACTATCCCGCGGTGGTGGACGAGGCTTCGAAGAGGCTCGCGCTCGGCGATATCCAGAAGGTCCTCCAAGGGCTCCTCCGCGAGCAGGTTTCCATTCGCAACATGGTGGCCATCCTCGAGACCCTCGCCGACTACGCGGGCGTGACCAAGGACCCGGGCTTTCTCGTGGAGAAGGCCCGCCAGGCCCTGTCGCGCCAGATTTGTCTTCAGTATTCCGACGATGATCACAGCATCAGGGTGTTGACGGTCGAGCAGAGCCTGGAACAGAAGATCATCGATTCGCGCGTCGACCAGCCGGGCGGCGCGATTTCCGCCCTCGAGCCCGCCCTGCAGAGGCAATGGATCAAGGCGATGACGAAGGCGGTCCAGGCCGTGCAACAGAAGGGCTGGTTCCCCATCGTCCTCTGCTCGGAGGCCGCGCGGGCCCTCGTGAAATCGAGCACCGAACGCGAGATACCCGACCTCGTCGTCCTGTCGGTCCCCGAAATAGTCGTGGACGCCCGGGTCGAGGCGGTCGGCGAAATCAGGCTGGAAGGATGAAGAAATGCAATATTTCACCGAACAGGCGCCCTCGCATCGCGAAGCGGTCGAGACGGTGCGGAACAAGTACGGAGAGCAGGCCCAGATCCTTTCGCATCGGACCGTCAAGTCCGGCGGCATACTCGGTCTTTTCACCCGCGAGGTCGTCGAGGTCTCGGGCTATCTCAAACCCAGGTCGGCAGCGATGAGCGCCGCCTCCATGGCCGCGTCGCGCGCCCGCGATCCCGACCTCGAGGAAGAAAAGCGCAGGATACTAAGTCTCGCGCGAGGTGGAGGACCCGCCTCGGGAGCCTCCTCGGGAGCCGCAGCCCAGGGCACGGCTCCCGCCATCGGAACCCCAGCGGGCGGCGGCTCCCCGCAGGCCGACCCCCGCTCCTCTGATCGCGCCCTCGAGAAGGTACTCGCGGAGATTCGCGATCTCCGAAGCGCGGTTGGCGCCTCGATGGGCTCCCAGCCCGAGGAGCACGAGTCGATCTCCAAGATCGACGCCCTCCTCGCCGACAACGATTTTTCCGAGGCCTACCGCAGGGACATCGTCTCGCGGATCAGGCGCGACTTTACCCTGGAGACCCTCGAGGATTTCGACTCGGTGCAGGACAGGGTCCTCGAGTGGATTGGCGACAGCATCGGGATCTGGCGGGAATCGAGCGAGTCGAAACCGCGAATTCTCGCCCTCGTCGGTCCGACGGGGGTGGGCAAGACGACGACCATCGCCAAGCTCGCGGCCATCTACACGGTAGGCATCGGCGGCGAGAAGCCCCGGTCGGTGCGCATGATCACCATCGACAACTACCGCATCGGCGCGCGCCAGCAGATAGAGACCTACGGCAACATCATGGGTGTGCCGGTCTCCTGCGTCGAGACCGAGGAGGACCTTCGCAAGACCATCGACCTCCATTCGGACGCCGACCTCATCCTCGTCGACACGATCGGCAAGAGCCCCCGCGATGCGGTCAAGCTCGCCGAGGTCCAGCGCCTCGTCGCCGCCTGCGGGCCCAAGGCCGAGGTCCACCTCGCCCTCGCGGCGACCACCAAGTCCAGCGACATGGCCTCGATCCTCAGGCAATTCGAACCCTTCGGCTACCGGGCAGTCGTGCTCACGAAGCTGGACGAGACGGATCGGGTCGGCAACGCCGTTTCCGTCCTCGCGGAGAAGGGGAAGGCGGTATCCTACATGACGACGGGGCAAAGGGTGCCGCAGGACATCGAGAGGGCGGGGGCCATCAGGCTTCTCACGAGACTCGAGGGTTTCAGGCCGAATCGGGCCGCCCTCGAGGAGCGTTTCGCGCCCCTCACGAGGATGCCGCAACAGCGGGTTATGACGCGCTCGGCCGACGGCGCCGAGCGGGGGGGGAGGCTGTGATGGAGGATCAGGCGCAGGCGCTGAGGGAGCTCATGAGTTCGGCGAAAGCGGCGTCCAAGCCGGCCGAGCGCGGTCCGAACTCTTCCTCCGGCGACAGGAAGACCCGCATCATCGCGGTCACCAGCGGCAAGGGCGGGGTCGGCAAGACCAACGTGTCGGTGAACCTCGCCATCGCCTACGCGAAGCTCGGCAAGAAGGTCATCGTGATGGACGCGGACCTCGGCCTGGCCAACGTAAACATCATGCTCAACGTCATCCCCAAGCACAATCTCTACCACGTGATCCGAAAGCAGAAGACGATGCGCGACATCATCTACGACACGGACTACGGCATCCAGATCGTGGCGGGGGCCTCGGGCTTCTCGAAGATCGCCAACCTGAGCGAGGACGAAAGGCAGAGCTTCATCGACGAGCTCTACGCCCTCTCCCAGGCCGATATCGTTATCATCGACACGAGCGCAGGGGTGTCGAGCAACGTGCTCTCCTTCGTCGCCGCCGCCGACGACGCCATCATCGTGACCACGCCCGAACCCACCGCCATCACCGACGCATATGGAATAATCAAGATCATCGCCACCGAGGTGGAGAACCTCAACATCGGGCTCAAGCTCGTCGTCAACAGGGCCAAGACCGTCCTCGAGGGCCGGAAGGTCGCCGAGCGCATCATCGAGATCTCGGCCAACTTCCTCAACCTCAAGGTCGAATACCTCGGCTGCATATTCGACGATCCGGTCGTGCCCCAGGCCGTCCTCAGGCAGAAGCCCTTCATCGTGGCCGATCCCAAGTCCAAGGCGGCTATTTCCATCCAACACCTCGTCGGACGCCTCGAAAAGACCGAATTCGAAGCCGACGCGGGTCTGGGACGCTTTATCCGCAAACTATTCGGCAAGGAGTGAGGCGAAGTGGAAGGGGAAGGAGTCGAACTTGACGGCGCTTTGGCTTTCATCCTACTCTTTCCCCATGGGCGGGGGAGCAGCCGGTGAACGCTGACCTGCGCGCGTCGCTCCTCGTCGGCGCCGTCGCCGCCGGGCTTTCAATGCTCGTCGGTCTCATTGCCCGTGTCCTTTTCGTTCCACTCCTTTTTCGGGCGGTTCTTTTCGGCCTACTCTTCGGCGGCCTGACATGGGGAGTCGCTGCCTTGCTCCGAACCTATGTCCCCGACCTCTTCGGCGCTTCGGGGCAGGATGGGGAGGCTCGCTTTTCGGATACAGAGACGGCTGAAGAGCAGCTCGGCTCGTCGGTCGACATCGTTCTCGATGGCTCGGAAGACGAGGTCATCTCGGCCGAGGAATTGGGAGGCGAGAGGTTCGCACCCGATTCGATGCGGGAGGAAGGTGCCGGAACCGAAATCGTGACCGATGTGGCGCCCGTGTCCGATTTTCCCGGGGCTGTCGCCTCTGAAGCTCCCATCACCGATTTGGTCGAGGATAGGGAGGAGTCCGCCATCGTCCCATCGAGGCAGACGACAGGCCTCGATGAACTTGACATCCTTCCGGACCTCGACGCTCTCGCGGGGTCCTATGGAGGGTTCGACACGACGCCTTCGGGCGGGTCGGATGACTATTCTCAGTCGGCTTCGGTCGACGAATCCCGCCCGGCTTCGTCGACGAGGGGTTCGGGCAGTTCCGATCCGGCCACCTTGGCGGCGGCTGTTCGGACCATGTTGAAAAGAGATCAGAAAGGCTAGGCATGATGGCGGAAAACCCCCTGGCTCGAATGAGCGAAGACGAACTCTGGGCCCTGTACCGAAAGGCCAAGGATCCCGCGATCCGGGACGCCTTCATCAAGCAGTACGCCCCCCTCGTCAAATATGTGGCCGGCAAGGTAGCCGCAAGCATGCCCAACTCCGTCGAATTCGACGATCTCGTCGGCTTCGGCGTCTTCGGGCTTCTCGACGCGATCGAGAAATTTGACCCCGAGAAGAACGTCAAATTCAAGACCTACGCCGTCACGCGCATCCGCGGGGCCATCTTCGACGAGCTCCGCTCGATCGACTGGGTGCCCCGCTCCGTGCGTCAAAAGACGAAAGAGATCGAGGAGGCCATCGTCGTCCTCGAAGCCTCGCTCGGCAGGCCCGCGACCGACCAGGAGATCGCCGAGTCCCTCGGGGTCAGCGAGGACGAGCTCCTCAAGACCATGCTCAAGATCTCGGGCACGGCCGTGCTTTCGCTCAACGACGTATGGTTTTCCGGCGACGACGCGGACAAGATCTCCATCGGGGAGAGCATCGAGTCGCCCTCGAGCTTCAACCCCGATTCCTCCGTCGAGCGCGAGGAGATCAAGCGCGTCATCGTCCAGTCCATCTCGGAGTTGCCCGAAAAGGAAAAGAAGGTGCTCATCCTTTACTATTATGAGGATCTCACCCTCAAGGAGATAGGCCAGGTGCTCGAGGTCACCGAATCGCGGGTGAGCCAGCTCCATACCAAGGCCATCCTCAGGCTCCGCGCCAAGCTCACCAACATGCGGAAGGGGATCTTCTAAGTGCCCCGGAGCCCCGAATTGCGCGGACGGGCGGGGCGGGCCGCCACGGCATGACCGCCAAGCTCGGACTCCCCGAGATCGCCGGCCTCATGCGCCGCTATCTCGACGAGGATTCCTCGCGCAAATCCCTCGTCGTGGAGGGCAAGACTCTCGACGCGGCCCTCGCCGACGCCGCCATCCAGCTCGAGGTTCCCATCGTCCGGGTCGAGTACGAGATAGTCGAACAGGGCGCCCAGGGCATCGTCGGCGCCGGCCGCAAGTCTTGGAAGATAAAGGCCTGGATAGCGGCCGAGAAGAAGGCTGTCGAACGTATAGCCGCCGCGGTCGAAGCGGCGGCGGATGACGGCGTTCCGATCGCGCCTCCCGTCCACGACGCCGACGGCGAATGTTTCGTCAGGCTCTCTCCGGACGGCGTGCTCCTGAAAGTGACGCCTCCGACGGGAGCGGGCAGGAGGGCCAGCGAGCGCCTCGCGACCGATCGCCTCGAGCAGCGAGCCATCCACGATTTCGACGATGGGCTCGTCAGGGAGGTGGTCAAGCGGGCGACGGGCGAGTACGTCCGCGTCGGGTCGTTCATCTCGAATCCGGCCAACGACGCCCTCTTCTCCGTCGACATCGCCGACCAAGAAATGAAGGCCTACGTCACGATAACCCCCCCGGGGCCTGGCGGCTGCGATCTCTCGAAGGATACCCTCCTTTCCGTGCTCAGGAACAACCGCGTCGTCTACGGCGTGGACGAGGCGGCGCTGCAGGAAATCGAGGACAGGCCCCGCTACAGGGAGCCCGTGCTCGTCGCCGAGGGGACCAAGCCGCAAAACGGCAAGGATGCCGGCGTCCAGTTCAATTTCGAGACGGATAGGGCGAGGATCCACCTCAAGGAAGCGGCCGACGGAAAGGTCAATTTCCGAGAACTCGGGCTCATTCAAAACGTCGTCGCCGGACAGCCCCTCGCGCGGAGGATCCCGCCGGAAACGGGCAAGGCGGGGCGAACGGTAACCGGCAAGATCATACCTGCGAGGAGCGGGAAGGACGCGAGCCCTCCCTTGGGGCGCAACGTGCATCTGGGCGACGACGGCCTCACGATAATCGCCGACCTGAACGGACAAGTCACCTTCATCGGCGGCAAGATCAACGTCGAGGAGATCCTGAACATCCAGGGGGACGTCTCGCTCAAGACGGGCAACGTGATGTTCCTCGGCACGGTGATCGTGCAGGGCAACGTCGAGGACGGCTATTCGGTGAAGGCCTCGGGCAACATCGAGGTGCGGGGCAACGTCGGCAAGTCGGAGGTCATCGCCGAGGGCGACGTCGTCATCCACCAGGGCATCAACGCCAAGTCGGGCGGAACGGTCTCGGCGGGCAAGAACCTCTGGTCGAAGTTCATCGAGAACGCGACGGTCGACGTGGGCGAGAATCTCATCGTGTCGGAAGGCATGATCAACTCGACGGTGGTCGCGAACCGGAAGATCATCTGCCAAGGCAAGCGCGCGGCGATCGTCGGTGGCAAGTACCGCGCCTGCGAGGAGATCAACGCGAAGACCCTCGGCTCGCCCGTGGGCGGCGCGGAGACGATCCTCGAGGTGGGCTACGATCCCAAAAGCAAGGAACGCGCGGACGCCTTGCAGATCCAGGTGCAGAAGATGAAGCGCCAGCTCGACACCTACGACAAGAACATCGCGACCCTCAACGCCCAAAAACAGAAGAAGGAACTCTCGGAGGAGAAGGCGGCCATCCTCCAGGATCTGCTCCTCCGCAGGGACGACCTCATCGGAGAGATGCGGGCCCTGGCCAAGGAGATCGAGGCCATCCTCCTCTACCTCAACGGCCTCAAGGCGAAGGGGCGCATCAGCGCCTCGGGGCGAATCTACCCGGGAGTCAAGATCCGCATCAAGGACGCGAGCGAGGACATCAGGACCGAATCGAAGGGCCTTACCTATTATCTGGACGGGCTCGTCATCAAGACGACCCGCTACGAGGAGCCCGAGGACGACGTCCTCAAGAAGGGGCCGCCCGATGCCTATAAGGCCGATTGACCTGCAGACGATGCTCGTCCAACTCAGCCAGGTCGGCCGCGAACAGGCAGCCGAGAAGGAAGGGGCAGCCCTCGCCGCCGCGATGAAGGGCGCCGCCGACCAGAAGCGGCTCGAGGAGACGAAGGAATCCGTCCGCAGGCCCGACGATGAGGAAATGGCCTCGAAGGCCGTCGGCGACGGTTCGGGTCAGGGGGCGGGCGGCAAGCAGGCCGAGGCCAAGACGGGGGAGGGGGAGACGGGCGAGGCTCCGGAGGGATCCGAAGTCGTGAAGGACCCTAACCTCGGCCGTCGCGTCGATCTGTCGGGCTAGCGATGGGAAGCATCATCGTCGGCGCCGTCATCGACATCGGCGGCCTGGTTCTCATCTGGTTCATCCTCCGCGCCAGGATCGCGAAGGCCCTCGAGATCGACGGGCTCCTCGCCGAGGCGCGCAAGGAGGCCCGCCTCCTCACCATTGAGATCAACGAGACCACCGACAGGAACATCACCCTGGTCGAGGACCGCCTGACGGCCCTGCGCGAACTCCTCGCCGAGGCCGACAGGCGGATCGGCGTCGTGCGAAGGGAGACGGGTCGGCGCCAGGCCGAGACCGACGTCTACAGCCGTCTCGGTCGTCGGCCTCCTATCAGAACGGAATTATTTTCCGGAGAAGGAGGACAGTCCGAAGATGGACCTGTCATCGCCGCTTCGATCGAGCTTGCCGTTTCGTCCCCTCCTCCAGAGCCCATTGTCGTTCCCCTCGCGCTCGGGGAAGGGCGCGCTCCGGCGGAGGCCGAGGCCGTCCCCTTGCCCCTCGGTCCGAGGCTCCCCGAGATCGTGACGGCCTCCTCTTCCGTCATCCCGCCGAAAAGCCTCCGTGATCGGGCGCTCGCGCTCCATCGTTCTGGCTTTTCTCCCGACATAATCGCGGCCCGCCTCGGCGCGACCGTGTCCGAGATCGAGCTCCTCGTCTCCCTCGAGGAGGGCCGGGCCGGCAGGGAAGAGATGGGCGACGCATGACCTCGGGCTTCGTCGGCATCGATTTCGGAACGACCAATTCCCTCGTTTCGTTCATGGACGGCGATCGTCCGACCATCATCCCCAACGCCCGCGGCGATCGCAGCACGCCGAGCGTCGTCGCCCTTTCGTCTCGGGGCGAGGTTCTCGTCGGCGAGTCCGCGAAGAACCAGGCCTTCCTCAACCCCGACAACACGGTCGTCGGCATCAAGCGGCTCCTCGGCGCGAGCGAGACGGTGAGGATGGGCGGCAAGGACTACCGACCGGCGGAGATCGCCGCCCTGCTGCTCGCAGCCCTCAGGGCCGACGCGGAGCGACATCTCGGGCGTTCGGTCGATCGCGCCGTCGTCACCGCACCGGCCAACTTCTCCGAGCCCGCACGAAGGGCCCTCCGCGAGGCCGGGCGCCTCGCGGGGCTCCGAATCGAGCGCATCCTCAACGAGCCCACCGCCGCCGCCCTTTCGCGGGCCTGGCTGGGCGTGGAGGAGGGGAAGACGGCCTCGTCCTCGGATGAGGGCAGACTCCTCCTCGTGTACGATTTCGGAGGGGGAACCTTCGATGTCACAATTCTGAGACAGAGGGGGAGGGACTGCGCCGTCCTCGCTTCCTGCGGCGACGGCCGGCTCGGCGGCATGGATCTCGATCAGGAACTCGTCGCTAAGGCGAAGGCCTATTTCGCAGCGCACTTCGGCCTCGACGTGGACTCGGACCGTCTCCTCGCCCAACAGCTCGCCGACCAGGCCGAACGAGCGAAGATCGAGCTCTCCGAGCTTTCGGAGACGACCATCGCCCTTCCCTTCGCCTTTCGTTCCGGCGACGGCGGCCTCGTCCATCCCCAACTCTCCGTGAGCCGCGCGGAGTTCGAGGCCATCGCCGCTCCCTTCGTCGAAAGGACCCTCGAGCTCACCGCTCGGGCTCTCGCCGACGCGAAGATCGAGGCGTCGAAGATCGACCGCCTCATCCTCTCCGGCGGTTCGAGCCGCATGCCCCTTGTGCGCCGAATACTCGCCGAACGCTTCGGCCTCAAGCCCGAGGGAGCGGTCAATCCCGAAGAGGTCGTGGCGATGGGGGCGGCCGTCGAGAGCGCCCTCATTTCGGGCTCGGACAGGCTCCAGGTCCGCGATGTCGTCTCGAGGACCTACGGCGTCGAGATCGACGGGGGGCGCTTCGTTCCCCTCATCCGCAAGAACAGTCCCGTGCCTGCGAGCAAGCAGCGCATGTTCACTACCGTCTCCGACGACCAGGATTCCGTCGAGGTGCATGTTCTCCAGGGAGAATCGGCGAGGGTCGCCGATAATCTCTCGCTCGGGCGCTTCCTCCTCGCGGGGCTCAGGCCCGCCCGCGCAGGCGCCCCACGGATCCAGGTTGATTTCACGATCGACGAGTCGGACATACTCCACGTTTCGGCCCGGGATCTCGAGACGGGCATCGAACAGGCCATCAGGATCGTCGATCTCCAGCGCGGAGTTTCCGACGAGAGCGCCGCCTCCATCGCGGCCAAGATCCAGGAGCTCTCGGAACGACTCGCCGTCCTCGCCTCGCAGGCCCCCCTCGGCGGAGCCCTCGGCTCGGAAATCTCCGATGCCGTCGCGCGGGGAAGGGCCGCCGCCGAATCCGACGGCGAGGGCAGGCTCCGGGTCTTCCGCGCCGAGCTCGAAGGCCTCGTGGGAGAGCTCCTCGCGCGCGGGGTGCGCCTCGCCAAAGGAGCCGGGAAGTGAGCGTGGAGCCCTGGGTCGATCCCAGGACCGTCCTCGGTCTCGGACCCGGCGCCGACGCCGAGGACGTGCGGCTGGCTTATCGCCGTCTCGCCCGCCGCTACCATCCCGATGTCTCTGGCGATCCAGCCACAGCCGCCTCCTTCGGACGCGTGACGAAGGCCTACAAGCTTCTGACAGCCTTACCGCCCTCTGCCCTGCCTCAGGCGGGGTTGCCAGGACGTTATCGCCGCGTCATCGACGCCGGCGACGACCTCTTCGCCCTCGGGCAGATCCTCGTCTCCGACCCCGACGCCGGTGCCCGAGCGGAGGCCGCCAAGCGCCTCGGTCTTTCGGGAAGGGTGGCCGCCTGGGTCTTCCTGAGACGAGCCCTTTACGACGAGGACGAGGCTGTGGCCGGGCAGGCCGTGCGCTCGGTGGCCCTCCTCGGCGCGATGCAGGCCGAGGGCGAGGTCGCGAGCCTCTACGTGCGCTCGGGCGGCGGGCTGCGCCGCCTCGTCCTCGAGGTCGCCGAGGCGACCCTCGAACCCGTTTTCGCCGGAGCCCTCGACGCGGCCAAAAACGACGGGGACCCCGTCCTACGCGCCCGCGCCCGGCGCATCGGCCTCCTCGGCCCGGCCTGAGTCCTTTTCGATCCCGTATTCCTCGATCTTCTGATAGAGAGTCTTCCTGCCGATCCCGAGGACCTCGGCCGTCCTCGACTTGTTCCCGCCCTGGGCGAGGAGGGTCTCGCGGATGAGGATGGCCTCGGCCTCCTCGAGTGAGGAGCCGGCCGGCACGCGGATGTCTCGCTCGCCCCCGCCGCCGCGAAGGCTCGGCGGCAGGTCGTCGAGGCCGATGGTCGGCCCGCGGGCCATCACCACGGCGCTTTCGATGCAATTGCGAAGTTCGCGCACGTTGCCGGGCCAGGAGTGGGCGTAGAGGGCCTGCCGGGCCCGGGCGTCGAGACCTTCGACGCTCTTCCGGTTTTCCTCGGCGAATTCGCGGAGGAAGGCCATGGCGAGCAAGGGAATGTCGTCGCGGCGCTCGCGCAGCGGCGGCACGTCGATGTTGACGACGTTGAGCCTGTAGTAGAGGTCTTCGCGGAAGCGGCCCTCGGCGACCTCCTTGGCGAGGTCGCGGTTTGTCGCGGCCACGATCCGCACGTCGACCTCCACGGTCTCCTCGCCGCCGACCCGCTCGAATTTCCTTTCCTGGAGCACGCGGAGGATCTTGATCTGCACCGTCGGGTTGATTTCGCCTATCTCGTCGAGGAAGAGGGTACCTCCGTCGGCGAGCTCGAAGCGGCCTCGTTTGCGGGCCGCAGCCCCGGTGAATGCCCCCTTCTCGTGGCCGAAGAGCTCGCTTTCGAGGAGGGATTCGGCGAGGGCGGCGCAATGCACCTTCACGAGGGGGCCGTCGCGTCGCGGCGAGAGGTTGTGGAGGGCGTCGGCCACGAGTTCCTTGCCTACCCCCGATTCGCCGGTGACGAGGACCGAGGCACGCGTCGGCGCGACGCGGCGCACGAGATCGAGGACCTTCCGCATGCCCCCGCTCGAGCCGAGTATGGAGGAACTGCGGCGCTGGGCCTCGATCTCCGACTCGAGCTCGCTGTTCTTGCGGGCGAGCTCCCTCGTCTCGAGGGAGCGCTTGGCGAGGAGGGAGAGATGGTCGAGGTTGACGGGCTTCGTGAGGAAGTCGAAGGCCCCGTTCCGCATGGCCTGCACCGCGTCCTCGATGGTGCCGTGGCCCGTGAGCACGACGACGGGAAGGCTCGGGTAGCGACCGGTGACCTTGCGGAGGAGTTCGCCGCCCGAGAGCTTGGGCATCCTGAGGTCGGTGATGATCAGGTCGATGCCCCCTCCCTCAACGGCGTTCCAGGCCGCGTCGCCGTCGGCAGCCGTGACGACCCGGTAGCCCTCGATGCCGAGGGCCTCGGCCAGACCCTCGCGGATGTTCTTCTCGTCGTCGACGACGAGGATCGTGGATCGAATCGGCATGGCTTTCAGCCCTCCCCGTCGGCCGTCTTCTGCCCCCCGGCCGGCGAGGGGAGGAAGCGCTGCTCCCTCTGCGGAATGGGCAGGGCTATCGTGAAGACCGAACCCTTGCCCGGTATCGAATCGACCGTTATCTCGCCGCGATGCTCGCGCACGATCTTGAAGGTGATGGTAAGGCCCAACCCCGTGCCCGTCTCCTTCGTCGTGAAGTAGGGCTCGAAGATTCGCGAGACCACATCGGGAGCCATGCCCGTGCCCGTGTCGGAGACCGCTATCCTCACCGCCTCGTCGGTCGCGCTCAGGACAAAGCCCAACCTGCCGCCGGAGTGCATGGCCCCCATCGCGTTCTTCGCCAGATTGAGGATGGCCTGCTTCATGTAGCGCCTGTCGAGGGGGACGGCGGGGATCGAATCGGGGATGCCGAGGTCTACCTCGATGCCCGCCTGCTCCGCCTCGGGCGAGATGAATTCTGCGACCTCCCTGACGAGCTGGGCGGGGTCCGTCTCGCGAAGCTCCATCTCCATGGGCCGGACGGCGAAGAGAAAGTCCACGACGATGCGGTTGAGCCTCTCGATCTCCTCGGTGACGACGCCGAGATGGCGGTCGACCATCTCGGGAAAGTCGGCGTCCATGCAGGCTCCCTCCTTGCGCATTTGGCGCTGGAGGAGCTGGATGTGGATGGAGATCGAGCCGAGGGGGTTCTTGATTTCGTGGGCGACGCCGGCGGCAAGCGTCGTGAGGGAGGCGAGACTCTCGGCCCGCCTGAGCTGGGCCTCGCGCCGCCTCTTCTCGGTGATGTCCTCGAGGTGGATGAGGGTGCCCACGATGCGCCTGCGCGACACCAGGGGCGTGGCGCTGGCCGCGACGAGGAGGGTCCTGTCGCCCGGGGCGTCCAGCTCGAACTCGCGGTCGACGACGCGATCCTCGCCCCTGAGCACGTTCTTGATGAAGTCGCCGAACTCGCGGTCGCGGACAGCCAGCCAGAGCGGGCGTTCCGGCGCGTCGATGGGATGGAGGCCGAGCACCCTCTCCGCCGACTTGTTCCAGATGCTGGGATGATGATTCCTGTCGAGGACGACGATGGCGTCGAGCATCGAGTCGAGGGCCGCTTCCAGCGTGCCGTTTTCCTCCGCGAGGTCGCGGAGGAGGCTCCGAAGCTGGTCGGTGTTCATCCTGGCCGCCTTGGCCAGGGCTCGCTCGACGAAGGGTCTCACGCCTCGGCTCCGCCCGCGTCGCGCAATTTGTAGGCGAGGGTCTCGAGGAGGGTGGGGCCGGGCAGGTTGAAGGAATCCCTGCGGAGCCGGGCCTCGCGGAGGATTTCGCCCGCCTTCGCCATCCACGAAAGATCGGCGGCGAGGAGGCCCGGTCCGCGCAGGGTCTCGCCGAGGATGTCCTCGATCGCCGCGAAGAGGGCGTCGAGGCTTCCCGCGTAGGCTTCGTCCTTTTGCCCGAGCTCCTTGGTGCCGGAGAAGGTGCTCGCCAGGGCCGAGGCTATGTCGAGCCCCTCGGCGGCTGCCGTTTCGCCGGCCTCGACGAGGGCGCTCCCGTGCGCGAGGCCCGCGGCGAGGCGCTCGGCCAGCACGGCGGCGACGAGACCCGAGGCGAAGTGGCGGGCCTTTTCCGGAGGGAAGGCCCTCTTGGAGGCGAGCCAGCGCTCCGGGCTGAGGAGGGCGGGCCCGCCTCCTTCGACAGGAGCGACCTCGGCGCGGAAGACCTTTTCGAGAACCTCGCGAGATGCTTCGGCCCCGCGCGAGGCGAAGGGGTAGGTCCGGACGCGGGAAAGAATGGTGCGCATCATCGCCTGCCGCCTCGGCGTGACGAGGACGAAGACGACGGAGGCGGGCGGCTCTTCGAGAATTTTGAGGAGGGCGTTGCGCGCCGACTCGTTCATCGCCTCGGCGTTTTCGATGACGACGGTTTTGCGTCGACCCCAGGGGGCGAGGCGTGCCCAGTGCTCGACCGCTCGCACCTGGGCCACGGGCGGCATGTCGGGAGCGAAGGCCTCGAGTTTCGATGCAATTGGTACGATTTCTTCCGCGGCCTTGAGGGCGTCCTTCAGCATCTTGGCCGCTGCCTGGCCATTGACAGTAGGGGGGCCGCCGGGCGTCGACCAAACCGCTTCCGGATCGATGTAGGCGAGGCGCTCCTCGAGGTCGTTGACGAGGGAGGCGGCCTTGCCGAGCTTCGCCTCCTCGCCCTCCCAGAGGACCTGCTCGAATCGCTTGACGAGCTTGCGGACTGCCCTGATGAAAAAGAAGGAGCCCGCCTTGCCCGGGGTCGCGGCGAAGGTATCGAAGGCCGCCGGGATCTCCTCGGGAAAGCTCCTCCTCCCGAAGAGGAGGAGGTCGGGGTGGGCGAGGGCGCGATGCCGTGAGCAGGAGGAACAGGCGCAATTCCACGCGCCGACCTCGACCGCCTCGCAGGAAAGGACCCGCGCGAGCTCGAGGGCGGCCGTGAGCTTGCCCGAGGCCGGAGGCCCCGAGAGGAGAAGGGAGGGAGGGAGCTTCCCGCCCCTGATGTCGCCTTCGAGGAGGGAGCGGAGCTCGCCCTGCCCGATCAGGTTGTCGAACACCGCAGCCTCAGGGCTTGGGCGCTGAAATGGAGGGCACGAGGTTCGCGGGGAGCTTTCCCGCCGGAGCGGCGAGGGAGCTGAAGGCCTTGGCCACCTCCGGCCCGACGATGGGGAGGAGGGTCTTCGCGAAAATCGAGTCGGCGAGGAGCCTTTTCACGTCGAAGACCGGTTGCACCTGGAGCACGATGAGGACGAGGGCCACGACGACGAGCCCCTCGACGAGGCCGGCGACGAAGCCGAGGCCCTTGTCGAGCTTGTCGAGATGGGCCGCCTCCAGCCCCTCGCGGACGATGGTGGCGATTATCTTCACAATTATGAATGCAGCGATGAAGAGGATCAGGCAGGCGACGACCTCCGGTGCGAACTGAAGCTTGAATTGCGTCCGTAGGACCTCGGCGCCCCATTTGTAGAGGAAGACCGCGGCGGCCACCCCCGCGACCGGAGCGGCGACGGAGGAAAGCTCCTTCACTATTCCTTGCATCAAACCCCGGAAGCCGGCCAAGAGGAGTAGCGCGAGGAAGATCCAGTCGAGGGTGTTCATGCTTGTGCTCCGATCCTTTGGATGATGAGTCGCGCGATCTGCGCGGCGGAGTCCTTATTGACGAGGGTTGCGGCGGCCTTCCCGGCCGCCTTCGCGATCTCGGGTGCGTCGAGCCAGGCGAGAATCGCCCCGGCGAGGGCCTCGGGGCGCGCACCCTCCCCGAGGAGGACCTTCGCCGCTCCGTTTTTTTCGAAATGGCGCGCGTTGTCCACCTGATCGCCCCTAGTCCCTGTCCCCGCGAGGGGCACGAGGATCATGGGCTTGGCGAGGGCTGCGGCCTCCTGGAGGGCACCGGCTCCTGCGCGGCCGATCACCATGTCCGCCGCCGCCAAGATGTCGGGCAGCTCTTCGCCTATGAAGGCGAAGCGTCGGTAGTTTTCGAAGGCAGGGCCGAGGCCGCTTCCCGCGACGTCCACGCCCGACTCCACGACGGCTTCGCCCGTCTGGTGGACGACGAAGGCCCTGTCGCGAAGGGCGGGCAGGGCTCCCTCGACGAGGCGGTTGACCTGGAGGGCCCCCTGGCTTCCGCCCATCGCGAGGACGACGGGCATGCCGGAGGGGACGCCGAGGAGGCTCCTGCCCCGCTCCGCGTCGCCTTCGAGGATGGCGGCGCGCATCGGGTTGCCGACGACCTCCACCCTCGCCCGTGCTGCGGCGGGAAGGCTGTCGCGGGTTTCCTCCCAGGCGACGAGGACCTTTTCCGCCTTCGCCGCGTTGAGCCTCGTCGCGAGGCCCGGAGAAAGGTCCGACTCGTGGGTGAAGACCGGTATGCCGAGGGCTGCCGCGGCGCGGCAGGGCGGGACGCTCACATAGCCGCCCTTCGAGAATATAAGCATTGGTCGTAGTTGGCGCAGGGCCCGTTTCGCGGCGAAATAACCCGCGACGACCCGGAAGGCGTCCGCGACGTTCTCGAGGGAGAGTTCGCGCCTGAGCTTGCCCGCGGGCAAGGCCATGTACTCTATGCCCGCGGCCTCGACGGGGGCACGATCGGAGCTCTTTTTCGAACCAAGCCAGACGATGCGGCCGTCGAAGACTTTCCGGAGCTCGGCGGCGACTGCCAGGCCCGGGTAGATGTGCCCCCCCGTGCCTCCGCCCGTAAATGCGATGCAGCGCTCGGACATCACTTGCCCGCGCCCGTCCCGAGGAGCCTTGCGTAGGCGGCGAGAGCCTCGTCCGCCGCCCCCGACTCATCGGCCGCCGCCGACCTGCCGGCCTTCGCCGACGCCCCGCCCGAAGCGGAAAGCGCCGCGTCGGCATCCATCGCGAGCACCTTCTTGGCGAGGACCTTGCCGAGCTGGACCCCCTCCTGGTCGAAGGAATTGAGGTTCCAGGCGAAGCCCTGGAAGGCCACCTTGTTCTCGAAGTGGGCGAGGAGGGCGCCGAGGGCTTTCGCGTCGAGCCTTTCGCCGTGAATCAGGGTCGAGGGCCTGCCGCCGGGGAATTCCTTGTTGGAGTCGGGGGCGCTCTTGCCGAGGGCGAAGGCCAGTATCTGGGCGGCGAGATTCGCGTTGAGTTTGGCGCGGCTCGTCGAGCCCTCCGATCTCACGTCGGAAGAGATTTGGTTCTCCCTAAATCCTATGAATTGGAGGGGAATTACGTCCGTGCCCTGGTGGAGGAGCTGGTAGAAGGAATGCTGGCCGTTGGTGCCCGGCTCGCCGAAGATCACGGGGCCCGTCGCGTAGGACAGGGCCTTCCCGAAGCGGTTGACGCGCTTGCCGTTCGACTCCATGTCGAGCTGCTGGAGGTGGGCGGGAAATCGCGAGAGGGCCTCGGAGTAGGGAAGGATGGCCGTCGTCCCATAGCCCGCGCCGTTGCGGTACCATACTCCGATCAGGGCGTCGAGGAGGGAGGGGTTTTTGCGGATGTCGGGCTCGAGGGCGAGGAGGTCCTCCTCGTGGGCGCCTTCGAGGAGCTCCTCGAAGGACTCGGGGCCGAAGGCGAGGGAGAGAATGACGCCGCCCACGGCGCTCGTCGAGGAATAGCGGCCTCCGATGTAGTCGTCCATGAAAAAGGAGGCGAGGAAATTCGGGCTCTTAGCGAGGGGGCTCGTCTCGCTCGTCACGGCGACGAAGTGCTTCGCCGGATCGAGGCCGGCGGCCGCCAGCCTGGCGCGCACGAGGGTCTCGTTGGCGAGGGTCTCCTGGGTCGTGCCCGATTTGGACACAAGTATGAAGAGACTCGAGGCGAGGTCGATGGAGCCGATCACCGCGTCGGCGTCGTCGGGGTCTACGTTGGAAATGAAGCGCGCCGCGAGGCGGGCCCTGCCTGCCGCGCGTTCGGCTCGCTCGAGGGCCAGGTAGAGGGCGCGGGGACCGAGATCCGAGCCGCCGATGCCGACCTGGATCGCCGTCGTAAAGGTCTTGCCCGTCGAGCCGCGGAGTTCTCCCGATCGCACCTTCCGCGCGAATTCGGCGATCCTCTTTCTCTCCCCCTCGTAGAATTCGCGGTAATTTCTGCCGTTCTTGACGACAGGCCCCGCGAGTTCGCCGCGCGCGAGGTGATGGAGGACCATGCGCTTCTCTCCGGTGTTCATCACCTCGCCCTTGGCGAGGAGGGAGAGCTTTTC
Organism: Rectinemataceae bacterium; assembly: GCA_035530275.1. Taxonomy (GTDB): domain Bacteria; phylum Spirochaetota; class Spirochaetia; order Treponematales; family Rectinemataceae; genus CAIJMU01. Next base: position 117,403 of record DATKVC010000019.1, on the reverse strand, counting down.
GACGAGCTCCTGCCCGCGGGCGAGCTCGCCCAGAAGGTCGACGAGCTTCCCGTCGACGGGCGTCGCCGCGTAGTTGAAGGCGAGTCCGCCTCCCATCGCCAGGGCGCAGGCTCCGACGCGCGCGGCGTCGAGCGTATCGCCGATCCTCGTGGCGGCCTTGCGCCCGATGAGTCTCTTTCCGGCCTCGCTCTGGTCGAGGTCGATGTAGTGCGGCATCGCTGATCCCCTTTCGTCTTTTCCGGTCCGCCCTCGTCGACGGATGCGTCCGGCACGGATCTATACTATCGACCGCCCCCTCCTTCTTCAATCCGGACTTCTCAGTAAGTGCGATTTCCCCGCCGACAATGTTGGATAAGACGAGGAGAGCGGACAATGGCGGCAGAAATCGACAAGGTCGAAAGGGAGTTCGTGCTGACCGAGGCGAAGCAGCGCGGTGAACGTTTTCGCCTGCACGCGCCCGGACGGACGGGATCGGCCGTCCTCGATTCGGTCGGGAGGGAGACCCTCGTATTCTCCCCGATGCGCGAATCGGCCCCGCGTTTCAGGGCGGGCGAGGGCGTCAGCGTGCATTTCAGGCTTCACGACCAGGCCTTCGCCTTCGGCGCCGTGGTGTGGAAGGCCTCGGGGCCACGTTTCGAGCTCAGGCCCCAAGGAGGACTGTATCGAGGTCTCGAAAGGCGCTGGCCCCGCATCCCCGACCCCTCGGGACTGGCCGCCGAGCTTCTCGTGCCCGAATGTGAGGCGACCGCCGCCTTTCCGAGGAGCCTCGACTTCGCCGAAATCATCCAACCCGAGGAGACTGCCGGCCTGGACACGAGCGACCTCGGCAGCCTCGTAACCAGCTTCAGGACGGCGGCCTCGCGCCTGGCCTCGACGAGCCGGCTCCGGATGCTCCACGACGGCGCGGGGCCGGAGAACCGTGCGGAGGCGGTGGCGGCGCGCTTCGGCAGAATTCTCTATGTGCCCGCGGCCTGGGCGCCAGGCTTCATGGAGCGCGACCCCTCGGGCCAGGACCGGCTCGTCACCGAGGCGATGGTTCTAGCGGCTGAAGGCCTCGAATCCCTAGGCGGCGACACGGAGCTTTTCAGATACGTCAAGGGAGAAAGCAGGGAGGGCCTGGCCTCGCTTTTGGTCTGTCCCGTCGTGTACTGGCGATCCGTCGTGGCCTTCGTCCATCTCGCCAACGGCAAGGATCGCCCCCGCCCCCTCGATGACGAGGCCATCCGCCTTTCTTGGGTATTTTCCCGTCAACTGGCGTGGTTCTTGAGGCGCCATGGCTACTTCGGCGCGGAGGAGCATCAGCTCAGGGCCAAGGCCGAAATCCACGATGCGAGCCCCGGCGGCCTCCAGATCAGCCTCGATCCGGAGCTGCCCCTCCTCAGACCCGGTTCCCATTTCGACCTCAGGCTTCACTTTCCCCGCGGCCAGCTTCCTTGCAGGGCTCGCGTGACGCGCCGCGTCGAAAGGGGCGGGCGGGTCCGCTACGGCCTTTCGCTCGAGGGCCTCGCCGACTCCACTCGAAGCGCCCTCGAGAGGGGATTCTACGGCCAAGCCGAGGCCCTTTCGCCCGATGAGAGGGCCTAGGGTGGACCTCAAAGGCTTAATCGATCTGTCGGTCAAGGTTCTCACGGACTGGCGCGTCCTTGTTTGCCTTGGGGCCGTGCTTGTCATCTGGACCCTCTTTCGCTACGTCGGGGTGATCTCCCCCCACCACCCCCGCAATTACAGTCGACCTACCCCCCCTCCCCGATCTCCGAAGGAAGAGACGAAGGGTGGCGGCTGAGGCTCGACCCGGCTCGAGCCGCCCCTTCCACGGCCCCCCCTTTCTTTCGGTCAACCGCCCCTCGTCGAGGAGGGCGCGGATCGCCGCCCCGACCTCTTCCCTGCGCCAGGACGAAAGGCTGCCGGCGAAGGGAAGGGGAAAGGCTTCGAACCCTCGGCTACACCAGATCGGGCCCGTCGCGCGACAAAGTCGTTCCGCGACCTCCTCGCGATTCCAGCGTCTTCGATGGCGGGATACGAACTCGAAGATTTCCTCCTCTCCCTCGAAGGACCGGGGCGCCCCGCCATCGCAGATATCGCATCCCTGGCAGGGGCCTTCCATTCCCGCGCCTAGAAGGGTGAGAAGACCCTTCCTGCGGCAGGTCCTTTCGCCTAGCGCCCATTCGAGGAAGGCAGCCCTTCGGGCAGCCCTCGTCCCGTCCTCGAGCCCCGCCACCGAGCCCTTTGCCGCGCCTGCCCTACGGCCCTCGTCGCGTCCGAGGAGGAGAATGGCCCTCGCGGGCAGGCTATCCCGCCCCGAGCGCCCCGCCTCCTGCAGATAAGCCTCGACGCTCGCCGGAGCCTCCCAGTGGATAACCGTCCTGATATTTTTCTTGTCCACCCCCATGCCGTAGGCGCAGGTCGCGACGAGGAGGCCGGCGTCGGAGCCGAGGAACCACGACTCGATGGCCCGCTTTTCCCCGGCCTCGAGGCCTGCGTGATAGAGGCGGAGATCGAGATCGGGGCGTCGAGATCTGATGGCAGCGGCTATCTTCTCGACTCCCCTGCGCGAGGAGGCGAAGACGATGAGGGGGCGTCCTTCGTTCTCCAAGAGCCGAAAGAGGCTGCGGTAACGCGAAAGGGTGGGCAGGACGGACCAGTGGATATTGGGTCTATCGGGGTTTCCCGCGACGAGGTGCCAGGGCTTGTCGCCGAAGAGCCGCTTCGTGACCGCCTCGAGCACGAGGGGGCTGGCCGTGGCCGTGAAGGCGCTCGTGAATCGCGGTCGCAGGACTTCGGCTATCGCCCCGATCTCGAGATAAGCCGGCCTGAAGGTTTCGCCCCACTCCGACACGCAATGGGCCTCGTCGATCGCAAGATGGTCGATCCCGATGTCGGCGAGTTCCCTGCGGAGTTCGCTCGAAGCGAGGACCTCGGGGTTGGCCAGGGCGATGGGCGCCCGGCCCGAGCGAAGGGCCGTCAGGGCTGCCGCCCGTTCCCCGGGCGATTGCCCGCCGCGAAACAGGGCGGCCTCGACGCCCGCCAGGGCGAGGCGACGGAGCTGGTCCTCCATCAGGGCGATGAGGGGGTAGAGCACGAGGGTCGGTCTCTTCAACACGAGGGCCGGGGCCTGGAAGCAAAGAGACTTTCCCGCCCCTGTCGGAAGGATGACGACCTGCCGCGAGGGGGAGGGTTCCGCCTCCCCGGCCGCCGGTTCCGGCGCCGGCTGCTCGAGGATATTGGCTATTGCGAGGCGCTGGAGGGGATGGAACTGCTCGATGCCGAAACGCTCGCGCGAAAGGGCCAAGGCCTCTTCGATATCACCCATGCCTTCCCTACGCGGTGGGAGGGCGGAAATGCTTCAACGTGCTCCGGGTTTTCGCCTCTCCGCGGCTGCCACTCCCTTGCGAGGGCAGAAGCCCGCGAGGGGGCAGGCCGGGCAGTCGGGCTTCCTGGCCCGGCATACATACTTGCCGTGACGGTTGATGGCGTGCGACAGCCGCGTCCAGGACTCCGCGGGGACGTTGGCGGCGACGATTTTCTCGACGAGGGCGGGGTCCGCCTTGTCGGCTATGCCGAGACGTTGGGCGACGCGCAGCACGTGCGTGTCGACAATGATGCCGGGCCGGCCGAAGCAGGAGGAGAGCACGAGGTTGGCAGTCTTTCGACCGACACCAGGCAGCGTGAGGAGTTTCTCCATGGTATCGGGCACCCGCCCCCCGTGCTCGGCGACGATCATCGAGGCCGACTCTCGGAGGTGCCTGGCCTTCGTCTTCCAGAAACCGATGCTCCGGATCGCCTCCTCGAGTTCGGCGAGGCCGGCCTTCGCCATGCCCGGGGGATCGGGCCAGCGCGCAAAGAGGGCCGGGGTCACGCGGTTCACCTGCTCGTCGGTGCATTGGGCCGAGAGGATGACGGAACATAGAAGCTCAAAGCAGTTCGTGTACGTGAGAAGGGCCCTGGCATCGGGCCACAGCGGGCCGAGGAGGGCGAGGACCTTTTCGAGGCGCCGCGCGACGGCCGGGTTGGAGTGCGTCATTGCGAGAGTCTAGCCTTCACTTCGGCCCCGCGAAAGCGCGCTGCGCGGTCCGGCTTGCATTGGCCGCGTCCGGCTTTATACTAGGGGGAGCATGGAGGATCGAATGAAGCGAAGGATCGTCATACTGGTTGTCTTGGTCGCGCTTGCCCTCGGTCTCGCGGCCGATACCTCGTCCTATTATCCCGTCCGCCTCGACGTGGTGAAGATCTATTCCCACGCCGACGGCTATCGTCTCGTCTACCGTCAGGGTCCGATTAACCTTGCCGACGTCTACGTGCCTATCACCTGGTTCGTGCCGGGCGGCAAGGCCGAGATCGTCTTTGGCCATGACACGGCCTATCCCTATGCGATGGTATTCTACAAGGACGGCGTCTTCGACCACATCAGGATCTACGCTTCGAGCGACCGGACCGACTCTTCGTGGGGCGTGCTCGATTCCCAGGCCGGCAAGGGCAAATTCGCCGACATAAAGGATCTGCAAATCAAGTTCTGAGCCCGAGGCCGGCATTCTCGTAGCGATTTCGAAAATAGGCGCTTTTCGGGTCCCATCGGCCTTTCCGGCCTGGGCGATATCGCCTCGCCTCGGTACTATAGTCCCATGTTCGTGTCCGATCGCCTCCATGGGAGGTTTCGGTCGCGGCCGGAAAGGATTTCTCTCCCATGTTCGATCTCGCGAAAATCAGCGCGGCCCTGCGGGATGCCGGCGTCGATTGGTGGCTTTTCTGCAACTTCCATCACCGTGATTCCCTCTCCGACAGAATCCTGGATCTTCCCCCCGATACGACGAATAGCCGCTGGTGGTTCTATTTCGTGCCTGCGACGGGCGAGCCCCTCCGCATCGTCCACGGGGTCGAGCCGGGGGCCCTCGATTCCCTGCCGGGAGCCCTGCTCCGCTACGATTCCCGCGCAGGCCTGATCTCCCTTCTCGAGCGATTCAAGGGCAGGAGGGTCGGCGTCCAATGGTCCGAAACCGTTTCGGCGGTCTCCACCCTCGATCATGGCACGGCCCTCCTCCTCGAATCGGCCGGCATCGTCCTCGTACCCGCAGACGGTCTCGTGCAGCGCCTTCAAGGCCTCATCGACGGCTCCGGCATCGAAAGCCACGAAAGGGCCGCCCGCAATCTCTACGAGGTCGTGCGTCGCGTCTGGGCCCGGGTCGACGAGCGCTATCGGCGGCGCGAAAGAGCGACCGAGGTCGAGGTCCAATCGTGGATTCTGGGCCTTTTCGAGGAGATGGGCATGGAAACGGATCATCCCCCCATCGTCGGCGCCGGCCTTCATTCGAACGATCCCCACTTCGCCCCCGACCCCGCCAAAGATCGCGCCTTCGCCGAAGGCGACATCATCCAGCTCGATCTCTGGGCGAAAATGAAGACCCTTGGTTCGATCTACGCCGATATTTCCTGGCTCGGCGTCTTCGGCGGAACGGTTCCCGCAAAGGCCCAGGCCCCCTTCGCCGCCCTGATAGCCTCCCGCGACGCCGCGGTGAGCTTCATCGCCGCTGCTGCGGCCGAGGGCCGGCGCGTGAGCGGCGCCGAGGTCGACGCCCATGTGCGTGGCCACCTTCTTTCGGCCGGCTATGCCCAGGCCCTGCGCCACCGCACCGGCCACGGCATCGATGTCGAGGTCCATGGCTCCGGGGCCAACCTCGATTCGATCGAATTTCCCGATCATCGAGAACTCATCGAGGGTGCCTGTTTCTCGGTCGAACCGGGGCTGTATTTCGAGGATTTCGGCCTTCGCACCGAAATCGATGTCTATATCAAGGATGGTCGGCCCGTCGTCTCCGGCGACAGGCCCCAGACCGCCTTCCTCCTGTGTGGACACCCATGAAAGCCGTTCCCCCCGAACTCCTCGAGTTCATCGACGATCATTCCGTCTTCTTCGTCATTGGGCACAAGGAGCCCGACGGCGATTGCGTCGGCTCCCAACTCGCCCTCGGATCCTGGCTCAGGCGGCGGGGCAAGAAGATAGCCCTCTGTTCCTCGGGCCCCTTTACTCGCACCGAGATCATGCCCTTCGAGCACCGTTTTCAGCCCGTCGTTCCCGAGGTCGACGGCACCGAGAGGGCGGCGGCCATCATCGTCGATTGCTCGAGCATCAAGCGCATCGGATCCATCGCCGACAGTCTGCCCAAGGTGCCCCTCGCCTTCATCGATCACCATGCATCGGGAGAGGCCCAGGGCGACGTCCTCTTCATCGACGACCGCGCCCCCTCGGTAACGAGCCTCATCCTCGCCCTCATCGAGGCGGCGGGCGACCGGCCGACCAAAGAGGAGGCAGAGTACCTCTTTTTCGGGCTTTCCACCGATACCGGCTACTGGCGCCATCTCGACGAGGGCTCGGCCGAAACCTGGGCCGCCGCCTCCCGCCTCGTCGCAGCCGGTGCCTCGCCGAAAAAAATCTACGGCATGATGCATAGCGGCAAGTCCCTCCTGTCGCGCAAGCTCATGGGCGAGTTCCTCACCCGCGTCGAGCCCCATTTCGACGGGAAACTCCTCGTTTCCTTCATGACCCTCGAGGACCAGCAGCGATTCGGCCTCGCCAGCCGCGATTCGGACATGCTCTATCAATTGCTGCTAACCGTCGCGGGCTGCGAGTCGGCGATGATCATCCGGCAAGAAAGTGAGAACGACTGCACCGTCGGACTTCGATCGCATGAGCGGATCGACGTCGGCTCGATCGCCGCGCGCTTCGGCGGCGGCGGCCACAGGCTCGCTGCAGGTCTTTCCATCCGCGGCAAGGTCGAGGATGTCCGCGATATGCTTCTCGAGGCCTTCCGGCCCTGGTTCGGCGACGAAGGGTTTATGTAAGCGAATGTAAGCATCCTGCACGGGACCTTCGTCTTGCGGAAAAGTCTTCTCTTTTCCGCTCATGCTAATTCCTTGGAGCCACGGTAGAAACTTCGTTACCTCGCCTGTCGATTCGGCGCCTGGCATGCCTCCTGCTTTGTCTCTCCGAGGAGGAAAGCATGGAGGAGCTCGGCTTTGAATCGCGATGGGGGGAGTGGAAGAAGAGCGAGGAGGGGCGCAGGGCCTTTCTCGCGGCCCTGGGCAAGATTCTCTACAGCGATCCGGGGAGATTCGGCTTCGACACGGTCGATCAGGCGGCCGATAGCCTCGCGCATCATCGAGAGCGCATCCTTTCCCTGCTCGACCGCTATGTTGATAGAGGTTCGAGTTTCGAAAGCTATGTCTCCTCGAGCCTGCGCTATCTGGCCAAAAGCTACAGAAGGGACGAACGCCGTCTTCGCGAGCGCGACATGGCCTGCGAGCGCTCCCTTCGTTTCGCCGACCCCGAACATTACGAGTGGGAAAGCGAAAGCGATGTCCTGGCCATCGAGCCTTCGATCGATCGTGCCCCGATTTTCACGTCTCGGCGGCACAGGAAGGCACGCGACAGCCGCATCCTCTACCTTCTCATCAAGTGCGCCTGGGAGGCCGGAGATCGCGAGACCCGCCTCGCCGCGGAGATCACGGGCCTTCCCGAGACCCATTTGTCCTTGGCCCTCGCCCAGGCTCGCCGCTTTCTGGAAATCGAGCGCTGTCGTTTCGAGAGGATGACGGCGCGCCGAAACCGCGCCTGGAGCGCCATTCGCATCTATGAGGCTCGGCTTGCCGAAGAAGTGGGAGAGCTGCAGCGGGAAGGACTCCTTGGGGCCCTCGAAAGATCGAGAAAGGAGTATGAATGCGCCTTGGCTGATTTGAGGAATTTTCGCCCCCTCGTGCCCAACTCGGTCGTCGCCCGCCTGCTCAAGGTGCCGAAGGGCTCGGTGGACTCGGGTATCCATTATCTCAAGAAACAGGATCAGACTTGCCGCCCCGACACCGAGCAGGCTAGGCTGCCTCCATGGAACTCCTTGTCGCGACAGGCAACGCACACAAACTCGTCGAGCTCGCCCCCCTCTTCCCCGGCCATAAGCTCAGGAGACCCGCGGAGGTTGGGCATCCGGCCTTTGATGTCGAGGAAAACGGCACTACCTATATCGAGAACGCCCTGATCAAGGCCCGAGCCCTTTACGCCCTCACCCGCAGTCCCTCCCTTGCCGACGACTCGGGCCTCGCCGTCCACGGCCTCGGCGGGGCGCCCGGTGTTCTTTCGGCACGCTACGGCTCGGAGGATGGAAGGCGCAAGCTCGATTCGGCGGAGCGCAACGCCCTCCTCCTCGAAAACTGCGAGGGACTCGAAGACCGGCGCTGCGCCTTCGTTTGCGCCCTCGCCCTCATCCTCGACGATGAACGGGTTTTCGTCATCCAGGAGACCTGTCCGGGCGAACTTCTCCGCGCTCCCCGCGGCAAGGGCGGCTTCGGCTATGATCCCATCGTCTTCCTGCCCGAACTTGGCAAGAGCGTCGCCGAGCTTTCGCAGGACGAAAAGAACCTCGTTTCGCATCGGGGGAGGGCGGGGCGGCGAATGGCTTCCCTTCTCGCGGATCTGGAGAGGCTGCCCTAGCCTGGGAGCGCAGCGCCTCCCTTGGCCCGAGGCGCACTGCCACCCTTGGCCGACCTGCGGCCGCAGGCTACTATCCAGGCCATGGAAAGCAATCTCGACACGATCAGGGGCAAATCGGCCTTCATCATCGACATGGACGGGGTTATCTATCATGGGAACCGTCTTCTCCGAGGTGCGGCCGAATTCGTCGCCTGGCTCAAGGAAAGGAACAAGCGATTCCTCTTCCTGACCAATTCGAGCGAACGTTCGCCCATAGAGCTTTCCCAAAAGCTCGAACGCCTCGGCATCGAGGTGGGGCCGGAGCACTTCTATACGAGCGCCCTCGCCACGGCCTCCTTTCTCGCGAGCCAGCGCCCCGGCGGCTCGGCCTACGTCCTGGGCGAGCCCGGCCTCATCAACGCCCTCTACGAAGCCGGCTACACGATGAACAACGTCAATCCGGACTATGTCGTCATCGGCGAATCCCATAGCTACGGCCTGGACACCATCGAAAAGGCCGTCAACCTCGTCCTGGGCGGGGCCCGCCTCATCGGCACCAATCCCGACCTCAACGGCCCCTCCGAGACGGGCATGATCCCCGCCTGCGGTGCCCTCATCGCTCCCATCGAACTCGCGACGGGGCGCAAGGCCTACTTCGTCGGCAAGCCCAATCCCCTCATCATGCGCCATGCCCTCAAGCGCCTCGGCGCGACCCGTGAGGAGACGGCCATCGTCGGCGACCGCATGGACACCGACATAGTCGCCGGCGTCGAAACCGACATTGAGACCGTCCTCGTGCTTTCGGGCGTCACGAGCCGCGAGGAGCTACTCCATTTCGCCTATGGGCCGAAGCACATCCTCGAGGGCGTCTTCGAAATTCCCGGGTAAGATCTTCCAGGGGCAGCCGTAGTTTCCGGGCGGGTGAGTTCTTGGTAGGCTGAACACGCAGGCGCGGCGAGTTTTCCTTGTTCATATGCGCACATGATCATATGAAGACATGTTCAAATGAAAGCACAGTCGAGTCTGCGGCTGATGTCTGAAATCGCCCGAGGAACCATCAACTTCGTGTCGTCCCCAACTTAGATTCAGGGTCGCCCCTGACACCCTTGGCCTTCGGCTACTGGCTGCCCTTACCAGGTCCGTACGGGACTTTCACCCGCCCGTGGGTGCGCCCTGCCGGGCGCACCAATGAAAAAGCCCGCCGTGGGGCGGGCCTTTTCAAGTCGGCGACAGGGAACGCCGATTGGTCGCTTATTTCTCGACCGGCGCCTTGATGCCGTATTTCTTGTTGAAACGCTCGATGCGTCCAGCGGTGTCGACGAGTTTCTGTTTCCCGGTAAAGAAGGGGTGGCAGGCGGAACAAATTTCCACCTGGATATTCTTCACCGTCGAACGGGTCTCGATGACATTGCCGCAGGCGCAGGTAATCGTCGTCATCTCGTACTTGGGATGAATGCTCGCCTTCATGATCTACCTCGCTGTGCCACTGCACTGAATGTCTGAAAACCGGCCATCTCGGCATTCGCCGGGACCGACGTCGCGAAAGGCGGCAAGCCGCCTGGATCGCGCATGATTTCGCCAAATGAAAATATACTCTTTTGACCCCAAGGTCAATCGGCCCCTGGCCTTCGCCTCGCCTGCGCCTCGCCTTCGCCTCGCTCGGCGGGACGATTTCCGCAAAGCGGAAATCGTCAGTCACCGCAATTTCGGCGCCTCCGCGGTCTTCTTCCCTAATCGCCACCCATCGGGGTATTCATCGACTTTAAGAAGGCCTCGTTGTTGCGCGATTTCATCATCCGGTCGATGAGGAGCTCCATGATTTCGGCGTCCTCCATCGGGTTGATGACCTTGCGGAGAACCCAGATCTTCTGGAGCTCCTCGTCCGTGAGGAGGAGCTCCTCTTTCCGCGTGCCCGATTTCTTGATGCTGATCGCCGGGAAGAGGCGTCGGTCGGAGAGCCTCCGGTCGAGGTTGATCTCCATGTTGCCCGTGCCCTTGAACTCCTCGAAGATGACTTCGTCCATGCGCGAGCCGGTGTCGATGAGGGCCGTCGCGATGATGGTGAGGGAACCGCCGCCCTCGATGTTGCGCGCCGCGCCGAAGAAGCGCTTGGGCTTGTGGAGGGCGTTGGAATCCACGCCGCCCGAAAGTATCTTGCCGCTCGTCGGTACGGTCTGGTTGTAGGCCCGGGCGAGGCGGGTGATGGAATCGAGGAGGATGACGACATCCTTGCCGTGCTCGACGAGGCGCTTGGCCTTGTCGAGGACCATTTCGGCGACCTGGACGTGGCGGGTGGCCTGCTCGTCGAAGGTCGAGGAGATGACCTCGGCCTTGACCGTGCGCTCCATGTCGGTGACTTCCTCGGGGCGCTCGTCGATAAGGAGGACGATGAGATAGACCTCGGGTTGGTTGGCCGTGATCGCGTTGGCGATCTTTTGCATCAATATCGTCTTGCCCGTTCGGGGCGGGGAGACGATAAGGGCGCGCTGGCCCTTCCCGATGGGACAGAAGAGATTGATGATCCTGGTCGAGAGTTCCTTGGTATCTGTCTCGAGGTTGAGGCGCTGGTTCGGATACAGGGGCGTGAGGTTCTCGAAGGGGATGCGGTTCTGGGCGACGGCGGGTTCGTCGAAGTTGACCTGCTCGACGCGGAGCATCGCGAAGAAGCGCTCGCCCTCCTTGGGGCTGCGGATCTGCCCGTAGACCGTGTCGCCCGTCTTCAGGTTGAAGAGCCTGATCTGGCTGGGGCTGATATAGATGTCGTCGGTGCCGGGCAGGTAGGAATTCTGCGGCGAACGGAGGAAGCCGTAGCCGTCGGGGAGTATCTCGAGGGATCCATAGGCGTAGATGATGCCGCCGCGATCCGTGTGGGCCTTGAGGATGTAGAAGATGAGCTCCTGCTTCTTGTAGGCGATCATCTCCTCATGATTGATGCCGTACTTGGAGCCGAGGTCGCGGAGCTCCTTGAGACCCATTTCGGTAAGGTCGTTGATGGAGAGGCGGGAGCGATTCTCTCCGAGGTCGCCGCGCCCCCCGTTGGGTTCGCGGTAGCCCTCGACCCGCGAGGCTACCTCGGGTTGATTGCGCTCGAAGCTCTCCTGCCTGCGCAGGAAGCCGGGCTCGCGATCGGCATCCCGTGCGGCCGCCGATCCCTGGTTCCAGCCGTTGGTTGATGGTCCTCCCTGCGATGGGGGCGTCGGCTGGCCCGAGGCGGAGCCCTCGCGCGAGACCTTGCGCTTGACGCGGATGCGGACGGGGCTGCGCCCCTCGTTCTCCTCGCCCGGTTCGATGCCGGACGGGGCCTCGGCCCCGCCTTCGGCGAGTTCCTCATCCGACTCCGTCATGCCTTCATCGCCCAGGACCGGAAAGGAACCTTCATCAATGGCCGCGCCTTCGTCGGCCGCCGAATCGCCTTCCTGAAGGGTCAGCTCCTGTTGGCCTTCGCCCTCCGCCGCTCCGGCGTCAGCCGCGTCCTGAGTCTTGCGCTTCCGAATAATCGCCATAGTTGCTCCCTCAATGCTCCGAGGCACGCCGCTTTCGGCCTGCCCTCGTTCTTCGTAGTGTGGGGATTGATGGTCGGGGTGCTTCGGCCTCGGCGAACCCGTGGTCCGCCCGCGAAAGCCCGGCGACCGGCGTGCGGCAAGTCCTCGCGGCGGAACGACCACGTCGTTCCGCCGCGGTCGATCGTCCGACTATAGGAACATCCGTACCTGTTGTCAATATCGATAAAAGGGGGCTCAGCAAGGGCCTTTTCGGAACTCGGATGGTTTTCGAAAAGGCGGAGGCTCAGCTTCCCCGCTTCTCTGCGGTCTGGACGGCTTCGCTTCCCGCCGCGAAGGGGGAGAAGGAGGCCGGTTCCCGTATCATTTCGCAGGCGCCCTCGAAGACGACGCCGTCGGCGATCCTGAGCCGCGCCGTGCGGACATTTCCGTAAACCTTGGCGCTGGGGAGCATTTCCACGCGATCGGGGGCGTCGATGTCCCCACGGACTGTCCCCCCGATGACGACGCTCGTGGCGACGATGTGCCCGGCGCTTACCGTCGCGTCACCGTCGATGTAGAGCCTGCCGGTGGCGTCGATGTCGCCCTCGAAATTTCCCCTGATGCGGAGCGAATCCCTAAAACTCAGCGTCCCCTTGAAGGAGGTCTCGGCCCCCAGGGTGGTCGCTACGACGTAGTCGGGAGTCTCGTTCCTGTGACGCGCCATTCTCGCTCCATTCATTTGGTCTTCATGACCCAGACGCCGTCCCAATCCTCGGGAGGCGGATTTTCGATGTAATGCTGACAGCGGAGATAGTAGATCCGCGAGGGGCCGTCGTCCGGATCGGTCTTCAGCGCCTCGCCGAAGTATTTCCGCGCCCCCGCGAAGTCCATCATTTTGTAGAGCTTGCGGCCCTCGGTGAAAAGGGACAGGACCCGCTTCTTTTCTTCGCTGATCATCGGGACTCCCCGGACGGCACGGTCAAGCTCGCAGGTTCTTCTTGATGGCGTGAAGCGCCGTTTCCTGCTTCTTGAGCGTATCGGCCTCTTCCTTCAAGGATGCTACCTTGGTATCGAGCGCGTCAAGCTTGGCGAGGGAGGCGAGGGCTCGTTCGTGCATCCGCGCCGCGAAGGCGTCCTCTATGGCGCCCTTCGAGGCCGATTCTGCGTCGGCGGCGAGGCGCTCGAGGGGTATGCGCAGCCCCTCGACGAATTCGAGAAGGGTCTTCGTGAGGCTTTCGGTGACGCGTATCCGTTCGTCGCGGCGCTCTATCTGGCCGACGAGCTCGTGGGTTCTCAGCACGGCCCTGATCCTCGCGAGCACTTCGCTGAAGTTGAAGGGCTTGGTGATGTAGTCGTCGGCGCCGAGCTCGAGGCCTTCGACCTTGTCCTTCACGTCGTCCATCGCTGAGAACATGATGATCGGGATTTCGGAGTAGTCTCGGTAGTCTTCGTGCGTTTTGAGTATCTTCGTGACTTCCCAGCCCGAGAGCCGGGGCATCACGTTGTCGAGCATGATGAGGTCCGGTTTCCACCGCTTCACGAGCTCGAGGGCGTCGACGCCGTTCTCCGCCTGCTTGATCTCGAAGCCGAGCTTCGAAAGCATGACATCGAAGAATTCGCGGTTGATCTGTTCGTCGTCGACGAGGAGTATGCGCTTTCGGTTGTCCATCGGCTCTTCCCTGTTTGGCGGGCGGAAATGGCCCTTCGTGGGCCCCAAATTATTCTTTCATGCCGACGGCGATCTGTCAACGCGAAGACCGCGGCAGGAATTCAGTCCGCGTCTTCTTCGACTTGCGAGGCGCGCGGCTTGATGTCCCAGGCGGCCTTCTTGAGTTCGCGCCCCGGTCTGAACGCGGCGACGCCGTGGTCCTCCACCGAGACGATTGCCCCCGTCTTGGGGTTTCGGGCCCTTTTGCGGCCCTTTCGAAGTTTGACCTCGAAGGTTCCGAAGCCACGGAGCTCAACGGTCTTTTCCTGGAGTATGGCGCCCTTGATTTCCTCGAAGAGCGCGTCGATGAGGCCGTGGATGTCCTTGCGGTTGAGCGCCGACGTAGCATGCAGCGCTTCGATAAGCTCCGCTTTCGTCACTTTGCCTGCCATGGTCCTCTCCGTCTCCCGGATGCTGTGCGGATTTTTTCGTCGCCGAATCGAAGACCGCCGAATCCCGCGAGGAACCCTTCGGGACTTCTCCCCGGTCGCGATCCCCGGCCCACGCCAAGCGTTGGACCAGGAAATCTGATTATACGCCGAGCCTATTGACGAGGAGCTGCATCCGGGACTTCTTCCTGGCGGCGGCGTTCTTCTTGACTATACCCTTGCGCGCGGCGGTGTCGATCTTCTTGGCCATTTCGAGGAGGGCTGCGTCGGCCGCGGCCTTGTCCTTGCTCTGGGTGGCGACGACGACCTTTTTCGCGGCCGTGCGGATCGAGGATTTTACCATCTTGTTCTGGATGCGCCGCTTTTCGTTCTGACGCTGGCGCTTTTCGGCCGAGCTGCTCTTGGTGGCCAAAGGATACCCTCCGTGTGTGCTACTACGATACCATAAACCGGACAGGACCGGATCACTAACCGTTTCGTAAAGCTAGCAGAATATACTTTATGCTGTCAAGCCGATCGTCCGGCTTCCCATCCACTTGTTGCGCGTAGTATAAGGAATTAATCGACTGGCATGCGCGGAGGCAAGGCCCTGTGCGCAGGGTGCGCGATGTCGTGACGCTGCCAGACCCAGAAAGGAGCCGGAGCCCCGTGGTCAATCTCTTCGGCATCATCGCCCTCGTCGGCCTCTTCATAGTCTACGATATACTCCTCCAGCTCGCCGCGATATTCAATCCCAAGGGACTGATTTCCTATACAGAGCACCTGCAACGCAAGGCGGTGAGAAGGATCTTCGCGGTCTTCGCGCAGTGGCGAGACTGGAGGCCGAGGCTCGAAAACCGCCTCGACGTGGAATTACCCGAGCGATTCATCCTCGTCTCAAATCATCAGAGCCTCTTCGATATTCCCATCATCTGGAACCTATTGCCGTCGCGCTGCAGGGTGCGCTTTATCGCGAAAAAAGAACTCGGCACGGGTGTTCCCCTCGTTTCGAGCCTTCTCAGGCGTCAAGGGCATGCCCTGATAAGCCGCAAAGGCGACATGGTCCAGGCGATGAAAAGCCTCGAACGCTTCGCGCGGCGCTCAAAGGCCGAGGGCTTTTGCCCCATCCTTTTCCCCGAGGGGACCCGTTCGCGCAACGGAGAGCTCGGCCCCTTCCATACCGCGGGCTTTCGAAGGTTCATCGAGATCGATCCCCTGCCCGTCCTCGTGGCAGCCATCGACGGGGGCTCCTGGGTTTCGACCATCGGCATCCTCCTCAAAAACCTCGGTCGCCACGGCTACACCCTGCGCCTGGTCGCCCTCCTTCCCGCGCCCAAGGGGAAGAAGGACATTCTCGCGACGCTAGCGAAGAGCCGGGAGCTCGTTGCCGTAGCCTTGGAAGACATGAAAGGCTCTTCCGAGTCGATCGGGGCCTGAGTTCCCATCGGGGATACCATCGAGGCGCAGAAGCTCGAGCGTGAGGCCCCCCCTGTCGAGGGCCACCTTGCCGCTAATGAAAAAGGGGCGTTCCTCGAAAAGGAGGCCGCCGAAGCGGCGATAGGCCTCCGGAAATACCACGACCTCGACGAGGGCCGTCTCGTCCTCGAAACTCACGAACTCCATCGGCTGCTCGCCCTTCGCCATGACCTCCTTTGCGGTGACGGGCCAGCCGAGGATGGTGACCCTCTCCCCGACATGGTCGCCGAGATCCTTCGCCAAACAGCGGGGCGCCGCGAGGGCCTGGGGCCAAAGGGCGAGGGGATGGACCTCCAGCGTCGTGCCCAGGCGGCGGAGCTCTGAGAGGAGGCGGCTGCGCGGGCTTTCTCGGGAAATCTCCCAGGATTCTCCCCGAGCTTCCTCCCCCCTCCCGCCGGGGGCCCGCCTTCCGCCCCCTTCCGAAAAAGCCAATCCCGCCGGTTCGACAGCTCCGGGCAGGTCGAAGAGACCCGGCCCCAAGCTCGTCGAGACCTCGCGAAGGGCGCTGTGCCGGAGAAGTCGCATCAGGAGGGCGGAGCGGCGCAGCTCGGGAACGAGGCCGTCGAGAGCACCCGATTCGACAAGGGCCTCGGCGTCGTCGCGGTCGGGATCGATGCGCCGCGCGAAGTCGTCGATGTCGCGGTAGGGCCCCCTCCTGTTCCGCTCCTCCACGATGCGGCGCGCCGTGGCCTCACCGAGCCCCGCGATCAGGCCGAGGCCGAAACGGATGTCCCGCCCCGAGCCCCGCGAGCGCAGATCGCTTTCGTCGACCGAGGGCGGGAGGAGGCGGAGCCCCATGCGCCTGGCCTCGCTCGCGTAGGCGAGGATCGTGTAATAGCCGCCTCGGTTGGACATGACCGCCGCCATGAACTCGGCGGGATGGTGGGCGCGGAGCCAGGCGCTGCGGAAGGAAAGGCGTGCGTAGGAGGCCGAATGGGCCTTCACGAAGCTGTAGCCGGCGAAGGAGCAGATCATCTCCCAAGCTGCCCCGATCGTGGCCTCGTCGACCTCGCGGGCCCCGGCCCCCTCCTCGAATTTCGGGCGGAAAGATTCGAGGCGGGTGACGGCGTCCTTTTTCGACAGGACCTTGCGCATGCCGTCGGCCTCGGCGGGACTGAAGCCCGCGAGGGCCACGGCCACCTTGCTCACGTCTTCCTGATAGCACATCAGCCCGCAGGCCTCGTCGAGGATGCCCGCGAGGAGGGGCAGGCATTGTCCCAACAGTTCCCTTTTCGACTCATGCTCCTGACCAGCATCGGCAGTGCGGCGAGAGAAGTCTCTCGAAATGCTGACGAACAGTACTGGACGCCACGATCTGAATGAAATAGCAGTTTGCCTTCCGGCCGTCTCCTTATCATCGCCATGGTGAAGGCGTCGATGACGATGGTCGAGGTCATATCAGTCTGCATGGACCACCCGACGACCATACTGTCAAACAAGTCCGGCGCCCGATGAAAATGTTGGCAAGCGCCCTGTTCTTTATGTCCATGCTGACCCTAATGCCGCGTGACTCGAGTGCCCTGACAAAAGCACCACCGTGACGATGGTCGAAATAATGACCGCGCCAGTGAAGACGCTCACTCCCTTCATGCTCGTGAGGATATCGATCTCCGAGAGGAAGGGAGCTGCAGACTAGAGGATGAGATCGGTGAACTCGGCGACCTTGACCTCGAGGAATTCGAGCAGATCGAAGGACAGCGACAGTTGGGACATCCTTTGATTCGAAAAAATAGTGAAGGAGTCCAAGGTTGACGCGCGCCTCCTTGGTGACCAGGTGGGTCGTGAGGGATTCGAGGCCTTCCCGACCCGTGATCTCCGTGGCAGCAGCAAAGATGCGTTCGCGGGCGCCCTTGGCGCCTGCGGCATCGTTTCCGTGATTCATCGGACAGCCGCTATGGCTTCCGCAATGGGAAGTCGTGCCGCCCGTCTTGCTGGAAACCAGGAGCCTAGGAGGGCCGCGCCTACGCCAGCGATAATGGCACGTAGCGCGTCGATTACCGAGTACGAGGCGTGGAGGACGCTGCCGAAGGGAATGGGTATGTCGCGGGGCATGATACCTGAGATGTCGATGCCCCAGACACCAAGCCAAAGGCCGACGGCGGTCGCAGGTACTGCGGCAATGATGCAGCCCATGATTCCCATGATGCTTCCTTCTAAGAGAAAGATGCGCTCGAGGCCGGCACGCCTGATTCCAATGGCTCTGAGTGTTCCGATTTCGCGCCAGCGTTCCTGCACATTCATCGCCATGGTGTTGAAAATGCCGGCGATGATGAGGGAGAAAAGAACCACCAAGATGCTCAGGAGTAGCTGAAGTCTTGTCTCAATGGTTGAAACTAAATTCTCTGCGAAGGTCTTCCATTCGTAGACGGTGAGGATTTTCCCGTTTTCCTGTGTAGCGCTGCCGTTCTTCGCGACTGCGGCCGCGATTTCCTTCGTGAGCGAGGCGCTGGCTATCGGGTCTACGCCGCGCACCACGAGTCGTGTTGCAACCTTTCCGAGATCGAGGAATTGCCTGGCCTGGTCGATATCGAGGTAGATCATATAGTCGTCGAGGAGGGGAAATCCGAATTCAAAAATGCCAACAATTGGCGCCGATTCGAGGTTGCGTACCGAGTGGCGATCGAGGGCGGTGAACCAGGCGGCGTCACCGATCTTGAGCCCGAGTTTCGTCGCCATGCCTTTGCCTATGACGAGGCCAGGCTCGCCTGGTGCGAAGAGGCGTCCTTCGACGATGCTCTTGCCGAGGTCGGTGACTCTGGCCTCGTCGTGACTCACCCCGCGGGCCTGGACGCGCACGCCTTCCTTCCCGTTGGTGATTTCGAACGAGGCGTCGATTCGCTCGGAGACCGCCTTGACGCCGGGAAGGTTTCGGATCATCGAGGCAAGGGCTGCGGGATTGTCGATGGTCTTGTCGAGGGGAAGTCGCCTCGCATCGACTCGGTAGGTGGCATTTTCTATTTGCACCTGCGCGGTATCCATCGCCATCATGTGACCGTAGATCGTCGTCGTGAGGCCTCGGTAGATTCCTTGCATGTTCATGAGGATGGCTACGCCGATGACGATCGTAATTATGGTGAGTCTGCTTCGTCTTTCGTTGCGTCGTATGTTCCTGACCGCGATGTTCAAAAGCTCCATAGCTACTCCTGTGGTGGCATCCCGCCTCCAAATGCTTTCGGCCGATTGCGAGCCGGCTACGAACTTGTGGCCAGGCTTTCGGCGACTCCGAGGGCGCCGACGGATCGGGCCGCCTTAGCCGTCGCGAGGAGGGAGACAATGAGGCTCGTCACGGTGCAGAAAGCGAACCACCAGAAATCGAGACGTGGTCTGTTGAAGCGTGAGAGTCCAACGCTTTCCATTATGCCGCCGAGATCGATGCCTCCTTTCGAGAGGAAGGCCACGATGACGAAGCCGATACCGATGCCGAGCGCCGCTCCCAGGGCTCCGAGCATCAGTCCTTCGATGAGGATGAGGCGCTCGAGCGAGCGGGCCCTGAGTCCCATGGCGCGCATCGTGCCGTATTCTCGAATTCTCTCCATCACGGACATCAGAGAGCTGTTGGCGATGATGGTGCCGGAGACGATGGCGAAAAGGGCCATGATGATTCCGAGGAGGATCTTGACGAAGAGCAGCAGGGCGAATATCGATGCGTTGATTTTCTGCCAGGTCTGAATGCGAAGCGTCGCGGGGGCCTGTGGGGAGCCGTTGCTTTTTCCGGAAATAGCTGTAGTTATTTCCTTCGCCGCGGAATCGGCATCATCGCGATTGGATAGAAGCAGGCGGATTTCGCGCGCCATTCCGGCTGCGTCGAGCATTGCTGCCGCCTTGCTCTCGGCGATATAAAAGGTCGATTCATCGAAGTCGCTGCTTTCCGTTGCGAACAAGCCTGTGACGACAAGTCTTTCGTACCAGGGTTCCCCGTTGCGATCTTGTACGAGGACGAGGAGGCCTGTTCCGAGTTTCGCGCCGACGAGTCGGGCAGCGCGCTCGGAGAGGGCGATGCCCTGTCCGTCAGGGAGGAAGGAGCCCTCCTTCATGGTGAAGCGGACGTTGTCGGCGAATCGCGTATCGGGGGAGACTCCCATCCCTCGCATCGCGAGGTTGCGCGGATCGATGTCGTCGCGGTCTTCGACTAAGAGTGCGCCGAAGGAGAGTACGGGCTCGACGTCTTCGATTCGCGAATCCCCGATGGCCTTTATTCTGGCGACAAGGCTATCTGCGTCGGGTAGCAGCAATTCGAGGCTGAGAGGATTGAGGCTGTCGGACATTCCCGCGTCTTCGATGCGGATGTGGCCCGAATTGGGGATGACGGAGTCGTAAAAGGAGCCGGTGATGCCGTTGAGGAGGCTGCCTATGGCTATCATAACAGCGCAGGCGACGGCGACGGCTCCGGAGACAACGAGGGAACGTTTCCAGTGCTTGACCGCCGATAGGAAGGCGAGGCGCGGAATCATGTCGCGCTCCTGCCGGATTTAGCTTGGGCCATCATGGCCGCGGCATCCTCGGCGGAACCACTCTTGGATTGTGCTCCGCCCGTGTTTCGTTCGCCGGTGATGACGCCGTCGCTGATGAGGAGGACGCGTTTCGCGTAGCGTTCGATCAGTTCGTTGTGCGTTGAGAAGATGAAGGTGACTTTTTCATCCTCGTTCAAGGCCTTCATGGCCTCCATGATCGTCGTGGAGGTCGTCGAATCGAGGTTGGCGGTGGGCTCGTCGGCAATGATGAGGGATGGTCGGTTGACGAGGGCCCTCGCGATGGCGACGCGCTGGCGCTGGCCTCCCGACAGCTCGTCGGGCTTGTGTTGGACGAACTCGCCCAATCCGACGAGTTCGACGAGGCGGTCGACGCGCTTGGCCCTCTCGGCCCTAGGTACCTTGGCGAGGATGAGGGGGAACTCGATGTTCTCTCGGACGTCGAGGACGCCGACGAGATTGAAGCTCTGGAATATGAAGCCGATCCGCGCGAGGCGGGTGTCGGCTTCGCGGTTGTCGTCGAATGTCGACACGTCGAGACCGTCGAGCAGGACGGTTCCCGAGGTCGGTTTGTCGATGCAACCAATTATGTTGAGGAGGGTCGTCTTCCCGCAGCCGGATGGTCCGACGATGGAGACGAAGTCGCCCGGCTCCACGGAAAGGTCGATTCCCCGAAGGGCGCGGATAAGTGTCTGGCCGAGGCGATAGTCCTTGGTTACTCCGCGGACTTCGAGGAGGGCGTGCTTGCCTGTGTCCGGCATCGTGACTGCTCCGTTTTTCAAAAGTGCACCCTCGCGTCGAAGCCGACCTGGGTCGAGAGCTTCCCCGCTCCGGGCGAGGCGACTGGCGCGAAAGATGAGAGGGTGGCGAACTCGGAATCGCTCGTCCCTGAACCGAAAAGGGCCGTGAATTCGAGATCGAATGCTTGGGTGGGGTAGAGGGTGAGGCCGAGAGAAACGAGGGCCGATGCGTCGTCGAGGCCGATCAGGGCGCGGGCGTAGGCGTTGAGGACGTCGTTTCTCGTGTAGGATATCCAGGGAAGAAGATAATTGGTATGTTTTAGGAGGCCAGCCCGGCCGTTGTAGTCGTAATCGAGGGCGATGCTCAGGCTGTCGGAATCTCCCGAGGCCATCCAGTGAATCCCCGCGGTCCCGTACCAGTCGGGGTTCGTGGGGGCGGCGTTGCCGTAGGCCGAGAACTCAGCGGCGCCTTCGCCTTGGAGTATGAGGCCGTCGAGGTCGTAGGAAAAGCCGAATGAAGGCCGCTCGACCGAATCGGGGCGGTAGACGCCTGCCGCGGAAAGCTGGAGGCTGCCGAGCTGGGCGTCGGCAGAGCCGGCCCAGGTGATCAAACGAGGGTCGGCGGGGCCCGATGCGCCGTCGAGGGCGCTGGCGTAGGCTTGGGCGAGGGCTGCAGAAGTGGGGGCTGTCGACGTGGAGGCCGTCTTCGCCCTAACCCCCGCGGCCCAGGCCTCGAAGTTGCGGTCGAGGCTCAGCGCCATGCGAAGGGCGATATCGGAACCAAGGCTCGCGGCGAAGTCGAGGCCGCGGAATCCGGTCTTCTGGTCCCAAAAGCCGCTTCGCGGATCGACAAGATCGCCCGGAGCGAAGGTACTGCCGATTCCCAGACCCATGCGGCGCTTGCCGACGAATAATTGTCCCCAATTGCCCATATCGAGGCGGGCATAAGCTTCGTACACGGTGATGAGGGGCGCGAAGGAGGGGAGGGCGGTTGTTCCGCCTATACCGGAGGCCGCCGCGGCGATGCCCGAGAGGTCGATCGAGTCGGAAAGGACGAGGCCCCATCCGGGCGAGTCGTAGCGGTGGAGAAAATTGGCAGTCAGGATCCAGAGGGCAGCCGAGTCCGAGGAAGCAGGGTTGATGCCGTCGCTCGCGAGGCTGAAGCCGGCCGCCGCGTCTGCGGACATCGACCAGGCGCCGCCTTCGGTCTGTCCATGAACCACGGCGGGAAGGGTGAAGGCGAGGAGTGCGGTAAAGATCATTCCGAGTCGACCCGCACGGAGATGATCCCGGGCTCGTGGCTGGAGGGGCGTGGGTGAGGTCTTCGGAAGACGGAAGGGAATGGTTCCCCGATGAGGCCCCTGTTTTGGCTTCATCGTTTTATCTCGTAAGATAATTCTTGTTGAACACGGAAAGGGGGACGTCCTTCCTTTCGATCGCCTCCATGGTGAGGGTCGTGAAGGTGCCTATCTTGTCGAGGCTTTCCATCCGCATGACGGATGGCCTCGTGATGCTCCCGAAGTCGCGGATCTTGGAGAGGGTCATGCGTTTGAACAGCAAGCCCGATTTCGCGTAGTACTCCATAGAGAGCGGCATGAGGTCGGTCTTTCGCACGTACATGACGATCCTCCCATAGGCTGACTCGTCGGTCTTCGCCGCCGCGTCGATCACGAGGCATTCGACCTTGCCGAGTTCGGGGTGATCGATGACCGCGTCGGGCGCGAGTTTCGGGATGTAATCGTCGGAGAACTGGCTTTTGCCGACATCGGCATTCGAAAAGGTCGATCCTTGGAAGGAATCGCGCGAGGAGAGTCGGAGGGCGTTGGCCGATCCGGCCTTGGGGTTGTACATCCAGAGGCTGCCGTCGAGCTGGAGGAAACGGATGCCCTTGGTCCGCGCTGGCGCGAGGATTTCGAGATAGGTTCCCTTGTCCTTGCGGCTTTGGCCCTCGAATGTCATCGAGGTAGGCGCCGCCCCCGGTTTAGTCGTCTCCATCGTGACTTTGGAGACATAAGATTGAAGGAACAGTCGTGAATCGACGGCGGCTAGGATTTCTTCGGCGCTCGGCGCGGCGAAAAGTGAAAGCGTCGCGGAAAATGCTGCCATAGCGAAGAGAGAGATCCAGCTACGCGGAGAGGCTTTCATCGGAGCTCCATTTCGGCCCGAGCCGCTACTCGCTGTCTCGAGCTTCGAGTAGGTTAGTCCGTCGCCGCACATTGGTCAAACGACTCGATAGGCCATCCATAAGGGTCTATCCTTGACATTTCATTGAAATCCTTGCATTATTCTGCATAATTCCGGGATCACTCAGGAGTTTTTCGCATGGATGACGATATTCTCACAATAGAGGAAGTTGCTCGCTATCTTCGCGTATCTGAGCGGACTGTCTACGATTGGGCCCAAAAGGGCGAAATCCCTTCGGGCAAGATCGGCACGGTATGGCGTTTCAAGAAGAGCGAGATCGAGCACTGGGTCAACGAGCGGCTTTCCTCCGGTAGGAACGGCAGCGCATCTTCGACCGTTCAGGTGCAGAATATCGTTTCCCCAGATCGGATCCTCATCCTCAATTACGCGAAAAAGAGGGACGCCCTCGTGGCCCTCGCCGAAAACCTTGCCACCGCTCCGCAAATCAAGAATCGTCAGGAGCTTCTCGCCGAAATACTCCGTCGCGAGGAGCTCATGAGCACGGCGATCGGCCGCGGAATTGCCATTCCTCACGTTAGGCTCTCCTCGGTCACGGACCTCGTCGTTTCGGTCGGCATCTCACATTGCGACATCATCGACTTCCAGAGTCTCGACGACGTGCCCGTCCGCCTCCTCTTCATGATAGCGGCCGCGTACAATCAGCATGCCTACTATCTTCAGACTCTTTCCTTCTTCTCATCCCGTCTCAAGGCGACGGAACTCCGCGAGGGCCTCTTGGCCGCAGCAAGCCCGGAAGCCGCCTATGGAATCCTTGTGGGTCTCGATCGAAGCTGAGGCAACCCTTCCGCAGGGCGCCCTTTTCGGCGACAAGCCGGTCCGGAGGCAGCTGCCTCGGGCCGGCTTTTTTATTTTCTGATCGGGCTCCTGCCTGACCGGCGATGTTCCGCCTTCATGCGGTACATAGCCTCATCGGCCGCCACGAGGAGGCTATCGGCGGTGGCGCTCGAGGCCGGGTCGAAGCTCGTCATGCCATAGGAGAATCCGAAGGACCAGCCTCCTTCCTGCTTCGCGTTCGCCTCCACCACGAGGGCGTCGATACGGGAAACGATGCTCTCGGCCTGACCGGGGTCGCAATTCAGAACGAGCACGAATTCATCGCCGCCGTATCTCAGTGCCATATCGCCAGCTCGGACCGAGCCGGCCACGATTGAGGCGAAACCGGAGATATAGCTGTCTCCTGCTTCGTGCCCGAGAACGTCGTTGACCGTCTTGAGTCCGTCGAGGTCGACGAAGACGATGGTGAGGGGGCTTCGAGCTCGTCTGGCCTTGTCCATTTCATGCTCGAGGAGGAGGAGCCCGGCGCCTCGATTGTAGAGTCCCGTCAAGGCATCGTAGGTCGCCTGCTCCCTGAGTTTTGCCATGGCCTTGTGAAGGCTCTGAAAATACCCGCTGATCTGCCTTTCCGCCGGTCTGAAGATGAAGAAGGCCTCCATCACCAGGGCGACGAGGGTGAGCCCGAAGAGGATGTATTCGATATCGCGGATGAGGGATCGCCGCTGGGATGCCTCGGCGTCGTATTGAAAGACGACCTTGTTCATGCCGTCGAGGAATTCTCCCTCCATCGTAAGGATATTCTCCGCCAGATCGAGGAGCTCGGTTTGCGTACTGTCGGCCGCGGTCGCTCGCTCGCGCAAGGTCGAGGCCGCCTTGAGAATTCCATAATATGCGGGCTCGATTCGGGCATAGAGTTCGAGGATTCTCGCGCTATTGCGGCCTTTGACGTTGAGGGTTGAGCTTCCCTTAAGCAGGCCGTCGTGGGTGCCTTGAAAGGTCATAATGGCCCCATAAAGTTCTCTGACCGGCCCTATCCTGCCCGCCATATCCTTGGCGTAGGAGATTTCCAGGGCGAGCTTGGCTATTTGCTGGCTGAGCATACGCTGGCGTCCCGACACATTCACGAGGCGGCTGTCGTCGTCGCCTTGGGCAAGGGTCAACTGGGTGACGATCTGACTGGCGGCGAGGAGGAGCGCGACGAGTAAAAGCGCTAGACTGTGGCGTTTTCGGATCAATATGGCGGGATCGACATTGGGCGCTTCGAAATCATCCATGCGCCATCCTTTCATGGGCCGATCCGAGCGACAAGAGGGAGTGGTCGGAGCGGGCGAGGCCGGTCGGAACCGCCGCTTTGCTTGTTCAGAAGACGCGAGCCGTGCTACATTCGCCTCTCAAGACCCAGCCAACGAGGGCAATCCGTGTTCCTGAAAAGCATCGAAATCTTCGGCTTCAAGTCCTTTGCCGATCGCACTCCCATCGTCTTCGCCGACGGCATCACGGCCCTCCTGGGCCCCAACGGTTGCGGCAAGTCGAACGTCGTCGACGCGATCAAGTGGGTCGTCGGCGAGCAGTCGGCGAAGAGCCTCCGCGCCGAGTCGATGGAAGACATCATCTTCAACGGCACGGAGACGCGCAAGGCTCTGGGCGTCGCCGAAGTCACCCTCACCATCTCGAACGAAGATTCCATCCTCCCCATCGACGCCCCCGAAATCGCGATCAAGCGCCGCCTCTACCGCTCCGGCGAGGGCGAGTACTTCATCAACGGCAAGCTCGCCAAGCTGAAAGAGGTGCGCGAGCTGTTTTGGGACACGGGTGTCGGCAAGTCCGCCTACTCGGTGATGGAGCAGGGCAAGATCGACCAGATTCTCTCCTCGAAGCCCGAGGAGCGGCGCTATCTCTTCGAGGAAGCGGCAGGCATCACCAAGCACAAGGTGAAGGGCCGCGAGGCCGAGCTCAAGCTCGAGCGCACCGAGGAAAACATGCGCGTGGTTTCGGTGACGGTGGCCGAGGTCAAGCGGAGCCACGACACGCTCAAGAGCCAGTCGGAAAAGACCCTGAAATACCGGGCTTTCCGCGACGAGATATTCGAGAAGGAGCTCGATCTCCACCTCCTTCGCCTCAGGCAGTTCGTCCAGGAAAAGGATCGCCGCGACGAGGAGATCAAGGGCAAGACGAAGGCTCGCGATTCCCTCAAGGCGGAGATCGACGGCATCAACCTCTCGCTCGAGGAAAACCTCGACATCGTCAACGGGATGGAATCGAGTCTCGTCGAGCATCAGAAGGCCGTCTACGGTCTGGCCGTCGAGAAGGTGGGCAAGGAAAAGCAGCGCAAGCTTCTCTCCGAGCGCGTCGTGGAGACCAAGGCCAAGATGGCCCAGTCCGAGCTTCGCGCCAAATCGACGAGGGACAAGATCGAGGGTTTGCGCGAGGACGAAGGCGAGAAGGAGGGCGAACTCTCCTCCCTCAAGGCTCGGCTTCGCGAGATCGAGGCGAACATCGCCGAGTTCGAGAAGAGCATCGCGGCCACCGAAGGAAGGGTGCGTGACAACGACGACGCCATCCGCCAGGCAGAGGAGGAGATCCTCGGTCTCGAGGAGGCGCGAGCCTCGGCGAGGGTCAATCTCGACGCGATCACCGAGGACATCGTGGCCGAGCTCGATGCGCGGCTCCGAGACTCGGGCTATTCTTCGCACGAACGCGCTCGGGTCGAAGAATCCATCGAGGGGCTTCTCGGTCTCCTCGAGACGAGGCTCGGCGGCAAGGCCGCTCTTCTCGAAGACCTCGAACGGGCCAGCGATCTCAACGGCTCCGGGGTCCGCGCCTCACTCGCCTCTGCCCGCGAATCCTTCGCGGCGGCACTCTCGACGGCCTCGGAACTCCGCGCCCGCTTCGAGGAGTACCGCCGCTCGACGCCCTCCTTCATCGACGAGTTCCTTTCGCCCGAAGGCATAATTACGAAGAAAAGGGCCATCGACCGGGAGATCGCCTCCTGTGACGAGGGGATCGTGAAACGCCGCGAGAAGATCTCCTCGCTTCGCGCCGAGAACCTCGCCCTCGCCGAGAAATTGACCGAATACCGCGCGACCCTCGGCGAGCTTCGCGGCAATCGCATCCGCGTCGAGACCCAGACCCAGGCCGGTGCCGAAGCCCTGGCCGTCCTGCGCCGCGAGATAGCCTCGCAGGAGGCTTACCTCAGGGAGCTCGAGAACGAGATCTACCTCGAGGGAAAGCGCCTCGCGGAATCGGAGGAGGAGCTCGGCGAAATAGATACTGAACTCGCGGACATCGAGAAGAAGGGCCGCGAGCTCCAGTCCGAGGTCGAGCGTCTCGAGCGCGAGATCTCGCTCAAGAATTCTGACCTCGCCAAGCGGCAGGACGAGGTGAGGAAGCGGATCGAGAAGCTCGGGGCCGTGCAGTCCGAGCTGGAACGGCTCCACATGGGCCTCGCGCAGACGGAGACCGAGATTCGCAACGTGAAGGAGAACTTCACCGAGCAGTACTCCCGCGATCTCATGGAATTCGAGACGCGGATGTTCGAGATCCGCACGCCCGTAATGGAGCTTCGCGAGGCCCTCGCGGGCCTCAGGCAGAAGCTCAAGGACCTCGGTTCGGTCAACCTCATGGCGCCCGAGGAATACGGCGAGGTCAAGGATCGCTACGACTTCCTCTCCGCCCAGCTCGCCGACCTCGAGGCGGCGAAGGCCGACCTCAAGCGCATCACCGACGAGATACGCAACGAAAGCGCAGAGCTCTTCCTCGACACCTACAACCGCATCAAGAAGAACTTCCACAACATGTTCCGCAGGCTCTTCGGCGGCGGCCGCGGCGAGCTCAGGCTCGTCGACCCCGACCATGTCCTCGAGTCGGGCATCGAGATCTACGCCCAGCCACCAGGCAAGAAGCTCGAGGCGATCTCCCTGCTTTCGGGCGGCGAGAAGACCCTCACCGCCATCGCCATGCTCTTCGCGACCTATATGGTCAGGCCCTCGCCCTTCTGCTTCCTCGACGAGATCGACGCGGCCCTCGACGAGCAGAACGTGATCCGCTTCGTCAACCTTCTCCGCGAGTTCGGCCGCACGAGCCAGTTCGTCGTAATTACCCACAACAAGAAGACCGTCACCGGGGCCGACAGCCTCCTCGGCGTCACCATGGAGGAGTCGGGCGTGACCAAGGCCATCGGCGTGCGCCTCGAGCGCTCCGACGGCGAGGCGATCCGCGTGCCCGAGCCGATCACGAGCATGGACGACGAAGAAGTCGAATACGAAGAGGGGAAGGAGTTGCCTCCCGTCAAGGCGACGAAACCCGAGCCGGAGACGGTCGCTCCCCGCGCACTGGAAGGGGCCGCGACTCCCGCCCAGGACGGCGATGCCGCTTCCGCCCAGGTGGCCCCGACGCCCGAGACCGAGGAAGCCGTCCCCGGCGGGGACGCGAGATAGGACATGGCCGTCCCGGCCTTCGTCGCGACCCTCCTCGAGCGCCTGTCGCCCCTCCTCGACAAGCTTCCCTTTCTCCCGAAGCGGAAAAAGCCCGAAGTCGCGGAGCCCTTCCACGAACTTGTGGATCACAGCTCCGAGGACGACGACAGCTTTTCGCCCAACGCCATCGCGGCCAGGAGCCATGAGGCGAAACGCGCGAAACTGGATTTCGCCGCCGTCGCCAAGGACCTCCTTTCGCGGCGGGCTGTCATCGCCGGACTCGCGATCCTATTGGTCTTCGCGGCGGCCCTCGTGACCGTATCCGTCGTGGCGAACGCCCCCCCGCCTGGAAACCCCTCGCAGGCCTCGTTCCGCCCATCGACGCCCGATGGCAGGGAGGCGGCGCGGCGCCTCCTCCTCCCGCCCGACCCGGCCCTCGATCTTTCGCCGCCGATGGAAAGGCCGCCTCATTTCCCCTATACTGACGAGGACATCAGGCGCCTCGCCCCGACACATTCGGCGAGCGAGATCGCGCCGATTGCCGAAAGGAACGATCGGGCGATGGACGCGATCTTCGGGGCAGTGCCTTGAAAGCCCTTCCGCGAGGAGGAGTCTTCCGCCTCGTGCTGGGGCTTTCGTGTTGTGCCCTTGTGAGCCTCGGCTCCTGCGCCACCCGTCCCGCCGCAGCCAAGCCTTCCATTGTGGAAAAGGCTCCTTCCCCTCCCTCGGCCCCGGCGACCGTCACGCCTGCACCTCCCCCTGATCCGCCCGTCCTTTCCGAGGCGCAGCGGGGCGCTCCACCGGCCCCCTCGATCCTCGTCCTCGGCCTCCCCTCGGCTGAGCCGGGAGTCTGGCTGAACCGGCCCGATCTGGGGCAGCTGCAGCGAAGCGCGCCTGCCCTTGCCGGCGCTCCGGGCACGCCCGAAATCCTGAGCGATCCGGCCCTCCCCTCGAAGTTACCATCTGCCCCTCCTGCCCTTGTCTCGTCCAAAAAGCCCGCCGCGCAGCCGGAATCAAAGCCATCGTCCGAGTCGAAGGCCGTAGCGGTTTCACCTACCTCGAAGCCCACGGCTGCGAAAGAGGCTGCAAGCGCCAAGAAGCCCGAGCCGGTTCCCGCGCCTCCCGCTCCGACCTTCGCGCCCGCCCTGTCCGCCACTTCGCAGCCAGCCGCCGCGGAGAGCCTGCCCTCAATTCCTCCCTCCCTCGTGCCCCTGGTCGACCTGAGCGCCTCCGCTGCTCCGCCGCAGCCTCGAAGCTTTCAGGTGGAAGCGGGGGGCCAGGCCCTCATCCCCTTCGTGGGCGCCGGATGGACCTATTTGGGAGAACGGGACGGGAAGGACGGCGTCCTTTACGATTCGCGTCGATTCGAAGGGGCTGGGGCACTCTTCGCCATCGTCGGCGCGAAGGTCGGCGAGTACAATCTCCGCTTTCTCCGCCAGGATCTCGTTAACGGAACGAGTAGCGAGGAATTGGTACATCTTTCGGTGCTGCCGAAGGGCAGCCTCGTGCCCTCGGCGGCAAGCCAGGCTTCCTCGCCCCCCGCCGCGACGTCGCCCACCGCCGCCGCCATTGGCGCAGCCAATCAGGGGGCCGCGTCGACGAGCATGGCCTCATCGACGGGTGGGGTGACGGCGGCATCGGCGGGGGCTGCGGCTTCCGGGGCGATCTCTGCCCCGGCGTCCGCGGCTCCTTCGGCTACGGCCCAGGCGGCCCAAGGCGTTTCGTCACTAGGCGCGGGCCAAGCGACGATTCCGGCCGTGGGCACGGGCCCTGCCACCACCGCCCCTTCTCCCAACCCAACCGCGCCGTACGGCAACTCCAATCCTGTGTACGGCAACTCAGGCGTCGCGACAGCATCGCCCGCAGGGACGGCGAGCGGATCCAGCCCAGCCCTGACGACGGCCGGCCCTCCAATGGCAGCCAGCGCCACGACCCCCGACGCGACGGCGACGCCTCCTCCCGCGCCGGGGACTCCCGCCGCCTTTATCGCGACCGCCCGCGCGGAATACGCGGCAGGTCGGGCGCCGACGGCTATCGCCGCCGCCCAAAGCTACCTCGCGCTTTCGCCGAAGGGCGACGCGGCCGACGAGGCCCTCTTCCTCGAGGCCCAGGCACTCGAGCTCAATTCCCCCTCGCGCGACGTCGCGGCAGCCCTCGCTCTCTACCGCCGGATCGTCAGCGACTTTCCCCGCTCGGATTTCTGGTCGAAGGCGAACGACAGGGCGACCTACATCCAGCGCTTCTATTTCGACATACGGTAGCGAAGCCTTGACTGACCATATGGATACCGCGATGAAGAAGGCGCGTCGCTTCAATCTGCGCCGTCGGCCCTGGTGGCCCTGGGAACTCGTTCTTGCCTCGGCCGGAAGGGCCGCGGAATCAAGGCTCGCCGGGGACCCTTCCCCGATGGAAAGACTCCTGTTCGGGAAGGCGCCGCCGGAGCTGGCACTCCCGGACACCGAACCCAAACCCGCGCTTCGTCGCCTGCCGCGGCGCCTCGCCTCCCTCGCGCTCAGGCTGTTCATCGCAATTCACATCTTCTGGATCGGGACGACCTCGCTCCTCATATTTTCGTACAAATACATAGAACCTTCGGCGACCGTTCTCATGGCATGGCGGAAATGGGCGGACGGCTGGAAGATACAGGCGCCGCGGCCCGTTCCGCTCAAGGCCGTGCCCTTCTGGATGCGCTCGATGCTCATCTCGGTGGAGGACCACAAGTTCTATTCGCACCACGGCTTCGACTTCGAGGCGATAAAGCAGGCCTACGAGATCGACAGGCGCCTCGCCCAACCCCTGTACGGCGGCTCGACGCTTACGATGCAGGTGGCGCGGACCCTCTTCCTCGTGCCGGCGAAATCCTACGCGAGGAAGTATTTCGAAGTCATCGCGACTGTCGAGCTCGAGGCCATTCTCGGCAAGGACAGGATACTCACCCTCTATTTCGGCTACGCGGAATGGGGCAAGGGGCTTTTCGGCGTCGACGCCGCGTCACGGCGCTGGTTCGGAAAGGGCGTACGAGGTCTGGACAGGGAGGAGGGAGCCAGGCTCGTCGCGATCCTCTCCTCGCCGATAAAATATAGACCTACCTGGTTCGGACGATCGCTGATCCTCCAGGAACGCTACGATTTCCTCGTGCGCAAATATCTCCCCTCGCTCGAGCCGGAGCCTGCCACGGCTCCCACGGCCGCGGAACTTCCGGTCGGCGTGGTGGCGCCGACGACGGAGGAGGGGCCCGCCCCCGAAGCTTCGGCGACGGGCTCCTTGCCCGCAGGCTCCTCACCGCCGCCGGAGGCTCAAATTTCCGAGCCTTCCCCGGGCGGGACCGCGCCCGCGCCACCGTCGCCCGCCACTCCCTGAACGCGATCCGTCGCCATCGAGGCGGCTGCAGGACCCTCCGCCGAGGCCGCCGCTCGCAGATATTTCTGGAGCTCGCGATCGAAGGCGTCGGCGAAGGCCTTGAGTTCCTTGGCTCCCCAATTCCTGCGTCGCGGCGATTCGGGGGCGAGGCCGAGGGCGCGAAGCCTCTGGGCCTCGTCGCGCAGCGAACGCCGTTCCCGAGCGGTATCATAGGTGTAGCTTTCGCCCCTGTCGTTGAGCACGACGATGCCCTTCATGGCCAGGCGTTCGGCCAGGGGAATATCCCTCGTGACCGCGAGGTCGCCCATCTTCGCCTCGCCTTCGATGAAGGCGTCCGCCGCGTCGGGGCCCGCCTCGACGAGTATGAACTCTACGCCGCGCGGAACGGCGAGGCGCCGGGACGCGACATGGACGAGGCGGAAGCGCGGACCGGCCTCGCGGGCGGCCTCTCGCAGTGCCCGCTTTTCGAGGAGGCCGCGCAGTTCCGATTGGAGACTGTCGGCGTCGGCCCAGATGGTCATGCCGCTCTGCCGGACGCTCAGGCCCGCGCGTCGGCGAAGGTGGAGTCGCCGACCGTCGCTCGCCACAGGGTGCCCGAGCCGCCCGCGGACCAGCTGGCCGCCGAGGCGCAGACGAAGGCCGAGTCGCCCCGACCGAGTTCGAGCGAGGCCCCTTCCGAGTGGACGGAGACCCTGCCCTCGGCGCAGAGGAGAATCTCCGGTCCCCGCACCTCGAAGGCCGGCCGCTCGGCGGCGTCGATCTTTGACAAAGCGAACTCGGGAACGTCGCAATTGAATCGATCGATGCCGGGTGCGATGTTCGTCGCGCCGATCTTCGCCGGCCTGCCGGCGTCGAAGCCCAGGGCGGAGATGAACTCGGGTATGTCGGCGTGCTTGTCGGTGAGGGCGCAGCGGATGACGTTGTCCGAGTTCGCCATGATCTCGAGGGCCGTGCCTTCGAGATAAGCGTGGGGCTCGCCGGGGGCTATGAAGATCGCCTCGCCGGGTTCGAGCTGGATGATATTGAAAAGGAGGGGCGAGAGGACCCCTATGTCCTTGGGCCAAAGCTTCGACAATTTGAGAACCCAGGTCCAGGCGAGGGTGTCGGAAGCGTCGGTTCCTCCTTCCCCTAGAACACGACTCGCCGTCTCGGCCGCTGCCTTGATCAGATCGCGTTTGGTTTCGGCGGGCTGGGTCATCAGGGAATAGAAGAAGACCGAGAGCTCCATCCTGTCCCTGCGCTTCTCGAGTCCCTCGAAGTGCCTGTCGAAATTACCCGTGCCGAGGAGGCGCCCGAAGGCGGTGATGTCTTCGAGGGGCCTGAATCCGACGAGGGCTTCGAAGCGGGTGAGGGCCACGGAAAGTTCGGGTTTGTGATTCGGGTCGCGGTAATTGCGCTCGGCGGAATCGACGGCGATGCCGATCGTGTTTTCCTTCTCGAAACCCCGCTCGGCCTTGCGGCGCGAGGGATGGACCTGGATGGACAGGGGCTTGGCCGCCGAGAGGGCCTTGAAGAGAAATGGCAGTTTGTTGCCATAGCGCGCGGCCACCGTCGCGCCTATCATCCGCTCGGGATCGGAGGCGATCATCGCGTCGAGGGGTCTGCGCCCTTCGGGCAGTATGAGGGTCGAAGGTGCCTTGGGATGTGCGCCCATCCACAGCTCGGCCTGGGGGCCCCCGCTCTCGTTGGTAAGGCCGAGGGTCTTGCCGAGACCGTCGGCGCTTCCCCAGGCGTAAGGCATGATGGCGTTTTCTAGAGGATATATTCTCATGAGGGCATTGTATCGTGTCGTCTATCCTGCCCTCAAGCTCGATTTCGCGGTGAGGCCCGGCGCGCGGCGCGCTCCTGCCGAGCGCCGAGATGACGCGGCCTTCCGTCCGATTCGCGCCTCTCCACCTGGTAGTCCTGCATGCGGGCGAAGACCTCGAGTAGTCGATCGCGATCTGGATATTCGTCGAGCCCGGACTCTTCGAGGGAGATGAGGAGCTCGTGCGCAGCCTCGAGGGTCGAGAGGCACCACTCGGCGGGCTGGCGCTTGATGATCCAGCGGCTCTTTTCGCGCGGGGTGAACATGAGGCGGGGGAGGGCCATGAGGCCGGGGCTTTCGCGGGCCACCGCTCGCGCGCAGGCCCAGGTGGCGTCGATCAGGAAGACGAGGAGGCGTCTGCCGCCCAGGAGCTCGCGGGGGAAGGGCTCCCTCCCGAGGTCGACGGCCCCCTCTCCGGGATAGAGGAGCATGGAGTAATTGTGAGGATCGTCGACGAGGGCGCGGTAGCGCGGGTTGTCGTCGAAGGCGATGCCGGGAATGATCTCGCTGTTGGCGAGGTTGAGGCAGGCGAGCCGCCCCGTCGTGCACTTTTCCCGCTTCCATTCCATCGGGTGCATGAGGAGGACGATGCGTGTCCTCGTCTCCATCGGCGGCAGGGAAGGGCAGAGGCAGGCGGACTTCGGCCTGCGGCAACTCCAGCAATAATCTCGGGCCATCGGGCGGGAGGATGTCATGGAAGGGCCCGTTTGGGACAGGGTCCCGGGGGCTCTATCTGAACGAGCCCCAGGAGACGGCGAAACAGAGGACGGGGGAGAGGAGGAAGAATCGGTCGAAGGCGAGGCCAGGGGCGAAATTGCCCATCAAACGATATCCGAGCTGCGCCGACAGGGCCATCCAGGGCGAAAGGACGATCGTCGCCTCGGCGTAGGGCTCGGCGAAGACTACCGCCCAGCCGGTCCAGTCGCCCTGGTACTGTGCCAATCCGCCCACACCGAGCCTGGCGGACAGATCGAGCTTGAAACGCCTTTCGCCGATGAGACGCTGGCCGACGAGGAGGCCGCCCACCCCGCCCGCATAGGATCCCTCCGCCATTGTCCCGCCGTCGAGAATGCCCTGATCGAGGAGAGCCATGCCGAAGCCTCCGACGATGAATCCCTCCGCATCGAGGGCGTAGCCGAAGCCGCCGATGCTTTCGACCCCGGCGCTCGCGCCCGAGGGGGGGAGGAAGGAGGGTGAGAGATCCGGTCTTTGAATGCCGAAGAGGAGGCCTCCGGCGCCAGCAGAGGCCTCGAGGATCGTCGCCGTCGAAAAGATGGCGACGAGGAGGATTAGAGGAATGAATCGGCTTCTTGTTGTCATCGTGGGCTCCCCGGGATGGACTCCGTCCCCCAGAGGATAGCCCGTTATAGAAACTTTTCAGCCCGCCTTCGGCCGGCGAAGGCGTTCGTTCCCCAGACCCCGGCCACGATCATGGCCGAACCGGCGAGTTGGGCGATGCCGAAGGGCTCTCCCCGGATGAGGACGCCGGCGGCCACCGAGATCACCGTGGTGAGATTCGAGAAGACGATGGACTGCGAGACCCTAAGCCGCGACAGGGTGAAATTGATGAAGAAGAAGGCGAGGACCGAGGAAAGGGCACCCAGATAGACGATGCCCGGAGCGGCCTTCCAGGCCCGCGAAAGGAGCTCCGGGCCGAAGCCCGTGCCGCGGGCGAAGCTTCCCTCGAAGGCGCCAGCCCCGCCCAGGAAGGCGAGGAGACCGAAGAGGATGGCCCCGCTCCACATCATCGCGAAGGTCGTTTCGATCGGCGTGAAGACCCTGCTCGAGCGGCGCGAGAAGATGTTGTAGAGGGCGGCGCTGCCCACCGCGCCGAGGAGGAAGGCGAAGCCCGCCGGGCTTCCCGTGGCGCCGCCGGCAGTTCCCCCGAAGAGGGCGATGGCTCCCACCCCGAGGACCGAAAGCCCGAGGAAGAATCCCTGGATGAGACCCACGGCCTCGCCCAGCATGATGGCGCCGAGAATGGTGCCGACGGCGGGAAGGACGCCGATGACGAGGCCGGCCGTGCTCGAGGCCGAGTCGCGGACGCCGAAGGTCTCGCCGATGAAATACAGGAAGGGCTGAAAGAGGCAGGCCAGGGCGAGGTTGCCGAGGCTCTTGCCGCGGAAATCCAGCTTGATGACGCGGAATATGGCGAGGGCGCCCAGGATGAGGGCGGCCAGGGCGAAGCGGAGGAAGAGAAGCTCGAAGGGCGCGAGGACTTCGAGGCTCCCCTTCGTGACGAGGAAGGAGAGACCGAAGATCGAGGCGTAGCCGATGCCGGCAAGGTATTCGGAAGGTCGTGCCATGGGGGCAGAAGATAGCCCGGCTGGGCTCCCCCTGTTAATAAGGCTCGAACCCGGGATGGACCTGGCTCGCAAAATAAGGGTTCGATAGTTCCGCCCAGTCCCTCGTACCTTGCTCCACGTCCCTAGGCCTCCACCAGTGCCTCGAGAGGCCGCGGCGGCCAGACCTGACCGTGAAGGGGAGGGGCAGAGTCGTAGAGAAAGTCGAGGTCGATGCCGGCCAAGCCCTTGCCGGCCAGCCCCTTGCTGGCCGAGCCCCCGCCCATTTGCGGGGAATAGACTCCCCGCGCGAGGAAGCTTTCCATCTTGAGGTTCATCGAAAAGAGGGCGACCGAGGCTCCCTCGCGGAGGGCGGCGAGCTCGGCGCCCCAGGGCCCCGGCGTGAAGACGATGCGCGAACTTCCCGCACTCCGGGCCTGGAGGACGGGCACGATGCGGGGAAAGCCCTCGGCGTCGACGAAGCAGAGGAAGTTGAGCGAATCGAGGGCGTCGAGGATGGGGAGGAGGAAGGTCGGCAGGACCGGGTCGCCCTCGGCCGGCCGGGCAAAGGGAGCCTTGATGGCCGTGGCGAGGCTTGCGACGACGATTCCCGCCATAGGAAGGGCCCCGGGACCCTCCACGCCGACGAGATCGAGGTAGTGCACCGTGTTGATGCCGAAGTAGCTGTTGTAGCGGAACATCGGCTGCTTGTTGTACTTCACGTACTCGGGGCCATCCTTGGCGCTCCGCTTCCAGAGGGCCCGGCCCCGCCAGAGCCTCCGGTCGAGGCTCATCACGAGGAAGCCGACGGCTGGTCTTCGCCGCATGAATTCCTTGGACAGGCCCCGCGAGAATTCGCCAATTGTGAGTTCCTGTTCGCCGAGGGCGGAGAGGGTGGTGAGGAGGCTGACGTGGGGCAAGCCCTCGTCGTTGATGGTGGCGACGAGGGCCACCTTCTCGGCCGGCCCGAAGGCCGCGCGGTCCTTTTCGTCGAAGGTCTTTCTCAGCATGGCACTGTCCTTTCTTCTTCGATGAGGGTCGAGCCAGTCCAGGAGACCTCGACCCTTCCACGGGAGCCGCGGCGAGCAGCCTCCACCAGGGCCTCCATCGCGGAGGCCCTCATGAGGGGGGAGGCTGCGTAGGCCCATTCCCTGTCGAGGCGACGGTACTTGTCGGCGCAGAGATTGTTGAAGGCGCAGAGCTCCCAGCGCTCGAGGCGGGGCGGCGCGAGCTCGGCGAGGAGTCTTCCCAATTCATAGAGATTCTCCTCCCGATCCGTCGCGCCGGGGATGATGGGAGTCCGAATCCAAAGAGCCCCCGGCATCGGCGAGCGCCGCATCAGCTCGGCCGTTTTTTCGAAATTGCGGAAGACGAGACCGTTGTCGAGGCCGGTGTAGCTCCGATGCCTTTCGGGATCGGCCTCCTTGAGGTCGTAGAGGACGAGGTCGACCTCGGCATAGAGTTTTTCGAGGCTTTCCCAGGAGGCGACCCCGCAGGTGTCGAGGGCCGTGTGAACGCCGGCTGCGCGACAGAGGCGGAGGACCTCGAGGGCGAAGGAGGGCTGGGCGCTCGCCTCGCCGCCGGAGAGGGTGATGCCGCCCCGCTCCGAGCGCGCGAAATAGGCCCTGTCCTTGAGGAGCTCCCTCGCTAGGGCCTCGGCCGTATAGCGCGTGCCGAGGAGCTCCATCGCCCCTCCGGGGCAGGCCTCGGCGCAGAGAGCCCTGTCGGAACAAGTAGTACCTTCGTGTCCGCCGCCGAAGGGGCCGCCGCCGCCGAGCGAGCAGCGGCCGCGGTCGATCACAATGCGGCCCTTTCCGTCCCTGCCGAGGGCCGAGCTGGGGCAGGCCTTGATGCAGGTGCCACAAGCATCGGCCGCCGTCGCGACAGTAGTCGCGGTGGCGATGCAGCGCGAGCCTATCCACTGGAGCTCTGGCCTCGCGGCGATGCTCTCGGGGTTGTGGCACCAGGCGCAGGAGAGGGGGCAGCCTTTGAGGAAGGCCGTAGTCCTGAGCCCCGGTCCGTCCTCCGTGGACATGCGCTGGATCTGGAGGACGAGACCCTCGGCTGCCGCAGCAGCCGTCGCAGCCATCGCCGAGGCGGGTCGCGGACTAGAAATGCCCATGGCTCACGCGCGCGATAACCTCGTCCTGGAGCTCGCGGCCGATGGTCGTGAAATAGGCGTTGTAGCCGGTCACGCGCACGAGGAGGTGGCGGTATTCCTGTGGCTTGGCCTGGGCATCCCTGAGCATGGCCGGGTCGAGCATGTTGATTTGGAGGGCCGTGCCGCCATTCTCGGCATAGCCGCGGAGGAAGGCCTTGAACTTGGCCCGGTGCTCGGCGTCGCGGAGGATGGAGGGATTGAAGGTCATCGTGTGGCTGGCCCCGTTGGGAAGGGCGCAGAGGTAGTCTTCCCAGTCGGCGCCCTCGGCCGAGCGGCCTCCGAGGACGGTGCCAACTGAGTTGGCGTTCGAGGTGGGGCCCTTGATGTCGGCGCCGTTGGAGGGGCAGATGGCATTGGAGAGGAACTGGCCTTTTTCGCGGCCGTCGGGGCTCGCCGCCATGATGTAGCCGTCCCCCGCCCAGTAGTTCCAGGAGAGCATGCCCGGCCTGAACTGGCGCAACGTGCTCTTCGTGTGGTGCTTCCATGTTTCCGCGCACCAGAGATCCATCACGGCCTTGGCCAGGGCGTCGGCCTCCTCCTCGTCGCGGCCGTACTTGGGGGCCTTGTTGCGGGCCTTGGCGCGAAGGACCTCGTAGCCCTCCTTCCCCGTGGGGGAGACCCAATTGGCGCGCAGGGCCGCGATGAGGGTCTCCATCGAGCATTCCTTCTTGTCGAAGACGAGGTGCTTAACGGCGAGGAGGGAGTCCACCGTCGTCGCGAAGGTGACGGCCTCGAGGGTGACGAAGCCGAGCTCCGCTCCGCCCTCGGTGATGTCGAGGCCCTCCTCCACGCAACCCTTGATCATGGTGGAGAGATAGGGTGTGGGGAAGAAACGGGCGCGGATCGACTCGGAACGCTCGTAGAGCTCGACGATGCGCGACACGATAAAGCGAGTCTGCGCGACATAGGCCGCCCAGAACTCCTCCCAATTTCCAAAGTTTCGCGCGTCTCCCGTGGCCGGCCCCTCGCGGCGGGGCTCGCTCGTCTTTCCGCTCATACTGTCCGTGGTGGGAAGGAGGTCCTCGCCCCCGGTCAGGGCGAGCTCGACAGCCTTGAGGAGGTTGAGATTGCAGTCGACGGTGCCCGAGCGATCGTTCCCGACCATCGTGTTCTCGAGACAGCCCACCGAGGCGTAGTCGTAGACCTTGTCCGCGCCGATGAAGTTGGGGACCTCGGCTTCCCTGGCCTCGCGCCTCAGGCCGGCCATCGAGCGCTCGTCGAAGTTGAGGAGGAAGGGGGCGCCCTGGCTCGCCTCGATCATCGAGACGACCTTGTCGAGGAGACTCTCTGGCGACTCGCGGTGGAGACGGACGTTGGGCTTGGGCTCGAGGATGGGCGACATCTCGTCGATAAGCTCCAGGAACATGTAGGTGAGCTCGTTGCTCGCGTCCTTCCCGTCCCGACCGAGGCCCGAGAGGTTGAAGAGCTGGCCGAAGCCCGCCGTGATGCCGTTGTTGCCCGTCCGTATCTGGGCGTCGTAGGCCGTGTTGCAGTGGAACCAGAAGCAACCGAGGATCTCCTTGGCCTCTTCCTTCGTCATGCCCTCGGCCTTCGAGGCCTCCCAGTAGGGTAGTAAGTATTGGTCGATTCTTCCGAAGGAGACGCCGGGGCCGGGGTAGTTCTCGTCGACCATGACGAGCATGTGGTTGAGCCAGAGGGCCTGGACAGCCTCGCGGAAACCCCTTGCCGGCTCCCAGGGCACCCGCTTCAGGGTCGCGGCCATTGTCTCGAGTTCGGCCCTGCGGCGGGGCTCCTCGCAGCGAGAGGCGAGGGCGGCGCAATCGGCCGCATAGGCCGCGGCAAGTTCCCGGGGCATTTCGCAGGCGATTTGCATGGCGCGGAGCTCGGCCCCGCGTGGGCCCTGCCTCGCCTTCTCGGAGAGCGCGGCCAAGGCGGCTTCGACCTCGGCGCGCCTCCCCTTCCAGCCCTTGGCGAGGAGCTCGGCGTGGCCGGGGATGAGGTGGCCGCTCGTCGCCCCGGCATTGCCGTAGCCGTGGGCGTGGAAGTCGATGACGGCCTTGCGCGCCCCCTTCTTGCCCGCGACGACTAGGTCGTAGTCCTTCGCTTCCTTTTTGTCGAGGCAGAGGGAGGTCTGCACGTTGAAGCGGGAACCTGCGAGGAGGTCGCCGGGGAGGAGGTCGCGGGGAACATGGCGGACCATGACCTCCTTCACGAACCAGGCGCGGCGCTCCGGGAGGGAGAGCTTCCAGAAATCGGGCCGGAGCGGCACGGGCCTCGCGGCGAGCCTGAAGGAGTGGCCCATGGCCCCGATGAGGGTGTAGACCTCGGGCACGATGTAGTAAGTCATCTCGTTAAACTGGCGGTCCCAGGGTGTACCCGTCGTCCAGGCCGTGTACTCGTTGTTCCAGCGCCTGTCGGCGCCCTCGAAGTACCAGGATCGCAAACGCTCAACCCTGGCCGACAGACCGTAGGGCTCTTTCAATGTCGCCATCGTCGCTCCTTTGAGGACCCTTCGTCCCAGAGGCTCGCAGGCGAGTCTGAGCCAAGTTTCGGGAGGCGTCAATGAAAGAAGCGGACAAGGAAATAGTGATCTTCGTAGGTTCTTCGGAAATCGAAGACCGAGGGTTTTGGTCAGCCTTGGGCGCGGCGAATCCTACCGGGATCGAATCATGGCAAGTTTTCCACTCTTGGCGAAAACTTATTATTGTCTTATATTTATCATATGCACGGGATCGGCTAGTCGCCTCGCGCCGTTCGTCAGCTCGTGAGGATTCCGGCCCGCGATCGCGTATTTTTCGACTTCGACGATGGTCCAAAAATCGTGCATAGAGAGGAGGTGAAGAAACGCGATGAGCGCACCTATTGACGTTCAGATCATCCGTGCCGCAGATGGGAGCCCAGCCTTCGCGGTCCTGCCTTACGCCGAGTACGAGCAACTTGCCGGCTCCGGCGCCAAGCCTAGCATCCCTCATGAGGTCGTTGGCAAGATGATCGATGGAAAGACTGCGGCTCGTGCCTGGCGTGAACATCTCGGCCTCACTCAATCCGAGGTCGCGGCCCGCATGGATATCACCCAGGCGGCGTATTCCCAGCTTGAGTCCTCGGAAAAGCTACGTCCTACGAGCCGCCGCAGGCTGGCAGAGGCCCTCGGACTCGTTGCGGAACAGCTCGTGCAGATATAGGGCAACAATACCTCACTATCTCTGCGGCCCCGTGAATCCGTCGGATCAGGCAAGAGATTCGTAGTATCCGGCAACCCTCGCGACTTCCTCCTCGCTATGTTCTATCGCGACGACTTGCCATTGGAGTCGAATCGAAGCCCGGAGGAAGCGCGATGGAGAAAAGAAAATTGGGAAGGAGCGGCCTCGAGGTATCGGCCCTGGGGCTGGGATGCATGGGCATGAGCTCCGCCTACGGACCGGCCGGGGACAAGAAGGAGATGCTGGCCCTCATTCGCGGGGCCGTCGAAAGGGGCCTGACCTTCTTCGACACGGCCGAAGCGTATGGGCCCTTCGCCAACGAGATCCTCGTCGGCGAAGCCCTCGCGCCCTTCAAGAACAAAGTCGTCATAGCTACCAAGTTCGGCTTCGACATCGACCCGGTTACGGGCCAAAGGCGGGCAGGTGTGAACAGCCGCCCCGAGCACATCAAGGCGGCCGCCGAGGCCTCGCTGAAGCGCCTCGGCGTCGATGCCATCGACCTCCTCTACCAGCATCGCGTCGACCCGACCGTGCCCATCGAGGAGGTCGCGGGCGCCGTCAAGATGCTGATCGAGGAGGGGAAGGTCAGGCATTTCGGCATGTCGGAGGCCGGGGCGAACACGATTCGCCGCGCCCACAAGGTCCAGCCCCTCACGGCCGTCCAGAGCGAGTACTCACTCTGGTGGCGGAAGCCCGAGGAGGAAATCCTTCCGACCTTGGAAGAGCTCGGCATCGGCTTCGTGCCCTTCAGCCCCCTGGGCGCGGGCTTCCTCACCGGCACCATCGACGCGAACACGAGCTTCGGCGGCACTGACTTCCGCGGAATGGTTCCCCGATTCGCTCCTGAGGCACTGAAGGCCAACATGGCCCTGGTCGACCTCCTGCGAGAGGTTGCCGCGCGCAAGGGCGCGAGCGCCGCACAGATCGCCCTCGCCTGGCTCCTCGCGAAGAAGGCCTGGATCGCTCCAATCCCGGGCACGACGAAGCTGCATCGACTCGTGGAAAACCTCGGAGCCCTCGAAGTCGCACTCGGCGCCGAGGAAATTCGGGAGATGGAGGAGGCCGCCTCGAAGATCCCCCTTGCGGGAGATCGCCTCCCCGAGGCCGCCCTCAAGATGACGGGGCTCTGAGTGAAGACTCTCATCGCCTCACCCCTCCCTTCGCGTCCCTCCGACTCTTCGGTATAATTATGAGGGAGGTGGACATCCGTGAAGATTTCCAGTGAGGCGCCGCGCGATGCGGGAAAGCCCGAAGGCGGCGCGTCGGACCTCGCCCGCCTTTCCAAACTGATAGGGGCCTTCACCCCCCACGAAGGCAGCTTCGAACTCAAGCGAAAAGGCGTACACGCCATCCGGCGATCCCATACGAGCCCCGAATTGGTGCACGGGATCCAGCGCTCGGCCCTCTGCATCGTGGCCCAGGGGGCGAAGAGCGTAATGCTCGGCCAGGACCTCTTCGAGTACGACGCCGCCCGCATGATAGCCTTTTCCGTCGACCTCCCCGTCGCCTCGCGGGTGACCCGAGCCAGCCTCGCCGAACCCTTCCTCTGCTTACGACTCGATCTCGATCCCCAGATGCTCGCGCCCCTCGTCCTCAAGGTCTTTCCCCATGGCCTGCCCAAGGCGCAGGACAGCGGCGCCGTCTGCGTCGCCCCGGCCGATCCGCGCATCATTAATGCGACGCTCCGCCTCGTCGAACTCATGGCCCAGCCCGACGAGCTCGAACTCCTCGCGCCCCTCGCCGTCGACGAGATCCTCATCCGCCTCCTGCGCAGCCCCGTGGGCGCGCGCATCGCCCAGATCGGCCTCGTGGACACGGGCCTCTACGGC
The DNA here is from genome assembly GCA_035530275.1 of Rectinemataceae bacterium. Classification (GTDB taxonomy): domain Bacteria; phylum Spirochaetota; class Spirochaetia; order Treponematales; family Rectinemataceae; genus CAIJMU01. The sequence goes on along the minus strand of DATKVC010000019.1, from coordinate 74,714 downwards.
GTCGAAAAGGCCGTCTCCTGGCTCCGCTCCAACTTCTCGCGCCCGATGCGGGTCGAGGAACTCGCCGAGCTCGCCCACATGAGCCCCTCCTCCTTTCACCAGCACTTCAGGTCCGTCACCTCGATGAGCCCCCTCCAGTACCAGAAGGCCCTCCGCCTCCAGGAGGCGAGAAACCTCATGCTCTCCAAAATGCTGGACGCGAGCACCGCCGGCCAGCTCGTCGGCTACGCGAGCGCCTCCCAATTCAGCAGGGAGTACGGCCGCTTCTTCGGCAAGGCGCCGAGTAAGGATATCGCCAGCCTCCGCGAGAAGGTCGGCATGGGGAGCGCGGAGTAGCGTGAGTGTTTGGCTAGGAGTTCTTAGAGATCTGCAATATAGGGCTCTTGTCTCATCCAGGACTTTTCGACGTCTTCCACGAAGTAGTGCGGCCAATCCCAATCGCCGAGGCCCCAATCCTTCATGGCTTTGATCTCCTTGGCGAGTTCCTCGACCCCCTCGGCATCCCCCTCCCGCACCAGGTCGGATACCTTCGTCAGGAAGCCTTCCGGCTTTTCCCTCGCCCGCCCGACCTCGGCCAAAAGCCATTTGTGGTAGGGGTAGAGCATCTCGTTGTGATTGAGGACCGATCGGCAGGCATAGAGGATGAAGTTGGAGAGGGCGGTCATCCGGAGGAGCTCGTTCCCCTGCCTGATCGCCTCGTTGAAATACCACTTCCAGGCATGCATGTGGGCGTAGAAGCGCCGACCCCTTTCCGTCTTGGTCGCCCTGTCGAAGACGGCGGCACTCTTCACCAGGGCCTCCAGCTCGGGGCTGCCGCCGTGGACGATTTCGGCGTCCTTGAAGGCATAGCGCGTCGACTCGTTGCCTCTCTCGCCGACCAGTTCGAGATACCCGCGATCGATGTACTTCCCATCGATATAACCTCCGGGGTAGTCGCAGAGCCCCTCGTCGTAGAACAACAGCCGGCCCTCGATCTCGCGGGTTTTGTAATCGCCCGCGGAGACGAGGATCATGAGGTCGATGTCGGAGGAACTCGTCGCGTAGCCGTGGGCGATCGAGCCGCCGAGGATCAGAGCGAGGACTTCGCCGTCTTTCGCGAAATGCTCGACGGCCCTTTTCAGGCTCGCCTCGTGATGCTCGAATTTGAAGATCATTCGCGTGCTCCCTGAAAGATCGAGTCGGCTACGCCGCTCTCGCGGTCGCGAGAATAGCGCAGTTTCTTGAATGAGGAAGGAAGCATGTCACTCCCAGAGAAGCTCCACCCCAAGCGCCGAGAGCGCCTTATCGACGCTCGCGAGGGGAAGTCCCTCGACGAGGGATTGGGCGGCGAGCATCCGAGGCGATTGTCGCTGGGCCTCACCCCACCACCAAAAAGAACATGGGTATCGAGAAGGAGCTTCATCCCTCCCATCCTCGGAGCTCCTCTTCAGGAAGATCGTCGAAAAAGCTGTCGGGGGTCGTTTCGGCATATCGCCCGGGCACTCGTTCTCGGGCTTCCTCGAGGGGGACGAGACGGGCGAAGGGCTTGCCAGCCTTGGCGAGGATGATTTCTTCGCCGGCGTGAGCCCTGTCCAGCAATTTCGAGAAGTTCGTCTTCGCGTCTTGAACGTTGACCACGGTCATGCTGCCAACTTAGTCCATAGGCCGTACCAAATCAAACAGGCCCGAGCCCCTGAGCAAGCAGCACCGCGATGCGCCTCGCGCCGGCGTCGTTGCCCGAATACTCGCCGCCGCATCTTTAATACTCGGCGCCGAGGCCAAAAGATGCGACGCCGGATGTCCAACACTCGGCGGCGATGCAAAAAGTATCGATGTCGGATGTCAAACATGCGGCGCCGGATGTCCAACACTCGGTGTCGATGCAAAAACTATCGGCACCGGATGTCAAAGGTTCGACGCCGATACAAAAAGATGCGGCGTCGGATCTTCGAGGTACCCCCCCCTACCTCGGAGGTACCCTCTTCGGGGAAGCTAGGCAAATCGAGGCAGACAAAACCTCGGTTGCGGTTGGTTTATAGGCTTGAGAAAACCCTCGAGCCGAAGCGGCCTTTCGAGGGAATAGGCGAAACAGTCCATTTCGTATCAGGCGACGTAGGGCTGACGGATGCTCATGGCGCGTCGTATCTCTGGCGATGGGAGACCCGGCGATGGCGAGAGCGACACTTCGGGTCTAGGCCGCGGGCTGGGCCGCGCGTCGTTGAGTTTGACGCGGCCGTTGGAGAACTAGCAGTGGACTCGGAGTGCGACTTTTAGGAGGACTTGGACCATGCGCATCGCTATTCCTTCCACGTCTCCGCCCCAAGTGGTAGCTCGTTGAGTTCGGCGCGGGCTTCGCGCCAGCCCGGATAATGCTTGTTCATGAGCTCCTCGAAGCGGCCGCTGTGCGTAGGTTCGATGAGGTGGACCATCTCGTGAACGAGGACATACTCGAGGAGATCCCTCGGCTTCTTCACAAGCTCGGTATTGAGGCGAATGTTTCCGTCTCGGTGGTTGCAGCCGCCCCACTTCGTCTTCATACGCTGAAGAAAGTAGCCCGATACTTTTACGCCCAGCCTTCTTTCCCACTTCTTGATGAGATCGGGCAGAACTTCGTGCATCAGGGCCTTGTGCCAGTCGTGGATTATTTCTTCGCGCTTCGCCTCAGTGCTGTTCGGCCGAAGGCTGAGAACGATGCGGCGATGGTCCAGCGCAATTGAAGGCTTCTCGTCCTTCTCGACGACGGACATCAGGTAGCGGCGCCCCCAAAGATAATGGCTTTCGCGCTCGATGAACTGGCGTGGTGTTTCGCGGGCCTGGGCGCGCAGCTTTGCCTGCTGGCTGCGAATCCAGCCGAGTCTGGTCGCCGCGTAGGCGCGGGCCACATCCAAACGCGTTCCTTTGGGCGCCACCAAGGTCACGCGCCCATTCGGCGGATAGACCGAAAGGTGGACATGCTTGATGTCCTTGCGCGTGACGCGAATGACGATATCACCGAGCTCTATGGTCTCATCCATCAGTAGCCCGGTTGGTTCTTGATGATTTCGAAAAGCGCTTGGGTCGCTTCGCGGTCGCCGTCGAGGATGGGGAAAATGGCATTTTGCACCTGTCGCTCGCGTGGGATATCGCCCTTCCAGCCCGCGGGCGCGTTCTCCCGCACCGCCCAATCCAGCCGAAGCGCCAGCTTGGCGCGAAGCTCGTCATCCGACGGGTATTCGAAGGTCGATGAGGGAATCGAGCCGAGGTTGTTGTAGATGACGGTGGCTTCTCGCTTGCCGGCAAGCGAGTCTGGGGTACCAGGATCGGGTTGTTTCTCCGCGAGCCGCCTTACCAGGGCTTCGGTTTTACGAAGGAACTCCTCATAGGCCGCGGCATCGGCTCGGCTCTGCTGAATGAGGTCGTCGAGGAGCTTGGACATGTGTTCGTAAAACCGTGGATCGGTGAGCTGGTCGCGGATAATCGTCTTGCGGACGTTGTTGATGATTCCTTCGGCGACGGCATTCCTCGAAAGTTTACCCTTCTGATTCATGCCTTTCGCGATGGCATCATGGATGCCCGTCTTGATGATGAGGTCGGTAAGCGAAAGCTCGCCCAGCTCTCCGAGGTTGGTGGCGGGATCGGCTTGGATGTAGGTATTAAGAAGGTGACGCATGTCAGCTTCGAAGGGCTTGATGTCCAGTTCCTCGCCAGAGTGTCGCTTGATGGCCGCGCGAATATCGCCGTAGAACTCGACGTCCTTATGAATCGCCTCAGCCTCGGATTCCGAATAGTCCGCTTCGGTAAGGTCGTTGGCGAGGTCGGCGAAGGCGCGAACGAAGACAGCGACCGCCTTGTACAAGGAGATTCGCAGCGCCTCGGTCTCGCTTAGCGCGTTAGGATTGGCTATGTCTCCGCAGAAATAGCGGAGAAATTGCTCCATCTTGCGCGGCGGAGGAACGGGGTCGCAGAGATAGTGGAGAGCCTCCCGTGCCTGATCGAGCTTCTTCCTGCCTTCCGCCAGCCAGTCCTTGAGGTAGACGTTGTCGTCACCGCTACCCTCCTCGTCGCAGTCCAACTCGTCGGAACTATAGACCGCGATCGCCTTCTCCACATCGCCGAAGAGCTCCTTGAAGTCGACGATGTGACCGTAGTCCTTGTCGTCGCCGTCGAGGCGGTTGGTGCGGCAAATGGCCTGGAAGAGGTTGTGGTCGCGGAGCTCGCTGTCGAGGTAGATGTAGGTGCAGCTCGGCGCGTCGAAGCCGGTGAGGAGTTTGCTGACGACGATCAGCAGCTTCAGATTCGCGGGCTCTTCGATGAAACGCCGTTTTGCCTCGTCTTCATACTGCTTCGTGCCCTGATTCGGCTTGAGAACGAGCTTCGTGTAGGTGTCGAATTTGTAGCGCTCGTCGCTGTTGGCTGGCTTTCGGGAGATAGCGTTGTGGTTGGGTTCGTATGAGGTGATGATTCCGCAGTATTGGCCGAAAGTGGTGTTCTGCAAGAGCCGGAAGTAGTGGCAGGCGTCGTAGATCGACGAAGCGACGAGGATGGCCGTTCCGCGGTCGCTATTCAGCCGAGGCTTGAGGCCGAAGTCCTCGATGATGTCCGCGATGATTCTTTGCTTGCGCTCGGCAGAGCTCATGAGCTCTTCCATCGTCGCCCAGCGCTTGCGCAGCACCGCTCTCTGAAAATTGTTGAGTCCCTTGGTCTTTAGCTGGAACCAGGCGTCTATGGCCTGAGGCGAGCCGAGACGCTGCGGCACGTCGCGGGCCTCGTACTTGAGGTCGAGGATGACGCCGTCGGCCACGGCCTCGGGGAACTTGTAGGTGTGGATGTTGGTCCCGAAGACATCCCGTGTCATCGGCTTGTCTTTTCGCAACAGTGGGGTGCCCGTGAAGCCGATGAAGATCGCGTCTTTAAGCCAGCGCTTCATCTGCTTGTTCATTTCACCACCCTGGGTGCGGTGGCACTCATCGACGAAGACATAGAAGCTGCCGCGAACCGGAGGCGGCGGCCCTTGCAAATCGCTCGGGTCGAATTTATGGACGAGGGCGCACAAGAGGCGAGGCGCCGCGGACTTGAGTTTTTCGACCAACTCCGCCCGCGAGGTTATACGCGGCGAAGGCGACTCGGGCCCAATCACGCCGGAACTCTTCATCACTCCCTCGATCTGCTTGTCCAGTTCGTCGCGGTCGGTGACGACAAGGACGCGCGCCTCGCTTTCGTGTTCGAGGAGCCATTTGGCGAGGAGAACCATCAGGATGCTCTTGCCCGAGCCCTGGGTGTGCCAGATGACGCCGCCCTCGCGCTTGGCTAGTCGTTCCTGCGCGGCCTTAACGCCGAAGAACTGGTGGGGCCGGGGCAGCTTCTTGCGGCCGGCGTCGAAGATCATGAAGTCTCGGATCAGTTCGAGGAGCCGGCCCTTGTCGCAGAGTTGGACTAGGGGCCGATCGAGGAGTGCGCCTGGCTCGGGCGGGACGCTCGAGTCTCCTTCCTCCTTCCATTCGACAAAGAACTGCTCAGGCGTTCCCGTGGTGCCATAGCGGAGGCCCTGCGAATCGCTTCCGGCCAGCAACAACTGCATGGCGCTGAAGAAACCCATATTGAAGATCTCTTCTTGATTGGTGATGAGCTGTCGCACCCCGTCGGCCACCTCGACCGAGCTCCGCTTGAGTTCGAGGGCGGCGACGGCCATGCCGTTGAGGTAAAGGACGATGTCTGGCCGGCGCTCGTATCCGCCGCGGAGGGTTACCTCCTCGGCCAGCGCGAAGTCGTTTTTTTCGGGATGCACCCAATCGACGAGGTGCACCGTCTCGTGGGCTTTGCCCGCCTCGACCTGCACGGGGACACCGTAGCGCAGGAGCTGATAGGTACGAAGGTTCACCTGATAGAGCGTGTTACCCGTCGAGTCAACGGCCGACTCCAGCCTCCGAAGCGCCTGGGAAATGTGTGCGACCGAGTAGCCGCGCGAGACAAGGTTGTCGCGGAGCAGGGCCGTCTCGATGGGCTGGTTGTCCTCCCGCTTGCTCCAATCGCCGAGGTAGCGGTAGCCAAGAAAGTCGCTACGCGAGGGATCGGTGAATAGGGCGATGACGCGGTTCTGGGTCGCGCGCTCGGAGCGCGGGGTTTCAGGCATTTTGGTCTCCATTTTTACAATGCAGGGACATGCGCTCGGAGGCTTGCCTCGAAGCGCTCGGCTAAAGAGCATGTTGATTTCACGTGGTTCCACTTGCTGGTAACCAACGGCGCCTTGCCACGATAGACGGCCGTCGTCTTCTTGATCTTCTGATCTAGAGGCAGGTAGGACAGCTGAGCCTCGAGATTCAAGTCACACTCGGCGTCGGCCAATAGCAGATGGCCGGGAGGAAGATAGGCGGCGGCCAGCCAGGCCCCCGTCGACTTCGAGGGGACGCAGAATACCGCCTTTCTCCCGGCCCTCGCGCTTCCCAACCATCCCGCGATAGAAAGCTCAAGCCGCTCGACAGCAGGGAGTGGGGGAGGGCAGGGCTCGGCAAAGGGCAGCGTCTGCCAACCGTTTCGAATCGCCAAGTCCTCAACATAAGGGCCGCAATCTGAATAGCGCCTCGATGCGACGTCGGCGTCGATGTGGATAACGACCGCGTCGAAGCCGGCTAGCGGAGGGTAGCTATCAAGTGAGTCGTAGCCTGACTCGCCGGCTTGGCGGCACCACTTGAGAACGCCACCCCAGCCATTGCCGAACTCCGGTCGCGTCGCCTCCGGTTGTAGCATGGTGAGGACGAAGGGTCGTCGGAGGATCGCGCGCATGGCTGCATTGATGACCTCGTAGTCGGTGGGGCCTTCCGCGACCAGCGCGATGCGCGGCTCAGACATTCGGGACTGCTCCCAAGGCTCCCATCATCCAAAGTCGCGACAAGGGGTACTGCTCGTTCTTCTTCCCCAGGGCGGATTCGAGTTGCACGCGGCGGATGCTCGTCATGCCCTCACTGTTACGTTCCACCGCGAAGAGGCGCACTTGCGGATCGGCAAGGTCGAGGCCATCGAGCACGGCGGGATTGTGCGCGGTGAAGATGATCTGCCTATCGAGGCCGTTTCGCGCGAGCCAGGGCGAGAGTCGAGCGGCGAGGCTCGCCACGAGGCGCGGATTAAGCGCCTGGTCGAGATTGTCTACCGCGAAAAGTCGCGGCGAGGCGGGAAGGAGGCAGAGTATCGCGCAAAAGATGATGTACAGGGCGCCTTCGCTCGCGTCATAGGCGCTGAGCTCGTTGCGATTCGCGTTCATGAAACGATCGGTGAACTTGAGCATGAGTTTGGATCTCGGGACCTTGGGCGAAAGGAGGTTGATCGCCTGGCTCGTCGTCTGGATGTCCGAGACCCAGTCGATGAGCTCGAGGAGCTGGTCGTAGGGCGTTTCCTCGGCCCCGTTCTTGTACAACTTGCGCAGCTCGGCAAAACCCTCGGCGAGAGAACCACCGTTCAAACCGACTGGATTCCGAGACTGCATATCCTGCGCGATGCCGCGCAGGGCCGGGGTAGTTGGACTGTAGATCGCGTAGGCCTGAAGCCTTTCCATGAGGCGGGCCGCGGGGTTCTCGGCCGCGACCTCCACCCTGCGAAGGGCGGCGAGGCCCGCCTTGGGATTGATATTCTTTTTGTTGCGCACGCCGTCCGAGACAATGTCTTCTTGCCCGTCGCTGAGGAGCTCGGTTTTGTAGGACCAGGCCGGTTCGGGGTTCTCGAGGGGATTGAGGAGGGACACCCGATAGAACTCGCGTTGTGCCCCTTCGGCGCTCAACGCGATATGGGCTGGCGTCCTCTCCGTGGCGAAGGAGCTCTTGTATAAGCGGGGCAGGCCCGCCCTGACGCCGCGACGTAAAAGACTTTCGTCGTCGACGACCCCGCTGGCCGCCGCGCCGAGGACGCCCAGGGCCTCGAGCACGTTGCTCTTGCCGACCCCGTTCGCCCCGATCAGGCAGTTCACGCGACCCAATTCCAGAGTCTGCTCACTGATTGACTTGAAGCCTTGTATATGCAGGGTTTTGATCATTGAGCCTCCCCCTGTAGTATCGGCGGGATTCGCCATTTGTGGACCTTCATACCAGCCTCGTCTTCCCGGTGAGCAGCTCCTCCATCATCGCCTGCTTAAGGAGGCGCGTCTTGTCCCTCCGCGCTTCGAGGGCTGCCAGCTCCTCGTCCATGTCGGAGAGGACGGAGGCTATGGCCCGTTGCTCGGGGAGCGGGGGAATGTTGACTTCGAGAGAAGCAAGATTTGTTTTGGATATTTCGAGAAAGGTCGAACCGAAAGCGCGCTGTATCATCTGCTGCTTCATGGTCAGGAGGCTGTAATAAAGAAACTCATTGCTCATTCTAGGACCACAAACGAGCGATTTGAACCCTTGATTAGTGCAAGCCTCTCCGGCTGAAATCTTGACCTCGCCGATCGTGGCCCGGCTACAGAGTAAGAGTGCGCCGGCAGGCAGGATGGTCGCTCCACTGTGCAGGAGTCCTAGTTGTGAAATCGTGCGTTCGGTTTCGATTAGGTATTTTCCCTCACAACTAGTGATATCTGTTGGGGTACACCAATTGATGACGCCGTTCCAATAGGCCGGCTGGGTCGTTTTAGGCGTTCCCCCGCTTACGATTTCCGCGAGTTCCCCTAAGCTCTTCACCTCCCATTCCCCGCCGAATCCCGGCAGCCGCGTCTTGCCCGTCAGCAGTTCCTGCATCGCCGCCTGCTTGAGGTTGCGCTTCTTGGCGATGAGACGATCCAGGCTGTCCAGGAGCGCGTCGACATCGCTCAATGCCGTGACGATGGCACGCTGTTCCTCTTTATGAGGGGGAACAGGGATACGAAATGAATTGAGACTCCGGTTTGTGATCTGGTTAATAGTAGCGCCCAAGTGCTCGGTGATCTGGCGTTTGAGGATGTTTGATTGGAATAGGTAGTTGGCAAGTTCCCCGAAGGAACTGCGGTAGACTGCCATAAATGCTCCAAATGTCATCCCCATTGCACGCTTGTCGAGAAGCGCAGCCTTGCCGATCAAATCGCGACTACCATTCCGAACGCAAATTAGGACATCCCCGAGCCTAACTTGAATTCGCTTAGGGATATCAGCATCTACGAATACATTGTCATCGAACACAAGGGTATCGTTCTGGATATTCGAGGAGCGAAGAACGAGAGTACCATATGTCTTAACATCGGACGGTTTGTAGGTAAGTCCAATCAGCGCTTCTCCGAGTTCTCCAAGCGGTCTCACCTCCCACTCCTCCGGTATAATCCCCACCTCCGTCATTTTATACCCAGGCTTCACTTCCATGCTGCCCCCATCTTCTTGAGCTGCTTCTGCACCTTGGCGTGGAGAGTGTCGACTTCGCGCTCCAGCTCGCGGAAGGGGGAGGCGTAGCCTTCGGCCGAGAATGCGGAAATCCACCATGGCGATACAGTATCCATGTGCCTATCGATCATCGTTCAATCTCACGGAGGCTGAGCTCCAATTCGCGGCGCAACGCCTCGCGGTTGGGCAGGTAGAGCTGGTATTTCTGCACGAATAGCTGGCTGTTCATGCCGTAGGTGGCGTACTCCACCATCAGTTCATCCTTGTCGCGGCTGAGGATGATGCCGATGGGAGGATTGTCCCCTTCGCAGTTTTCCTCGTTGGCGAAGTATCCGAGATAGAGATTCATCTGGCCGATGTCTCGGTGCTCTACCTCGCCTAGCTTGAGGTCGATGAGCACGAAGCAGCGCAGGATTCGATGATAGAAGACCATATCGACTTTATAGTGCGTGTTGTTGATGGTGACCCGATATTGCCTGCCAACGAAGGTAAAACCCTTGCCGAGTTCCAGCAGGAAGGGCTGGAGATGATCGCATAGCACGGTTTCGAGTTGGGTTTCGGATACCTGGTAGGGTTCGGGGATTTTTAGAAACTCGAAAACATAAGGTTCGCGCAACAGATCGGCCGCCTGTTCGATGATCTGGCCTTGGGCCGCCAGCTGAAGAATGCCAGCCTTATCCTTGCTGGCGGCAAGGCGCAGAAACAGCGATGAAGCCTTTTGTCGCTTGAGCTCCGGCACCGACCAGCGTTCCGCAATTGCCTGCTTTTCGTAGAAGCCGCGCTCCAGGTCGTCGTCGAGCTTGAGAAGCTCGACATAGTGAGACCAGCTCAATTGGTGAGAAGGCTTCTGACTTATTGGGTAACGGAGGTAGAGCAACCGCATGTAGATCAGGTTGCTTCGACTAAAGCCTCTACCGTGACGCAGTCCAAGATCCGTGGCCAGATTGCTGATAAGAGCCTTGCCATACTCGGCGCGAAGCCCCCCCGACTGCTCGAATTCGACAATGTAGCGTCCCACCTCCCAGTAAGTCTCAATCAGTTGGGCGTTGACAGTCCGCACGGCCCGAACACGCCCTTGGGTATAGGCCTCGGAAATCTGATCCAGCAATTGCCTATAGCCGTCAGTCTTGCTCACTTCCATGTGGCCCCCATCTTCTTGAGGTGCTTTTGCACCTTGACCTGAAGGGCCTCGACTTCGCGCTCCAGCTCGGGCAGGGGCTTCGCGTAGCGTTCGGCCAGTTCGCGGATGCGGCCGGTAAGGGTCTGCGATACGCGGTCGAGTTCGCCCCGCAGAGCACTCGAGAGCCGGCCCATCCACTTGTCGTCGACGACGAGGGTCTTGATCTCTGCCGCGCTAAGCTTGGGGTACTTGGCGTCGATCTTACTATCTAGGTTTTCCTGGGCTGTCTTGCGCCTTGCCTTGACCTCCGTCTGCCGTTCAAGCATCTCGGCGTAGGATTCGAGGGCTGCGCGCTCCTCGTCGAAGAGCGGATCGGCACCTATCTCCTTGAGCCGCGCCTTGACGGCCTTGGCCGTGATCTTTTGCTTCTCTCCCTCGCCTTCTATCACCTCGGCAAGGAGTCCCTCTTCACCGCCGCCTTCCTCGAGGGCTTCGTCGAGGCCTTGTTCAAGAGTGGCAAGCTCCTCGTCGAGGGCCGCGATCGCGTCGCGTTCGGAGACGAAATAGCGGTCGACGAGAATGGAGGCGGGGATGAGGTCGGACTTGAAGCGGCGGCTGCCTTTTAGGTAGTCATGCGCTTCGGGCCAGACGAGTTTGTTGTCCTTATTCTTGACCTTGACGATCTCGCGGGGCTGGGCGGCCTTGACCCAAGCTTCGGCCGCGATCAGGTAGACATCGTCCTGCATCGCCAGGGCCCAGTAGTCCATAAGGTGCTGGTAGACGTCGTAGGCATCGAGCAAGGGCGCCTTGCGGAAGGCGGCAAGGAGATTCTCGGCTATGGTCTCGATCAGGATCTTGGGATGGCCATCCTTGGCAAAGCCAGCGAGGAGGGGCGTCGATGCCTCGCGCCACGTAGCGAAGAGCTTTGTCGCCTTTCGCTGGAAGGCGGCGAACTCGGCATGACCGAGAATGGCGGGCTTTACCTCGGAGAGTGGCAGTATGAGGCGCTCGTAACCGGGACGGCCGGCGGACTCGAACAAGAGGGCGCGCAGGCTCGGAAGCACCTTCCAGTACTGAGCGAGGGCGTCGAGGTCGCGTGCCGGGATTCCTCCGCGCAGGTGGCCGTCGATGTCCTGGAGGTCCTCGCTCTCGGCGCTGTCGATGTAACGGGGCAGGTTGAGGTTGAAGGCGTTCTTCGGATCGGCGATCTCGGCAACTGGTACCATTCGAGAATAGCGGGGGATGTCGATCTGTTTGGTGAAGGTGTCGACGATGCGGTGGATGTCCTGCTCACGGAGGCGATTCTTCGCCCCATCTTTGATGAAGCCCTTGGAGGCGTCGATCATGAACAGGCCCTTGCGGCCGACGGCGTTCTCCTTGTCGAGGACGAGAATGCAGGCCGGGATGCCGGTGCCGAAAAAGAGGTTGGCGGGGAGGCCGATAATGCCCTTGAGGTAGCCCGAACGGACAAGTTCTTCGCGGATTGTGCCCTCGGCGTTGCCGCGGAAGAGGACACCGTGGGGCAGGATGCAGGCCCCTTTGCCTGCGCTCTTCATCGAGCGGATGATGTGGAGGAGGTAAGCGTAGTCGCCCTGCTTGGCCGGCGGCTCGCCCCAGGCGAAGCGCTGGAAGGGGTCCTTCGATGGCGTGAGGCCCGTGGTCCAGGTCTTGTCGGAGAAGGGCGGATTGGCGACGACGTAGTCATAGGCGCGGAGCCTTTCGCCGTCCTTGAACTTGGGCGCGGCCAGGGTGTTGCCCGTGAGAATGGTGGCCGTGGGAAAGTCGTGCAGGATCATGTTCATGCGGGCCAAGCCCGCCGTGCTAACGTCTTTCTCCTGGCCCTCGAGGGTGATGGGCTTGCCCGCCTGAGCGGCCACCTTGAGAAGGAGGGAGCCCGAGCCGCAGGTCGGGTCGTAGGCAGTGGTGGAGGCCTTCGTATTTTGCGGGGAGATGCCGATCACCCTGGCTATGACGCGGCTGACCTCGGCCGGGGTGTAAAACTGGCCCTTGCTTTTTCCGCTCTCCGTGGCGAAGTGCCGCATCAGGTACTCATAGGCGTCGCCGAGGATGTCGTCGTGGTCGGCGCGGTTTTGGGAGAAGTCGAGCTCCGGTTTCTGGAAGATGCCTATCAGGTTGGTCAGGCGATCGACCATTGCCTGGCCCTCGCCCAGCTTGTTCGGATCGTTGAAGTCGGGGAAATCGGTGCGTGCGAGCCTCGAGTTGGCTTCGATCAGCCGCTTGATGATCTGCGTGTTGATCTTGTCGCCTATGTCGCTCTTGCCCTTCAGCGCGACCATGTCCTTGAAGCTCGCACCCCTGGGTATCGTGACCGGCGGGGCGAAGTCGCCGCTGTTTCCGTATTTATCGCTGATGTATTTGATGAACAGCATGAACAGGACATAGTCCTTGTACTGGCTCGCGTCCATGCCGCCGCGGAGCTCGTCGCAGGAGGCCCAGATCGAGGAATACAGGTCGGACTTTTTAAGTGCCATCTATCGCTCTCCCTAGTCGATTAGTCTGTTTTGCGATCGCGCTACTATACCCTTCCGGCCCTTTCCCGTCCTCATCCATTTGCGTCATTTTTGCGACTTTCCGCCTCGCCACCCAGCCCATCCGTCTCGCGCCCCGTGCTTCCTACTTGATCGCCCCCTCGATCATGCCCTTGATGATGTATCGCTGGGCGAAGAGGTATAGGACGATTACCGGGAGCATCGCGATGAGGGTAGATGTGAGGATGAGGTCCCATTGCTTGAGATAGGCGCCGGCAAAGGCGGTCACCGCAACGGGTATTGTCTGCACGGCCCCGTTCGAGCCGAGCATCAAAAGGGGGAGGAGGTAGTCGTTCCAGATCCAAATGCCGTTGAGGATGAGGACGGTGATGATGATCGGCTGGAGGAGGGGGAACACGATCTTGAAGAAGGTCTGCGCGGGGCTGCAGCCGTCGATGGTCGCCGACTCCTCTAGCTCGTAGGGAATGTTCTTTATGAAACCGTGGAAGATAAATATCGAGAGGGGAGCCCCGAAGCCGAGATAGGCGAAGACCATGCCCGGGATCGATTGGAGAAGCCGGAAATGGAGGAAGTCTCCGAGGATTCGCATCCAGTGTACCAGGGGGAACATGAGGACCTGGAAGGGTATCACCATCGCGGAGACGAAGGCGAAGAACAGAATTGTGGCCCAGGCCTTGCGCGTGCGTACGAGGGCCCACGCGCACATCGACGAGAAGAGGACGATGACCACGAGAGAGAAGAAGGTGATCAAAACACTGTCTATGAAGGCATTGCCGTAATGGACCGTGCGGTTGTTGAAGATGAGCCCGACGTTTATGAGGAGTTGGCCCCAGCGGGTAGGCAGGGCGAGGGCGTCGAAGATTATTTCCTTCGATGTCTTTGCCGAATTGAGGACGACCATGGCGAAGGGAATCATGAAGAGGGCAAAGAGGAGGGCGACCACGACCTCGCCCAGGACCGATGATACGCGACGGCTCCGGGTCACAGCTCGACCTCCTTGCTCTTGTTGATCGACACTTGGATGATCGACACCACCACGAGGGCGACGAAGAGGATGACGGCGATGGCTTGCGCCTCGGCCATCCGATTGGCCTTGGCGGTGTTGAAGATGTCCATCGCGAGTAGCTGGCTCGCCATGACCGGTTGGCCGAGGAATCGGGTCGCCGGCCCGCCGTTGGTGAGGGTCAGGTTCATGTCGAATTGCTTGAACGAGGTCGTGAGGGTCAGAAAAAGGGATATGGTGAAGGCATTCGCCATCATCGGTATCAGGATGCGGAAGACGCGCCTGAAGTAGCCGGCCCCATCGACCTTGGCGGCTTCCATGAGCGACGTGGGGATCGCCTGTATTGCGGCGATGAAGATGAGCATGATGTAACCGGCGTATTGCCAGGTGTTGACGATCGACATGGCCCAGATGACGGAAGCGGAACGGCTCAGGAAAGAAGTCTGGAAAGCCTCGATCGAGAAGGCCTTGCCGAACGAGGGTATCGTGTTGTTGAAAAGGAACTGCCAGATATAGCCCAGGACGATCCCGCCGATGAGATAGGGGGCGAAGAAGCCCGCTCGATAGAAGTTCCGGAAACGCAGGTTGCTCGTGACGACGAGGGCCAGGACGAAGCCAAACGCGTTGACGAGGACCACGTTGATGGCGGTATAGGCGGCGCTGATGAGGAAGGAGTACACGAAGCTCGGCTGGGTGAAGACCCTTCCGAAATGGACGAAACCGATGAACTTGATCGAATCGGAGACTCCGTTCCAGTCGGTCATTGAAAAGTAGAGGCCGTAGAAGAAGGGAATAAGTATGACCATCGTGAACGCGAAGAGGCTCGGAAGGACAAAAAGGACTTTCGTCAGGCTGTGTCTCTGCATCGCTGAAACCTTCATTGGTGCCGGGTATTCGGGGCGGGGACGCCGTCCCCGGGGCGGTCGCGCCGCCCCATAGGCCGTCCTCGGGACGGCACAACCGTCCCGAAGGATCCGGCGAATGTCGTCGAGTCCGTCGCCAAGGGCCGCGCCTTTCGGCGTGGCCCTTGGCGGGACGGGCCGCTGGCCTCTTACATGGTAGGCAGTGTAGCCACGGCCTTTTTCATGTCCGAGATGAACTGATCGATATTATCAGGATTCTGGGCGAAGAGATCGTAAATCGGGCCGAAGACATTCTGTCCGGCGCCGTCGGGCAGCATGCCGAAGAAGACACCATAGTTTCCGCCCCGGGCATTCGCCGCCATCAGAGCCTGGCTGAGCTGGCCCTTGGGCTGGAGTTTGACCGATTTGAAGGCGGGGATCATGCCGGCCTTGTTGACCATGTAGTCCTGGCCCTGGGGGGTCATGGCGATGGACGCGAGGAAGGCCTTGGCCGCGGCGGCGTTGGGGCTCTTCGGGTTCACGCAGTACCAGCTCGGGGCGAAGAGGTAGAGACCCTTCTCCGGGGTGTCGAGGAAGGCTTGAGGCGCGTAGCCCATCTTGAAGGTCACGCCGAGCTGCTTGAGATTGGGGTCGACCCAGTTGCCCTGGTGGAGGAAGGCTGTCTTGCCCTGGGCGAAGGCCGCGACCTGATTGTCGTAGCTGCCGTTGAGGAGGATGTTCTGGTCGGCATACTTGAAAAGCAGCTGGACGTACTTCGCGTACTGGAGGAAGCGCGCGTCGTCGAGCTGGCCCTTGAGCGCCTTCTGGATGACACTGGTGTCGTCGAAGGCGAGGCCGCCCCCCCAATAGCATGCCAGGTTGTGCTGGGCCGCGACCCACCACATGCCACCGGAGACCGAGGCCGCCATGGAAACGACGGCGTCGAGGCCGAGCTCCTTTTTCTTCGCGTCGATTGTCGCGAAGGCCTTGGCGTAGGCCGCCCTCGTAGTCAGGGAGGCGGGGTCGACGCCGGCCTTTTTGAGGATGTCGGCGTTGTACGCGAGGCCGTAGCCTTCGATGGAGACCGGGAAGCCGTAGACCTTGCCATTGAC
Organism: Rectinemataceae bacterium; assembly: GCA_035530275.1. Taxonomy (GTDB): domain Bacteria; phylum Spirochaetota; class Spirochaetia; order Treponematales; family Rectinemataceae; genus CAIJMU01. The sequence continues at coordinate 58,858 of DATKVC010000019.1, read as the reverse complement.
CTTGAAGGCGAGGTCGGTGTCTTTGACCCAGGGCTGGTCGGAGAGGTCGGCGATGTAGTCCTTGAAGACATTGTACTGGCCCATGCCCTCGATCACGAAGATATCGGGGACCTGGCCGGCCTGGATCTTGGCCTTGAGAGCGCCGCCGAAGTCGGCGCCGCCGCCGAGGGTTTCGACGCTGACCGTGACGCCGGGGTGGGCGGCCGAATACGTTGCCGCATAGGCGTCGAGGGCGTCCTTGATCTCGACCTTGAGCTGGAACATCGTGACCGTCGTGGGCGCGGCCATGAGAGCGGACCCGACACCGAGGCTCAGGGTCAGGACCATTGCGAGAACTCTTCGCATTGTGCACATCCTGTAGTGCTCTACGAATTGCGATCGCCAGCCACGGCTGGCGTACGCCCGCTCGGCGGGCGAGAAAGCCTAAGCAAGGGCCGAGATCCTCGCCTCCCACGGCGCAAGGGTTCCTGGCGTGGACAGCCCTGCGGGGCCGCCGCTCGAAAGGAGGGTCGTGGCGGCGGCGGAATGGGGCTTCGCCCCTTCCGTAGCCTCGCCCGACATGTTGATCTCGACGAGGAGCTCCTCCCCCTCGCCCTTTCGAATGAAGGCGAAAAGCCGCGGATCTTCGCGGGCCAAGAGTTCGAAGGAACCGTACACGAGGGCAAGGTGATGCTTGCGGAACTTGATCATCGATCGGGTGAAGTGCAGCACGGAGGTCCCGTCGCGCTCTTCGGCCTCCACATTGACCGCCACGTGGTCGGGATTGACGCCGATCCAGGGACCGACCTCGCTGAAGCCGGCGTTCCGGCCAGCGCTCCACTGCATGGGTGTCCGCGCGTTGTCGCGGCTCATGTAATGGATCGACCTCATCGCCTCGGCCACGGACAGGCCCGCGGCCAAGGCTTCATCATAGTAATTGAGCGTATCTACGTCGCGATAATCCGAGATCGAGGGAAAGGCCACGTTCGCCATGCCGAGCTCCTCGCCCTGGTAGATGTAGGGGGTGCCGCCAAGCGACAGGGTCAGGAGGAGGAGGGCCTTCGCCGACTCGTCGCGGAAGCGGCTGTCGTCCCCGAAGCGGGAGACTGAGCGAGGCTGGTCGTGGTTCATGAGGTAGTTGCTGTTCCATGCGCGGCTGGCGAGGCCCAACTGCCAACGCTCGACGATGCGCTTCATCTCGACCAGGTCGATCGGCCTCTGCCGCCACTTATCCCCGTCGATGTAATCGACGCCCATGAGCTCGAACTGGAAGAGCATGTCGAGCTCCCCCCGGCCCTCGCCGACGAGCTCGAGGGCCTTCTCAACCGTCGAGCCGGGCGCCTCTCCCACCGTCATGACATCGAAGCCCTCGAAGGCCTCTTTGCGCATCTCGCGAATGAATTCGTGGAGGCGGGGACCATAGATATAGGGAGCCGTCGGGGAAAACATCCCCTCCGCCGGCAGGAGGTCGCGGTACGAAGGGTCTTTCGAGAAGAGGGTCGCGACATCCATCCGGAAACCGTCGATGCCCCGCTCGAACCAGCGCCGCATCATGGCGTAGACCGCCTTTCGCAGCTCGGGATTCTCCCAGTTGAGGTCAGGCTGGCCCGGATCGAAAAGGTGGAGATAGTACTCGCCGGTGCCTGGGTCGAGTTCCCAGGCGCTCCCGGTGAAACAGGCCTTCCAGTTGTTGGGAGGGCCACCCGCCCGGGCGGGCTTCCAGATGTACCAGTCCCGCTTCGGCGAATCCTTCGAGGACCGCGATTCCTTGAACCAGGGATGCTCGTCCGAGCTATGGTTGACGACGAGGTCCATCACCACCCGGATGTCCCGGTCGTGGAGGGCCGCGATGAGTCGATCGAGGTCGGCCATCGTGCCGAACTCTTCCATGATGGCCTCATAGTCGCTGATGTCGTAACCATTGTCCTTGTTGGGCGAGCGGTAAACGGGATTCAGCCATACGATGTCGATTCCGAGAGAGGCGATGTAGTCGGCCTTCCCGGTGATTCCCGCGAGGTCGCCGATTCCGTCGCCATTCGAGTCCATAAAGCTCCGGGGATAGACCTGGTAAACTACCCCTTCCTTCCACCATGTTCGTTTCAATGCCATCCTCCAAGCGCAGTCGATTGGGCATTCATGAGCGCGACCTTAGCAGCTCTCCCTGCGGACCAGGGTAGGCGCGATCATGTGTTGCTCGATTTCGCCTTCCTTCCCCTCGAGAAGGGCGAAGAGCCGGTCGGTCGCCAGGCGCGCGATCTCCTCCCGCGGCTGGTGAATCGTCGTCAGCCTGGGGCGGGCCCAGTTGGCGATCTCGATATCGTCAAAGCCGACGACGCGCATATCCCGCGGGACCTCGATTCCCTCGTCCGCGAGAGCACGGAGGGCGCCGAGGGCCATGATGTCGGTAAAGGCGAAAAGGCCGTCGGCTCGTCTGAGGGCCTCGACATTGCGGCGGACGCAGTCGTAGGCGGCCTCGAAGCTGTTCTCCGCCTCGAACCTGAGACGCCCGTCAGCGGCAAGACCCTGGGCCTCCTGTGCCTCCCTCCAGCCCCGCTCGCGATCGACGATCTCGGGATTGGGGCAGGGGCCGGTCATGCAGGCAATCCGCCGCGAGCCGCTCTCGATCAGCGCCTCTGTCGCGAGCCAGCCGCCCCTGAAGTTGTCGGCGAAGAAATAGTCGAGACGGCTCGCGTCGAAATAGGCTGGCGCGTAGTGGACCTGGACCACGGGTATGCCGCGCTTTCGGATCAGGGTCCAGTCCTCGGGCAAGGTGCTGGAAAGGAGGAGGAGTATCCCGTCAACCTTGTGCCGAAGGACGAGGCGCCTCAGCGTACCCTGACCTGATGGCGAAACCGCCTCGGTCACGAGACAATCGAGATCATGGGAGGCCAGGCAGCGCCGAATGTCGTAGATGAGGAGGTTGACGTAGAGGCCGTTCTCGAAGCGGTCGAGGAAGTCGGGGCAGACAAGGGCTACCGTCCCCGAGCGGCGCGTCGAGAGGCTGCGGGCGCTGGCGTCTATCTCGAAATCGAGCTCGGCCGCTATGCTCTTGATCCTCTCCCTGGTCTCCGCGGAGATGCGCGTGTTGTTGTTGAGACTCCTGGACACCGTCGAAACCGAGACTCCTGCGATTCGAGCGATATCGCGAGCCGTTACCGCCATTGCTCCCTTTTTGCGCAAACGCTTGCGCACTTCAGTCATGGTAGACCCGCCCCCTCAAACCGTCAACGCTGATTTTCGTGAAATCGCACTGCGCCGCCTGCAAGAATCGCGGATCTGTGATGCTTCGGAAGCGGCTGCAGGCAGAGATTCAGAGCGCTGGCTGCTATAGCCTAGGTTCCGGGGATGGATATGGCGCTCCCTCACTTCCTCCTCCAGATCGTATTGGCTGTCATCTTGTATGCGCAATCGGTTGCACATTCGTGGGCACTTTGCCTGTATGTTTTCTACGACAGCCCCGTTGCGTTCCATGGGATGAGCGCCAAGCCCTCGTACCGAGGACCCCGCTATCCTGCGCAGACGAGGGAACAGTCCACGGTTTCCCAGCGGGAACAGCGCATTCAGGATTAGTACCCGGCAATTGGATAGCAGACTTCGGCGGAGCCAAAGATCGAGTATTTTCTCCGCCATAGCTGGGAAATACTCGTCTGCCTTCTAGTGCTAGGTGGCCGAGTGTGCAATGGCCAGTGGCGAGCTCCGGCCCGACACCCTTCCACCCTAACTCATTGCCCTCCTCCGGGGCAGGCGCTATGCTAAAACCAGCCGGAGGTGCTGTCGCTCCCATGAACGAGCCCAACAGAAAAGAGACGCTCGAACGCGAAGCCCTCGGCTATATCCAGCTCGGGACCCTGGTGCAGCGGCGGAGGTCGGCAGAGAGGGCCGAGCAGGTCGCCCAGGTTCTCGCGCTGAACCTCCCCGTCGACGAAAAGATTCGCAGGATCGAGCGCATCGACGCCCAGCCCCTCCCGGCCGGCGAGCGGAGGTCGGCGGCAAGATCTCCGGCGACGGTGCCCGATTCGCCTTCGAAAAAGCGGATGAAGGAATCGGTGATCGCGGCGGCGCGACATAGGGCCAGGAGGAAGGCCGATGTCATCCCCTCGACCTTCATGAAATATCTCCTCAAGGAGGGGAGGGAGATCAGGGCCAAGGCGAAGGCGAACGCCTTCATCAAGGCGGGGCTTTTCAAGCTCACTTTGGAGAGCGAGCCGGTCAGGCTTTTTCTCGAGCAGACGAAGCGGAGTCAGCTTCCCCAGCTTTCCGTCGCCCTCGATGTGGCACTCAAGGATGGCTGGCGCTTCCTCCGCAAGGAGCAGTACAACCTCCTCGCCACCCTCAAGCGCCTGGTGACGGAGCTGGACGGCCTTCAGCCCCAACCCCTCTCGCAGGGTTACGCCTCGCCGTCGCGTCGGCTCTTCGGCATCGAAATCGCCTTCTTAGCCTTCATCTCCTATCGCGACGCTCCGGCGGTCGGAAGGGACAGGCTCTTCGGTCTCGAGGAGCTCCTCCCGAAGCTCTCCTATCCCGAAAAGGAGGGCGCCGAGGCCCTGGCCGCCGGCAATCTTCTCCTCAAGAACGGCGGACCTCCCCCCTGTCTCCAGGACTTCATCCTCGCGCTCAACATGGTCCGCTCCCGACGTTATCTCACCATCGCCGATCTCCTCCGCCCCGAAGGCGAGGCCCTCGTCAGCGCCACCGAGTTCGACTGCGGCGACGAGGTCCAGGACGCGATCGATGATCACGTCGCCTCCCTCCTCGTTCGTCTCGACGAGCTCGGGCAGGAGGGCGAGGAGACTCTCCGGCTTCGCGCCTTCGTGAGGCGAAGGGAGGACGGGAATGTCGATTTTGCCCCCCTCGAATCCTTCTACGAATCCGAAGGCGCGGTGAAACGGTCCTGGGAAAAGGACGGTGATAATGTCATCGCCCTGGTCTCGGGCCTGATCGAGGAATTCCTTTCGCGGATCGAGGGCCTTCTCGTCTCGTCGGGAGAGCAGCGGCAGGCCGCGTCTCGGGGCGCCGACGCGAAGGCCCTCGGCCAGACGGCCCTCGGCCAAAAGGCCGACGAGGGCTTTCGCATCGACAATCCTGAGATCGAATACGACGCCTCGCGCCTCAGGACTCTCTTGACGCGGACGGGGCGGACGATGACCTCCCTGCCCAGTCTTCCCTGGGCCCGCTTCCTCGCCATCAGGGCCCAGGCGGTGCAGGCGACGAAGTACGAGGCCGACGGGGTCGGCATCGTGATCGAGGCGGCCGACGGCTTTTATCGGATCGGATGCAAGCTCGCGGCCCTCCTGCGCGCCCGCGCGGCACCCGCCGCCAGGGCTGTCGAGGTCGGCATCCCCGGCCTCTCGGGCGAGCCCTCACTCGAGGATCTGGCCTTTCGCTCCCTTCTTTCCACCCTTGTTTCCGCCTCTTTTTTGGCCGCGCTCCGCCTCCAGGAGCCCACGATCGGGGCGACCCTGAAGAACGAACGCCAGGCTGAGGACCAACGGCGCTCGGTGCTCGAGGAGATCGAAAGGATCGCCGATGGGACGACCTATCGCATCGCCAGGGGGAAGGCGAGTCCGGCGATTTCCGAAGGGGACTAGAAACCGAGGAGTGCGAGGATGGCGTCCGAGGGTCTCTAAAAACTTCAACTTGAGGGCTGTAATCGTTTTCTGGTAAATACTTGTGCATTTTCAAAGTTGAAATTAGAATATGCACATGAGCATGCTGCGCCGCTCGGTTTCATCCCTTGTCCTTAAATCCGCGAGCGAGTTTCCCGTCGTGACAATCACGGGCCCGCGGCAAGCGGGAAAGACCACCCTCGCAAGGGCGCTGTTTCCCGACCTGCCCTATGTCAATTTCGAGCGTCCCGATGTGCGGGAGCGCTTCCAGGCTGACGCCCTGGGTTTTCTCTCGGGCCTCCGGGGCGGGGCGGTCTTCGACGAGGTCCAACGGGTTCCCGCTCTGACGTCCTGGCTCCAGGCGATGGTGGACGAGGAGCCGGTAAATGGCAGGTTCATTCTGACCGGCAGCGTCCAATTCGAACTCATGTCCACGGTGAGTCAGTCGCTGGCGGGGAGGACGGCGCTCGTGCGGCTCTTACCCTTTTCCCTGGAAGAGCTCGGGCCCGCGGCTGCCGATGCAAGTATTGATACTCTTCTGTTTCGGGGATTTTATCCGCGTATCCATGATCAAGGACTCGATCCGACGCAGGCTTATGGAGATTACGTACAAACCTATATCGAGAGGGATGTGCGGCAATTCTCGGAGATCAGGCATCTCGCTGCCTTTCAGCGCTTCCTTCGCCTCTGCGCGGGGCGGGCAGGCCAACTTCTCAACCTCGAATCGCTCGGCGCCGATGCCGGTATTTCCGGGGTCCAGGCCAGGCAGTGGCTGACGGTACTCGAGGCCAGCTATCTCGTCTTCCTCCTGCCCCCCTGGTTCTCGAATATCGGAAAGCGCCTGACGAAGAGCCCCAAGCTCTATTTCTACGATGTCGGGCTCGCCGCCTGGCTCTCCGGAATCGAAAAGGTAGGGCAGCTTTCCAACCATCCACTTCGCGGGGCATTTTTCGAGAACCTGATCGTGATGGAGGCCTTGAAGAGGCGATTCAACGCCGGCCGAACGGCGGGACTCCATTTCTTCCGTGACGCGCGAGGTCTGGAGGTGGATCTCCTTTGGCCGCTCGGGCAACGTTTCATCCCAATTGAGATCAAATCGGGCTCGACGATCGCTTCGGATTTCTTCTCGTCCATCGACAAGCTCCGCGCGATTCTTCCGGAGCTCTGCGATGAGGGCATGCTCGTCTATGGAGGTCGAGAGGACTGGGACCGCTCGGGGGCGAAAGTGCGGAGCTACGCCGACTTCGCGAGCGAGCTTCCCCTCTGATCGCGAGTCAGATCGCCGAATAGGCCTAATTGGCTAGAAGCCCAGGAGCCCCCGCACCAAGGGTGTCTGCCAGAGCCAGAACACGCCCATGCCCGAGACGATGACGGCGAGGATGTTGCCCGAGAGGCGGCCGACGATAAGGGCGACGAGGGCGCCGACGAGCTGGGGGCTGCCGAGGCTCAGTTCGAGGTCCTTGCCTCCGGGCAGGAGGACGGCCGGGACGATGATGGCCGAGAGGACGGCGGGCGGGACGTAGCGCAGGGCCCGCGAGACGAAGGGGGGAATCTCGACGCGCCCTGCCGTCGCGAACATCGCGTACCTGACGAGGAAGGTGATCGCGGCCATGCCCCCTATCAGCAGGAACTCGTTCATCGCAATTCCTCCTTTTCCACGGCGCCTTCGCGTTTCGGCGGGAGAGCGACTTCGGCCAGGGTCCCGGCGAGGATGCCGGCCAAGGCCGCCGCGAGGAGGCCGAGCTTGCTCGGGAAGGCGTAGGCGAGGATCGACACGGCGCCGGCGACGAGGACAGCCGTCGCCATGGGGAGTTTCTTGAGATAGGGCGCCATTATGCCGATGAAGGTCACCGGCATGGCGAAATCGAGGCCCCAGGAGGAGACCCCCGGCATGAAGTTGCCGAAGAGGGCGCCAGCGAGGGTGCTGAGCTGCCAGTCCACGTACATGACCACGGCGGAGCCGAAGTAGTATTCCGAAAGTTCCGGCCCCGAAAGCCCCGAGTCGGCCGGCTCGTCCTTGAGTCTCAGCGCCATGACGGCGAAGCTTTCGTCGGTCAGCCAGAAGGCGCCGAGGGCCTTCTGCCATTCCGGGTTGTCGCGCATCCGGGGCGCGAGGGTGGCTCCGTAGAGGAGGTGGCGGAGGTTGACGACGAGGGTCGTGAGGAGGATGACGGGAAGGGAGACCTGGGCGGCCACGAGGCCGAGGGCGATGAACTGCGCGGAGCCGGCGAAGACGAAGAGGGACATGGCGAGGGTCGCGGGCACCGAGAAACCATTGCCCACCGCGAGGGCGCCGAAGATGATGCCGAAGGGGATGCCCCCGACGACGAGGGGAAGGCAGTCTCGCGCTCCTCGCCAAAAGAGGATTCCGGGAGTTCTCATGGGGGGCATGCTACAACTTCGAAGGCGGTTTTGGCTTGTGGGTTTGCGCCCTCGGTTTGCTCGTCGGCCCTGGCCTCAGTAACTTGCCTGTCTGATTCAAGACTAGGGGGGCGAGGATGGGCACGAAGGACTTTCCCGCGCTGCTCGAGGCGCAGCGTTCCTATTTCAAGTCGGGGGCCCTGTCGACCTACGACGCTCGCCGCAGGGCCCTCCTTGCCCTGTCAGCCGCCCTTCACGACAACGAGGAGGCCATCCTCGAGGCGCTGCGTCTGGACCTCCACAAGTCGCGGTTCGAAGCCTACTCGAATGAGGTCGCCACCCTCAACGCGGAGATCGCGCACAGCCTTTCCCATCTCAGGGCCTGGATGCGTCCCCGGAGGGTCTGGCCGGAACTCCATCTTCTCCCTTCGAGGGGCGAGATCAGGGCACAGGCCCTCGGCTGCTCCCTCATCATTGCCCCGTGGAACTATCCCATCCAACTCGCCCTCGCCCCCCTCGTCGCGGCCCTCGCGGCGGGCTGCACCGCCCTCATCAAGCCTTCGGAGCTCTCAACGCATGCGGAAGCACTAATTGTCAAGATCATCGGCGAAACCTTCGACCCTGCCCTCGTGGCCGTGGTCACGGGGGGCCCTGAGGTCACGACCGAGCTTCTCCGCCTGCCCTTCGACAAGTTCTTCTTCACCGGCAGCCCCGCCGTCGGCAAGATCGTGATGCGGGCCGCGGCCGAACACCTGGCCTCCGTCACCCTCGAGTTGGGCGGAAAGAGCCCCGCCCTCGTCGACTCCACCGTGGACCTCGTCGCCGCCGCGCGGATGATCGCCTGGGGCAAGTTCAACAACGCGGGCCAGACCTGTGTGGCGCCCGACTACGTCCTTGTCGAGGAGTCGGTGAAGGGGCCCTTCATCGAGGCCCTGCGGAAGGTGCTCCAGGATTTCTTCGGCGCGGATCCGAAGGCGAGCCCCGATTTCGGGCGCATCGTCAATCGCCGGCACTTCGACCGGATTCAGGCCTATCTGGGGCAGGGACGAGTTGCGGCCGGGGGCGACAGCGATCCGGGGGAACTCTACATCGCGCCGACCATTCTCGAACGCGCGGATTGGGATGCCCCCGTCATGACCGACGAGATCTTCGGGCCCGTGCTTCCCGTGCTCGGATATTCCGATCCGGCCGCCGCGGTCGAACTCGTGGCTGCGAGGCCCCGCCCCCTCTCCCTCTACATCTTCTCGAACGACAAGAAGACGAGGGCCTTGTGGAGGGATTCCATCCCCTACGGCGGTGGAGGCATCCATTCCACGGTCCTCCAGTTCGCCTCGAGCCGCCTGCCCTTCGGCGGCATCGGCGCGAGCGGCCTGGGGAGCTACCACGGGAAGGCCGGCTTCGACGCCTTCACCCACTACAAGAGCATCCTCGTCCGGAGCCCGCGCCTCGAGCCGGGATTGTTCTACCCGCCGAAGATGATGCCCTTGGCATTGGTACGAATTATCACCGGGGGAGCTCGGCGACCGAAGAGGCGATGAGCCCTAAGCGAGCCGCTCCGAAGTCACCCGAGCCCCGCTTCTAGAACTCCTCGAAATCGCTATCGAGAGACTTCGAACCCATGACAGGCATGATCGCCCTGGCTCGGGCCGGGTTTGCCATGGGCCTTCGCTCCGCGGACGCGGGCCGCTCCGCGGGCGAAGGCCGCTGAATCGCAGGCAGTCTCCTTTTCACCGGCTCGACCTTCGTTTCGATCTCCGCCGCGACCTTGAAGAAGGCCATCGATTCTTGCAGCGAAATCGCCTGCCCGGTGAGTTCCTCCGCCGAGGAGGCGAGCTCCTCTGATGCGGCTGAATTCTGCTGGATGACGGCATCGAGCTGGGTGATCGCCTGGGTCACCTGATCGACCCCGGAACTCTGTTCGCGGCTGGCCGCCGCGATTTCCTGCATGAGGTCGGAAGTCCGCTGGATGTCGGGCACGATCTTTTTCAGGAGTCCCCCGGCGTTCTCCGCGATCTCGACCGAATTTCGCGAGAGCACGGAAATCTGCGCCGCCGCCTTTTGCGAACGCTCGGCGAGCTTTCGCACTTCACTCGCGACGACGGCGAAGCCCTTTCCGGCATCGCCTGCGCGGGCCGCCTCGATCGCCGCGTTGAGGGCAAGGAGATTGGTCTGCCTCGCGATTTCCTCGATGATGGTGATGCTCGAGGCTATCTCCTTCATCGCCTTGACGGTGTCTTCCACCGCCTTCCCCCCCTCGATGGCGTCGACGGCCGCCTTGCGCGAGAGCTGCTCCGTCGTGATGGCGTTGTCGGTGTTCTGCTTGGTCGCCGCGGCCATCTCTTCCATCGACGCCGATACCTCCTCGGCGCTCGACGCCTGCTCCGACGAACCCTGGCTCAACTGTTGGGTCGTGGAGCTGACCTGCTGGCTGCCGATTGAAACATTGTTGCCCACCTCTTGGATGCTTTTCACGATGTCGCGGAGATGGCCGACCATGTCGGAGAAACTCGTCGCGAGTTGACCGATGGAATCCCTTCGAGCCAGATAGGACTCGTCGATCTCTCCGGCGAGGTCGCCATCGGCCATCTCTCCTAATCGATCGACCATCGCCATCAAAGCGCTGTTGTCCGTGAGGATCTCGAAGCCACCGGTCTGCTGTCCTTGTTGATTGAAGAGGACCCCGCAGCTCGCCCGCACGGGGAATTCCGAGCCGTCGCGGCGGCGGGCGCTGGTCTCCGCGACTATGGTGGATCCCGACTTGAAGCAGGCCTTTATCGTGCATTCGGCGGTCCCGCAAACCGGGGTTCGGCAGAGCTCGGCGCAGGTCATCTTGCCCACGACCTCCTCTCTCCGATAGCCCAGGACGGACAGGGCGGCGTCATTGATGTTCTGGATGACGAGGTTGAGATCGGTGCGGAAGGCGGCGTCGGCCATGTTGGCGAGGAAACCCTCGTCGATGCTGTCGATCGCCGACAGCAGCTCGAAGCCGCCCGTCACTCTTCCCGATTCGTCAGCGAGGTAACCGCAACTCGCCCGCACCGGGATCATCCTGTCGTTCTTGTCTTTCGCGACGGTGGTCGCGACCACGGTGCCGCGATCCTTCATGGCCTTCTTGATGGTGCAGGCCGGGGTGTCGCAGACGGGAGTGCGGCAGAGCTCGGCGCAGGTCATCTTCCCGACGACTTCGTGCCTGGAGTAGCCGAGGGTCTTGAGGGCGGCCTCGTTGATGCTCTGAATGACGAGGGCTTCATCCGTCCTGAAGGCAGCGTCAGCGAGATTATTGAGAAGGTTGTCGTCGATCGATCGCAGGTCGGAGAGGCTGGCCCAAAAACCGAGGGCCCTTCCCTTGCGATCGAGGATGGCGTTTCCCCGGACTTTCAAGGGTAGCCGCTCGCCGTTGGCCTTCGCGACGATCGCGGAATCGACCACGGCGGCTTTGTTGGCGACGCTGGACCTGAAGAGACACTTGTCCGTGTTGCAGAGTTGGCTCCGGCAGATATCCGCGCAGGTTTTCTTGCCGACCACGGCCTCGGCCTCGTGACCGAGGGTTTTGAGGGCCTCGTCGCTGATATAGCGAATCAACATCTTGTCATCGGCGATGAAAAAGGACTCCGAGAATCCGTCCAAGAGGGACTTCGCGGATTTAACCATGGACGACGCACGCATTTTTCTCTCCGTTTGATGCATGCTCTGGTTTTTGGAATGGTCGCGCGATCATTCCGCCAGGAATCATGCACGTTTCTTATGACATGGTTTAGTCAACGGATTGTAACATGGTTCGTCGAAACGTCCTAACTCTAAATAGAAGCAGTCGTGATATTATCAATAAGTAATAATCAAATAACATCGTCGGGCCAGGGGACTATCGGAGGGGGCGGGAGATGCGATCGTGTCGGCATTCCTTCCCGCCCTAAGGTCGAGTCCCATTTTCTCAGCCTGCGCCGAGGGCGTCCAGCATCTCGCCTCTCTCCTCGATCTCGCCGAGCCCCGTCTTGTGGCGATAGTACTCGAGACAGTCGACTTCCTTGCCGATTTCCGCGACAAAGCGTCTTTTTTTCGGGTCGGCCCCGTCAGCCTTCAGCATTGTCACGACATCGAGGGAATCGGCGCAGGCGGCGATCATCAGCGGGGATATCTTCCCCGAACCTCCCTCGTCGAGCTCCGCGCCCTTCCTCCGCAGGAAAGCGTAGATCTCGAGGAGGGCGGCGTGGTTGTTCTTCTCGCTTTTCGCCTTCTTGGTTTCCTCGAGGGCCAGGGCGGTGACGAGGGGCAGCATCGGCAGGGTCCCCCATTTTGTCTCCTGCTTGAAGTCCTGGCCGCCTTCGTCGAGGTCTTCGAAAAAGGGCAGGCACTGGGGCCAGCCGCAGATGGCGTCGTAGAGGGTGATTCCCTGATAGACGATGTCCTTGCGGGACCCGAGGGACCGCAGCAGGGAAAAGAGCTCGTAGTCGCCCATCCGCGCGGCGACGAATATCGGCGGGGCCCTGAGACCGCCCGTGGCTTCGTCGATGTCGATGCCTTCCATTTTCTCGGAGTCCTTCAGGAAGGCGATGAGGGCTTCGCGGTTCTTCCTCTCGTGAAGGCCGTACTCGGTCTTCAGTTTTGCCAATTCCCTGGTCCTCAGGTTGAGCGTGAGCCTCGATGCAAGTTTCATGGTCCCTCCTTCTTCCTTCCCTTTACCTAGTTAGGGCCCTCACCAATCGAAAAGGAATTTCCTCACAAGCGGTACGATCTCGCCCAGGGCGCTCGTCTGGATCCTGCACTCGGGGAGGCTGTTGATGAAGAGGCCGCCGTAGCGTTTCTTGACGATGCGGCTGTCGAGTATCACGACGGCGCCGCGATCATCGGAGTGGCGGATGAGGCGGCCGAAGCCCTGCTTCAGGCGGATGACGGCCTCGGGAAGGCTGATCTCCATGAAGGCGTTGCCTCCCCGTTTTTCGCAGGCCTCGCTCCGCGCGAGCTGCACGGGATCGGTGGGCACGCGGAAGGGCAGCTTCGTGATGATGACGAGGGAGAGAGTCTCGCCGGGGGCGTCGACGCCCTCCCAGAAGGAGTCGGTGGCGAAGAGGACGCTCGAGATGTCGGTCTTGAAGGCATCGAGGAGGCGGCTCCGCTCGTCGTCGCCCTGGCGCATGCAGAGGATTCCGACGGCGTCCATCGCGGGCTTCGCCACCTCGTAGGCGGCCTTGAGGGTCTCGTAGCTCGTGAAGAGGACGAGGGCCCGCCCCTCGCTCGCGCGGAGGAGTTCGACGATGGCCGCGTTGACATAAGTCTTCCACGCCGGATTGTCGGGAAGGGGCGCCTCGGCGTCGACGCACAGGAGGGCATTGGTACGAAAGGGGAAGGGGGAGGGGTAGACGGAGGTGTGGAGCCTGACGAGGCCCCGATCCTCATCGTCCTCGTCGTCCCGCGACGATGTGTCCGTTGACGGGATCGCATCGCGAAGACCGACGCGTCTCTTCCAGAAATCGAAGCTCTCGCCGACGGAGAGGGTCGCCGAGGTGCAGACGACGGATCGGAACTTCGTGAAGACGGCCTCGTCCATGAGGCCGGTGATGTCGAGGGGGCTTTCGACGCAGGAGACGAAGGCCTCGCCCTGGGCGGTGCGTCCCTTTTCGACCCAGTAGACCTTGTCGGGATTGTCCTCGAAGTCCTTGAAGGCGGCGGCTGTGGCGGCGGTCTCCGAGAGGCGGCGGAGGGCGAGGCGGGTCTCGAAGAAGACGCGCTCCTGCGAAAGGCCCTCGGGCGATTCGTCGAGGGCGTCGCGCACAATCTCGGCGACCTCGAGGAAGGAGCCTTCGATTTCGCGCAGGGGTTCGAGGAGGGCGTCCTGGACGAGGGCGTTGCGCTGGGTGAGGCGGAATTGTCTTTCCCTATCGGTGAAAAGGGCGAGGGCCTTGGCGTCGAGGTTGTTGATCGCCGCCCGGGCCGTCGCGATAGCGCCGGGCAGGGGATCGAGGATGCCCGCCGGAAATCCGGGCAATTCCCTGAGTCGGGGTACGAGGCCGAAGTTGCGGCCGCGGGCTCCGCGCTGGAGCCGAGAGAGTCTGCGCTGCAGGGAGAAGCGCGTGAGTTCGCGGGAGAAGAAGTCGGTGGCGCTGCCCTCGATCGAGTGGGCCTCGTCGATGACGAGGACCTGGAAGGGGGGGAGGACGACGGTACCCTCGTAGCCCGCCCCGTCCATCCTCGCGGCGAGGTCGGAGAAGAGGATGTGGTGGTTGGCGACGATGACCTGGGCGTCGGCCGCCTCGCGCTTCATCTTGAGGACGAAGCAGGTTTCGCGGTCGGGGCAGCGGAGCCCCGTGCAGGAGTCGGAATCGGAGGCGACACGCGACCAGCTGGACTCGTCGGGCCAAAAGGAGAGGTCGGCGCGATCGCCCGTCGGGCTCGTCTCGGCCCAGGCGGCGATGCGCCTGAGGGGGCTTTCGCCTCCGCCCGCCATGTCGGCGAGGAAGCCCTCCTCGTCGAGGGCCTCGCGGAGACGGGTGCGGCAAAGATAGTTGCCGCGACCCTTCACCAGCACCGCCTTCGTCTTCTTCTTGAACAGTCTCTGGACGACGGGGATGTCCTTGTCGACGAGCTGGCGCTGGAGGTTGATGGTCGCCGTCGAGATGACGATGCGCTCCTCGTTGCGGAGGGCCCAGGCGAAGGATGGTACCAAATAGGCGAAGGATTTTCCGACGCCCGTGCCCGCCTCGGCGGCGAGGACCTCGCCCTTGTTGAAGGCGTCTACGATATCCTTCGCGAGGCGCACCTGGCTGGCCCGGGGTTCGAAGGTCTCGATGAGCCTGCCGAGCTTGCCGCCCGCGTCGAGGACGCCCGAGATCTCCTCGGCGTCGAGCTCGACGAGGGAGCGTTTGCGTACGGGCTCGGCGACGACGTAGACCCGACGGCATTCGCTGTCGACGATGTAGAATCCGAGTCCCCGCGAGCCGAATTCCGTGGCGAGGTCGAGGTCGGGCTCTGAGGGGCCGAGTTCCCCCGAGGGGTGGTTGTGGATGACGACCTGGCCCCGTTCGGCGAAGCTGTCGAGGGCGGGCACGGCGCTTTTGTGCCCGCGGGCGGCGACGATGATTTCGCTCACCTTGCCCTCGGCGTCGAGGCGGCCGGCGGCGAAGACCTCGTTGCCCTCGGCGCCCTCGACCTCGGCGGCGAAGGCTTCGGCCGCCTCTTCGGTGAATCTCTCGAGTGCGTCCATCAGTGACCGCTCCCGAGGAGGAAGGCGAGGCGCCAGGGCGTGGCAGCCAGGTTCGAGAGGGGGGTCCACTCGAACTCAACCGAGGCCGAAAAACTCACTGAGGAATAGATGCCGATGAGGGGCGAGAATTCGAAGGCGAGATTCGCGTAGGTCGAGGCCAGGAGGAGGGGCCCGGAGGTCCACGCACCTCCCGTGCCGTAGTCGCCGAGGGCGCCTCCCCTTGCTCCGGCGGTCAGGATGATCCGCCTTGCCTCGATGCCGAGGGGGCGGAAGCCCCTGCCGATTTCGATGTCGAGGGGCCTGAACGAAAGTTCCGTCCTCGCGTACCAGGGGCCCGCGAGGCCGTTCCCGGCGAAGAGGCTCCAGGTCGGCGTCGTGGCCGCGAGGATCGTTGGGTTCCCGTCGGCATAGCTCCTCCCTCCCGGCCCGATGAGGAGTCCGGCCGGCGAAGCCTCGGCGTCGAGGCGGGCGTGGAGGCCCGCGAAGGGCAGCCAGCCCTCGAGCCGGGCCTCTGCCGCGAAGGCTGCCCTCGTTTGGGGGCTCGCTTCCATGTCGGCCGAAAGGCCGGCCTGATAGCCCCGCTCCTCGAAGGGAGCGAAGGCCGATTCGTGGCTGTCGGTGAACAGGACCGAGGCGCGGCCGCCGAGGCTCTCTACGACATAGCCGCTCGCGTAAGGGGCGCCGACGCTTGCCGGGGCGAGGGCTCCCGCGGCGATGGTCAGGGAGCCGCCGATGCCTTTCCGGATCGGGAAGCCGGGGAAGTAGCGCGACAGCGAAAGGCTTGCGCTCGAGCTCCTCCACCAGCTGCCGGCGCCGAGGCCGGCGACGAAGCCGTCATTCGCACCGAGGGCGAGGTTCCAAGGGGGGAGGGCGAGGCTCGCGGTGAGAGCTGCGTCGACGCCTCCGACCTCCCAGTTCCAGCCGGTCTGGGCCGTCCAGTCGAGGGTTTCGCCGATATCCATTCCCTGGACAAGTAGCCCAGCCGAGGCGAGGTCGGAGGAGAGGTAGGGGCTGCGATAGAGGGAGAAGGCCAGGGGTAGGGTAGGGGCCGGCTGGGCCTGGGGTAAGGCCGCTCCCGAGTCGGTCGTCGCATCGGTAGTCGCGGCCCTCGTCGTCTCGCCCGTGTCGGTGGCGAAACTCGGATCGAGGGGAACCCAGGAGGCCGAGGCCGTCTCGAGAGCGAGGGCCTTGGCATCGAAGGGGTAGTCGGCCGGCCTTTGGCCGTCGCTGAGGCCTGAAACATAGCTCAGGGCCGGGGGCGAGCCGGGGGAAGAACGGAAGGCCGGGCGAAAGACCGAGCCCGAAAGCTCGGTCTTTTGGAAGAGAATTCGCGGCGCCGGAGAAGTTGCCGCCTCGACGATCACGAGCCGATAGAGGCTTTTAGGCGCGGCATAGGCCGCCACGAGCCTTTCGCCGCCGCCGCCGAGGAAGCGGAGGCGCTGCAGGGGGACCGATGGCGCGAGCATTTCCACCTTTCCATCCAGCGTCCTGGCGATGAAGGATTTGCCCTCTTCGCGCACCGAAAAGGCGATGCCGCCTTCGCCTGAAGAGCCCTCGCCGAGGGCGACGGGTGAGCCGAAACTCCGGCGCGGGCCGCCGCGCAGAATCGTTTCGAGGGTGTCGCCCTTCGCGCGGACGAGGTCCGTGGCGATACCCCGGGCCGCGATGCCGATGAGGTCTCCGGAACCCTCTGGCCCCGCCTCGCCGGCCCAGGCAGCCTCTCGAATGCCGAAGACCTTCCTCGCGGTGAAGTGCTTGGCCTGGAGATCCCACACCATCGCGACATTCCGGTAGCGCCCGTCCAAGTCGAGGACGACCGTGGAAAGGAGGAGGAAATTCCCGTCGGGGGAAAGGTCGAGTCGGTTGACGTGACCGTCGGCGTCGAAGAGGCGGCGGGGCTTTGTCTCGCCCTCCCCAAGGGCGAAAACCGCGCCCTCTCCCGCATCGGCCCAGAGGGTCAGACCCCTGCCTGCGGCCATCGCGGTGATCGCGCCAGGGGCCGTATCGCCGAGGAGGTGGGGCCCGACGACCAGTGGCTCGCTGGGCGTCATCGCGTCGAGGTACTCCTTCCACAGAGTGTCGAGGTTCTCACCAAAGGCCACCGTGAAGGCACCCTTCACGAAGAGAAAGTTGCCGAGGGGCCGGAAGCGGCTGATTTCGACCCAGAGCTTAGCCAGGGCTGCCTCGCCGTAGCGCTGTTCGAGCCATGAGGCGAAGGGGCCGCCGGCGGCGTAGGGCGAGGAGCCGAAGGGCCAGGCCCCGCCCGCCCCGCTCGCTTCCCAGAATCCGGGCCTTCGGTTTTCGACGAGCTCCTGGAGAATGGGCGCGGCCGACAGGGGGTCGGCCGTCCGCCCCCGGCCCTCGCCCGGGCCTCCACTTTCGGCCGCGATGGCCGTTCCTTCGGCAAGGAGGCGGGGGCCGAGCCAGAAGGCCGGAGCGACGGGGTCGCCGAAGAGAAACCTTCCCAGTTCGAAAAGCGGGGGACGGGTCGAAAGGGAGAGGGCATGGGCCAACTCGTGGGCGAAGAGATCCCTGAGGGGATCGACCGACGACGAAAGCTCGTCGTCCACCATGCCGGGGGCTATCTCGAGCACGATGCGCGTCGAGGGGAAGACGGTGAAGTAGCCGTTCTGTTCGCGGAAGGCGTCGGCCAGGAGGACGGGGATCCTCCCCGAGGGGCGGGGGCCGACCCTGCCGACCTCGGCGTCGAGAACCCCTTCGGCGATGCCCGAAAGCCGCCTAGCCTCCGGCTCGAGGCTCGCGGGAAAGTAAATGTCGAAGGAATGCGTTTCGAGCCGCGAAAGCCGGCTTCCCGGATCGAGAAGCTGGGGCGATGCGGGTAGGAGGGCCATGGCGAGCAGACTCGCGACGCAGGCCGTGCGAAGAGCTGTCATACTCGTCCTCTGGCCGGTGTACCGGGTTTCCCAGTATATCAAGAGAGAGCATCGAAAAAAGCTCGAATCGGATCGCCGCCAGGCCTTCCCCCGCGTTTTGCGATCGTGCCGCAATCGCCGAAAGCCGATAAAGAATAGATAGTCCTCGTACTTTTTAGCGACTTCGCGGCATACTTGAGAAAGGGGGAATGACGACGAGATGACTGTCGGCCAGAAAGCATCGTTTAGCCTCCTCGTCGCCGTCCTCTTTTTCGCGGCCTTTGCCGTCGCGGCCTTCTCCGGTCTCTTCAATTTTCTCGAGGCGCGATTTTACGACCCCGCGATCAGCCGCCAATATGGCGACAATCTCGCCTCCATCGCCAAAGCCACCGAGGTCTGGAACAGCCTCAATTTCTCGCGTTTTTCGGCCGCCCTCGAGGCTCGAGCCGTCAAGCGAAGTTTTCTGCCCAACCTTTCCGCCCAGGACTCCTTCGATCGGGCGAACGCCCTCGGCAAGCTTCAGGCCGACACCCCCGGTCTCGCCGGCCTCAGGATCATCGACCTCGACGGGAAGCGCATGCATTTTTCAACCTTCCCTGCCGATGTGCTCAAGAAGAGCGATGCCTCGACCCTCTTCCGCGATTACGGCAACCCCGACGACCTTCCCTTCACCCGCTTCGACATTCCCGAAGGCTCCAAAGGCATTTTCCGCGTTGACGAAGCGAGCGGCAGGCTTTTCTATGCCCTGCCCGTCGCCGACGAAAGCGGGGCCCGGAGGGGGACTGCCGTCTTTTATCTTTCGCCCGCGGGCCTCCTCGACAACCTCGTGAAGGCCGGTCTGGTGCAACTGGGCGATTCGGTCATCCCCGCCGGCCCCACGGGTCTCCTCTTCCGCGCCCCCCTCGCCTCCGAAGACAGCCTCGCCGCGCGGGTCTCCGAGGCATGGAGCCAGGGCCTCGGGGCGACTCCCCTGACCCTTTCAGAGACCAGTTCAGCCTCATCCTGGACCCTGCTTTCGGCCTCGATTCCCGGCGGATTCCGCCTCGGGCTCCTCGTGCCGGCCTCCACCTTCACCCTGCCGATGACGATGAAGGTCATCCTCCTCGTCGCCTTCTTTTTGACCGTCTATCTCCTTTTCTTTCTCCTCCTCAATCTCAGACAGAGCAAGTCGACCATCGTGGCCGAGCGCATCAAACGCTACCAGATCGGCATGCTCGAGGCCTCCTTCGACGAGAAGGTCGACCGCGACCTGGCCAGGTTCAAACGCCGCCTCGAATCGAGGCGCTCGGAATTCCGGGAGGGCATCAAGGCCGACCTCGGCAAACTCCCGGCCAAAGAGGCGGCCCAGGCCGACGCCCTCATCGACAAAAGCTGGGACGAAATAATCGCCGTCCTCG
Source organism: Rectinemataceae bacterium (assembly GCA_035530275.1). GTDB lineage: Bacteria > Spirochaetota > Spirochaetia > Treponematales > Rectinemataceae > CAIJMU01. The sequence goes on along the minus strand of DATKVC010000019.1, from coordinate 39,444 downwards.
ATCGGCGGGTCGCCGACCAGGACAAGCTCGGCTCGACCTCCCTCAAGGAAATCGAGCGCCTGATCAAGGAAGCCCTCGGCAAGGCGACATTCGCCCTCCCTGCCCCCGCTCTCGCCGCTCCGACCCAGGCCCCCGCCGCAGTCCAAACGCCTCGGCCCCCGCAAAAGCCCAAGACCCCGCCGAAGGAGGCTGTGGCTGTCGAGGCCGAGGCCGAAGACCTGTCCGAGCTCGAGGAAATCGAAGAAGCCGAGCCGCTTGAGGAAGTGGAGGAAATAGAAGAGGCGGAGGCTGTCGAAGAGGCCGAGGAGGTCGAAGAAGTCGAAGAAGTCGAGGAAGTCGAGGAAGCCGAGGAAGCCGAGGAGGCGGAGGCTGTTGAAGAAGTCGAGGAGATCGAGGAAGCGGAGGCCGCCGAAGAGGCCGAAACTGTCGAGGAAGCCCCTCCTGTCGAGCCCGAGGAAGATGTCGAAGTTCTCGAGTTTGCCGAGGAAGAAAAAACTATTCGGGGCTTCTCGTCGATGGTCATCGCCGACGATCTCATTCCCGTCATTCCCGAATCCGCTATTCTCGAATTGGCGGACACGGCCGACCTCGCCGAACTCATGTCCTTCTTCGACCTGGGAGGCGCGGAGACCCGTCCCCTCGATCTCGTCGAGGTAGGTCACGGCGAAGATGAGGGTATCCTCGAGGCGATCGAGGAGGAGCCGACGGAAGTGGCTTCCACGCCCGAGGCCGAAACCGACACCGAGTCCGAGCTCGTGGATTTCGCCGAAGGTCTTTCCTCCAAACCGCAGGAGGAACCTGAAGAACTCGATGTAATCCTCGGCTCGCCTGAGGCGAGGGGAGCCTCCAAGGGCGAGGAAACGCCCGCCATCAAGCTTAATCTCTCTTCGATCGATCTCTCCTCGCTTTCCGAGATGGATTCCCTCCTCGACCAACTCGGCGACCTCATCGCCGAAGAAGCGGGGGCCGCCCTCCCGCTTTCGGAGAGCTACACCCGCTCCCCGGCTGTCCCTCTCCTTGATGGAGGCGAGTCCGACCAGTATGGTGGCTTCGATGCCGAAAATCGGTCGAAGGACGAGCTTCCCGCGGAGCTCCTCCCCGCCGAAGACGCTTTCAGATCCCTGGGCGTGAGCTTCGGTCATCTCGGCAAGGTCTGGGCGGCTTCACGGCCCGTCGAGGGTTTTCTGCCCCTCGCGGACGAATCTGAAGAAGAGGAAGAATCTATGGAAGAAGAAGATGGACCGGGTGAACCCGCGGGCCCCGGCCCGATCAGGCTTCGTGATGGCATCTATCGGATAGAAATCGGCGAGCAGGGCGGGATGGCCCTCGATCCCGATCTCAAGCACCTTGTCGATACGGTCCTGGACGGCAACAAGCGCAGGCTTCGGGCAAGGCAGGTCACCGAGCATTCATGATCTCCCGCCCTTCCGCCCTGGGTCTCGGTCTCCTTCTTTCGGCCATCGCCGCCTTCGCGATGGTCACCCCCCTGTGGTATCTCGCGACGAAGCAGCGGCCGACCTTCAACCTGCTCGTCGCCTCGCTGTTGGCATTCGTCGTCGCCGCCTCTCTCATCGCGCGGGTGATGCGTTCGCGTCGTGAAAAGCGGCGGAAGACCAGGGCGGGCATCTCGTGAGATTCCCCCTCTTCCTAGCGCTTCTGATCGCTGCCGCCTTCCTCCAAGGCGAGGGGCGTCTTCTTTATCCCGAACTGAAGAGCCTCGGGCCCGAAGATCCCATTTTTTGCCAGCAGCAGGACCAGGTCGAGGCTTCCTACCGTTCGGGCAGTTTTTCGGCCAAGGGCGCTGACCTCGTGCTCTACCGCTACCGGCCTCCCGCGGGTGCGGACATTTTCGCCCTCGCCGCCCGGCTCTCCCTTCCGGTGGAGACCCTCGCCACGATCAACCGCATCGACAGGGCCGGCGCCCTTTCCGGAAAGGATGTCCTCATCGTCCCCTCGGCTCCGGGCATCTTCATCCCCCTCAAGCCCGCCTCCGATCTCGAGATGCTGCTCTCCTACCGAAACCTCGCGGGAGCCGAGCGTATCGTCCTCGGCACGACGGAAATGTGGTTTCTCGCCGGCGCCCGCTTTTCCCAGGAAGAGCGCTCGCTCTTTCTGGGTCGACTTTTCCGCTTTCCCCTGCCGAGGGCCGTATTGACGAGCGGCTTCGGCGAGCGGATCAGTCCCATCACGGGAAGGCTCAGCTATCATCCCGGCGTCGACCTCGCGGCGCCCTACGGCACCGAGGTCTATGCGGCACGAGAGGGGCGCGTCGTCTATTCCGGCTTCGACCCCGTCCTCGGCCAACATATCATCATCGAGCACGCGGGCGGATGGAGCACCGTGTACGGCCATCTTTCGCTTCGCTTCGTGCGATTGAACGACGAAGTGACTTCGGGTATGATAATCGGGCGCGTGGGATCGACGGGCGAGTCGACGGGCCCGCATCTCCATTTCGAGGTGAGGAATCACGGGGAAGCCCAGGATCCGGCGACACTCGTACCGCGGATAGGCCAATGAAATCGCAGCGCGGGCCCCTCGTTTCGGCGCCCCTCCTTTTCCTTCTTCTCATGAGCACGGCCCTCACCGGAGGGGGCGCGAGCGCCGAAGATCTCCGGACCCTCATCGGCGCCTCCATCGTCCTTCCCCAGGACCCCCAGGGCGTCCAGGTGTCCATCGCCTACAACGAGGCTGTCGGCATTTCCTGGTCCAAGGATCTCAATTTCGTGCAGGGCTTCGAGATCGAGGTGAAATCTCCCGCCGCCGCCCTCGCGATGCCGGGCTCGATAGCCTGGGAAATGTGGAAGAACGTCGATCCCGTCCCCGACAAGAACCACTACGGCTATTCGGGCGACAGGATCCTCACCCAGGTCCTGCCCGGGCGGGCGGGCGTGGTTTACCAGATTCCCACCCGGGGCGACAACAACCTGAAAGACGGTCCCTTCGCCACCGTGCTGCCCACCGTGGTCGACCCCGCCTCCTTTCCCTTCGTTTTCCGCCTCATCCCGATCTCGAAGGGTTCGACTCCCGATGTCGAGCGCGCGAAGTTCAGTGTGAGGGTCAGACCCCTTTTCACCGACGAAGGCGGGCTCAGGGTCGGCTTCAAGTATCCCGCCGGCGTCGAAAAAGGCGATTTTTCCGTCCAGGTGGACGGCAGCGAGGTCGATCCGTCGGGGCTTCTCGTCCTCAAGCCCGGCAGTCATTCGCTCCATGTGGCCTCGACCGTCTACAGGGAGGAATCGCGGAGCTTTTCGATCGAGCAGGGCCGAGTCCTCGACATGTCGATAGAGCTCGAGGATACGACGCCCATACTTTTCGTCGAGGCCCCCGACTCGGCTGTTCTCAGTCTCGACGGCAGTCGCCTCGACCGATCGAAGACTTCCTTTACGGTCGAGCCGGGCGAACACACGGTGCTCTGCCGCCTCGGCGATTACAGCATGACGCGCAAGTTCACCGCCTATCGAGGCAAGTCCTACCGATTGGTGCTTTCCATCGATCTCGCGGTACAGGAGGTCCAATGACCCGTCTCGTCTCCTGGAACGTCAACGGCATCAGGGCCGCCGCGCGAAAGGGCCTATTCGATTGGCTCGCGAAGGAGAGCCCCGACATCCTCTGTCTCCAGGAAACCAAGGCCTGGCCCGAGCAGCTCGAGCCCGAGTTCCTCGCTCCCTCCGACGGGAAGGGCGGAACGTATCGCGTCCATTGGGCCCAGGCGAAACGCAAGGGCTACTCGGGCGTGGCCCTCTTTTCGAAACGGGAACCGCGCAAGGTCGAGTTCCTCGGGGTCGACGAATTCGACGACGAGGGCAGGGTCCTCATCGCCGACTACGGCGACTTTTTCGTCATTTCCGCTTACTTTCCTAACAGCCAGGACGCCGGCGCCAGGCTCGACTACAAGCTCCGCTTCTGCGAGGCGGTCCTCGCCAGGGCCGACGCCATCCGCAAGGCCGGCAAGCACGTGGTCGTCGCCGGAGACTACAATATCGCCCACAAGCCCATCGACCTCGCCAATCCCGAGGCCAACGTGGGCAATCCCGGCTACCTCCCCGAAGAGAGGGCCTGGATGGACCGCTGGGTCGGCGAGGGCTTCGCCGATTCGCTCAGACACTTCGATCCCTCGCCCGGAAGATATACCTGGTGGACCTACCGCGTACCCGGAGCCCGGGAGCGCAATGTCGGCTGGCGTCTCGACTACCATTGCGTGGACGAGGCCTTCCTTCCGAAATGCGCCGCCGCGGGTATCCTCGCGGATGTGCTGGGTTCAGATCACTGCCCCGTTTCCCTCGATCTCGCCCTCGATCTCTGAAAAGGAGAAGAATGCGATGAGGCTGACCTACAACGCCCCGACCACCCTCACTTTCACCTTAATTTCCGCGATCGTCCTTGGCCTTTCGGCGACCGTGGCCCCCAACCTCACCCAGGCCTGGTTTTCCACGCCCGCGCCCTTCCACGCCAACCAGATCCAAGATTGGATCAAGCTCTTCACCCATCCCCTCGGCCACGCGAGCCTCGACCATTTCCTGGGCAACTTCAGCTTCATCCTCCTCCTCGGACCCATACTCGAGGCGACCTACGGCTCCCTCTCGATCCTCCTGATGATGGTCGTCACGGCCCTGGTGACCGGCGTGCTCAACGTTCTCCTCTTTCCCACGACAGTCCTCCTCGGCGCGAGCGGCATCGTCTTCATGATGATCCTCCTCGCCTCGATCACGAACTTCGAGAAGGGGCAGGTGCCGATGACCTTCCTCCTCGTCCTCATCCTCTTCCTCGGCAAGGAAGTCTGGAGCGCCCTGGCCGTGCGCGACAACATCTCGCACTTCACGCATATCATCGGAGGCCTCACGGGAAGCTTCATCGGCTTTCTCCGCCCGCGGAAAAACTAGGCGCCGCCGTGCTGCGCCTGGAGTCGCAACGCGAGGGTTTCGCCATCTTCTGGAAGGAGGAGCCGCTTCTCCTGCATTCCGCGGCCTCGCCCTGCCTGAAGATATCCGAATCGGCGCCCATCCAGTGGGCCGAGCCCGGCCGTGGCGGGGGGCGCTGGGTCCGCAAATCCTTTCGGCCCTCGAAACGACTCAAGGCCTATCAAATCCTTTCGAATAGCCCCGAGCGGATAGTCCTCAATTTCGAGGGGAGGCTCGGCCTCGAAATCGCCGTCGAGAACGAGGGCCTCCATATCGAGCTTCTCGCCAACGACGCGCCGCCCGGATCGCGCATCGATCTCGCCTGCAGGGCGGACGAGGCGATTTTCGGGGGAGGCCCGGATTCCGAGGCCCTGATCGATGTCTCCCGCTCGCGTATCGAAGCCTGGTGCTGCGACGCGGGCCACGCCGGCCTCGAAGGCCTCTTTCATCGACCGCATCGCGGCCGCGACTGGCCCACGATGTCCTTCGTCACCGCCTCTCGCCGTTGGTACCGTCTCGACAACCGCGGCTGGACGGCGGCCGATTTCCGGAGCAAGGGTCGGCTGGGCTTCGAGTTCTCCTCGCTTCCGGCCACGATTCTCGTCGGGGTCGGCGAGAATGCGGCCTCGACCCTTATCGGGCTCGGCAGACGATCGGGAGAAAGCCTCGTGCCCCCGCGCTGGTGCAGCGAGGGACCCATCGTCGCCACCTCCGAATCGGCAGCGACCCTCGGCAAGCTCCTCGACCGCCTCGCGGCCGCGGGCATCAAGCCTTCGGGTGTCCGACTCCTCGACCACGATGCCCTCGACCCGGCTTCTTTAGGCGACCCGCGGATCGGACTCCTCCGCAAAAGGGGGATCAGGGCCCTCGCCGTAGTCCGCCCGGGCGCTGCCGCGGCCCGCGAGCTCGACGCGACTACCGGAGAGGGGAGCCTCCCGGTCCCGGCGGCCATCGCCTTCGACCCGGGCATCGAAGGCCTCCGCATCGAACACGGGGCCTTCCTCGCCCTTCCCGTCGAAATCGCGACGGGGCGGAGGCCTGAAGAGGTTGTTTCCTGGCGCTCGCGCCTCATCTCGGCAGCCCTCCGTTCGGCGCTGGGGGAGGGGGGCGGCTCGGGCGGCACCGCGGTCCAGGACGGGAATTTCCTCCTCTCCTCGGACCGGGGCTGGGGCATGGAGGAGGCGATGCACTGCTGTTCGCTTCCGGCCTTGGTCTCCGACGTCGCCGAGATCCCCCGACGCAGCACGGCCCTCCTCGTGCACGGCATGTCGGGAGGGGGCTGGGCCTGGCTCGACGCCTCCTCCGCCTGGAGGGCAGGTTCGCGACGGCGGGCGAGCTCCGAAGGCGCGGGGCTCGCGAAGCGAAGGGCCGTCGAACTCGCTGCCTTCGGCCCCGTCCTCGAATTCGAGGCGCCGCGCGAGGATTCCGATGGGGGATTGGGCCCCGATGAGGAACTCCGCTTCCTTTCGAGGATGAGTTCGATCTACTCGGCCCTCGCGCCCTATCACAATGCCGTGGCCTCGGAGTATCGCGATACGCCCCTGCCCCCCATCAGGCATGCCCTTGTTCATTATGAGGATGGGGTCGAACCGAGAAAGACGGCTTCCCAATACCTCTACGGTCGCGACCTCCTTGTCGCGGCGAGCGGGAGCCAGGGGGACTTCGTATCCCTCGACCTCCCCGCCGATGAATGGATCCACCTGTGGAGCTCGCGCCGCTTCCGGGGCGGCAATGTTTCGATCGAGGCGCCCCCCGGCCAGCCCGCCGTCTTCTATCGCGCCTCGTCCCCCTTCGACGCCCTCTTCGACTCGATCCGCCGCGAAGCGAGAAGAAAGTAAGTGGGCGTCGCGCCGGCCTTCGCCGCGGCCCTCGCCGCGAGCGCCATCCTGTCCCTCGGCATGGTCCTGCAGAAACGGAATGTGCTTTTCGTGGGCTTCAAAGGGACCCGCGACGCCGCCTTCCGGCGCGCGAGGCGCGGCTGGCTCGCCGGCTTCACCCTCGTCAATCTCGCGCCGCCCTTCAATTACCTGGCGCTTCTGGGGCTACCGGCCAACGTCGTGGCCGGCGTCTCGGGTTCGAACGTCGCCTTCGCCGCGCTCTTTTCGGCCCTTCTCCTCGGCGAAAAGATCGGTCGTCGCGAACTGGTGTTGAGCCTAGTCCTCTTCGGCGCCATCGCCGTGGCGGGCCTGCGAGGCGGGGCCGCTTCGGCCACGCCGGACTCGGCCGCGGACCCCGAGCTCCTCTTCGCCTGGCTCTTCATACTTGTGCCCATCGTCCTCGCCGCCTCGGCCGCCATTCTTCGCAAGCGGTGGAGGGGCCCCGCCCTCGCCGCCTTCATCGGCGCCCTGTCCGGGGCGATGGGGGGCTTCATGCTGATTCCCCTCAAACTCCTCGGCGGGGCCGAGCCGAGGATCGCCGCCTGGCTCGGTGCGCCTTGGCTTTGGCTCTATCTCGCGGCGGGGATAGCCTCCTTCGCCTTCGTCCAACTCGCCTATAAGGATGGCGAGATGAAACGCGTCGCACCCGCCTTCTACGGCCTCCAGGTCCTCTGGCCGGCCCTCGCTTCCCTCTTCGTGTTCTCGCAGTCCTTCGATCCACTCCAGTGGGTCGCCTTCGCGGTCATCGGAGCCTGCGTCGCGCTGATCGCCGGGGAGAAGAGAAGGGCCTAACTATGAGAGGATCATCGCGGTGTTTCGGTCACTCCAGATTCCTGCTCACTTCTCGAGAAGGTAGAGGAACTCTTTCACCCTCGTCGATCGCGCTCCGAGATTCCTGCTTCCCCTGAAGACGCTGTAGTCCCTCTCCATCACTTCGAGCCTGCCGTGACGGCGAAGGAGGGCTTCCATTTCGTCCCGGGCGATAAAGCCTTCGGAATTGAACGAGACCAGCACGAATTTGGCCTGTAGGGCTGCGACGATGGTTTCGAGGGCGGCGGAGGCCCTCGGTCGACTGTTGTAGTCGGATCGCTGCCAGTCTTCGGGAATGCCCGACACCCGGCTCAAGGCGGCGGGTCGGCGCCATTCGGCGATGAGGTTGAGCATGAAGTAGTTCGAGCCGTAGGGGTGCTGGTTGTAGGGCGGATCGAGGTAGGCGAGGTCGACCGGCCCCACCGCCTCGGCTGCCAGGGCCGCATCGCCGCGGAGGGTCTCCACCTCGCACTCGAACTTGCTGAAGAGGGGGAAGGGGAGGCCGATGGCTCCCCTGATGCGCTGGAGGGCGTCCTCGCCGCCGCCGCCGAAACGGCCGATTCCCGTGGCGGCATCCTTGTAAAAGCCTTTGAAGACGCCGGAGGTGTTCGCGTGGATCGATGCCTCCGACAGGAGGGGAGCCAGGAAGAAGGGTCTGTCGGCGGCCTCGATGCCCTCGATCAGCGACCGAGCCCTGTCGATATAGAGGGCGTTTCTCCTCGTGTAGAAAACCCTTTCACCAGCTTCGATCCTCTCATCGTCCTTCGGCGCGTAGAGCTCCGCTATGAAGCCGTCTTCTGGCCCCGTCCAATCGCCCGCCTCGAGCCTGTCGACGAGGTCGGTATGAATGGCGCGAAGCCTCTCGATGTCGAGGCCGCTCCGGTTGGCGAGGTAGCAGCGATTGGCGATATCGGCGTAGAGCTCGAGATCGTTGACCACGAGCCTGCGGGCGAAGCGCTTGAAATACCGCGACACGACGCCGGAGCCGGAGAAGGCGTCGAGGATGTCGAGCTTCCTCCCGCCGAGACGCCGTTCAACGCTCGCGAGGCCTTCCCCGATGAATTCGAGAAGGCCCCGCTTGTTGCCTATGCAGGTGACGAGCTGTTCGGAGAGGTAGCGGGGGTCTTCGCGGGCCGGGGGGCTCTGATTCAGATGTCAGGCTTCCAGTCGGGCCCTGATGAGTTCGGAGATCTCATCCTTCGGCTTGCCGAGGGAAAAGGAAATCTCGTCCTGCAGGATGTTGAGGGCCGAATCGTAGAGCTTGCGCTCGAGTATCGGGAGTTCCTTGATCTTCGAGCGGTGGTACAGCGATCGGACCACCGAGGCGATGTCGAGGACCGATCCCTTTTTGAGGAGGTCGAGGTTCATCTGGTAGCGGAGCTTCCAGTCGGTGGGAATGGGCGCGTATTCCTCGGAGATGAAGGCGAGGGCCTTCTCCGCCTCTGCCTTCGGCACGATGGCGCGGATGCCGAGTCCGTCGACCTTGTCCACCGGCACCATCACCGTCATATCCGAGAATTCGAGATAGATGATGTAGTAGAGGACCTTGCTGTCCTTGAAGCTTTTTTCCCGGATCTCGTCGATGCGGCCGACGCCCTGGCTGGGATAGACGATGCGTTGACCGACCTTGTATTGGGTGGAGGGGGACTTATCCATGTTGCCGCAAGAATAGCAAAAAAAACAGGAAAAGTCGAGATGGGCGAGTACCCGACCTTGCCTCCGCGCCCCGCCGCGGTTAGATTTCCGCCATGCCGGACAAAGCCCCGAAAAAGATCGCTTCCCTCATCGGTTTCCCGCTTTTCATCATCGCGATGCTGGCGGTTTTCTGGATTTTTCGCGCGGACATCATGACCGTCATCAGGGACAGGGAGGCGCTTCGAGGTTGGATTTTGGGCTGGGGCTGGGCAGGATCCCTCGCCTTCATCCTGCTTCAGGCCTTCCAGGTCATCGTCTTCATCGTGCCCGGCGAGATCGTCCAGGTCGCGGGCGGCTGGATTTTCGGCCTCTGGCCGAGCGTCGGGCTTTCGATCGTTGGTATCGGCCTCGGCTCCCTCGTGAATTTCGCCGCCGGCCGGATCCTCGGCAGGCCCTTCGTCGTCTCGCTCTTCGGCGAGGAGAAGGTAGACCACTTCGAAAAGGTGGCCGAGGGAGGGAAGGCCGCTGCGGGCTTTTTCCTGCTCTTCGTCATCCCCGGCATTCCCAAGGACATTCTCTGCTATGTCGCCGGACTCACCACAATGCGTTTCGGCGCCTTCTTGGCCATTTCCCTGGCGGGCAGGTTTCCCGGCATACTCGGCAGCGCATGGATAGGAGCCGCGACGCAGCGGGGCGACTTCCGCGCGGCCATCGCCATAATCGTCGTGGCCTCGGTCCTCTTCATTCTCGGCCTCGTCTTCCGCGAGCGCATCGTGGCGGCCATCGGCCGCATCATCCACCGCCGCGGGTCGGCAAAGGCCGAAAAGCCCGGTCCGGGCGAGGCCGGACCGGGTTGATAACAACTACTTCTTCTTACGCGCGGCCTGGATTGCGTCAGAAATCCGCTTTTCGATGTCGGAGAGGGCCGCCTTGACCGTGGAGGCGCCGTCGCGGGCGTCGATGAAGCGGCCCGCCGAAAGGGCCGAATCTGCGTCGGCGAGCTTCGAACGGGCGGCGTTCAGGTCGTTGTCGAGGGCGGTGAGATCGAGGCCGCGGGGCTTGGCCCGCTTGGCCGCGGCGACGGTGGGAAGCAGGGCGGTGAGCTGCTTCTTCGCGTCGGCGATGAGGGCCGTCGCGTCGTTCTGGGCCTGCTGCTTGGCGGCAGCCACGCCCTGCCGGGCTGTAGCGGCCAGGCTCGTCGCCTGCAGGGCCGCGGCCTTGGCCTCGGGATACTTGCGGTCCTTGAGAAACTGCTCCATGCGGGCGAGGGCGTCCTTGGCCTGCTGGAGGGCATCGGGCGAATAGGCGATGACATCCGGGTCGCTCTGGGCGGCAGCGATCGCCGACCGCGCTGCGTCCACCTCCGCCTTGGGCGGCTGGGCGCAGGAAAGAACGAGGACGAACATCGCGAGCAGGGCGATGACTCGGGCTGGTTTCATGGGATCCTCCTGTTTCATACCTTGATATTATCGCGCAAAAAGGGCCGTCGCATAAAGGCATCCGTTGCCGATCGACACGCTTCCGGCTACTATCTGCCCGTGCGCCCGACCATTCGCAGGATACTTCTCTCGATTGTCCTTGTTTCCGTGGCGAGCCTCTTCGCCCTCCACCCCCCCGCGCCGGAATCCGATCCCGCCTGGTGGATACTCGGCGGCCTGAGAAAGCCGCCTCCCGCGCCGACGGACATCCTTGTACTGGACGCGATTCCCGGCACGGTCCTTAACCCTGGTGAACTCGCCCTCGACCTCCGCGAATTCGCCGAGTTCGGAGCGGGCAGCGTCATCGTCGACCTGCCCGTCGACTGGGCCGCGGGCGATTCGACCCCCGTGGACAGCCTGGCCAGGCTGAGGCGCTCGATCGACAGCGAATTCACCGGCATCGGCAAGGATCTCGACAATTTCTGGCAAGGGCTCCGCTCCGGCTCCTTGCGGGCCGTGGACGCGGTCTCGGGCTTCGCGGCCCTGCAGGGCTTTCTTCAGACTTCTCGCGGCAGGCTTTTGACCGCCGCCACGCCCGACTCCGAGGAACTGCCCTCGCTGGAAGCGGCATTCGGCCTTCATCACGACCTGTGGTTCGGCCTCGGCCTCAAACCGCTGCCCGAGGCTCCGAGCGATGCGGAAAGCGCCTGGCTTGCGGCTTCGGCCCTTACGACTCCATCGGCGACCTCGGCGCAAAGCCGGGGCTCGACCGAGTCGAACGATCCGGGCTACTCGCTAACCGGCGATTGGAGACTGCCCGAAATCGCCGGCCTCGAGATTCCCCCGCCTGAAATATCTACGGCCGCGGCAGGTACGGGCTTTACGCTTCGCAACCAACTACCCGCATCGAGCGCGAAGATCTTCGGCCTCGAACGCTTTACGCCGCTGGCCGTCTACGATGGGAAGATCGTGCTTCATCCGGCCCTCCTCGTCCTCGCAAAGCGATTGGGCGCCTCTCGAATCGCCCTCGATGCTTCTGGCATCAGGTTGGTCGGCGCGCGCGCCTTTTCGCCGCCTCAAGGTCCTGCCCGGTCGCAGAGCCGCCCCCTCCGCGATAGCCGGAACGATGTCCTCATCCCCCTCGACGCCCAGGGCCGGGCGAGCCTCGGCAGGATCGGATCCGATGGGAACTGGCCGCCGCGATTGCCGCTAACGATTCTCGAGGACTATCGCGATGCCGAGGCGAGGGTGGTGGAAGCCCTCGGCGCCCTCGAAAAGGCGGGCTTGCTCGTCGACAGGAAGGCGCCGACCGAGCTTTGGCGCCTGGCCTCCGCTCAAGGCAATGCCCTTTTGGCGGGCTCGAGTCAGAACGCCGCCGCGGATGGCAATCCCGGCGCCGGCCCGGGCGTCATTCCCGGCCCCCGCTTGGACGCAGGCACCAGCCCCGGCGCGGTCATAGGCCCCAGCCCGCTTGCCGGCCCCAGCCAGGCGACGGGATCGCTTATCGATCCTCTGGCCGAATGGAAGGCCTCGAAGGCCGCCTTCTTCGGCGCAGCCGCCGAAGCCCTCAAGGAAAGGGGGAGGATGGACGAACTCCTCTCCGGCCTGCTCGAGACCCCTGGGCTCACCGACCAGGCCCAAAGCGGCGTCGCCTCGCTGAGGGACAAGGCGGACAAGGGCTTCGCCGCCGTCCAGTCGGCCCTCGACGATTGGCAGGCCGCGAAGGAAGGCCTGTCGAAATCCCTCGCGGGCTCGCTCATCATAATTGGTGATACCCCCTATCGCTCGCGGGGAGGCTTCATTCCCGCCAGGGGCGCCCCGCCGGTCGACCCCTCTGGCGACATGGCCGCCTTCATCCGCGCCGGGACCTACGATTCTTTCATGAGCGTCGCCTCGCCGCCTTCCATCCTCTCGGTGGCCCTCCTCGCGGGACTCATCCTCGCCTCGATGCTCGCCCTCCTCGGTCCACGCTACGTGCTCGCTGCGGGAATCTTCGTGGGCCTGGCCTTCCTCGTCTTTTCGGCTCTCGCCCTCGCCGACGCCGGGACCTGGTGGAGTCCCACGATCCCCCTCGGCGTGGTCCTCCTCCCCGGCGTCGCGAGCTTGATCCATGACGCGCTGCGAAAGGCCTCGGGGCGAGGCGCGGAGATCGCCGACGAGACTTAGGGTCGGCGGACTTCGGCCCTCTCCGCAGCGGCCTATCGCTTCGGAGCCGCGGCCGAGAGCTTCCTGATCGCCGGCGCCAGGGCCTTGACGCGGACGACGAAACCGCCGCCCCGGCCCGTGCCCGCGAAGATGCCCTCGTTCATCCAGGCGCGGAAGCGCGAACCGTCGTCCGGAAAGGCCGAGGCCGGCTCGCCGTCGAAGGCCGCCTCGCGTCGCTGCGACCAGACAAGGGATAGGTCGGAAAGCCTCACATCCTGGTGGGCCGGGTCGAAGCCGATGAAGGACTCGTGGACGCCGCGCACGTCGCGGGGCGCCTCGTCGGTGGACTGGAGATAGCGGATGATCCCGTTCTTCCTGTCTATCGACTGGATGATGGCCGAGTGGACCGGCTTCCCCTCCTGGTCGCGGAAGACGATGATGTCAGCCGGCCTGAGCTTCGAGATGCGGTCGTCGACAAGCTCGAAGGCCTTGTTGTTCGGCGTGAAGAACCAGGTGCCGATGTACAGGGAGGTGGTGGCCCTCGTCGGCGCTCCCGTGTACTTGCCCAGGGCCTTGGCCAGATCGACCCCACCCGCCTTGGCCACGGTGCTGAGCGCGTGCCAGACGAAGCCCGAACAATCCAGCCCGAGTCCCCCGACGGCGAAAAGATAGTCGTAGATTGCGCCCGTGTCCGTGCCCTGCCCCGTCGAAAGGACCACGGGCCTGTGCGGCAGCCCGGGATAGAGGCCCGACCGCGCCCGCGCCACGAGATAGATGTCGTGGCTGACCTCCCAGCTCCGCTTCGAGAGATCGAAGACGATCACCTTCTCGTTGCCGTCGTCGAGGGCTTGTTCATAATTATGAAAATCAGCGCTCTCGAGGAGGGCGCCTATCCCTTCCCAAAGCTCGGCCGGGTCGGCCTTGCCGCCGCCCTTCACCGAAAGATCCGTGCCGGCGAGTTCCGAACGGTCGGTGTTCTCGCCGAAGGGGATGCGGATGGTGACGATGCGGCCGTCGATGACGAAGGTGCGGAAGCAGTCGCGGTAGGCCGATTCGATGGCCGCCTCCACGCCGTGGCCCCAGAGTTCCGAGAGGTCGGAAAGGTTGAGCGGGGCTCCGGCCTTGGGCGTCGCGCCCTTGGAACCCGTAGCCGCGCCGACGAACGGCAGGAAGAGAATCGCGAGGAGGGCGGCTAGAGCTGACCTGCTTCTCACGGAAGCGACTCCTGGAGCACGGCCTTCATGCCGTTGAGAATGAGGAGGTCGGGCCGATATTCGAAATGCACGAGATCCCAATAGAACCATTTTCCGCCCCAGACGAAGCCGAAATGCTCGAAGACCTTCACCACCTTGTCGGGCACGGGAATCCTTTGCGAACGAGGAAGCTCGTACCAGGGCAGGCCCGACTTGCGGGCGTCGAGCCAGTACCATGCCCGGCCCCGCGACTTGGCGGGCACGATGTCGATCGCCATGCCGTAGGAATGCATGCTCCGCGACGCCGTGCCGGCGATGCTGCGCCAGGCGAAACCGTCGACGCTGCCTATCGAGTCGATCCAATCGGCCACCGAGCTGTCGGTAAGCGCCTCGGCCTTGAGTTCCCTCTCGATCGCCGCCATTTCCTCGAGAATATCGGGATTCACCAGGAGCTCATGACCGAAAAAAAGAATTGTTTTCATCCGGTCCCACGCGCCGTCGTGGTTGGGGGCATGGAAGAGGAGATCGAAGAAGGCCGAATCCCTGTGATCGGGAGCCGAGTCGCGCTTGGCGAGTTCGGCGTCGAGGGCCCGTCGCTCTTCCGGGTCGAGCTTGCGCACCGGCGGTACCTCGACGGGGTAGTGGTAAAAGGGCCAGGGGTCCCAGGCCTTGTCGTTCTTGACCTCCACCGGCAGGAGACGTCCGTTGGCCCAACGAAACCAGCGGTCGTCGAGGCGAACCGCCCAGTCGCCATCGAGCTGCTCCACCTTTGAAAAGCGATCCGGCCAAGCCTCGGCGAAGGCCTCGAAGGCTTCCTTGCCGGTGAAATCGCGAGTCCTGTCGAAAAGTTGGGATTTGGGGTCGGCGCGAATCGAAAAGGGAGCGAGGAGGGCGAGAGCAAGCAATAACAATGGAGCGGAGAGCCATTCGACCGCGCCCCGTCGATGCGATGGAATACCCTGCGCCTCTATTCTGGCCGCGATCAACCGGCGATCCTCGCGGCGAGATCGCGAATGATCGCGGCGACCGCCTCCGGTCGCTCTTGATGGGGAAGGTGGCCTGCACCTTCGACGAGGTCGAAGCTCGCTCCGCCGACCTGCCCGGCGAGGGCTCGGCCCGCGGACTCGGGCACGACGATGTCTCCCGCGCCCCAGACCACAGCCATCGGCTTTCGCCAGGACGCAAGTTGCCCGGAAAAGACCCTCGTCTTCGTCATAGTCGTGAACATTGCGCTCCTGAGCAGCGAGATGTAGGCCCGCTCTTGGGTCGCCGAATTCACCCGCTCCGCCACCCTGCGCGAAAGGAATTCCCTGTCGGCGCTCGGGAGGCCGGCCCAATCGGCATAATAAGGAAACAGCGAACGCACGGCAGCCTCGTCATGGCCCTTGTATCCCTCGTAGCGCCGTCGACCGACCAGGGGCAGGGCCATCGCGAGAAGACTCGAGGGGGGCTTCCCCGGAGCCGGGGATCCGCCGTCCTCGAGGAGGAGGGCCCCGACACGCGTGGGACAGCGAAGCGCGAGAAGTTGGGCTATAGCGGCGCCGAGGGAGGAACCGACGACGATAGCCCCTTCGATTCCCTCGGCCTCGAGGAGGGCGGCGACAGCCTCGACGCAAAGCCCCACGCTCGTCCCACCCCCCGCCTCGGATCGCCCGAAACCCGGCAGGTCGACGGCCAGGAGCCTGAAATCGCCTGAGAGGAGGGGGAAGAGATGGCGAAAACTGTCGCCCTCGTCGCCGAGACCGTGAACAAGCACGACGCTTCGCCGTTCGGATTTGCCCGCTGCGCTGTCGAAGTAAAAGAGCCTGCCCTTGCCTGATGGCAACTTGAGGAATCGGCCGAGGGGGCCGAGGGCCGGCCAGGGAGCCATGGGGAGCCCCACGAGGTCGGCCTCGCCGCCCTCTGGTATCGTTTCAATGGATGAGTGCATCGGATAGAAAATAGCACGGCGGGAGGGATGCGAAAAGCGGAAGCGTTGGAATGAAACCGGGCGGTCGCCTCAAAATCCGCATTGACGGAACCGGTTTTCACGTCTATTCTACGTCTTGTAAACCGTTTTAACGGGCTAAGCAAGGGGGTAGCATGCTGAAAAGAACCATTACTGTCCTGCTCGCCGTCGCCGTCATCGCGACCGGCGCCTTTGGTCAGAGCAAAGCCAGGTGGGACGCCGCCAAGCGCCAATTCGACCTCGAGCCGGGCGCGAAGTTGAAGATCGGCGTGGATAACGACAAATGGGGCGCCGCGATCGTCGCGCTCTGGAACAAGGTTCATCCGGAGGCCCAGGGGGCGCTTGAGTATACGATGGTGGGTTCCGCCGGAGCTATCGACCAGATCACCCAGCTACAGGGCGAGGCCTCCGACGTAGTCATGGTCATCGACGGTGAAGTCGCCCGTGGCGCCCAATCCCTCCTCGCGATGGACCCGATCCTCCGCAACGTCGCTGGCAAAGTCGCCATGCAGCCTTTCTATTCGAATACCAATCCCGATATCAAAAAGGGCATCGTCAAGTTCATCCCCGCCGCCTACAACGGCATGTCCTTCGCATGGAACAAGACGATGATGGAGGCTCTCAAGCTCGACACGACCGACAAGAACAGGGATGGCCTTCCCGACGCCTACGATACCTGGGAGAAGATCTTCGCCCTCGCCAAAAAATGGCAAACGGATCGTCCGACCTACCAGGGCAAGCCTGTCAACATCGTTTTCCCGATGTCCCTCGACGAGGTCTGGTCGGCCTACTCGAGCCTAACGGCCGGCGGCTGGGAAATCTTCAAGGAAGGAAACCCCAGCAAACCCGGCTTCGAAAAGCCCGAATTCGAAAAGGGACTCGACTTCATCAAGGCCGCCAGCGACGCGGAGATCTCCGTCGAGGCCAATGGAGCGAAGACCCCCGGCGCCTCGATGGTCTGGCGCTGGGACGATGCCCTCAACAACCAGACTGCCCCCTTCTTCCTCGCCGGCTCCTGGATGGACATCAACGGCGCGGAGGTCAAGGGCGGCTACGACATCCATTTCTCCCGCCTCCCCACCTGGCAGGGCAAGCAGCTCACCCCCTTCGTCACGGCCAAGGGCTTCGTGATCAATGGATTCACCAAGTTCCCCTCCGCGGCTTCGGAACTCGTGAGAATGCTTTATACGAAGGAAGGCATGCAGGCGATGATTGACAACTCGGGCTATATCCCTTGCCTGGTTCCCAATTCCCCGATCAGCCCCGATTTCTCCGCCGATCCGAACAAGGCCGAGATGAGCGTCGCCTTCAAATACAATTATCCCGAACCCGCCGGCGCCCTTCCGAACAACAAGGCGAAAAAGGGCATGGACGTGTACTACAACATCGGACTCAATCTCCTGTTCAGGTCCGTCTGGGACGGGGACAAGAGTCCCGCCGAGGCACAGGCCGAAGCGGTGAAATTGGCCGGTGAGTGGCTGACATCGAACAACAAGTAAACTGACGGTCCAGGCCGGCGCTCCCCGTGGGGCGCCGGTTTCGTATCGTGGGCCCTCCCAGGGCGGAGGCCCGTTTCGAGGATTGTCGGGAGGTGCGGGGAATGGCGGAAAGCAAAGCGGGCAGGGTCGCTGCCGGAAAAGTCTGGAATGGAGCGGTAATCGGAGTCGGCGTTGCTTCCTTCTTCGTGATGGGTCTCGGACAGTTGGCCAACAAGCAGCGACTCAAGGCCTTGATCTGGTTCCTCATTCCGCTTCTATTCTTAGGCGTTGAATGGACGACTTCGGACTGGGGTCGCTATATCGAACTGCGATCAGGCAAGGTTCCATCGAATTTATTCGTGGATGCGCCTGCCCCGGCGCCGGCGAACCAACCGGCAGCTGTCCAGCCCGCCGCCTCCTCGAGTGACGATCTATACGGGAATCCCTCTTCGGCCGCGACGGCCCCTGCCGCTTCATCTGGCGACGATCTTTACGGCAGTCCCGAGCCCGCCGCGACGAGTCCGGCGGCCTCGTCGAGCGACGACCTCTATGGGAGCCCCGCTCCGGCCGCGACTCCTCCCGCCGCCTCCGCGCCTTCATCTTCGAGCGACGATCTCTACGGCAGCCCAAGCCCCGCGGCTCCATCGACTGGGGCCGAGCAAGCGACTACGGCTCCGTCTTCCGGCTCGTATTTCGGACAGAAATACGTTTTCCCTGATTACGCGGCTAATTCGAAGGGAATCGCCTATCCCATTCGGGATTTCGGCGGCTTTTTCAGCAAGGGCATATGGGGGCTCGTGACCCTTGGTGCCCTCGTTATCGACGACAGCTATTCGGGTGGCAACATAGAGCTCTTCAACAAGATCTCGCCATGGCTTTCGGCCGATAACTCGGTCGTCCTCATCGGTGAGGGACTTATCGCCCTCATGGGACTGGTCCTCCTCGTCGGGATGTGGATAGCCGGAATCGTCGATGCCGTCTCCACGCGGCGGCGCATTATCGCGAGCGGTGAGGCGGAGAAATTCGGAGCCTGGGCGGGCCGGGTATGGCAGAGTCTTTTCGCCTACATCGTATCCGCGCCAGCCTTTCTGGCCATCCTCTTTTTCACCATCATTCCCTTCATTTTCACCTTTCTCCTCGCTTTTACCAATTATAATTATCGCGTCAAGCTCGGCCTTCATCTCATCAAGTGGGTCGGTTTCGACACCTTCCGCTTCCTCGCCCTCGATCCGGGATGGCTCCTCATTTTCGGGAAGATCTTCGTCTGGACTATCTTTTGGGCCCTGATGTCCTCGTTTACGGTCTATGCCCTCGGCTTCGCCAACGCGATGATCGTCGAATCGCCCCTCGTGAAGGGACGCAAGATCTGGCGGGCTATTCTCGTCATCCCCTGGGCCCTGCCGCAGCTCATAGCGCTCATGATGTTCCGGAACGTCTTCGACAAGGACGGGCTCATGAACCAATTCCTGTTCGCGAGCGGCCTCATGCAACCAGTCACCAATTTCCTCCACGCGGTCGGTCTCGAGGGCAAGGCTGACGTGCCGATCTTCTGGTTCCAACCCATCTACAACGGGGCCCTCGCCAAAGCCATCGTAATTCTGGTAAATCTCTGGTACGGCGCGCCGTATCACATGATGATGATCATCGGGGTACTCTCGACGATTCCGAAGGATCTCTATGAGGCGGCCGACATCGACGGAGCCACCGGCTTCCAGCGTTTTCGATCCATCACCCTGCCTATGGTCCTCGCCGCGACCGTGCCCTCGCTGATCATGACCTTCAGTTTCAATTTCAACAATTTCGGCTCGATCTTCTTCCTCACAGGAGGAGGCCCGATCTGGGACCCGGCGCAGACGCCGGACAGTCTCAAGATCATATCGAGCGCGCTGCCCGGCCAAACCGACATCCTTATCTCCTGGATCTACAAGCTTTCCTTCACGAAGGATTTCGAGATGTACAACGTGGCCTCGGTGTATTCCATAATTATTTTCGCCCTAATCGGAACCTATGCGGTCGTCAACATGGTCAAGACGAAATCCTTCAACGAAGAAGGGGGCGACTGAAATGGCCAATAAAAAGAAAGCGCGGAAGACCAAGGCCGGCAAGGGGATCGGTAGGACGCTGCTGGGGATTTTCATGCATGTCTGGCTGATCGTTGGAGCGGCGATCGTCCTCGTACCTCTTCTCTGGATGCTCGTCGCCTCGCTCACGAAGGGCAAGTTGCTTTCAGGCGTGAGCCTGATTCCCCAGCCGGGTCAAATTTCCCTCGAGCATTACCAGTATCTCTTCAGCTACCGGAGCCAGACAGGCGCGCCCTTGCCCGATTTCGTGGCCTCCTTCCTGCGATCCTTGGCGATAGCCCTGCTCAATACGGTCACCGTCGTCATGTTCACGACGATGACCGCCTATGTGTTCGCGCGCGTCGCCTTCAAGGGCAAGAAACCCATCCTCCTGGGCCTCCTCCTTCTCCAGATGTTTCCCTCCTTCATGGGCATGGTGGCGATCTTCATGATTTTCCGCGCCTTGGGGTGGCTCAACCACTCCCTCTATTTCGTCACCTTCTATCTCGCCGGAGCGGTGCCGTACAACATCTACATAATTAGGGGTTTCATGCGGAACATCCCCAAATCCATCGACGAGGCGGCCACGATCGACGGTGCCTCGCGGCTGACCATCTTCTTCAGGATAATACTGCCGCTTTCGCTGCCCATCGTCGGCTTCATCGCGCTCAACGCCTTCATGGCTCCCTGGATGGACTACATGCTGCCCTATCAGCTCGTGGACATGCAGCATCAGACGGTCGCCATCTTCCTCTACCGCCTCACCGATCCACTCGTGTCGGTGTACTACAATCCCCTCAATTTCATGGCGGCGGGCCTCATCCTCGCGATTCCCATAATGGCCGTCAACCTTATCACGCAACGTTTCGTCATCTACGGCATGACGGCCGGCGCGGAGAAAGGTTGATGGAGGGCAGGGGGCGGCTCGCGCGAGGGGCCGCCCTCGTCGCGAGGTCATGGTTTCGCAACGCCGATGCGGAGGAATGCGGCAAGAGCCTCGGATGGGGAGGAGCGGCGCTTTGCCTCGTTCTCGCCGCGGCGATGGTGGCCTTCCCTCTTTCGCTCTCGCGCTATCGCGAGGCGAAGGCCATGGCCGATCCATCGCGCTGGTCGGGCATTGGCGCGGCCTTTCTTGAAGCGGCCGCGAAGGGCGGGGATTTTCGAATTGAAGGTGGTCGCTTCATCCCCGATCAGGCCGCGCCCAGGGAGTCATCGGTTCAAGACTGGCGCATCATTCTCGATGGAGGCGAAGTCTGGAATAGGGTCCCTCCGGGCAAGGTCCTCCGCTTCGGGCGCGAGCGGATTACCGCGAGCGACGGCGACACGAAAAGCCTCCTCGATGCTCCCGAGTCTGTGCTCGAAGGAGTCAGCGGAGCCGATCTTCGCGAGCTCTCGCGAGACAGGACGGCCTTCACGATATTCGTAAAAGGCTTTCTTTCGGCCTCGGCCGGGGCGCCGGGGGCCATTCTCGGCGCCAGCCTCCTCACCCTGCTGCAAGCAGGGCTCTTCACTCTCGTCCTCGGTTTCCTGCTTTCGCTTTCGAGGTTGAAGATAGGGGGATCTGAGCCTTCGGTTAGGCGCAGTCTGGGTTTTGCGGTATCGCTGCGCAGCGTAGCGGCCCTATCGACCGGTGCGGGCCTCCTGGCGGTGATAGTGGGTTCGGTCCTTCCCCGGGTAGGCCCCCTTTTCGCCTGGCTCATTTTCGCCCTCGCCCTCGGGGTAAGGACCATCATGGTTTATATCGGGAGATTCAAGGCGAAAAAAGCCCCGCGATAGGGAAGCGGCGTCGCGTTCTCAGATCTTTTTCGCCGGGTCGACGCCGGCGACCTTGAGTTGGGCGATGAGCATCGATCTGGCATCAGGCTTGAACTTTCCGAAAGACGGCGGTCACGACGACTTCCTTCCTACAACGCAAGCGCCCGGCGATTCCCTCAACAGTCACGATTGTCTCCGATCCTTTTTAAGCATTAGTTAATAATTTCAAATACTGCGCTTCCGAGCGCTGGGATTGGGGCAGGTGCGGAAGCCGCCGCATCGACGGCCGGGTCGACGAGACCGGCCGTCGAAGTCCACAGTGTTTTTAGCGCCTTTCCCGGCGGTGGTGTCGGCGCGAAGGCCACGGGCCCCGTCACATGCGCGACAAGCCAGCTCCTGTCGCCCGCCCCGAGAGTCCACGAGATGACATCCGAATCGTCGAGTCCCGGCCAGTTGGGCAGGGAGAGTTTGGCAGCGTCGATGCCGGGCATTGCCGCTCGCAACTCGGCAAGGCCGCGATAGGTCGCGAGAATGGAATTGGGGTCAGACCCCTGCTCGGCGGCCGAAGGTGTTGCCTTATTTTCTCCGGCCTCGAGATGGCCTGTCTTCGCCTGCCACGAAACGGTAGGCGGGTCCTGCCGGTCGGCCGTCCAGGGGAAGGCATCGCGGCGAGCCACATCGTCATTGGCGTAGCGCCTCCCGGTCATGCCGAGCTCCTCGCCGTAGTAGACGAAGGGGAGGCCTGGCATCGTCATCAACATCGCCGCGTCGAGCTTGGCTCGGGCGAGGGCCGCATTTCGGGCATCGCTTTCGGGACCACCCTCGCCGGCAGTGCTCCAGCCCGCGATCGCATTGGCTCCGGCCTTCTCGAGGAGGATGCTCATCGTTCGGTCCTGGTCGTGATTCGAGAGCAGGGGGGCGAGGGTGAAACCGGAGGCCCTGGCGTAGGCGGACTCGTTGCGCAGCCAGGTCGTCACGAAGGACGAACCTCCCGATTCGGAGGAAAGGGCGAGCGTGCGTTGCGCTGTCGGAAAATCGAAGAGCATATCGAAGGCCGGAGCGTAGGCGGCGATCTCGGCCGGGCTGTCGGTGAGGACCTCTCCGATGAAGAGGACATCGGGCTTGATATGGCGCGCGTAGCGCCGGAGGTCGTTCCAGAACGCGCGGTTCAGGGCTACCGAGGGATCGCCAGGAGCGATCTCGTTGGGATCGAAGATGTGCTTGGCCGCGTCGAAGCGGAATCCATCGACACCATGGGCGAGCCAAAATCGCAGCACGTCCTTGAGCCGGTTGACGACGTCGGTATTGCCGCAATTGAGATCGGGCATGCCGCCCGTGAAGGCGGAAAAATACTCCGCCGTGCCGCCCGAAGGCGTCGTCGTCGTATAAAAGCGACCGAGCCCGCCCGAGCCGTAGCCTTGGCCCGGCTTTCTGAATTCATAAAAGTCGCCATAGGGCCCGGAGGGATCGGCCAGAGCCGCCTGGAACCAGGGATTGTCGCGCGAGGTGTGGTTGAAGACCTCGTCGAGGATGACGTGGATGCCCCGCGCGTGGGCCGCGGCCACGAAGGCGTCGAAATCGGCCATGGTCCCGAGCTTGGGCGACACGGCCTCGTAATCGAGGACATCGTAGCCATGGTAGGAGCTCGCGGGGTTGATCGGCGAAAGCCAGACTGCCGACACGTTGAGCGATTTTCCGTCTCCTGGCTTTCCGTCGTTGAGCCAATCCAAATGCTGGGTGAGGCCCTTGAGATCGCCGAAGCCGTCGCCGTCCGAATCGGCGTAAGAGTAGACGAGGACCTGATAGGCCGGGCCCGTCGTCGTCTTCCACCAGGGCAGGGGGGACGAGGTCGCGGCGGCGGGCGCAGGCGCTTGCGCAGGCGCTTGCGCCGCGAGCCCCTCGGGTTGGCCGGCGAATAGGAAGGCGAAAACGAGGGCGAGGCCGGAAAGCCTTGCCCTGATAGCCGCCTTCGATGCGTCTCGGCCTCGGCGACCGGCCCCGAAGTTCGTCACAAATGAACTGATCATGGAAAACATCGAAGCTTCCCTTGTCACGGCAGCTTGAGTACGACGGCCGTGAGCGGGTCGACGCTGACCGTGTTGCCGCTCAGGGTGACGCCATCATGGCTGGCGAGACCGGCCGGATCGGCGTGATCCTGATCGACGAGGACCTTGGCGCCGTCCAGCGGGGCGCCGGTATCGAAATCCACGGGGACGTCAGCGTTGGCGTTGACGAAGAGTTCGAGATTGACCCCTCGCCAGGAGATCTTCCAGCCGATCGAAAGCTTGTCGGGGTTGGCGATCTGCGTCATCGCGGTCGCCACGTCCTTTGCGGCTCCGATATGGAAGGCGGGCTCGGCTTTCCTGAGCGCGATGACGCCGCGGATCCAATCCGCCGCGGCCTGATACTCGGGCTGGACCGACCAGGGGAATTGGTTGATGTTGTCCGAGGCGTCGTAGGAATTGCTCACGAAGTCGCCGATGACGTCGCTCTTCGAGTTGAGCTTGGGCTTGCTCCGGCCGAGCTCGTCGCCGCCGTGGAGGAAGGTGGCGCCCTGGCTCGTCAGCACGAGGAACTCGGCGAGCTTGATCCTGGCGGCGATTTCCGCGCGTTCGTCGGGATAGGCGTCCGAAAGCCCGTCGTTGAAGGCGATATTGTCGTGGAGGGTGAGATTGTCGTGGGCGCTCACGTAGTTGAGATTGTCGCCCGGTTCGTCCGCCCGGTAGTTGAGCTGGGGCCTGCCCGCGAGATCGTTGAAGACCAATACCGTGTTCGTCGGCTTGCCCGTGACGAAGCCCTTGGTCTTGTCGTCCATACCTCCGCCCTTGAGTATGCTGCGGAACTCGTCGTTGAATACCGAGACCTCGTCGGTCTTCGTCATGTAGTCCTGGGTCATCGTGACGACGCTCGAGGAGCCGTGGAACATCTTCCAACCTTCGCCGAGGAAGAGGATGTTCTCCTTGCCGGGAATCTTTTTGATTTCGGCCTTGGCCTTGAGGATGGTGTTCACGTCGATGAGGCCCATGAGATCGAAGCGGAAACCGTCGACCTTGTATTCCGAAACGAGATACTTGAGGGAGTCTTGAATGAGGCGAGAGGCCATGGGGTGCTCGGTCGCGACATCGTTGCCGCAGCCGGAATCCGAGCGGAAGGCGCCCTTGGCGTCGCGTCGGTAGTAGTAGCCGGGAACCACGTCCTCGAGGACCGAGGGATTGGCCGTGTGGTTGTAGACGACGTCGAGGAGAACCCCGATGCCCGCGCGGTGAAGCTCCCTGATGAGGGTCTTGAGCTCGACGATGCGCGCGTAGGGATTGGCGGGATCGCTCGCGTACCATCCCTCCGGAGTGAAATAGTTGTGAGGATCATAGCCCCAATTGTAATTGTTTCCGCTCGAGGTTCCCGAGTTCTCGTAGGCCGTCTTCGTCTCGTCATTGTTGTAGAAGGCGAGAACCGGCATGAGCTGCACATAGTTAACGCCGAGCTTTTTGAGGTAGGGAATCTTCTCGATGAAGGCGAGATAGGAACCCGGCCGCGCCTTGACGCCGGAACCGGGGGCTATGGTGAAGTCGCGCACCGAGAGCTCGTAGACGATGGCGTCCTTGCGCGTCCCTTCCTTTACGTTCTCGAAGCCTTCCCAGCCGCCCGGGGGTAGGGCCTTGGCCGGGTCGATGATAGCGCCGCGGCCCGAGCCCGAGCCGCGGAAGACGTCCATGCCCTTCGCATAGGGGTCGAGGGCGACGCGCTCCTGGCTGCCGAAGAATAGGGAGTATTCGTAGAACATTCCCGCGGGATCCCTGTCGCCGTAGCTGGCGCTCCAGACACCCGTGGATGCTTGTTTCGTCAACTCGACCGAGGCGATCGGCGTCTTCGCCTCGCTCGCGTCGTAGATGCGCGCGACGACGCGGCTTGCGAAGGGGCTCCAGAGCCTGAAGCTAACCGACTTGGAGGGAGCGTCATAGACGGCGCCGAGCTCTAGGTCGGCGGGCGGTTGGGTCGAATCAGCGAGACTCGCCACAAGACCCGATGCCTCGATGGCGGTCGGCGCGAGGAAGGAGGGGTTCTTTACCACAAGAGGCGCGTCCAACGGCGCGTCGGAACCCAGGGTCAGGAGGACCTTGCGCGAATAATTGTCCGCGCGGGTTGTCGGATCGTTGTTGTTGACCGCGTCGACGACGGGAATCGCCCCCGAGCCGTCGGCCCTTTCGACCACGAAGCCGCCCGAGCCCGGGCTCGTAGGCAAGCCAAAGCGTCCGGAAAGATCGAGCACCACCTCCCTCTGCGAACTCAGCCGGGCCGAATCGATGGTCGGAACGTAGGGACCGTAGACATAGGTTTTCTGATCGCCGGAGAAGACGACCCATTCGTTCGACACCTTCGCGTTGAGGATTCGGTCGTTGTCGCCGTCCTTTTCCCATCCCGAGAGCTTGCGCGGGATAAGTCCGAAAAGCCCGTCTGCGCCCACGGCCTTTACGCCGAGATCAGAGCCGTCCTTCTTGAAGCGCAGATAGCCGACCCCGTTCGAGACGCCGAGATTCTTCGATTTGTCCCAGGTGGCCGATCCATCGCCTCCGGGAATGGCCCAGAGCCAAAAGCCCCACTGCGAATAGTTGCCGTCGGCCCTGTAGTAGTAGATGACCACATCATCGGGGCCAGGTTTGAGCGCGTCGTGGGCAGCCGAGACCTTCGCCATAAGCGGATTGCCCATGTTCTCGATCTGTCCGGGCGCCGCCGTGATGTAGGCGGGAGCGGCCTGCTGGGAATCCTGTACTGCCGGAGAGCCGGCGCAAGACCCGATGACCGAAAGCGCTAGAACGAGGAAGGCGATCAAGGCGCCTTGCAAAAGACGCGATCGACCCTGGAACTTCCTTTTCATTGATTACCTCCACCTGCCCGCGGTGCGGGCTCGACATGAATCCTGTCCCTAAAGCGGCAAGAACCCCTGCGAGGTGGCTGGCAGACCAAAGAGCCCTTCCATCCTCGTCAATGGGGAGTAATACAACGGGCAGACGTTCATGTAAACCGGTAAATTAACGTTTGACAAACGCCGAATTCGGGTTAAGAATGCAAAATCTGTAAACCGGTTAACAATTCGATCATCATGGATCGAATTGCTTGACGACTGATAATTTCGACGCGGAGCCTTGCCAGACAAGAAATTGGCATGGCGACAGGAGAGGGCGGGGCAAGAAATATGGTTGTGTTGCAGGCCATCCCATAGACCGTCTGCGAATATCTCAGAATTCGGAAAAGGGAAGGCTTTTTACAAATTGTAGATTTCTCGCAGGAGGAATATGTGATCAAGAGGCTCGTGGCAACGATGGCCCTCGCGCTGCTCGCGCTCGGGACGACCATCGCCGACGTCCACATCAAGAACGTGGACGGAACCAACGTGGAAATCACCTTTACCTATAAAGATGATACCGCGTCCCAGATGAACGTCATCGGCTCCTTCGACGGCTGGACCGTCCCTGGCGAGGCCATGACGAAAAACGCGGCCGGCCTGTGGGAATACACCCTTAAGGCCAAGATGACCGACGAGATCCAGTACAAGTTCTACAACAACGGCACCTGGATCTTCGACTTCAAGGCTCCCGACAAGAAGGACGATGGATTTGGCGGTAACAACGGCCTCATCGTCGTCGCCGATGTGCTCACGGCGCAGAGCGCGCCTAAAGGCGGCGCGGGTGGAGTCGCTGGGCCGGTCAACCCGGCCAAGCTCAACTTCGGCATGTACACCGTGGCTGGCGTCGTTTCGAACTTCATCACGCAGGGACTTGTCGACAATTCGCAGAAAGGTCTCGAAACCGACAACGTCCTCATCAAGGGAAAGACCTATTGGAAGATCGGAGGAACCGTCCTTCCCGGCGTGATGAGTTGGTTCGAGATGGAAGGCATGGACAATACCATGCCGATCTGGGCACAGGACGCGACGGGAAAGATATCTACCGATCTCTCCCAAGGCGGTACGTCCGCTTTGGTGGGGCTGATCACGAGCCCTCTCTCCTACCTTGGACAAGGCCAGCCATGGATCGATTCCCTCAAGTTCGGATTCGACTCGGCGTATGTCTCGCTGGAATCGGGCTACGGCTACGCCAAACCGATAAAGCGAACCGCCGTCCAATGGGAAACCCTGATGAATCAGAACGGCAACAACGGCTATATGCGTTTTGATCTCGGGCCGGCGCTCCAACAGGTCGGTCCGGTCAAGCTCGAGGCGACCTTCGCGCCAAACATGATTACCGGCAACTACGGCTTTTTCGGATGGATCGACGGGACAATGAATGGCACAAAGCTCGATTTCCAGTACGACATGAAGTCCGCCGAAGCCGTCAACTTCAGCCGTATCTTCGACAAGGTTTTTCAGCAGGACTTCATTTTCGCCGCGAAGACCAAAGTGGCGGGAATCGACTTCACCGGCCAGGGATTGGTCAACGTCTTCAGCGACACCGCCTTCACCCCGACGGGCAGCCTTGCCGGCGAAGTACGCGGAAGCTACTCTGTGGGCGACAATGGCGTGACGGCAGGCTATCGCTATACCGGCGACTCCGTGTCGACTATCTACGGCGACAATGCGTCGAGCGAGTCCGACACCCTGGGCGACCAGGGCTCGCAGCGTGTCCTCTTGAACGGTTGGGGTAGGATTTCGCCGATCGTGAGGCTCGGGATGGACTCCAACCTGGAGTTCGTGAAGAACGAAACGAGCACGGTGTACAGCCATCTTTATGCCAAGCCCTGGACTGAAATCGACACGACCGGCCTGCTCGGCAAAAAAAGTACCTTCAATGCCTATGTGAAGGGCGACATGATGGTCGACGCCGGCGGCACCTTCCTCGCGAGCCAGAGCCGCTACATTCTCCAGGAAGTGGGCACCAAGCTCTCGGTGACCTCGCCCCTGCCCAACGTCAAGAGCTCCGATATCTATCTCTCGAACGACAACTCGAACCAGTACCAGAATTTCACGAGCATGGTTGCCTCTCTCCGCATGGAAAACAGCGTGAGCACGGAACTCGGCCTCGGCCTCAAGCTGCCCCGGTCATTCGCGCCGCAGACGGTAAAGGCGGAGAACAACTACTTTGCTTTCTCGTTGGGGGGATCCTGGATTCTCCCTGCGCCCGCTCTCAAGAATCCCATGCTCTTCGGCGCCTTCGTCTACAACATGGATCCCTACGATATCACCAATGGATCGAACGATCCGACCCCCAACCTCAACATGAGCGACTACATCATCAACAACACTGGTGTGGGGACGAGCGTCCTGAAGCGGGACGGGCAGGCCCAGCTACGCATCCTGCTCAAGTGGGACTTCTAGTATGAGGAATGAAGCGATGAAGTACACCAAACGACTGGGCCGAATCGCGGGCATGCTCGCCCTGGCCTTTCTCGCGGCCCTCGCTTTGGGTGGCTGCGGCAACATTCTCCACAACGGTACGGAGATGGACCTCGCGAAGTTGACTGTCACAGGTCTCCCGGCCAACCCCTTCGCCGAGGGACAGACGATGATTTTTTCCTACGACACTGGCAATGGCTGGATCCACGACAGCGGCACTCTCTTCGCCGATCCCACCTATGCCGCCAAGGTTACCAACGGCAGTCTCACCTACACCTTCAATCCCCCCCTCGTGATCAAGACTCCGGTTCTCCAATTCCTCTTCATCGATCCCGGAAAGAATTGGCAGACCCTGCAGTTGGATAACTCTTGGGGAGCGGCAGCCGCCTTCAACAATGTCAATTTCACCAATATATGGAAGGGCGCCAGCGATCCGGTGACGATTACGGGGACGGTCAGCGGTGCGAGCCTGACCTGGACACTGCAGGACCTGAACGGCTCAGTGTGGGCCGAGAAGTGAGAGGAGCGCAGGTTATGATCAAGAGACTAATCCTGACTGCCACCGCGATGCTCCTCGCTATCGCGGGAGCCTTCGCGGAGGTCCACATTAAGGCCCTCGACTCCTCCAACGTCGAGATCACCTTTTCATACAAGGACGATACCGCAGCTCAGATGAACGTCATCGGATCCTTCGACGGCTGGACGGTTCCCGGCGAGCCGATGCAGAAGAACGCGGCCGGCCTTTGGGAATACACGCTCAAGGCCAAGATGACGGACGAGATCCAGTACAAGTTCTACAACAACGGCACCTGGATCTTCGATTTCAAGGCGCCCGACAAGAAAGATGACGGCTTCGGAGGTAACAACGGTCTCATCGTCGTTGCCGATGTGCTCGCATCTCAGGGCGCCGCGTCCGGCTCGGGGACCGCCTTCGTCATCCCCGTGCGCAAGAAGATCGCCTTCGGCACCCTCAGTTGGGTGGAGAGCGACACGACCCTTCCGATCGACTCCTCCTCCGGCGGCACGAGCTCCATCGTCGCGAAATCGCTGTGGCGTTACACCGGTGATTTGACGCCGGGCATGCCCGGATTCATCGAAGTACAGATGTTCGACGGATCCCAGCCGATCGTGGGCTCGGGCACCGGCATATCCGACGGCCTCCAAAATCTAGCCTCCGGAATGCTCTTCGATCCCGCCTACTATCTCGGGGGCAACAAGCGCCCCCTCCTGAATCAGCTGCGCTTCGGTTTCGAGACTCCGATTGTCTCGTACGAGAACGGCTATGGTAACGTCTACTTCCCCGTCCACCACTCGATCCTCTGGGACACCGTACGCGATTCGTCAATTGATACGACGATGCCCGCGATCTACGCAGACACCGGCTACTCGACCTTCCGTCTCGGTTCCGGCCTCAGGCAGGTGGGGGATGTCGGCATCGACGGTGCCCTCACGGTGGATCACTTCACGGCACTCAACGGCTTCTACAAT
Source organism: Rectinemataceae bacterium (assembly GCA_035530275.1). Lineage (GTDB taxonomy): Bacteria > Spirochaetota > Spirochaetia > Treponematales > Rectinemataceae > CAIJMU01. The sequence continues at coordinate 9,412 of DATKVC010000019.1, read as the reverse complement.
GGCTATGCCTGGGCCTCCGCCGGCACCGACCTTTTCAAAGGCGAAGTGCAGTATGAGGCCGAGTCGAACACCAGCACCGATCCGACCCAGATATTCGCGGTCCTTCAAAAGCAGAACGTTGTCCTCGGTCTCCAGTACTTCCCGGACCAGTTCAGCATCAAGGGCCAGGCTCTCCTTTCGGGATATTCCTCGCCTGCCGTCCAGGCATTGCCCTTGACCGACAAGCTTGGAGCGGAGTTCCAGGTCGGCTACTCGGACTTTTTCGGAATGTGGACGGCGACCTTCGACTACAAGTACCGCGGCTACGCGGCGCAGCTTCTCTATATGGACAACGACTACCTACTCGGCGCGGCCGCGACGCAAACTTTGGACATCAATGGAATGTACAAGATCGGCCACTGGGTGACCGCCCGCCTCGATGCGAGCGCCAACCTGCCCCTTGCCGCCGCTGCGGTTCAGGAAACAACCCTTTCGACGACACCCGGTCTCGGCCTCGATTTCTCCGTCCCTGCGCGGCGGCCATTGACTGCCGACCTTTCCGCCGTCTTCGACTACGGACTCACTACCTCTGGCGGAAGCTTCTCCTTGCCTGTTGCCGAGGCCCATCTTTTCGTCGGCGATCTCGTCAAGGATCTCGTCAAGGGCGTCGACCTCTGGTACGGCCTCGACAATCGCTCCAGCTCCGCGCTTTTCAATAGCCTCCTCGCCCAGGTACAGCTCGCCGGCGATTTCGGCGTTCAGGTTGGCGGCGGCTTCCGCACGGGATCTGCAGTAACTGACCCCTTTGGCGCCCTCATCGGTTTCACCTGGAAGACGCCGCTCCCCGCGGCACTGAGTCCCCTGCTCTACGCCCAGCTCGTCTACGCCATGGATCCCTATGACAGCAGCGAGCGGACGAGTTACGCATTCGATATGACCTATCCCTACCTCCCCTCCGGCGGCGGCGCCCAGGGACAGGGTGCCGCCGCCTTCCGCGCCGGCATCAAGTGGGAGTTCTGATCTTCGGCATACTCATGACCGGGACCGGCCGGACCGTGGTCCGGCCCCCGGCATGTACGCCGCATCGCGCATGCGGCATGATGGAGGAGCTCGCATGAAGAAAATTGCCGTCGCTCTCGTCGCCCTCGCTGCCGTCATCGGCTTCGTGGGCTGCACCAACCCGACAAACTCGACACCCACGACTACCCTGTCGAAATGGCAGTTCAAGGGAAGCCAGGATGGTTGGACTCTTCACCAGTTCACTGTGGACCCGCTTAACACGAATAAGCTCACCTATGTGGTGAGTACGCCGTACAAGACAACGTATCAGTTCGTACTAGTTGGGGCGACCTCAACGGGAGCTCTTGGCGTCGATCCAGACAATCTTTTCAAGACCTCTTCTACTACAGTAGCGGCAAATGACGGCATCGCTTTCTCTCTGGTGGCCGATCCTACAGGGAAAGCTGCGAACAATGTGCAGTTCCATGCGGACTTCACGACCTATACCGTCACCGTCGACATCTCCAATCCCTCGGCGCCCTCAGTGAAGCTTGTTGCGGGGACGACTGCTTCGGCAGCGGTTACCGCCGCGGTGCTCGGAGCGAAACTCCAGATCAAAGGTGACCAGTTTAGCAAGATCGACGGAAATGCGGTCGCCGCCTGGACCGCAACCAGCCCCCAGACTGCGAACTTGAATTCGGCTACTGGCGTAGTCTCCTGGGATGTCTATGTTGACAGCAAACTTGGCACCTTCGGTTTGAACTCGGACCTCGACGGCTGGATTGCGGGTAGCGGACAACTCAGTGACGCGACACGCGCCATCGACGTTTCTTCCGCCACCACGACTTCCGCTACCACCCCGATGAACCTCACAGTCTCCGGCGCGTCCAATATTGTGTTGATCAACATGCCTGACAACGGTGCCACATATAAACTCACGGTGACGCCGACGGCGCCCATCGTTGCTTATGGCGCAGGCTCGTACACGGTCTCGGTAGCGCTTGTGACTCCGAGCACTACTGCCTGGACTTTGTATACCCCCTTCACCAATGCCTATTTGGTTGGCAGCAACGCCGAGCTTGGCAGCTGGACTCCTGCCAGCGCGATTGCCATGTCAACTACTACCGCAGGAGTCTTTACAAAGCAAATCGCCGCGTCGGTGACAGGAACCGAGGAGTTCCAAATCCTCCCGACCAATACCGGCTGGACGGGACAGCTCGGTTACGCTAATGGCCCCTACGGCATCGTGGTTGGGACCGGCAGCATCGCCCTTCCGTACCCAATCAGTGGCAACAATATCTCCTTCTCGGCTACGAGCGGTTCGCTTTATACAATTACGGTCGACATGAGTACGGCAGCTTTCACTGCCAACAGTACTCCTACTGTCACTGTTACCTCGCCATGATTTAGTCTCTTGTCCCGCCGAGCCCGCGGCGGGACATAATTTAATTAGTTTTCTAAAATTCTCCACCCGCCCAGGGCTTAGCTCTGGGCTTTTTTTTAGGCGCGTCTACTAAAATTCAGTATGCGCATTGAGATTTGGCGCTTCCCAAACTTCCGAGTAGGATATGCCGGAGCGAACAACCTGAAATGGACCTCTCGCTCAAACCCTCGTAACGAACTCGATCCAGTTTCCCCTCGTCACAGTTGAAAGGGCTGAATCCGGATAGGCAGCTGCAAATGAGGCTGGGGCAGCGAGCCGATTTCTTCCCCGATTTGAATTAATAGGTAAAAAGTCCGCCCTCCCGCGATTCGATGTAGTCGATTTCGGCCCCGTCATAAGTTCGCCAAGACCATAGGTGCCGCAAGTTTCAATCAGCATGCTTGAAAGCCCTGCCCATTCGCTCTATCTCGTTCCTTGCGATGCCAAGCGTCTTGGCCCTCTCACGCCACGTCGATACCGCCGCTTGGATAATCTCAGTGATCGAGACCGCCTCGGGCTTCGAGAGTCTGAAGTACGGCGCGACCGATAGGGCCAATCCGAAATCCAACGAATTGTCATGCTCGTCGATGGCAAGTGAGAGGCCCGCCGAATCCGGCGAGGGGTTGATGTCGTAGGCGGGTGAGAGCATCCATCCCTTCGCGTCGAGGAGGAAGCCGTGATTCCGGAGATGGTCGTCGGTGTTGGAGACGGCGATGGAGAAGACGATACGTTTCCAGAGCTCCCGCAGGTCGGCGTCGGGGCGTGAGCCTTCGCGCATGATGAACTCCGCGAGTTCGAGGTAGCTCGCGCCGGTATCTGCAGTATCGCCGTCCCTACGACCGAGCAAGGTCATGGCGGAGGCAAAATGGATGCGTCCCTCTCCTTGGCGATCGAAGCGCTTCGTCATGAAGGTGGAGCCTCGCTTCGAGAAGGAGTCGACCCTGCATTCGCTCATCTCGATGCCCGCCGCACGGGCGAGGTCGGCGACAAGCATCTCCCAGGCGCCCCAGTCGCGTTCATCGTCCTTGCCCGGGAACTTGGCGATCCAGAGCTCGCCCTTCTCGTCTATCACGCTTGCCTTGGGCCGCGCGCCTCCGAGCGAGGAGCCGGGCGCGATCAGCATTGCGAGCCAGGGATCGAGCTTGTCGTCGTCCTCTTCATGCTCCGCAAGGAAGCTCGCGTATTCGAGATCGCGCAACGTCGACCAGGGTGGGGCCGCCATGGCCGTATCCGAGCTCTGATAGGCCTCGCTGCCCGGCACCTTGAAGCGCAGGGCTCCCATACGGTTCTTGTCGTGGACGCCGAGGAGGTAATCCGATTCCCCGAGCCTTCGCGGAGTACGCCCTTCCTTCCTCGCCATGATGGCCTCGCGCCGCCGCATGAGGACGCGCCCCCAGCGATCGGGGGAAGAATCCAGGAACAGGCCGAAATTGGGTTTCCCCGATCCGGCATACTGAGGGCCTTTGTAGAATCGCAGATCGGGATCGAGAATCCGATTGTCATCGCGGCGAAGCCAGGTCGCGTCGTACTCGAAGGAGAATACTTCCTTGCCGCGGGGCGCCTGGACGGACAGCGTCCCGAGGCGAGTAGCGGACTCAAGGCCGATCCAATCGGCATGCACCTCGATGCTGCGCCCAACTTCGCTCATTCTTCGTACTTCTGCGGCGATTTTCGGGCACGCCGCCGACTAGGAAGCTTGGCATCCTGCAGGGCGCGTCCAAGCTCGTCATCCCGCGCAACGGCCTCGAGGTCCTTTTCGAGCCCCAGCACGAACAAGACTTGGATCCAGGTAGCCATCGAGACCGAGCCCGAGCCGTTTTCGAGGGCGCTCAGGGTCTGTCGGCTGATGCCGGCCCGCTCGGCGACCATCTCGGCGCTGAGATCACGCCGGAGTCGGGCCAGGCGGATATTCTCGCCGAGCGCTTCGAGGGTACGCTGTACGCTTGGAAGCAGGACAGGGAGTTTTTTGGGCATAACGTCTGATATAATAATCATAAGTGGCATTTCTGTCAAAATATTAAGATGTAAACATCGAGCTAAAGATCAGCAAAACTTTAGTGGAGACGCGGCTCGAGAGGCTGTCTACGTGCCTGAGTTCGTCGCCATCTACTACTGGATCCAATAGCGATAGGGGTTTTGCGTCGTGTCGAGCCAGAATTGGTAGCTGGCCGCGGAAGGCGGCGTAAATTCGATATTGTCATAATTCGTATTGTCTGATTGGACACAAGCCGCCCCGAGGGCTCCTGTCCTGGTCGGATCGTATATCATGTTGCTAAAGCCGAGGGCCGTCGACCAGTCCGCTGATCCATATTTGAATAGCACTGCCCCCGCGGTGGGGAGACTGTAGCTTGCCGAGTACAAGCCATTCCCTTGGCTATTGAGAGTTATTCCTGCTGCCCAGCCGTTGAAACTTCCGCGAAGGTAGAGCTGAGGTAAAGGTGGCAGAACCGACGCGTACCCGGAGTAGTTCTCGTCGCTCGCTCGGATTGGCGTTGCGCCTGGGTCGTCGAGAGCGTAAACACGGGTCGTATAGGCGGGAAGGGTGGCGACGCTGAGCGAGGCGCCATTAATAGAGCTCCCCGTTCCGTCTCCGATCAGCGCGGTTTCAGTCGTCGCGCTGTTCGAAAGTTGCACCGTAAAGGGCGAAGTGATGGCGCTCGACGAGGTATTGGCGACGACCACCGCCTGTTTGCCGGAGCTCCCGGTTATCTCGAAGGCGAGAACGCCGGTTGCGCTCGAGCTTGTCGCCACGATCGACGGATCGTTCCAGGCCGCGTAGCCTGAGCGCAGTTTGAGAAGATCGGCGTTCCAGGACCAGAGAGAATCGGCATCGGCGCTTTCGCTTGCTTCAGCGCTCCAGTCGAAAGGCTGGCGGAGGTTGCTGTCGCTGCCCGACGAACCTGTCATGCCGATCTCGTTGCCGTAGTAGACGATGGGCGTGCCCTTCCCGAGGATGGAAAGAGCGGCAGCGAGATAGATTTTGTCGCCGTCGCCGCCGAAGGCGATGGCTGGCCGCGAGACGACGTTGTCGTGGTTCGATTCGAAGACGCCGAAGCTCGATCCTTGGGGCAGGGCGTTGTTGTCATCCACGAGGTGATGGAGTAGCGTAGGGACTCCCGCGCCGCTCCCATCGAGGTTTTGGACCAATGCGTAGGGCCAGATGAAGTCGAGGCACATGTTGAAGCCCTTGCGCCCGCCATTTTCGAGATAGCTCTCCACGTTCGCCATGCTGGGATCCCAATCCTCCGCCACCATGAACTTGGCGTAACCGGGGTAGGCGTCGATGACCTTCGATCGCAGGTCCTCGAACCAGGCATAGGTCTCCGGCTGGTCCTTCCATTGCGTATCGCTCGATCCCTCGAAGAGATATTTGACCGCATCGACCCTCATGCCGTCGAAGCCGAAGTTGAGCCAATCGATGGCGACGTTGGTCATCGTAGTGCTTACATCAGTGTCGCGGTAGTTGAGGTCGGGCATCGTCGACCCGAAGACTCCGTAATAGTAGGGACCCGTGCCGTACCAGTCTGAATAGGAATCGAAACCGGTCCATCCCGAGGGTTTGCTGTCGCGCCTGACGTACCAGTCCTTCTTGGTGAGATCTGAAAACCAGGGATTGGCGCTGGACGTGTGATTGGGAACGAAATCGAAAATGACCCTGATGCCTTTGTCGTGTGCCGTTTCGATGAGGGTTTTGAGCTTCGCGTTGTCGCCATAGATGGGAGCGACCATCGTGTAATCGATGGTATCGTATCCGTGCTTGTTCCCCGAATTGGACGATAGGCTCGCCGCCTTGAAGATGGGCGAAAGCCAGATGGCATTGACGCCGAGGTCGGTGAAATAGCCTGCCTGAATTTCGGCCGTGATGCCGGCGAGGTCGCCTATCCCGTCGCCATCGCTATCTTTGAAGGAGCTTACCCAGAGCTGGTAGAGCGTCGTGTTCTTGCGCTCCCAACCGTCCACGCTGGGGAGGCTCGCCGCGGGGTCCGGCGCGATTGCGTGGGCAAAAACGGGATTCGAGTTCTGGCCCTGCAGTCTCGTGCCCAGAGGCAAGGCGCATGAGGAAAGTATTGCTACGGCAAGGAACAGACCTACGGACAAGCCTGGTCGCAAAAGCATTCGGCATTATACCTATCCCGATGACTCGCGCAAGCGTGTGAACATGGTAGATCGATGTTTCGATTGCCTTCGATAAAAAAGCGGCATACGATCGATGTTCATTCGCACAGTCGCTCGACTGGTTGAAGTGGAGGCTTTTGGTGTCCCAGTCTGGTTCATCGCCGATCGCTGCCGCGATTCTTGCGGCGTCCCTAACGGCGATTTTCGTTACGGCCTGCGCGGGTTTGCCCGCTCGCGCACCCGCTCGTGTCCAGGGAGGGCCGCCACAGGTTCGCGTCACTTTCGTCGTCACCGCGCCGAGCACGACTCCAGCCGACGCGAGGCTCTACCTCGCGTCGAACGCGGGCGACTGGAAAGCCGGCGATCCGCGGTTTGCGCTGACGAAGAGCGGCCAAGGAATCTGGAGCGGCAGCTTTGCCCTCGAGGCAGGATTTGCGCTCGAATACAAAATCACGCGGGGGAGCTGGGATACTGTCGAGAAGGGGCCAGGCGGAACCGAAGTCTCCAACAGGCATTTCTCGGTTCCGGCTTCGGGAGGGGAGGCGAGGGTGGATATCGTAGTGGGCTCGTGGAGGGATCAGACTGAAGGAGCCGGCCGGCTTTCTTCGGTAGTGGGCACGCTGAGGATCATTCCCGATTTCGATCTCGCGCAATTGGGCGTCAAGCGCACGATCAGGATCTGGTTGCCTCCGGACTACTCCTCGGAAAATCGGCGCTACCCCGTCCTGTATATGCATGACGGGCAGAATCTCTTTGACGCATCGACCTCCTTTGCCGGCGAGTGGAAGGTCGACGAAAGCCTTGCCGCCAAGGCCGCTCGTGATTCGGGCGATGGGGTTCCCCTCGCCGCCATCGTGGTCGGCATCGACAATGGAGGCGCGGAGAGGCTCAATGAGTACTCGCCCTTCAAGGACCGCTATTCGCCTTCGCCTCGGGGTGACCGCTATGTCGATTCGATCGTTCACGATCTCAAGCCCTGGATCGATGCGAACTACCGGACCCTCGCGGATCGCGATCATAGCTGGATAGGTGGGAGTTCGATGGGCGGCCTCATCAGTCTCTACGCGGTTTGGTCTCATCCCGAGACCTTTTCACGGGCGCTCTGCATGTCATCCGCTTTCTTTTTCGGAGACCATGAGATGTTGCGCCTCGTCAGGGAGAAGGGCATCTCCAAGGACCTGACTATCTATCTTGATGTTGGAGGGAGGGAGGGGGATATCATGAGCGAGAGCGTAAGCATGGTGGATGATTCCAAGTCCATGTATGACGCCTTGATCGCGGCAGGAATTCCTTCCGGGCATCTCGACTACGCATTTGATCCTGAAGCGCCGCACAACGAAGGCGCATGGTCGAAACGTTTCCCTTCTGCCTATGAGTGGCTCTCCGCGCCCTCACCCCTTCGCTGAACCAGACTTGTCCAGCTTTCATCTCTCACGGCCTCGTATTGTAATGGGCATTCGCTCTCAAAATCTCTATAAATAAATACATAATAATTGCTAAATGATCGCTTGACCTCCTCATCGACCCTGTTTATTCTTCGCGACACGGGTCGGATTTCGCGTCGGCGTGCATTCGTCGACAGTGCCTCTTCTCCGGCCACGACGGATCGACAAGGAGCGGCTGATGGGCGAGATCGCGAACGGACACAATGGCGATTGGTACGAGGCCTCCGAGGAGGTTCTGGCGCAGGCCCAGATCAAGGACTGGAAGGCCGTGGCCGAACAGGCCGACCGCGACTTCGTGGGCTTCTGGGAGGAGCGCGCCAAGGAGTTCATCGACTGGCAGGCGCCTTGGACCAAGGTCCTCGACGACAGCGAAAAACCCTTTTTCAAGTGGTTCGTCGGCGCCAAGACCAATATCGTTTACAATGCCATCGATCGGCATCTCAAAGGAGCCCGCCGCAACAAACTCGCCCTCATCTGGGAAGGCGAGAAGGGCGACGTTCATACCTATTCCTATCACGCCCTCAATCGCGAGGTGAGCAAGTTCGCCAGCGTCCTCAAGGCCCTCGGCGTGCGCAAGGGTGATCGCGTCACCATCTACATGGGGCGAGTCCCCGAGCTCCCCATCGCGATGCTTGCCGTGGCCAAGATCGGGGCTGTCCACTCCGTGGTCTACGGCGGATTTTCGACCGAGGCCCTCCACGGCCGCCTCGAGGATTCGGAGTCGCGCGTCCTCGTCACCTGCGACGGGGCCTTCCTCAACGGCAAGATCGTCGAATTGAAGAAGATCGCCGACGAGGCTCTCAAGCGGGCGGCCGTCGTGGAGCATGTCGTGGTCGTCAAACGGACGGGGCAGGATGTGGCGATGGAGACGGGCCGCGACATGTGGTGGCACGATCTCATGGGACTTCCCATCGCCGACCCCAAGTGCCCCACGGAGATTCTCGACGCGGAAGATCCTCTCTATATGCTCTATACCTCCGGCACGACGGGCAAGCCCAAGGCCATCATTCACACGCATGGAGGCTATCAGGTCGGCGTCGCGACCACCCTCAAATACGTCTTCGACCTTCGCGACGACGATCGCTGGTGGTGCGCCGCTGATCCCGGCTGGGTGACGGGCCACTCCTACATCGTCTACGGGCCCCTCATCCTCGGGGCGACGAGCTTCATGTACGAGGGGGCACCGACTTTCCCCTATCCCGACCGATGGTGGCACTTGATAGAGAAATATGGCATCAACGTGTTTTACACCGCGCCGACGGCCATTCGCGGCTTGATGCGCTGGGGCGAGTCCTGGCCGAACCGCCGGGATCTCTCCTCGCTCCGCCTCCTCGGCTCGGTGGGAGAGCCCATCAACCCCGAGGCCTGGCGCTGGTATCATCGCGTCATCGGCAAGGGGAAATGCCCAATTATGGATACCTGGTGGCAGACCGAGACGGGCATGTTCATG